>RXJQ01000022.1 GCA_003963115.1 Burkholderiales bacterium
GCCATTGCGAGGGTTTGCTGCTTCATATGGCCTCCTGTGCTGAAGCACAGGCATGCAAGTCATACGCCAGTGAGCGGACCTTTTTCAGTGCATCCCTAGTGACAGTTCACGACACCACAGGCAAGCGACGGCGACTTGTCAACTCGGGTTTCCCTCGGCGCGATTTGCTGCCATCTGAAATTCACATCAGCGACGACCTCGGCCGCCACCGCCACCACCTCGGCGGCCACCACCACCGCTCTTGCCGAAATAGGCATCGGCCCCGATGTAGCCCACCGAAGTCTGCAGCGGATCCGGCTGGCGGGGACCCTGCCCCTTCTTCTGGCCACCACCTTGCTCGGCGCCACGGTTCTGGTCCGGACGACCAAAACCCGACGTGATCCGCTGGGAGCCCTTGGCAAAACGACGGTCGAAAGTCTGCTCCAAGGGGTTCGGAATCGGTCCGACGTGATCCACGTCATCGTCCCCATCATGACGCTGCGACTGCTGGCGATCCTGCATGGGACCACGCTGCTGCTTGTTGCCGTATCCACCCTGGCCGCCCTGACCACCCTGGCCACCGCCCTGACCGCCTTGCTGCGGCCGACCGCCCTGGTGCCCCTGCTGCGGACCACGGCCGCCTTGCGGCTTGCCTTTGAAGCCTTGCTGCTGCTTGTTCTGGCCCTTGCCGCCGCCACGGTTGTTGTTACGGTCGAATTCCTGACGGTCCATGCCAGCCAGCGACTTCACGGCACGCACGTCGGACTCACCCAGCTCGACCCACACGCCGCGGCGCAGACCGCGCGGCAGCACGATGGCGCCATAGCGCACACGGATCAGACGGTTGACCGTGAGACCGACCGCGTCAAACAGCTTGCGCACTTCGCGGTTGCGGCCTTCGGTGATCACCACGCGATACCACTGGTTCACGCCTTCGCCGCTGCTGTTGCTGATGGAGAGGAAGGATGCGGACTGCCCCTCGATCTCGACACCGGTCAGCAGCTTTTCACGTGAGGCCTCGTCGAGCGAACCCAGCACGCGCACGGCGTACTCGCGCTCCACGCCGAAGCGCGGGTGCATCAACTGGTTGGCCAACTCGCCGGAGTTGGTGAACAGCAACAGACCTTCCGTGTTGAGGTCCAGACGACCAACGGACATCCACTTGCCATTGCTCAGACGCGGCAGGCGCTGGAACACCGTCGGACGGCCTTGCGGGTCGTCATGCGTGACCACCTCACCCACTGGCTTGTGATAGGCCAGGATACGGGCCGGCGGCGGCGAAATACGCACTTTGATCGGGCGGCCCGCGACCTTGATGCGGTCCCCGAAGGAGATGCGCTGACCGATGTGCGCCACCTGGTCATTAACCTCGATGCGGCCGTCTTCGATCATCTGCTCGATGTCGCGGCGCGAACCGACCCCCGCCTGGGCCAGCACCTTCTGCAGCTTGGGTGCGTCAGGCTCGGGGCGCAGCACGCGCTTATACGGGCCACTTTCCTCGGAAGCGGCAGCCTCGGCAGCCTCTTCCTCGCGCTGCTTGTCGAAATCGCCAGACAGCAACTCCGCAAACACCTCCGTGGCCTGCTCAGCGGCGATGGCCGCGCGACGGGAAGGACGTTGTTCGCCAGACTGATCATCTGCCTGCTCACCTTCCAGCCCCTCGCCCTCTTCACCTTCGGCCTGAGCCTCCCGGCGCTCAGGGTGCGGCTGGCGATCACCACGCTGACCCCGACGGTCGCGATCACGCTCACGACGAGAACCGCGAGAAGACTGCTCGCGCCCTTCGCCAGCGTCACCACCAGCCATGGCATCCTGGGCACCCGATTCAGCATCAGGCTCAGCCACAGAGCTCACGAGCTCCTCAGGTGCCAGTTGGATGAAGCCGTGCGCAGCCTCCTCGCGAGGCGCATCAGGCAAAGCCTCTGCCAGAGCAAGCTCAGACTCGACGGCTTTCTTGCGTGGCGCGCGCTTGGGCTTGAGCGGCGCGGCTTCCTCAGCCACTGCCTCCGAGGGCGCAGAGGTCTCGGCAACGTCAGCGACCTCGGCAGCTTCGGCCACCTTCTTGCGGCGCGTGGCCGCCTTCTTGGCTGGCGCTGCTTCGGCAGCCACTTCGGCCACCGGTTCAGTGGTCACTGCGGCAGCCTCGTCGGCTGACTTGGCACGGCGTGTGCGCTTGGGCTTGACCACCTCTTCGGCGACCAAAGGCTGTTCATTGGGTTCTTGCATGGGCACGTTGTCGGTGGTCATGGAGCGGGGTTATCGGTATACGGTTCGTGATGGTGCGGCGAAGGCACGGCGGACTCATCCAGCAAGGAAGCCTGGTCTTCGCTGGGCTCGGCATCGGCATCGTTGGCAGAAGCCAGGACAGGTTCCTCGGCCTCCAGGCCAGGCAACAGCGCCTGGCTGGCAGGCAGGCCATCCAACGTCGGCAACTGACTGAGCGAGGCCAGCCCCAGGTCGTCAAGAAACTGCCTGGTCGTGGCATACAGGCCCGGCCTGCCAGGCACATCGCGGTGACCAATCACCTCGACCCAGCCACGGTCCTCCAGTTGTTTGACGATGTTGGAACTCACCGTGACGCCGCGGATGTCTTCAATGTCGCCACGGGTCACCGGCTGCTTGTAGGCGATGATGGCCAGGGTTTCCAGCGTGGCGCGCGAATACTTGGGCGGTTTCTCGGGGTTGAGGCGATCGAGGTGCGCCTGCACGTCCGCACGGGTCTGAAAGCGCCAGCCGTTGGCCACCTGCCGCAACTCGATACCTCGGCCCTCCCAGCGCCCACCGATATCGGCAAGCAAAGCCAGGATGCCGTCGGCCGACAGGGTGTCGTCGAACAACTGGCGCATCTCGCGCACCGTCATGGGCTGGTCTGCGCACATCAGCGCCGCTTCAAGGATGTTCTGAGCATCCTGAGGATTGAGGACTTCCATCTCTTCAATCGAATATGGCCGGCCGGTCTGGTGTGACCGCCGCGAAAAACGCCATGCCGACAGCCCCCTTGAAAGCCAGCGGGAGCCTGCGAACCTGGCTGCGTTGGGCGTCTCTCCGCCCTGTGTGTCAAAAAAGGAACCTCTGGGAGGTGGTCACCAGGCCGGGACAAGCCTTCAGGGCTTCATTCCCAAGGCGGGCTTTCTCGAAAGCCGCCTGTATCCGGGCCTGCATCTGGGTTTTGTACCCGATGTCTGTCAGCGCATTATGCACCAGTTGCGATGATCGTGGCGCGCAACATCAAACCGGACTCAAACCTCGTGTGACACCTCGGACAAAGTCGCCCATGCCTGCGCCATGTCCTGAGGCAAATGCGCCTCGAAAGACAGGGCGCGCGCCTCGATAGGATGTTGGAAGGACAAGCGCGTGGCATGCAAGGCCTGGCGGGTCATGCCCAGTGCCTGCGCACCACCGTACACCGCGTCGGCCACCAGCGGGTGGCGACGGCTGCTCAGGTGCACGCGGATCTGGTGCGTGCGCCCCGTATGCAAGGTGCACAGCACACCGCTGTAGGCACGCACGAGCGGACGCTCCCCCTTGGCCACCACAGGCGCTGGCGCCCATTCACCGACGATCAGGCGCTGCACGTCCGTGCGGGCCGGCTTGCCGGACGGCACCACCGCCATCTTCACCCGCGTCACCGGGTCGCGACCGATGGACGACGTCACCGAGAAGGCCTCGTCCACCACGCCGTGCACCAGCGCCAGGTACTGGCGGCTGACCTCTCTGGCGGCGATCGCCCTGGTCAGCGCCGTGACGGCCGCCAGCGTCTTGCCCACCACCATCAGGCCGCTGGTGTCCTTGTCCAGGCGGTGCACGATCCCCGCCCTGGGCAGATCCACCGCCCCGGCGTGGTGGGCCAGCAGGCCATTCATCAATGTCCCGGTCCAGTTGCCTGCGGCGGGGTGAACCACCAGCCCAGCAGGCTTGTTGACCACCAGCAGGTGCGCGTCCTCGAACACCACATCCAGGTCCATTTTCTCGGGCACGAAGGCCTGGCTCTGCGCCGTGGGCTTGAGCAGCACGGACACACGTTGCCCAGCCGCCACCTTGCGCGAGGCCGTGCTGACCGCCTTGCCATCCAGTTCGACGCAGCCCTCCTCGATCAGGTGCTTGAGGTGGCTGCGCGAGAACTCCGGTGCGCCTGCGACCAGAAACACATCCAGGCGCTGACCATGCGAGGCGGACGCCACCACCATGTCGCGGCGCTCGGGCTCCTTTGCCGGCGTGGGCGCATCCTGACCGGGCTCATCGGCCCAGTCCTCGTCCGCGAGATCCAGCTCCTGTGGCAAAGACGTCTCGTCAACAGGAGGGGCAGCGGGTGCGGGGAATGATCGTCGGGCCATCTGGCAAACAAAGGTGTTGAGCGAAAGAAAGAAGCGCCACGGGGCTTCTATACTGCGGGTTCTGGCGCTGTAAGGCGAGACTGCTGGCGGAGCGATCCGCGACCTACACACGTGAAACTGCTGAAGAACACCTCTTGGAGCACCTGGACCGGCACCCGCGCCGGCCTGCTGGCACTGACTGCCAGTGCCTTGATGGCGGCATGCGGATCGGCTCCTCAAGACGAGTTTGCCAACATCAGCCCGGACAAATTGTACGCAGACGCCAAAGACGAGGCGGCTGACGGCAATTACGAAAGCGCGATCAAGCGGCTGGAAAAGGTCGAGGCGCGCGCGTCGGGCACCATCCTGGCGCAGCAGGCCCAGATTGACCTGGCCTACGCCTACTACAAGACCGGCGAAAAGGCCCAGGCCCTGGCCAAGCTGGAGCGCTTCATCCGCCTGCACCCCACCAGCCCCGCGCTGGACTACGCCTACTACCTGCAAGGCCTGGTCAATTTCAATGACGATCTGGGCCTGTTCGGGCGCCTGGCCAATCAGGATCTGGCCGAGCGCGACCAGCAGGCTTCGCGCGATGCCTATGAATCGTTCCGGCAGCTGAGCGAACGCTTCCCGAACTCGAAGTACGCGCCAGACGCCCGACTGCGCATGAACCACATCGTCAACTCGCTGGCAGCCGGCGAGGTGCACGTGGCGCGCTACTACCTGCGCCGTGGCGCCTACCTGGCCGCCGCCAACCGCGCCCAGCAGGCCGTGAAGGACTACCGCCAGTCCCCGGCCATCGAGGAAGCGCTCTACATCATGGCCCAAAGCTATGACAGCCTGGGCCTGGCGCAACTGCGCGACGACACCCTGCGCGTGCTCAAGCAGAGCTTCCCCAACAGCCGCTACCTGGGCAGCCAGGTGGCTGAAGAGCAGCCCACCCTGGCCAAGAAGCCCTGGTGGCAGCTCTGGTAAGCCAGCACGCGCTCCGCTCCGGGCCCCGGTTCAATCTCCGCTTGAAGCCACCCCGGTTGTGAAGCCGGACAAGGTGCCCTGGTCGTGTATGTCACGGCCCAGCGGGCGCACGTCCACCGGCTCTTCGGTGGGCGCGATCTCGTCAGAAGGCTCGGTCTGCTGCGATGGACTGAACTGGATCTTGTGGATGAAACGCCGCGCCCGGTCATACGGGAACACGTCGTGCACATAGCCCGCCGCGATACGCTCCTTGTGCTGCTGCCAGAAGTCCACCTCCAGCAGATCCGCATGGTGCTTCATGAAGATTGCGCGCACGCGCGGGTCGCCCAAAAGGAAGGGCCCGAAGGTCTCCGGGAAGACATCGTGCGGGCCGACCGAGTACCAGATCTCGCCTGACATCTCGTCTTCTTCGTTGCGAGGTTCTGGCACCTTGCGGAAGTTGCAGTCTGTGACGTACTCGATCTCGTCGTAGTCGTAGAACACGACCTTGCCGTTGCGCGTCACGCCGAAGTTCTTCCACAGCATGTCGCCAGGGAAGATGTTGGCCGCAACCAGATCCTTCAAGGCATTGCCGTACTCGATGACGGCATGCTCCAGCGACTCGTCCTTGGCCTCCTGGATGTAGATGTTGAGCGGCACCATGCGGCGCTCGATGTAGAGGTGCTTGAGCACCAGCACCTTGCCGCCCTCCTCTTCCTCCATCACCGAAGGCGCGAACTTCTTCAACTCGGCGATCAGCTCCTCGTCGAAGCGGTGACGCGGGAAAGCCACATTGGTGAACTCCAGCGAGTCGGCCATGCGCCCCACCCGGTCATGCTGTTTCACGAGCTGGTACTTGCCCATGATCATCTCGCGCGTGGTTTCCTTCTGCGGCGGGAAGTAGTCCTTGATGACCTTGAAGACGAACGGGTAGGACGGCAGGTCGAACACCAGCATCACCATGCCCTTGATACCCGGCGCGATGCGGAACTTGTCGCTCGAATGCTTGAGGTGGAAGAGGAAATCCCGGTAGAACAGGTTCTTGCCATGCTTTTGCAGGCCGATGGCACTGTAGAGCTCGCCACGCGGCTTGCGCGGCATCAGCGTGCGCAGGAACTGCACATAGGCCGACGGCACCGGCATGTTGACCATGAAGTAGGCGCGCGCAAAGCTGAAAAGCGCCAGCAGATCGTCTTCACCGAACAGGGCCGCATCGATGTAGAGGCGGTTCTTGGAGTTGTGCAGAATGGGAATGGCAAACGGCAGGCTGCGAAAGCCATTGACCACCTTGCCGACGATGTAGGCGCCCTTGTTGCGAAAGAACAGTGACGAGAGCGCCTGTATCTGGAAGTTGGTGCGCAGCCGCACATTGCCGACCTGCTCCAGCAGTGCCTCGTAGACAAAGCCGATGTCGCGGTCCAGGTCATCGAAGGGAACGGCCAGCTCGTAGCTCTGCACCAGGGTCTTGAGCATCTCGCGCAGGTTGTCGCGCGTTGGGTAGTAGGCCCGGAAGGTGGCATTGCCGTTCTCTTCCTCGTCGTCGATGTACTCGGTCGACACCGCCGGCCGCACGAAAATGAAGTCGTTCTTGTAGTAATTGCGGTGCAGGATCTTGATGGTGACCGAGTTGAAGAAGGTTTCGGCCAGCTCGGGCTGCTTGTAGCCGGTCAGCAGGCCGATGTAGAACAGCTTGATCTGGTGCCAGACCTCCATGGGCAGGGTGCTGGCCTGGTAATCCTGCTCCAAGCGCTCGACGGCTTCTTCCACACGCAGGTCATAGAACTCGATGCGCACCCTCTGGGCTGTCTGCTGACCGTGCCAATCGGCCTCCTCGAAGCGCTTCTTGGACTGGGCATTGGTCTGGCTGAAGATCTTGTAGTGGCGGTCGAACCCATCGAGCAGCGCCTTGGCGATCTCGAATACCCGGGGGTCGGTCAGCTGTTGTGGGAACATCGTTGGCCCTGACGAAGCAGTTTGGGAACAGTGCGGGATCGCGGATCAAGCCTCGGTGGCGTAGCGCTGCTTCAACTGGGCCAGGGCCTCGGTGTAGGCCTCGGTCAAGGCATCGGGCGTCGCCACGGACATGCTCAGATCATTGATCAGACCATTATGCAAGCCGTATACCCAGCCATGGACGGTGACGGCCTGGCCTCGCTCCCAGGCGTCCTGCACCACGGTGGTATGACAGACGTTGAGGCATTGCTCCAGGACGTTGAGCTCGCACAAGGCGTTATGACGCACGTTGACATCGGCAATGGCAGACAGCCAGGCCTGGTGCTGGTTGCGCACGTCCTGCACGTGGCGCAGCCAGTTGTCGGCGATGCCGATGCGCAGGTTTTCCATCGCGGCCCTGACACCGCTGCAACCGTAGTGCCCCACGACCATGATGTGCCTGACCTTGAGCGAGTCAATGGCGAACTCCATCACCGACAGGCAGTTCAGGTCGGAGTGCACCACCACATTGGCCACATTGCGGTGCACGAACAGCTCGCCGGGCAGCAGGCCGCAGATCTCGTTGGCCGGCACCCGGCTGTCCGCGCAGCCGATCCAGAGGTACTCCGGTGATTGCTGTTGCTGCAACCGGGAGAAAAAGCCCGGCGTGCGTTGCTCGATGTCACGCGCCCAGGCACGGTTGTTGTCAAACAGTTGGTCAAGTTTCATACCCTGAAGTGTAAGTAAGGGATGCCCCCAATCCGGGGGCCGATGCAAAGATCCGTGCATCTCCGTGTTTGCCATGATGCTCAACTTGTCATCATGCATAACAATGAAGTCGTCTCCTCTAGACCTGTGTCACCTAACGGATGATGCGTCTCACCCGGGCCGGCTTTGGCCCGGGTGCATTTTTTGCCAAGCCTGCCTTCCAGGCACCTTGTGAGCACCAATTTGGGTAGCAGGGCACAATGGGCCGGTCTTGATCCCGACCCTTGTCATGTCATCTTCTTCGCCTCCATTGCATTACCCCCTTGGCCAGGCACAACCGGGCCCCGGCGAGCTGATGAGCCTGCGCCCGGGCCTGCATTGGCTGCGCATGCCCATGCCCTTTGCGCTCAATCACATCAATCTGTGGGCGCTGGATGACGAACTGGAAGGCCGCCCCGGCTGGACCATCGTCGATGCCGGTGTGGCGACCGACCCCATCCGCCAGGCATGGCAGACGCTGTGGGCCAACGACCTGAAGGACAAGCCCCTGATCCGCATGCTGGTCACCCACATGCACCCGGATCACGTCGGCAACGCCCAATGGCTGATCGACGAGTTCAGCGCGCCCGACGCGCCCGCCCGGCTGTGGATGAGCGCCACCGACCACTTCGCGGCCCAACTGGCCTGTGAATCGACCACGGGCTTCGGTGGCCCGCGTGCAGCCGAGTTCTTCAAGGAACATGGGCTGAACAAGCCCGACGACGTAGAGAAAATCAAAGGCCGCAGCAACTACTTCCGCAGCCTGGTGCCGGCCGTGCCATATGCCTACCGGCGCCTGCGCCACGACATGGTGGTGCCCATTGGCGAGCGTGACTGGCGCTGCCTGGCCGGTTATGGCCACAGTCCCGAGCACATCGCCTTGTTCAACGAGCGCGACGGCCTGCTGATCTCGGGCGACATGCTTCTGCCCGCCATCTCGACCAACGTCAGCGTGGTGGACCTGGAACCCGAAGGCGATTCGCTGGGCCTTTTCTTGAGCTCACTGGACGCCATGGCCACGCTGCCGGCTGACACGCTCGCCCTGCCCTCTCATGGCCTGCCTTTCACCGGTATCCACGCGCGCATCCAGCAACTGAAGGACCACCATGACGCGCGTCTGGCCGATGTCCTGCAGGCCTGCCGCCAGCAACCCAGCAGCGCTGCCGAGATGCTGCCGGTGCTGTTCAAGCGCCAGCTGGATCTGCACCAGACCACTTTCGCCATGGGCGAGGCCATCGCTCACCTGAACTACCTGTGGCACAGAGGCCAGCTGTGCCGCCAGCGTGACGCGCAAGGCACATTGCGGTTCGAAGCTGTGTAATCAATCCGGAATGACCGCGTGACGCAACTGGTCGCGCGGCACATCGAACTCGGGCATCACCGAACGCACCACTTCCCAGAAGCGCGGGCTGTGGTTCATCTCGCGCAGATGCGCCAGCTCGTGCGCCACCACGTAGTCGATCACGCTCCGGCTGAAATGGATGAGACGCCAGTGCAGGCGGATCGAACCATCGGCACTGGCACTGCCCCACCGCGTCTTGGCCGAAGACAGGCTGACCTTGCGCACCGACACGCCCAGCTCATCCGCGTACACCGGCACGCGAGCCTGAAAGACCTGGATCGCCTCGCGCTGCAACCAGGCTTCAACCGCATCGCGGATCTGCTCCGGCGAGGCGTTCTCCGGCAAGCCCACATGCAAGGTGCGCTGAGCCACGCCCGGCAGGCTTGGTTCGGCCTTGTCGGCAGGCGCTTGCAGCACCGCACCCGACACACGGGGGTCCAGCACCAGCACCACCGACTCGCCCAGGTAAGGCACGGTCGCGCCTTCGCGCCACTCGATGCGCGCCGACAGCTGCTTCTGGGCACGCTCGCGCTGCTCCACCAACTTGGCGCAGATCCAGCGCTCCTTGGCACGCAGCGCGGTTTCGATATCGGTCGACGAAACCCAGCGGGGCGCACGCACGCTCAGGCCATCAACGCCCACCACCATGCCGATGCTGCGACGGCGCGCCCGCTTGATCTCATACGACACCACGGCCTTGCCCAGGCGGATTTCGTGCTGCCCCTGCGGGTGGCGAAACCAGGGCAAGCCACTCACCGGATGGCATTCCTGATGATGGTGATGGGGGACGCGCAAAGGTGAAGCGGGTGCATGCAGCACACCATCGGCACGGGGAGCGGCACCATCTGCGCGCGCAGCAGGATCGGTGGCCAGGGAAGAAGACGGGGGAGCCGCAAGCGGCGATACAGCAGCAGTCAAAGGAGGCAAGAAAGGATGAGGAGCGGCAGATACAGCCGACGCCGGTTCCGTGCAGAGATCGTCGTCTCCCCACAAACCAAGCTGCGTCGGCTCAGGGAGTTTCAACTCAACTCTCCCATGTGGGTCGTGACCGGGCTGTCTTCGCCATGGGTCTTGCGATCCCGCAGGATGAGGAAGTCCGCGAAGGCGGACAGATCGGGATGGATGGTCAGGTCTGGCACACGCTGGCGCAAGTCATACAGGTCGGCCTCGCTCATCGTGGCCGCCTGGCCGGTGCGCACCAGGTGCGGCTCGCAGCCCACTGACTGGGCCGCCAGCACGTCGCGCGGCAGGTCACCCACCATGGGCACGCCGTCCAGGCTGCGGCCAAAGCGCTGGCCAATCATCTGGAACAGACCCGGCAAAGGCTTGCGGCAGGTGCACTGGTCTTCTGGTGTATGCGGGCAGAAGAACACGGCTTCCACCCGGCCGCCCACGCGCGCCAGCATCTGGTTCATCTTGGCGTGCATGGCGTTGAGGGCCACCATGTCGAAGAGGCCACGGCCGATGCCGGACTGGTTGGTCGCCACCACCACGTGCCAGCCGGCATGATTCAGGCGAGCAATGGCCTCCAGCGCCCCGGGCAGCGGCACCCACTCGTCGCTGGACTTGATGTAGTCCTCGCGTTCGTGGTTGATCGTGCCGTCTCGATCGAGGATGACCAGTTTCATGCCCTCTCCGGGATGGATGCGTCCTGTCACGTGATCAGGCCGCCAGGCGGGAGATGTCTGCCACTTGGTTCATGGCCTGATGCAGCGTGGCCAGCAAGCCCAGGCGGTTGACCTTCAAGGCGGCGTCTTCGGCATTGACCATGACCCCGTCGAAGAAAGCGTCCACCGGCGCCTTGAGCACGGCCAGCGCCTGCAAGCTTGCAGTGTAGTCACCTTCTTCGAAAGATGCTTGGGCTTTCGGGGCGGTGCGCTGCAATGCTTCATAAAGTGCGTGCTCGGCGGCCTCCTTGAGCAAGGCGGTGTCCACCTTGGCCTCGACTGCGGTCTCGGCCTTCTTGAGGATGTTGCCCACTCGCTTGTTGGCCGCAGCCAGCGACGCGGCTTCGGGCAGCGCCGCAAAGGCGCGCACGGCAGCCAGACGGCGGGGCACATCACCCAGGCGAGGCGGTTGCAGGGCCAGCACGGCATCGACCTCCTGGGCGCTGTAGCCCTGTTCGCGCAGCGACACGGCCAGGCGGTCAGAAAAGAAGGCCAGAAGGTGCTCGGCGGGGTTGCTGATCAGCTCGCCAAACGCGGGGATCGCCGCGGCGATCAGGGCAGGCAACTCCAGCGGCAGATTATTCTCAACCAGGATACGGATCACACCCAGCGCATGGCGACGCAGGGCGAACGGGTCCTTGTCGCCCGTGGGCAACTGACCGATGCCGAACAGGCCCACCAAAGTCTCCAGCTTGTCGGCCAGGGCGACCACGGTACCGGTGTGGTTGCGGGGCAGCGCATCGCCGGCGAAACGCGGCTTGTAGTGGTCTTCAATGGCGATGGCCACGCCGTCACGCAAGCCCTCATGGCGCGCGTAGTAGGCGCCCATGATGCCCTGCAACTCGGGGAACTCGCCCACCATGTCGGTCAGCAGGTCGACCTTCGCCAGACGCGCAGCCTCCTGGGCCTTGCTGTCCAGCACATCGAAGTGGTCCTTGTCATCAGCGGTGAATGGCACGGTGCCCAGGCTCCACTGCTTGACGATCTCATGCGCGATGGCACGCACGCGCTCGGCACGCTCGCCTTGTGTGCCGAGCTTGCCGTGGTAGACCACCTTGGCCAGACCCGGCAGGCGCGAGGCCAGGGTCTTCTTGCGGTCCTGGTCGAAGAAAAACTTGGCATCGGCCAGACGCGGGCGCACCACGCGCTCGTTGCCGCCGATCACGGCACTGGGGTCTTCAGGCCGGATGTTGCTGACGATGAGAAACTGATTGGTCAATTTGCCCGAGGCGTCCAGCAGCGGGAAGTACTTCTGGTTGGCCTTCATCGTGAGGATCAGGCACTCCTGTGGCACTTCCAGGAAGGCTTCTTCGAAACGGCCCGTCAACACATTCGGGCGCTCGACCAAGGCGGTGACCTCGTCGAGCAAGGCCTCGTCTTCGATGGGCTTGAGGTTCGTGCCCGCCTTGGCCGCAGCAACCGCCAGTTGGCGTTCGATCTCGGCACGGCGCTCGGCGAAGCTGGCGATCACGGCGCCTTCCTGCTTGAGCTGATCCGCATAGGTATCGGCGGTCAGGAGGATGATCTTCTCGGTGCGCGCTTCGAAGCGGTGCCCGCGCGTGATGCGTGCAGCCTTGAGGCCCAGTGCCGACACGGCCACTTCCTGGTCACCATGCAGCGCCACCAGGCCATGGGCTGGGCGCACGAAGTTCACGCTGGTCCAGCCAGGCTGGAAATCGGCGCCTTCACCGTGCTCCAGCTGGTAGGTCATGACCTTGGGAATAGGCAGCTTGGCGATGGTCTCGTCCAGTGCCTTTTGCAGGCCCTCGGCCAGCGTGGCACCTGGCTTGACGCTGTCGAAGAACAGGGCCTCGGCCTTGCCGTCCGGTGCACGCTTCAGGGTTGCCGCGGCTTCAGGGCCCGCGCCCAATGCGGCGAGTTTCTTGAGCAGGGCCGGCGTGGCGTTGCCCGCGGCATCCAACCCCACACTCACGGGCATGAGCTTTTGCTGCACAGCCTGATCTGCCGCTTTGGAAGCCACTTGCGTGACATGCACGGCCAGGCGACGGGGTGAGGCATAAGAGGTCACGGCGGCATCGGCCTGCGTCAGGCCCTGGGCCTTGAGGCTGTCGGCCAGCACGTTGGCAAACGACTCACCCAGTTTCTTGAGCGCCTTGGGCGGCAGCTCTTCCACAAACAGCTCGACCAGCAGATTGGCCTTGTGATTCGATGACGTCATGATCAGGCGGCCTTCTTGTTGTTCAGTTGTTCGATCACTTCGTCAGCCCAGGCCTTTGGGGCCATGGGAAAGCCCAGACGGGCGCGACTGTCCAGATAAGCTGCTGCCACGGCACGCGCCAGGTTGCGGATGCGGCCAATGTAGGCAGCGCGCTCGGTCACCGAGATGGCACCGCGTGCATCGAGCAGGTTGAAGGTGTGCGCGGCCTTGAGCACCTGCTCATAAGCGGGCAAGGCAAGCTGCTGCTCCATCAGGTACTTGGCCTGCGTTTCATAGTTGGTGAAGGCTCCCAGCAGGAACTCGACATTGCTGTGCTCGAAGTTGTAGGTGGACTGCTCCACCTCGTTCTGGTGAAAGACGTCGCCATACTTCACGCCGGGTGCGTAGATCAGGTCGTACACGCTCTCGACGCCTTGCAGGTACATGGCCAGACGCTCAAGACCGTACGTGATCTCACCGGTGATGGGCTTGCAGTCGATACCGCCCACTTGCTGGAAGTAGGTGAACTGCGTCACCTCCATGCCGTTGAGCCAGACTTCCCAACCCAGGCCCCATGCGCCCAGCGTCGGGTTCTCCCAGTCGTCTTCCACAAAGCGGATGTCGTTCTTTTTCAGATCGAAGCCCAGGGCCTCCAGCGAGCCCAGGTACAGCTCCAGGATATTGGATGGCGCTGGCTTGAGCACCACTTGGTACTGGTAGTAGTGCTGGAGGCGATTGGGATTCTCGCCGTAACGGCCATCTTTCGGGCGACGACTGGGCTGCACATAGGCTGCCTTCCAGGGCTCGGGGCCCAGCGCGCGCAGGAAGGTCGCGGTGTGACTCGTACCTGCGCCCACCTCCATGTCATAGGGTTGCAGCAGCGCGCAGCCCTGGGCATCCCAGTAGCTTTGCAAACGCAGAATCAGTTGCTGGAAAGTCAGCATGTCTTGGCCTTGAATTGATGCCGGCCATGACCTGAAAAGCCATGACCGCCTTCGATGAAGAGGGTCTTGTTTCGTCTCGCGACACCGGGGCGACATGACGACGCCACCCCCGCGCACAAAAGCTCGATTCTAGTGAATGGCGGGACCGCCTTGCGCGCCCACGCCGGACGCACCTGCAAAGGCATGCCCCAACTTGCCATTGCGCACACTCCAGCGCCCCATGGCCATCATCAGCAAGGCCGCACCAAACAATGGCCAAAGCCCCCAGCGCGAAGCCCACCAGGCAAAGGGTGTCGCCCCTTCGCGCCCTTGCACCGAAGCCTGCAAGACCCCTTGCGTGTTGCGCGCCAAGGCATGCGTCACCCGGCCCTCGTGGTCGATCACGACGGTAGCGCCCGTGTTGGTGGCCCGCAGCGTGGGCAACTGGAATTCCAGCGAGCGCATGCGCGCGATCTGCAGATGCTGGTGAATGGCGACCTGCTCGCCAAACCAGGCCAGGTTGCTCACGTTGACCAGGATGGTGGGCGATTGCACCTCATTGCGAAAACGGGCGGCGATCTCCTCGCCATAAAGGTCCTCATAACAGATGTTCGGTGCCACGCGCTGGTCCAGCACCACAAAGGGCGGCGCATTCAAAGGGCCTCGGGTGAAGTCGCCCAGCGGCATGTTCATCATCTGGACAAACCAATGGAAGCCCAAGGGGATGAACTCGCCAAAGGGCACCAGGTGATGCTTGTTATACCGGTACATGCCCTCGGGCGTCAGGATGGACTGCGCCGACAGCCCCGCCACCGAGTTGGTGTAGCCCGCCTCGAAATCGCCAAGCGGCACACCGATCAAGGCGAACCTGCCGCTCGCTGGGCCAAAGCCGCCTTTGATCTTGTCCCAATAGCCATCGGGCATCTGCGAGGGCAACAGGGGAATGGCTGTTTCGGGCGCCACCACCAGTTGCCCCTGCGCAGACAGGATCTGCCTTGCATGCCAGATCAGCATGGGGATCTGGCGCTCGGACACGAACTTCTCGTCCTGAGGCACATTGCCTTGCAGCAGGGTGACGCTCAAGGGCCGGCCATGAGGCTTGGTGAACGAGGCTGCCGGCCAAGCACCCAGCACCAGCACACCACCCACGACACCAGCGGCAGTCAGAACCCGAGCCCCCATGGAACCCACACCGCGCAGCCCCCATACCAGCATAGCCACCAAGGTCGCCCAGACCGCACCAAGGCCATACACCCCCAGCCAGGGCGCCAAAGCCACGAACGGCGCACCCAGCAAGCCGTAGCCACTGGCGCCCCACGGGAAGCCGGTGAAGATCACCGCCCTGGCCATTTCGGCCAGCAACCACAGGCCACCGAACAGCAGGGCATCGGCCCACCAGACCTGCCTGCGCCAGCGCCCCCACAAGCCGCCCACCAGCGCCATATAGAGTGACAAGGCCATGCACAAGGCCACCACCGCCAAGGCCGACAACCAGGCCGGCAATTCACCATAGCGATGCAGACTGACGTACATCCACCCCGTGGCGCCGATCAGCCAGACCGTGCCATAAAGCCAACTCGCCGCCGCAGCCTGCCCGGGCTTCAATTCAGCCGACCACAAGACCCACAGCAACAGGCCCAGCGCCGCAGTCTGGCAAACGGCCGGCGCAGCCGCATGCCAGGCCTGACACCATGGCGACAGCGAAAAGGCATGCAGCGCACCACACAGGGCAGCCCAGATCAGCACAGGCAAGACAGCAGCGGCACGTTCATGCCCACCAGGCATCCACAAGCTCATATCGACTCAGCTCACTGCGCGACGGGCTCGGACACATCGGGGGCACGCGTCACCTTGAACCAGCGCACGGCGCCGCCTCGCGCCAGCATCACCGAGAAGCGCAACCCACCGATGTCCACGTGCTCGCCGCGCCGGGGCACGCGCCCCAGTTCGTGCGCCACCAGGCCACCGATGGTGTCGAAATCCACTTCGGGCAAGTGCGTCTCGAAGGTCTCGTTGACCGACACGATGGAGGCGTCGCCCGCCACGCGCTGGCTGCCATCGGCCAGCGTGAAGATGCTCGACTGGAGGTCTTCCTCGTCGAACTCATCCTCGATCTCGCCAACGATCTCTTCGAGCACGTCTTCGATGGTGATGAGGCCAGCCGTCTTGCCGAACTCGTCGATCACGATGGCCATGTGGCTGCGGTTCGAGCGGAACTCGCGCAGCAGCTCGTTGAGCCCCTTGGACTCGGGCACGAACACGGGTGTGCGCAACAAGGTGCGCAGGCTGAGCTCGGGCGCCCGCTGCAACTTGAGCAGGTCCTTGGCCATCAGCATGCCGATGATGTTGTCGCGCGAGCCCTCGAACACCGGAAAGCGCGAATGGCCCGTTTCGATCACCTGGCCCAGCAATTCGTCATACGGCGCATCGATGTCCAGCAGGTCCATGCGCTTGACCGCCACCATCACGTCGCCGGCCGTCATGCTCGCCATGCGGATCACGCCCTCCAGCATCACACGGGATTCGGGCTCGATCAGTTCCTTGTGCTCGGCGTCTGCCAGGGTTTCGATCAGTTCGTCCATGGAGTCCGGCCCCGGGGAGAGAAATTCCACCAGACGGACAAACAGGCTACGCTGATCTCGCTCCCGCTTGTGGGGAGGGATATGGTTGTTCTTGTCGGCCCTGGACGGTCGACTATGAGAAGGTTCGGACACGGCAGGGGTGTCGTGGTTGTGATGCCGCAAGAATACCCTATGGTCGCGTCAAATCCATCACGGACGCCGCCTTGGCGGCGCAACACGGGGCTACACTTGTGTCATGAGCCTGATTCCCGTCACCATCCTCACCGGTTTCCTGGGCAGCGGTAAGACCACGCTGCTCAAGCGCGTCCTCACCGAAGCCCACGGCCAACGCATCGCCGTGATCGAAAATGAATTCGGCGAGGAAAACATCGACAACGACATCCTCGTGGCCGACACCGAAGAGCAGATCATCCAGATGAACAATGGCTGCATCTGCTGCACGATCCGCGAAGACCTGCGCGAAACGCTGTCCGATCTGGCCAAGCAAAAACGCGCTGGCACCCTGAATTTCGAGCGTGTGGTCATCGAGACCACCGGCGTGGCCGACCCAGGCCCCGTCGCCCAGACATTCTTCATGGACGACGAGATCGCCGAGCTCTACCTGCTGGACGCCATCGTCACCCTGGTGGATGCCAAGCACGGCGACAAGCAGCTCGACGAGCGCCAGGAAGCGCGCCGCCAGGTGGGTTTCGCCGACCAGATCTTCATGAGCAAGACCGACCTGGTCGCGCCGGAAGAAGCTGATGCGCTCGCCCACCGCATCAAGCACATGAACCCTCGTGCGCCGCAAAAGCGCGTGCACTTCGGTGACGTGCCCCTGAAGGAAGTATTCGACCTCAAGGGCTTCAACCTCAACGCCAAGCTCGACATCGACCCCGACTTCCTCAAGGAAGACGGACACAGTCATGATCACCACCATCACGACCACGAGCATGGCGAGCACTGCGACCACCCGCACCACCATGCCCACGACGATGACGTCAAGTCCTTCGTCTACAAGTCCAGCCGCCCCTTCAACCCCACCAAGCTGGAAGACTTCCTGGGCTCCATGGTCCAGATCTACGGCCCGCGCATGCTGCGCTACAAGGGGGTCTTGAACGTCACGGGGATGGACCGTAAAGTGGTCTTCCAAGGTGTCCATCAGATGATGGGCAGCGACGTGGGCCCCAAGTGGGCTCCTGGCGAGACCAAGGTCAGCAAGATGGTCTTCATCGGCATCGACCTGCCCCAGGATCTGTTCAAGGCCGGGCTGGACCAATGCCTCTCATGACCGGGCGGGTGTAACGCAAATGAACACCTTGAGGGATAGTCTGGTGAAAACCACCTGCAAGCGTCGCTACAATCCGCGCGCTTCCCGTGAAGGCGCGTGCCCGATCGGCTCCCTCTTTTAGCACCGGCAGGCGATGAAGCAGTACCCGGCCACGTGTTACCGACTCAAGACACCTGTCTGTGGATCACGCATTTTGGGAAGGAGGATCCTGTGACGAAAACATCCGCCTCTGCGAGCAAATCGGCCTCGGCCGCCACGGCCAAGACCGCCAAGGCCATTAGCACCGACGCGCCGCCCGTCAAAACTGCCGCCAAAACCGCAGCAAAGAAAGCCAGCGCTGCTGCCAAAACCCCTCCTGCCGAGACCAAGCCCGCGAAAACCCCAGCTCAAGCTGCGACCAAGTCTGTCGAAGCCGTTCCATCAGCCAAACCCGTGACTGCCGGACGCACGCCGTCCAAAATCAGCACCCCAGACAACATGCCCACCCCTGCCACCAAGGTTGACCCCAAACTCGCCAACGCCTGGAAATCGAAAGCCGGCAAGGACCTGACCGAGCCCGAACTGCTGGCCATGCCGGACGGCGAGTACATGAGCGACAAGCAGCTGGACTTCTTCCGCGCCCGCCTGGAAGAGCAAAAGGACGACCTGTTGTCCAACGCCGGCGAGACGACCGAACACCTGCGCGAAGACACCTCCATCGTGCCTGACCCGGCTGATCGCGCCACCATCGAAGAAGAGCACGCCCTGGAACTGCGCACCCGTGACCGCGAGCGCAAGCTGCTCAAGAAGATCTCGCAGGCCCTGGCACGCATCGAATCGGGTGAATACGGATTCTGCGACGAAACCGGTGAACCCATCGGCCTGGGCCGCCTGCTGGCCCGCCCCACCGCGACGCTCTCGCTGGAAGCCCAGCAACGCCGCGAGCTCAAGCAGAAGATGTTCGGCGACTGATTCATGAGCAAGGACACCGGCGGCTTTCTGCGCAAAGTGGTGCGCTTCGTGGCCAATCCGACAACGGATTGGACGGAGTTGGACGCGCCCAGCACAGACTCCGCCGAGAGCGATTACGCCAAGACCGAGATCAAGGCTATGATCGAGCGCAAGCGGCGAAACGACTTCGTCCGCAAGCGCGAACTCGACATGCTGCGCAAGATCCGCCGCGAGGGCCTGAGCCCTGACAACGCCCTCGCGCTGAGCAGCCCCTCGAACATGGACCCCGACTCGCGACCGCAGCACAGCGGCACGCGCTCGGACAGCACCGTCAAGGCCAAAATCGACGAGATCGAGTTGCAGATGGTGGGCGGCGCCGGTAGACAACCACCCGTGTTGCAGCCCGCTGCCGTGCCGTCCATGCCTGGTCGGCTGACCGACCCAGCCACCACCGCCCCCAATACGCTGACGGCGCCCGCCTCCCTGGCGTTCGACAATGATGAGCCGCCGCCCGAGATTTCGCAGGCCGTACTCGACTCGGCGCGCGCATCGGCGCCCCGCCTCACCCAGACGGCAAGCCCCTCGGTTCAGGCCAGCCTGCGCGGGGATCTCGATGTGCATGTCGTCGAGGTCGTGCACGACCCGGAACTCGACGAAGCGGTCATCGCGTTTGCCAACGCCGATTTCGACCAGTGCGAGCAATGCCTGCTGGAACTGGTTCAGCCCGGCGCCGTCCGCCACGACGAGTCTGAAACCTGGCTGGTTCTTTTCGATCTTTACCGCTGCCTGGACCTGCAGCAGAAGTTCGACCACCTGGCCGTATCGTTTGCCCAGAAGTTCGGCATGTCGGCCCCGCAGTGGTACTCGCTGCCCACCAAGGTCGCGCAGTTCCTTGCTCGCCGGGACAGCCCGCCCATCCCCAGCACCCAGCCACTGCCCCTGGACGAAGCACATCCGCAGACCGAGCCCGCCGCCCTGGAGGCCTCTGCTGACGGCCAAAGGCTGGAAGGCTGGATTGCCCCCGCCCGCCTCGACCAGGAAGCCAGCTCCAGGCTGCGCATCGACATCCTGCAGATGCCGCGTCCGTGGATCATGGACTGGAGCCGCATCGACAGCGTGACACCGGAAGGCGCCGCGCAGTTGACGCAGTTGCTGCGCCAGTGGGGCAAGGAGAGCCAGGAGCTGATCTGGATTGGTGCGGCTCACCTGCTCGACGTGCTGGGCGAGTCCTCGCCCCCCGGCGTGAAGGATGCCGACCCGGCCTACTGGATGCTACGCCTGGAGATGCTCAGGCTCTGCAACCGCCCCGTGCAGTTCGACGAAGTGGCCATCGACTACTGCGTCACATACGAACGCTCCCCGCCCTCCTGGGAGCACGCGACCTGCCGTGTGCGTGAGCAGGCGGACGCGGCCGTGCAGGCACACACCCGCCCGCTGTCGCATGTCAGCGAGGTCACCACGAGCTTCGTCGAGTCGCAACTGCATGACGACGAGATCGAGTTCGTGCAGGTCGCCGCCTTAAACCTCTCAGGTCAGTTGGTGGGCGACATCGGCCAGACCCTGACCCAGCTCGACGACCAGCTCAGTGCCAGCGTCACCCTGGAGATCGACTGCGAACACCTGCTGCGCGTGGACTTCATCGCAGCCGGAGACCTGCTCAACTGGGTGCTGGCCCGCCGCGCCGAGAACCGCCAGGTCGTGTTCAACAATCCCCATCGCCTGATCGCCATGTTCTTTGGCGCCATGGGCATCAACGAGCACGCCAAGGTCAAGCTGCAGACCGTCTGAGATCGTCCCATCGAGGGGTGCGATGCGCCTTGAAATGGCACCAGACGCCCTCATCTGACCTCGCTTGACCCTCTCATCGGCGGGGCAACCACCTCTTTCCTTCGCAGCGTCATGGATTCATATCACGGCACCACCATCGTCAGCGTCCGCCGCCAAACCCCCAACGGCTGGCAGGTCGCCATGGGTGGCGACGGTCAGGTCACCCTGGGCAACGTCGTCGTCAAGGCCTCGGCCCGCAAGGTGCGGCGCCTCTACCGCGACCAGGTGCTGGCCGGTTTCGCCGGCGCCACGGCCGATGCCTTCACCCTCTTCGAGCGCTTCGAATCCAAGCTGGATAAGCACCAAGGGCACCTGGCACGCGCCGCCGTCGAGCTGACACGCGACTGGCGCACCGACCGCGTCCTGCGCCGGCTGGAAGCCATGCTGGCCGTGGCCGACCGTGAAACCTCCCTGATCATCACCGGCAACGGCGACGTGCTGGAACCCGAACACGGCATCATCGCCATCGGCTCTGGGGGTGCCTATGCCCAGGCTGCCGCGCGCGCCCTGCTGGCCAACACCGAACTCACCGCCTCGGAGATGGTCAAGAAGTCGCTGGAGATCGCAGGCGACCTGTGCATCTACACCAACCAGAACCACACGATTGAATCGCTGGGCTGAACGAGCAGAACAAGCATGAGCATGACCCCACAAGAGATCGTCAGCGAACTCGACCGCCACATCGTTGGGCAGCGCGAAGCCAAGCGTGCCGTGGCCATTGCCTTGCGCAACCGCTGGCGCCGCCAGCAGGTCGACGAGAAGCTGCGCGCCGAGATCACGCCCAAGAACATCCTGATGATCGGCCCCACCGGCGTGGGCAAGACCGAGATCGCCCGTCGCCTGGCCAAGCTGGCCGATGCGCCTTTCATCAAGGTCGAGGCCACCAAGTTCACCGAGGTGGGCTATGTGGGCAAGGATGTGGACACCATCATCCGCGACCTGGTCGAGACCGCCGTCAAGCAGGAGCGCGCCCACCAGATGCAGGCCCAGCGCGCCAAGGCCGAGGACGCCGCCGAGGAGCGCATCCTCGACGTGCTGGTGCCGCCACCCCGCTCGGAATTTGGCATCGCCCACACGCCGCCTGCCGACAACACGGCCCGCCAGGTCATGCGCAAGCGCCTGCGCGAAGGCACGCTGGACGACCGCGAGATCGAGATCGAGCTGTCTGATGCCAAGACGCCCATGGTCGAGATCATGAGCCCTGCCGGCATGGAAGACATGGCCGAGCAGTTGCGTGGCATGTTCTCGCAGCTGGGCCAAAACAAGCGCAAGGCCCGCAAGGTGACCGTGGCCGATGCCCGCACCCAGCTCATTGAAGAAGAAGCCGCCAAACTGATCAACGACGAGGACATCAAGACCCGTGCCTTGGAGCGCGCCGAGCAAAACGGCATCGTCTTCATCGACGAAATCGACAAGGTGGCCAGCCGCTCTGAGGGCCAGGGTGCCGAGGTTTCGCGCCAAGGCGTGCAGCGTGACCTGCTGCCCCTGGTCGAAGGCACCACGGTCAACACCAAGTACGGCATGGTCAAGACCGACCACATCCTCTTCATCGCCTCAGGTGCGTTTCACCTGAGCCGCCCCAGCGACCTCATCCCCGAGCTGCAAGGCCGCTTCCCCATCCGCGTGGAGCTGTCTTCGCTGTCGGTCGAGGACTTCGAGGCCATCCTCACGCAGCCATCGGCCAGCCTGATCAAGCAGTATCAGGCGCTGCTGTCGGCAGAGGGTGTGTCGCTGGACTTCACGCCGCAGGCCATCCGCCGTCTTGCGCAGATTGCCTATGAGGTCAACGAACGCACCGAGAACATCGGCGCACGCCGCCTGTCTACCGTGATGGAGCGGCTGCTCGACGAGCTGTCCTTCGACGCGCCAAATCTGTCGGGCCAGTCGCACACCGTGGACGTGGACCAGGTCGACAACCGCCTGGGTGAACTGGCCCGCAACGAGGACCTCTCTCGCTTCATCCTCTGAAGCCGCTTTGGATCGACGTCAGGCAGCTGTGGCCAGGGTCAGCAGCCCCTCGAAGATGAGGTTCTCGACCACGCTGGCCGGCAACTCATCCACATGAGACAAGCGGGTCACCGCACCGCCCGACATGATCAACAGCGGCTCGCGACCGCAGCGGGTCCGCAAGCGGCGCATGCTGCGCTCGATGGCGCCGGCGATGGCGTCCGTGCCGCCGCTCATCAGGGCGTCACTGGTGTTGGTGGGAAAGTCCTTGACCTCGCCGGTCGGCACCTTCAGGCCAGCCGTGCCGCTTTCCAGGGCGCGGTACATCAGGCCAAAGCCAGGCAGGATCAAACCGCCCAGAAAGCGCCCGGATGGGTCGACGGCATCCACCGTCACGGCCGTGCCGACCATCACAGCCAGCACCGGTGGCGGGTTGTCAGGCAGCACGGACAAGGCACGTTGACGCGCGCCGATGATCGCGGCCCAGCGGTCAGACCCCAGGCGCTGCGGGTGCTCGTAGCCGTTGACCACGCCACCACCTTGCGCTGAAGAAGACACCCAGCGAGGCGCCAAACCCCAGCCCTCGATGAACTGCTCTTCGACGCGCTTCTTGATCGCCTCACCTGCCACCACGCAGCCCAGCATGCCTAAGGGCTGGTGCATCAGGTTCTTCCAGTGCAGCTCCCAGAGGTAGTCGATGTCCTCCAGGACCACGGCACCGTGTGCCAGCAGTTCGGCACCAGGCGCCGGGTGTGCATACAGGCCCCACTTCAAGCGGGTGTTACCAATATCGATGACCAAAAAAGACATGCGCCAACTCGTTCGGGTGGATCACCCTGGGGCCTTTGATGGGTCATCATTGTCGCCGCAATAGGCCCTCGCCAGAATGGCCGCAATGCAGCCATAAAGCCACGACACGCCGAGAACGACCAAGTGAGGGGGCGCACGTGATGGGAAATTCGGATATGGTGCGATCCGAAAAATGACATGGCGCAGACGCGGCACCTCCTTCGCGTCAAGCGCATGCCTCAAGCAAAGAAATGGAGCGTGACATGACCAGCAAGCCAACCCCCGCCCGCAAGACGGCCCGCCACCTGATCCTCGCCACGCTGCTGACTGCAGCCTTGCCCGGCTGGTCAGCGGTGGACATCAAAGGCGCTCACTTCAACGACACCTACCAACTGGCCAACCAGTCGCTGCTGCTCAATGGCGCCGGCGTGCGCGTCAAGATCATTGTCGACGTCTATGCGGCGGGCCTGTACGTGCCCCACAAGGAACACGATGCCACCGCCCTGCTTGGCCAGCCTGGCGCCAAGAGCCTGCAGATCGTGCTCCTGCGCGATCTGACCGGTGAAGACTTCGCCGACGCGATGGTCAAGGGCTTTCGCAAGAACAACAGCGACAACGACATCGCCAAGTTCCAGCCCAAGATCGACGAACTGCACAGCCTGATGCTGGGCTTCGGCACGGTCAAGAAGGGCACCACCATCCGCATTGACCATGCACCTGGGGCAGGCACCCGCGTACTGGTTGAGGGCGTGCAGAAGGGTTCAGACCTGGCCGGAGAAGACTTCTACAACGCCCTGCTGCGCATCTGGCTGGGTGGCTCGCCGGTCGACTCCGAGCTCAAGGAAGCGCTGCTGGGCGGGAAGTAAGCAATTGTTACCAACCTCGTGACGAATTGGACAACTTCAGGGGCAAGCACCGCTTGCCAAACTGCCCAAACACGCCGATAAGAGGATCATGCGTACCGGGAAAACCCGTCCATGATCGAAGTTGCCCTGCCCTCACTGCGCGCCTGGATCGATGCCATGAGCCGCGTCGAGATACCGGTCCTCCCCGGGTCGGTGGCGGAGCTGACCCAGTTGCGCACGATCGAAGACGCCAAGGGCACGGTCGACGCCCATACCCTGGCCGAGAGCTTCGCCAGTGACCCATTGATGACGCTGAAGGTGCTCACGCATGTGTCACGCTATTGCATGCGCCTGAGCATCGAGCCGCCAGAGACCCTGACCGGCGCCATCCTGATGCAAGGCATCGGCCCCTTCTTCAAGGCCTTTGACCAGGTCCCGACCATCCTCGATTGGCTGCATGACCAGCCTGAGGCGCTCAGTGGCCTGATCAAGGTCATCACGCGGGCTCGCCGTGGCGCGCATTTCGCCATGGGTTTCGCGCTGCGTCGGCAAGACGAGGACGCCGTCGTCATCCAGGAAGCCGCGCTGCTGCACGATTTCGCCGAGATGCTGCTGTGGTGTCATGCCCCCAAGCTCGCGCTGGAGATCGCCAGCCGGCTCAAGGCCGACCACACCATCCGCTCCGCCGACATCCAGCAGGAGGTGCTGGGCGTTCAACTTGGGGATCTGGCCCAGGAGTTGATGCGCGAGTGGCAGTTGCCAGCCCTGCTGATCCGCTGCACCGACGATCGCAACGCCAACGACCCGAAGATCCGCAGCGTCATGCTGGGCGTGCGCATCGCAAGGCACACCCAGTACGGCTGGGACGACCCGCATGCGCAAGCCGCACTGCCCGATGATGTGACCGAGGTGGCCAAGCTGCTCAACCTGTCCAACGACGCCGCCCACCGCCTGCTGGTGGGCATGGACAGTTGAGGCCAGCCTAAAAACTCAGTGGATGTTGACCGAGGCGCGCATGGCATGAACAGCGCCTGCGCCGAAAGCGGCACCAAAGCGTTTGGCCAGACGCTCTGCCAGGTTTTCTTTCTGCGTGTAGTCGATGATGTCCTCTGCCTTGACCACGTCGCGTGCCACCTGATCGAGGCTGCCAAGCTTGTCGGCCAGGCCGAGTTCGACAGCCTGCTGGCCATTCCAGAACAAGCCTGAGAAGGTCTCCGGCGTCTCCTTCAGGCGCTTGCCGCGGCCTTGACGCACCACCTGGATGAACTGCGCGTGGATCTGGTCGAGCATGGCCTGAGCAAAACCTTCATGACGCGGGTTGCGCGGCGAGAACGGATCCAGCATGCCCTTGTTGTCGCCCGAGGTCATCAGGCGGCGCTCAACACCCACCTTGTCCATGATGCCGGTGAAGCCAAAGCCATCCATCAACACGCCGATGGAGCCCACCATCGAGGCCTTGTCCACGAAGATCTGGTCGGCCGACACGGCGATGTAGTAGGCCGCCGAGGCGCACATTTCCTCGCACACGGCGTAGACCTTCTTCTTGTGCAGCTCCTTGAGGCGGCGCACTTCGTCGTTGACCAGGCCGGCCTGCACGGGGCTGCCGCCAGGCGAGTTGATGCGCAGCACCACGGCCTGGGCACCTGCGTCTTCGAATGCACTGCGCAAGGCCGCCAGCAGGTTGTCGGCATTGGCTTCGGTGTCGGAGGCGATCTCGCCGCGTATCTCGACCAGGGCCGTGTGCGGCGAGGAGGGCGCCTTGGCCGCTGGAACGTTCTGCAGCGTCGCCCAGATCATGCTCACGCCCACACCGATCCAGACGATGCGCCAGAACCAGCGCCAGCGCTTTTCACGCCGCTGCTGCGCCAGGTAAGCCTGTGCCATCTGCGTCAGCAGGGCATTTTGGGCCGCGGACAAGGTGTCCGACGAAGAGGAGTCGACAGCGCTCATGAAGGGGCTCGGTTAAAAGGCTCGGTTGGGAATCAGAACAAAGGCTGGAATCGTTCAGAAGGATACCAATACACCTGGCCGTCCTTCTCTAGCAGCTTGATCGCCTGCAAATTGGCGCCGTAGCAGGGACCACTGACGCATTCACCATTGGGCGGGTCATACAGGGCGCCATGCACGGAACAGATGATGAAGCGCTTGTCCATGTCCCAGAATTTGCCGGGCTGCCAGTCCATCTCCGCGGGAATGTGGGCGCAGCGGTTCAGGTAGGCCACCGCCACATTGTCGAAGCGCACGGCAAAAGCCTGTGCACTTTGCCCGCCCTCCATGACTTCGAACATCACGGCATCACCGCATTCCTGCAGCGCAGCGGAGTCGCACAGATACTGCGGCTCCAGATTCAACTCAGGCATGTTGGGTCAGCCAGTCGTGCAGATCGGCCATCGAGTGGGCCACGAAGCGGGTCGGGTAGTCGGCAAAGGTTTCGGGTTCATGGGCGCCGAAGCTCACGGCCACGCTGTGGGTGCCGGCGTTGACGGCCAGTTGCAGGTCATGCGTGGTGTCGCCGATCATCAAGGTGCGCGAGGGCTCGACACCGAACTCGGCGATCAACTCCTGAAGCATGCGCGGATGCGGCTTGGAGAAGGTCTCATCCGCCGTGCGGGAGCTGTCGAACAGGCCGACAAGCTCCACATGGGCAAGCGCCTCGTTGAGGCCTTGGCGCGTCTTTCCAGTGGCCACGGCCAGCCAGTGATTGCGCTCCTTCAAGGCAGACAACAAGGGCAACACGCCCTCGAACAGGCTCAGCTCATGCTGGCAGTTGATGTAGTGGTGACGGTAACGCAGGCCCAGCTCTGGCACGCGCTCCGGCGGCAAGGTCGGGGCCACGTGGGCCAGCGCGTCATGCAGGCCCAGGCCGATCACGTAGGAAGCCTGCGAACGATCCGGCACGGGCAAACCCAGATCCTGGCAGGCCGACTGGATGCAGCGCACGATCAGCGCGGTGGAGTCGAACAAGGTGCCATCCCAATCGAACACGATCAGGTCGTAGGCACGCGGGCGCAGGCCGCTGTCCGCGCTGCCTGCTCTTCCCGAAGAGGTGGTGGTGGTGTTCAAAGGCACTCCCGTGTTGCAGTCGACACTTTACTTGCTGCCCGATGACACCGCGTGCAGTGCGGACAGCAAGTTGTCGCAATCGGCGGGCAAAGGCGCTTCCAGCACGATGTCTTCACCCGTTGCCGGGTGCGCCAGACGCAGATAGCGGGCGTGCAGGAACATGCGCTCGAAGCGGCCGTCGCTGAGCTTGTGCCGATCGACACCGGCCAGTGCCTCGCCACCGGCGCCGCCACCAGCACCACGGGCCAAAGCCTTGTTCAGGGCGAAGTCGCCGTATTTTTCGTCGCCGACGATGGGGTGCCCTTCGTGCGACAGGTGCACCCGGATCTGGTGCGTGCGGCCAGTCTTGATGGTCACGTCCAGCAGGCTGAAAGCCTCGTAGCGCTGCACGACCTTGACCAGCGTGATCGAGCGTCGGCCTTCGTCATCTTCACCTTTGACGGCCTTGACGCGGCGCTCGCCCTCGGCAGTCAGAAACTTGTGCAAAGCCACGTCGATGACCTTCTTGCGCTCGGGCCAGTCGCCCAATACCAGCGCGGCATAGGTCTTGTGGGCCTGACGGTGCCTGAAGACGTCTTGCAACGCGGTCAGGGCACTGCGCTTCTTGGCGATCAACAGGATGCCGGAGGTTTCCTTGTCCAGTCGGTGCACCAGTTCGAGGAATTTGGCATTCGGCCGGGCCCGGCGCAGCTGCTCGATGACGCCGAAGCTCACGCCGCTGCCGCCATGCACGGCCACGCCGGCGGGCTTGTTGATGGCCAGCACATGCTCGTCTTCGAACAGCACGGGGAACTCGCGTGCCGGCACGGCGGCCGCCTGAGCCTCGCTCTTGTCGGACAGACGCAGGGGCGGCACGCGCACCTCGTCGCCCAGCTCCACCCGGGTATCGGCGCCGGCCCTGCCCTTGTTCACCCGCACTTCGCCGCTGCGGATGATGCGGTAGACCAGGGTCTTGGGCGCACCCTTGAGCACCTTGATCAGGAAATTGTCCAGGCGCTGCCCCGCACTGCCCTCGTCCACCGTGATGTGCTGCACTTGCGCAACAGTTTCGAGGGGCTTGGCAACGGCCTTTCGCGCCACAGACACCCCTGTTGGGGGCTTGACCTGTTTGGTGGGCTGTGATTTCGCGGCTATTTTGGAGCGGCGGGATGCGGTTTTCGCACCTATAATGGGCTGAGCCACGTTATGAAATGTTTGTTTGTGGATATGGCCTGTGCTTGAGTCACGGTGCTGATGTCGGCAACAAATGGGCAAAGCCAAATCTCATTTTACCTTTTGAGCAGGTTTGGCAGCGCAGCATGACAGGGCCCGGCGGGGAGTCCCGCCAAACCTGATGGTGATGCAGCACGCATCGTCTGCGGGAGAAAACCACCCAAGGCGTGGTTTTGCCAGTGGGCGATCCGTGTCAGAGCCAACGTTGAAAGAACCACGATTCAAGGTTTATATGGATTCCAGCGCAGCGCAGAAGTCGAAACTGTCTGCTAAGCGCTGGATTCTGCGTCGAGTGACTGCCCACGTGTCCCGGCCCTTCACGCCCTCCACCCGCCTCGCCTGTCCGCAGGCCGCCTCCCACATCCGGGAAGTCGGCAAGCTGCGCCGTGCCGCGTCCGGGTTGTGGCTTGATGGCGTCCCTTCCCCCGCCTCGTTGACCCGGTTGATCGCGCCAGATGCGTGTCAAGCCGCCGGCATGGGGTGGCGGCAGGCCCGTGTCCAAGTCTCGGCGCGCGCGCCCCTGCTGAACGGACGCCTCTCGCGTCGCTGACAGCCACGGCAATTCCTTCGGTTCCACATCGTTGCTCGTGCATGAACGCTGCTTTGGCCTGAAAGGGCTGAGGTGAGTGGAGGCTTTTCCGGCGCCATCCCGGAGCGGCCTCGATACGATTTGTGGAGACCACATGAAGCGCATGCTGATCAACGCCACGCAGCCGGAAGAACGGCGCCTGGCCATCGTCGACGGACAGAAACTGCTCGATTTCGAAACCGAAATCGAAGGACGCGAACAACGCAAGGGCAATATCTACAAAGCCGTCGTCACCCGTGTCGAACCTTCTCTTGAAGCCTGTTTCGTCGATTACGGCGAGGAACGTCATGGCTTTCTGCCGTTCAAGGAAATCTCGCGCCAGTATTTCAAGGAAGGCGTGGAGGTCCGCTCCGCTCGCATCCAGGATGTGATCAAGGAAGGACAGGAACTGCTGGTTCAGGTCGAAAAGGAAGAGCGCGGCAACAAGGGCGCTGCCCTGACCACCTTCGTCTCGCTGGCCGGCCGTTATCTGGTGCTGATGCCCAATAACCCCCGTGGCGGTGGTGTGAGCCGTCGCATCGAGGGCGACGAGCGCGAGGAACTGAAAGAAGCCATGGATCAGCTCGAATACCCCAAGGGTATGAGCTTGATCGCCCGCACCGCTGGCATCGGCCGCACCGCCGCAGAGTTGCAGTGGGACTTGAACTACATGCTCAAGCTGTGGACGGCCATCGACGAGGCCTCCACCGCCGGCAAGGGCGCCTACCTGATCTACCAGGAGTCGTCGCTGGTCATCCGCGCCATCCGCGACTACTTCACGTCCGACATCGGCGAGATCCTGATCGACACGGACGATATCTACGAGCAGGCCAACCAGTTCATGCTGCACGTGATGCCGGACCAGGCCAACCGCGTCAAGCGCTACCGCGATGACGCCGCCCTGTTCTCGCGCTTCCAGATCGAGCACCAGATCGAAACGGCCTTCTCGCGCACAGTGAACCTGCCGTCGGGCGGCGCCATCGTGATCGACCACACCGAAGCCCTGGTGGCCGTGGACGTGAACTCGGCGCGTGCCACCCGGGGTGGCGACATCGAGGAAACGGCCTTCCGCACCAACCTGGAAGCGGCTGACGAAATCGCGCGCCAGATGCGTCTGCGTGACCTGGGCGGCCTGATCGTCATGGACTTCATCGACATGGAGGAGTCCAAGAACCGCCGCGAGGTCGAGCAGCGCCTGCGCGATGCCCTGCGCTATGACCGCGCCCGCGTGCAGTTCAGCTCCATCAGCAAGTTCGGCCTGCTGGAGATGTCGCGCCAGCGTCTGCGCCCCGCCTTGAGCGAAGGCAGCCACATCACCTGCCCGCGCTGCAATGGCACGGGCCACATCCGCGACACCGAATCGTCGGCGCTGCAGATCCTGCGCATCATTCAAGAAGAATCGATGAAGGACAACACGGCCGCCGTGCACGTTCAGGTGCCCGTGGAAGTGACCTCCTTCCTGCTCAACGAAAAGCGCACCGAGATCACCAAGATCGAGCTCAAGCAGCGCGTGACCGTGCTGCTGGTGCCCAACAAGCACATCGAAACGCCGAACTACAAGCTCGAGCGCCTGCGCCACGACGACCCGCGCCTGGAAAACATCCAGGCCAGCTACTCGATGGTCGAGGAGCCCGACGACGAAGTCGGCATCACCCGCCGTGAAAAGGCCAAGCCCAAGCAGGAGCCCGTGATCAAGGGCGTGCTGCCCGATCAGCCCGCACCGGTGGCTCCACCCAAGCCCGAGCACGACGTGCCCGCCGTGGCGGCCGCACCGCTGCCGGCAGCGGCAGCACCCGCCGCACCGCTGGCACCCGCATCGTCTGGCGGTTTCTTCGGCTGGCTCAAGCGCCTGTTCGGTGGTGACGAAGCTCCGGCTCAGGTGGCCGCTCCCGCGACTGTGGCAGCCCCCGCCACACCCCCCGGCACCGAAGAAACCAAGGAAGGTGGCAAGGGCCAAGGCCGTGGCCGTCGTGATGGCCAGCAGCGCCGTGGCGGTGAACGCGGTGGCGAGCGCCGCGAGCGCAATGAGCGCGCCGACAAGGGCGAGCGCGGCGAGACCCGCGAAGGCCGTGGCCGCCGCCAGGGCCGTGAAGAGCGCGCCCAGCAAGGTGCCGAGGGCACCGACATCCGCACGGACGACACCAGCAGCAACCGCGGTGAAGGCCGTGGTGGTCGCGGCGGCCGTGGTGGCCGTGGCGGCGAACGCCAGGGCCAAGGCGAGCGTCCGGTGATCAACCGCGAGGCCATTGCCGCTGAAGCCGCCGCGATCGGCCAGGCCTCGGCCAGCGCAGATCAGCAAGGCTTGATCGACGCCCCTGGCTCCAGCACCGCAGCGGCGGAAGGCGAACAGCAGCGCGGCGAAGGCAGCCGCCGTCGCCGTCGTGGCGGCCGTGGCCGCGGTGAGCGTGGTGACGACAACCAGTCCACGACCGAGTCCACCGATCAACTCGAAACTGCACAGGCAGACGAAGCTGGCGCCGAGGCCGGCGATAAGGCGGAGGCTGGCGAGCCTGGCGCCGAAGGCGAGGGCCAGGAAGGCAGCCGTCGTCGTCGCAGCCGTGACCGCTTCCGTCGCGATCGCCGCGAAAGTGGCGAGGGTAGCGAAGAAGGCACGGGCGACGAAGCCCAGCCAGCGCAGAGCGCTGGCGAGCTTGCTCAACCGGAGGCAGAAGAAGCGCCTGCGCTGTCCATGTCTCTGCCGGCACCGGCCGTGGCCGACACGGGCTCGTTCAGCCTGGAAGCGGAATCCGCGCCGAAGCCTGCCCCGGTTCAAGCCGCAGCAGTCGCCGTCGTACCCGTCGTGGAGCCCGTCGCGATCGCGGCCGAACCCTTCGTGCTGCCACTCACCGAACTGCAAGGCATCGCCCAGGCGGCCGGCCTGGAATGGGTCAACTCCGATGTCGAGAAGATCCGCGCGGTCCAGGAAGCCATCGCCCGCGAACCCAAGCCTGTGCACGTACCGCGCGAGCGCAAGCCGCCCGTCGTGCTGGACGAAGGTCCGCTGATCCTGGTCGAGACCCGCAAGGATCTCAGCCAGATCACCCTGCCCTTTGAGACCGCCGCCTGAGCCAACACGGCCTGATCGGCCCCCCCTGACAGACCCGGCCTCGTGCCGGGTTTTTTCATCGCTGTGTCGACACGTCTGGCATGCGATGCCCGTTTCCTGCGCCCCTTCCACTCCCCTTCTTTAGGGAGAGGGGTATCCGAGCTTCTGCGGTAGCATGAAAATGGCACTTCAACAGCAGACGACACCGGACAGGCATGCCCATGGCCTCGCGTTCACCCCTTGCAAGCAGTTTCCAGGCACCGTCGCCTGGCAACACGCCCCCCTGGCTCAAGAACGCCGTTGCGCTGCTTTTGCTGGCCCTCCTGGTTCCTGCCTTGAGTTGGTGGGTATGGCACGCCATCCCCGCATGGCTTGGAGACGCGTCCAGACCTGCATCCGGAGCAGGAACGCCGCCTCTGGTAAACAGCCCAGCACAAGACAACGTGGCCCAGCGGGCCAATGCCGTCATCGAAGCGACGCCGCCACGGGCCGGCCTGCCTTCAGCCCCATCACCATCAGGCACGCCGGCCTTGACACCAGACAAGCCGTCTGAGACAGCCTCGTCACCCGACACCCTGGCTCAGGCTCACGCGCCCAGCCCAGCAGCCAAGAACACCCTGTCGATCAAAGGCTTGGGTTTCATCACCATCGACGAACCAGACAAGTCCGCACCTCGTCAAAAGGACGTGGCTGAATCCAAGGCACGCACCAGCAGCAAGCCCAGCGAGCATGCTGCGACATCATCCAAGGGAAGCGATCCATGTCAAGACATCAACAGAAAGCTCAGCACGCAGGACCCCACGCCAGAAGACATCGCCTTCCTGAAGCGAGGTTGCAAATGAGCCGGCTCCTCACCTGGATCACGGCCTGTGCCGCTTTGATGTTGATGGCGACGGCCTGCGCGCCCGTGCCCACGGCCTATACCCAGGAGCAAGGTCTCGACCAGGCGTTGGACCAGGTGACCGAGAGCCTGGTCAGCCAGCTCAAGAAGCAGTCGCTCATGCTCAACATCCCGGGCCAGCTCAGCCGCACCGGCATGGTGGTGGACCCGGTACTCGACAGCGAATCTGGCCAGCAGACCAGCCTGACCAAGCGGGTCGAGAGCTTTGTCACCGAGCGCATCACATCCAAGCACGCGGAGCTGGAGGTGCTGCCCTTCCTGCCCAGCCAACTGCCACGCGCCCAGTACGTGCTGACGGGCACGGTCAAGGGCATCGTGGGAGAACAAGGGCGACGCAGCTGGCGCCTGACCCTGGCGCTGACAGACCTGAAGTCTGGCAAGGTCTCAGCCCAATCCATGGCCGTGGCACGAGACGACAACTTCGACCTGACGCCCGTGCGCTACTACCGCGACAGCCCGGTCCTGCTGCTGGATGACGCCATCAAGGGCTATATCAACACGACCAACACCGTGCCCGGCCAACTGGCCGACAAAGCCTATGTCGACCGCGTCGGCGCGGCTGCGGCCATCAACGAGGCCAACGAGTCCTACAACGGTGAGCACTACCGCGAAGCCCTGCACAAGTACAAGGCGGCGGAGAGCACGCAAGGGGGCGAGCAGTTGCGCACCCATGACGGGATTTACCTGAGCAGCAGCAAGCTGGGCATGAAGAGCGAATCCGAGCAGGCCTTCGCCAAGCTGGTTCAGCGGGGCATCCAGGACAACGCTTTGAGCATCCGCTTTCTGTTCAGCCCGGGCAGCACCAACTTCTGGACCGACCCCTCCATGGTCAGCGCCTACCCCATGTGGATCAAGCAACTGGCGCTCGTCACAGCCGCTACCAATGTCTGCATGGACGTGGTGGGTCACACCAGCCCGACCGGCACCGAACCCACCAACCGCAAGCTGTCGCTCGCGCGCGCCAGCACGATCGCCGATCGCCTGATCGCCGAAGCGCCTGCGCTGAACAGCCGCCTGGTGTCCCACGGCAAGGGCTCATCCGAAAACAAAGTCGGCATTGGCACCGACGACTCGCGCGATGCCGTTGACCGACGTGTCGAGTTCAAGATCGTGGGCTGCCCACCCAAGCCATAGCGCATGCCCTGGCGCTCGCCTAACCCTAGCCTTAGGGTTTAACCTATACGCCAATAGATTGACGCATACGTCAAGCATGCCATCTAATCTCGACAATTGTTGGAGACCGGCATGCCCTTTTCATCTGACGCCGCGCAGGCGCGCTCCTGGCTCCCATCGCCTTCCACCACCAGCAGCGAGCCCGCCGAATTGGACAAAGTCTACGCAGATTTCATCGCACCACCCGCCAAGCTGATCGAAACTGCCACCCGGCTGGGCGATCATGCCGCCTATTGGGTGCGCGGCGACACGGCCTGGCAGCCCACCAGTTGGCGCGAACACGCCGAGCAGGTACGCCAAGCGGCCCGGGCCTTGCTGAGCCTGGGCGTGCAGGCTGGCGACGCCGTGGCCATCCTGAGCTTCAACCGCCCGGAGTGGTCTATCGGCGCCTATGCTGCCATGAGCATTGGCGCCATGCCGGTCGGCATCTACTGGACCAGTTCCACAGCCGACATCGAGTACATCCTCAATCATTGCAAAGCGCCTGTGCTCCTGGTCGAGGACGCCGACCGCTTCACCCGCGTGCACGCCTGCGCCGAGCGCCTGCCGCATCTGCGAACCGTTGTGCAGATCGCCGGTGAACCCTGCACCATGATGACCAGTTGCCACACATGCAACTGGCAGGATTTCATGGTGCAGGGGCTGTCAAGTCAGCAAGCCCTCCTCATCAACCAGCGACTGGCCGCAATCCAGCCAAGCGACACAGGCACGCTGATCTACACCTCCGGCACCACGGGCCCGTCCAAGGCCGTCGTGCTCAGCCACGGCAACCTCTGGTGGGTGTCGACCGCCTTGGGCAAGCAGTTTCACGCCGACGAGAACGACCGCATGCTCTCCTACCTGCCGCTGGCCCACATCGCCGAGCAGATGGGCACCATGCACAACCAGGTGTTCGCCGGCTTTGCGGTGTACTACGCCAAGAGCATCGAGCAACTGGGCGATCACCTCAAGGAGGTCAGGCCCACCGTGTTCTTCGGTGTGCCGCGTGTCTGGGAGAAGATGCAGGCCGCCATCGAGGCCAAGTTGCAGCAGGCCACGGGTACGAAAGCCAAGATGGCGGCCTGGGCCATGCGGGTGGGGCAGCAATGGCATGAGCGCCACATGGCGGGCCAGCGCCCGGGCCTGTGGCTCGATGCGCAGAAGGCCCTGGCACAGAAGCTGATTCACCAGAAGGTGCAGGAGGCCCTGGGCTTCGATCAGGCCCGCCTGCTGAGCACCGGGGCCGCCCCCATTGCGCCAGAAAGCCTGAAGTTCTTCTCGGGCCTGGGCATCCTCGTTCGCGAGTTGTATGGCCAGTCAGAGGCGTGTGGCCCCTCGACCTTGAGCCTGCCGGGCACCACGCGCATCGGCTCCGTGGGCAAGCCTTTGCCGGACACCGAAATACGCGTGGCCGAAGATGGCGAGTTGCTGATCCGCGGTCCGCACATCTTTCAGGGCTATATGGGCCAGCCCACAGCCACGGCAGAGACCCTCGTCGACGGCTGGCTGCTTACAGGCGACCTCGGCCACGTGGATGAAGAAGGCTATGTCTACATCACGGGTCGCAAGAAAGACCTGATCATCACCTCGGGCGGCAAGAACATCTCGCCGGCCAATATCGAGGCCGCCTTGATGGACAGCCATTTGATCGAATACGCCGTGGTCTGTGGCGACGGTCGCAACTACCTGACGGCACTGCTGACCTTGGAGCCATTGAGCCTGGCAGAGTTTGCGCAGAGCCATGGCCTGGCCTTGACGCCAGATCTGCACAAGCACCCTACCGTGCTCAATGCCCTGCAAAAGGCCGTGGACCACGTCAACGATCAACAGGCCCGCGTAGCCCAGATCCGCAAGTTCGTGGTGCTGACCGAGCCTTTCACGATCGAAGGCGGCGAGTTGACGCCCACGCTGAAGGTCAAGCGCAAGGTGGTGCTGGAGCGCCAGAAGGCGCTCGTCGACGCGCTCTACGCCGGCTGATCAGCGCGAAGATCAGCACGAAAATCAGCGCGGCAGTTTGGACAGCGCGTGCTGGTAGGCGGGCGAGTGCATCAGCTCGTCCCAGGTCAGCGGCGCGGTCTGCGGCAGCAGATCCAGCCGACGCGCTTCGCTGTCGGCACTGGCCACCCAGTCACCAAAGGACAGGGCCTCGCTCAGCCCTTCGAGCAGTTCGTCCACCGGCTCGCCGCCGTTGAGAGACTGGTTGCACAGCAGGACCATGTCGCAACCGGCATTGAGCGCGGCCAGTGCGCCTTGCGTGTGGTTGCCGGCCACGCTGGCGCCCTCCATGCTCAGGTCGTCGCTGAAGATCGCACCCGAGAAGCCCAGTTGCTCGCGCAGGATCTCCTGCAGCCACTTGCGCGAAAAGCCTGCGGGCGAGGCGTCCACCTTCGGGTAGATCACATGGGCCGGCATCACGCTGGTCAGGGCCGTGCTCATCCACTCGTAAGGCTTTGCATCGTCCTCCAGGATGGCCGTGAGACTGCGCGTGTCCACAGGCACATCGACGTGGGAGTCAGCCTTCACGAAACCGTGACCAGGGAAGTGCTTGCCGCAGTTGGCCATGCCGGCCAGCAGCAGGCCGTGCATCACGCTCTTGGCCAGCACCGACACCACGCGGGGGTCTCTATGGAAGGCGCGGTCACCGATGACGCCGCTCTCGCCCCAGTCCAGGTCCAGCACGGGGGTGAAGGTCAGGTCGACACCGCAGGCGCGCAGTTCGCTGGCCAGCACGTAGCCGCAGGCCGTGGCCGCGTCGATGGCCGCCATGGCACCCGCGCCCTGCCCGCCCTTGCCATCGCTCATCCACATCTCACCCAGGCAGCGCATGGCTGGCACATGGGTGAAACCATTCGTCCTGAAGCGCTGGACCCGCCCGCCTTCGTGGTCCACGCAGATCAGCACATCGGGGCGGATGGACTTGATGTCCGTGCACAGGGCGGTGAGTTGTGCACGGCTGGCCCAGTTACGCGCAAACAGGATCACGCCACCAGTCAAGGGGTGGGCCAGACGGCGGCGATCGTCGTCATCCAGGTTCAGGCCAGCGATGTCGAGCACCACCGGCGCGTGTGCGATGGCTTCCACATCGGCCGCGAAAGGCTGCGAGGGACGACCGTTCTTGCTTTTCTTGCTCATGGTGAGTCGGCTTGGGAATCAGTGGGTGGAAGATGTGAAACTGGCGACTTGGCGGCGGGCCATCACGGACTCCGCCTTGAAATCGGCGATGGCCTGGCGCAGCCCCACGAAGAGCGCATGCCCCATCAGCGCATGGCCAATGTGCAGTTCGCTGACATCGGGCAAGGCCGCCACCAGCGCGGTGCTGCTGGTCTGGCCCGGCTTGATCTTGACGTCGCCTACGGGCAGGTTCTGCGTGAGCGCCAGGCCGTGCCCCGCATGCGTGCGCAGGCCCAGGCTTCGCCCGAGCTTGAGACCTGCCTTCAGACGATCCAACTCGCGCGCCAGCAAGACCGCATCACCGTCCCACCAGGCATTGGCCAGGGCGCCCGTGTGCAACTCGATGCAGGGTGCGCCCACCTCGGCCGCCGCCTCGATCTGCGCCGGGTCTGCACCGATGAACAAGGACACGCGGCAGCCCGCTGCAGCCAGGCGCGCGCAGGCCTCCTGCATGCGGCTGCGCTGCCCGAGCACGTCCAGGCCGCCTTCGGTGGTGATCTCCTGGCGGCGCTCGGGCACCAGACACACATGCTCAGGGGCCGTGCGCTCGATGATGGCCAGCATCTCGTCGGTCACGGCCGCCTCGAAGTTCAAAGGCACGGCCACATGGGCTTTCAGGCGCTGCACGTCTTCGTCGCGGATATGGCGGCGGTCTTCACGCAGGTGGAAGGTGATGATGTCAGCACCGGCTTCGACCGCCAGCAAGGCCGCCGCCACCGGATCCGGGAAACGCCCACCGCGCGCATTGCGCACCGTAGCGATGTGGTCGATGTTCACCCCCAGCAGAGGCGCATCCACCGCAGTGAGTTGAGAGCCAGAGAAAGTCATGGTTGTTGTAGCTCCATCATGAGCTGGCGTGTGCGCAGCGTCTGAGAACCGAGATGATATTGAATCTGGTTGCGCAGCACCGCCTTGAGCTCACTGAGCGCCGGCATGCAGGCAGCCATCAAGGTGGGCAGACCAAGGTTGGAGGCCAGCGCCTGCTCGATCTCGATCAGAACCTGTCCGCCCAGCACCACAGGTCCCGCATCAGGCTCGCCCAGCCACTGCGCAGCACGCACGCCCAACTCAGGGTGCAACTCGTAGGCCGCATCAAACACCACCCGCTGCCCATCAACGGTTTGCTGCGAGAGTTGCGGCAGATGCCCCAGGCGCCGCAGCAGGGTCAGCTCGAAGGCCCGCAAGGCCGCCTGCAGCAAAGCCGGGTCACCCATGGCCTGCAGGGTCTGCACGTAGGCATCGAACAAGGCCGGGTGTGGGTCGTGGCGCACCATCAGACGCATCAGCAGCTCGTTAACGTAAAAGCCCGGCAACAAGGCCGCGCCACCAGGCCAGGCCGCACCACCCGCCCATTCGGCCTGACGCAGCAGCCACACCTCGGCCTCTTCACCACGCTTGGCGCCAAAGGCCACGGTCAGACGCTGAAACGGCATCAGCACGGGCCGCAGTTGTGAATAAGGTCGCTTGGCGCCTTTGGCCACCGCCACCACACGGCCATGCTCGCGCGTGAACAAGTCCAGGATCAGGCTGGACTCGCTCCAGTCATGGCTGTGCAGCACATACGCTGACACCCCCGGACGTTGAGACGCGCGCGCCACGGCAGCCGTATCCGAACCTTATTCGTAGCCGTAGGTGCGCAGGCGAGCCTCGTCGTCGGCCCAGCCTGAGCGCACCTTCACCCACACTTCCAGGAACACCTTGCGGCCCAGCAGCCGCTCCAGTTCCGTGCGGGCCTCCGTGCCGATGCGTTTGAGGCGTTCGCCCTTGTCGCCGATCACCATGCCCTTGTGCTGCTCGCGCTCGACGATGATCGTGGCCGCGATCCTCACCAGGCCGGTGGCCTTGGGCTTGCCAGGCGGCGGAGGTTCCTCGCCATACTGGTCGATCACCACGGTGGATGTGTAGGGCAACTCGTCGCCCGTGAGCCGAAACAGCTTCTCGCGGATGATCTCGCTGGCCAGGAAGCGGTCCGTGCGGTCGGTCAAGGCCTCGGCGTCATACCACCACGCCTGCTGCGGCAGATAGGGACGCAGCACCGTGGTCAGGCGCTTGACGTCATCATCCTTCTGCGCAGACAAGGGAATGAACTGTGCGAACGCGTGGTGTTCCTGCATGCCCTGCAGCCAGGGGAACAGGTCTTCGCGACGGTGGACCAGGTCCAGCTTGTTGGCCACCAGGATCACAGGCTTGTCCTTGGGCAGCAAGGCCACGACCTTGGCGTCATCCGGCCCGTATTTGCCCGCCTCGACCAGGAACAGCACCACATCCACATCCGACAAGGTGGCTTGCACGGTCTTGTTCAGGTTGCGGTTGAGCGCGGCCGTGCCTCGCACCGTGTGGCGCGTCTGAAAACCAGGCGTGTCAACGAACACGAACTGGGTGTCGCCATCCGTGCGGATGCCGGTGATACGGTGGCGCGTGGTCTGTGCCTTGCGCGAGGTGATCGACACCTTCTGTCCCACCAGTGCATTGAGCAAGGTCGACTTGCCCACATTGGGCCGACCGATGATGGCGACCAAGCCGCAGCGCTGCTGGACTGCCGACGCGGCCTGCTCCGCCCCACCCTTCTTGGCCATGGCCAGATTGGCCAGCATGGCATCCAGATCAGGGTTGAGCCGATCGGCAGGCACAGCCTCGCTGGGCTTGGTGGAGGGACTGGGCTTGGCGGACTTGGCAGATGGCTTCGTGGGTTTGATGGGCTTGGCGGACATGGCAGTCTTGGTTCAGATGATGGTGTCAAAGGCACGAATCAGACGCGCTTCTTCTTGACCACCACCGTGGGTTTGGCGGGCTTGGGCAATTGCTTGGCGGGCATCTGCTGCAGGCGGGTCATGGCAGCCTGCGCTGCAGCCTGCTCGGCGGCGCGGCGCGACAGGCCCTCACCCATCACGGTCAGGTCCAGTTCAGGTAATTCACAAGTCACCACGAAGGTCTGCTCGTGGGCCTTGCCCCGCGTCTCCGTGATGCGGTAGCTAGGTACGGCCAGCTTGCGCCCTTGCAGCCATTCCTGCAAGGCCGTCTTGGCATCCTTGCTCCAGCCCTCCAAGGTGGACTCGGCCACCAGCGGCTCGAACAGGCGCAGCACCAGATCCCGCGCCGCGTCGAACCCGGCGTCCAGGTAGACCGCGCCAATGATGGCTTCCAGTGCATCGGCCAGGATGGAAGGCCGCTGCGCGCCGCCACCCTTGGCCTCGCCCTCGCTCAAGCGCATCACCTGTGGCAAGCCGAGTTGCTGCGCCAGCTTGTGCAGCATGTCCTGGCGAACCAGGTGAGCCCGCACGCGGGTCAGGTCGCCCTCATCGCTGCGGTCAAAGCGCTTGTACAGCAAAGCCGATACGCCGAGGCTGAGCACGGCGTCGCCCAGAAACTCCAGGCGCTCATAGTGATCCGAGCTAAAACTCTTGTGCGTCACGGCACGGGTCAGCAGACGAGGATCGGCAAACGCGTGGCCCAGGCGCTGCTCCAGCATCTTCAGCTCGTTGTGGTTCATGGAAGACGTCGCCATCAAAACAAAGCGGGCCTGAAACCAGGCCCGTCATGTGTCGTTCGCAGCCAAGCGGAACTCACAGCGACCTCATCACTTGGAATGCCCTTCGAACTTGATCAGCAGATAGACCGGCGAAATCAACTCGATTTCCTTGTCGTAGGCGAACTTGATCACCACCTTGTCGTCTTCCTTGGATATATCCAGGTCGCTCGACTTGATGGACGTGACGCCATATTCGATCTGGGCTGACTTGTCGAACGAGTTTCGGATCTCCGCCACCGTGCCCCCACCCTCGTGCGCCGCTTTGTTCACCATCGACAAAATGGTCCGGTACTCGCTGATGGCCGGGAACACCTTCATCAGCACCAGCGCAACCGATGCCACCACCACAGCCCAGAACAGCAGGCCAATCAGCGTGATGCCCTGTTGAACCTTACCCTTGTGAGACCGACGGGCAGCAAAAGCACGAGACGTCACGTTCATCATGTCCGTTGGGAGTTAATGGAAGAAACCGATGCGCTTGATGTCGCCGAAGTTCATCCAGATCACGAATGCCTTGCCCACGATGTTCTCATCCGGCACAAAGCCCCAGAAACGGGAGTCCTGCGAATTGTCGCGGTTGTCCCCCATCATGAAATAGTGTCCTGGCGGCACCTTGCAGATCACGCCTTCCCCACTGTAGCGGCAGTTCTGCTTGTTGGGGAAGTCCTCGATCGCCTGGGGCGGCACGAAAGGCGGGCGGTCCTTGTCCACCAGGATGCGATGCGAGACACCCATCAGATTTTCGGAATATTGCAGCGTGTAGCGCAGGCTGTCTTCATCGTAGAACTCAGCCAGAGGCGTCTGCTCGATGGGCGTGCCGTTGATGGTCAGACGCTTGTTGATGTAGGCGATCTCGTCGCCCGGCAGACCCACCACGCGCTTGATGTAATCCAGGCTGGGATTGACCGGGTAGCGAAACACCATCACGTCACCACGTTGCGGCTCGTGGTTGGAGATGATCTTCTTATTGATCACCGGCAGGCGGATACCGTAGTGGTACTTGTTGACCAAGATGAGGTCGCCCACCAGCAACGTCGGGATCATCGAGCCGGACGGGATCTTGAAAGGCTCGAACAGGAACGAGCGCATCAGGAAGACGGCACAGATCACCGGAAACAGCCCGGCGGTCCAGTCCAGCCACCAGGGCTGCATCAGCAACTTGTCACGAGCCTGAGCCACATTGCCATCGACCTGGGCAATGCCCTGGCTGGCCAGTTGCGAGCGGCGAGCCTCGTCCTCGGCCACCAGCTTGCTCGCTGCGGACTCACGCTCGGGACGGAACTTGTAGCGTTCGGCCAGCCAGTAAACCAGCGTCACCAAGGTCAGCACGAACAGCAGCAAGGAGAAGTTACCCTGCCATTGGCCGACATACCAGCCCCCCAGGTACGCCACCAGCGCAGCGTACAACACACCTGTGATCAAACTCATCAATCGTCCACTTGAAGGATGGCCAGAAAAGCTTCTTGAGGCACCTCGACGGAGCCCACTTGTTTCATGCGCTTTTTACCGGCCTTTTGTTTTTCGAGCAGTTTCTTCTTGCGGGTGATGTCACCGCCGTAGCATTTTGCCAGCACGTTCTTGCGCAGCGCCTTGATGTTTTCACGCGCAATGATGTTGCCGCCAATTGCCGCCTGAATGGCTACATCGTACATCTGGCGAGGGATCTGTTCGCGCATCTTGGCCGCCACCGCACGGCCGCGGTACTGGCTCTGCGCGCGGTGCACGATGATCGACAGCGCATCCACACGGTCACCGTTGATCATCAGGTCGACCTTGACCACGTCGGATGCGCGGTACTCCTTGAACTCGTAGTCCATGGAGGCGTAACCACGCGACACGCTCTTGAGCTTGTCGAAAAAATCCAGCACGATCTCGGCCAGGGGCATGTCGTAGGTCAGCATGACCTGGCGACCGTGGTAGGCCATGTTGAGCTGCATACCGCGCTTCTGGTTGGCCAGCGTCATCACCGGGCCGACGTAGTCCTGCGGCATGTACAGGTGCACCGTCACGATGGGCTCGCGGATCTCCTTGATCTTCGCGACCTCGGGCATCTTGGAGGGGTTTTCGACCTCGATGACCTCGCCGCCGTTCATCTCGACCTGGTACACCACGCTGGGCGCGGTGGTGATCAGATCCTGATCGAACTCGCGTTCCAGACGCTCCTGCACGATCTCCATGTGCAAGAGGCCCAGGAAGCCGCAGCGGAAACCAAAGCCGAGCGCCTGCGAGACTTCAGGCTCGTAACGCAGCGAGGAGTCATTGAGCTTGAGCTTTTCCAGTGCATCGCGCAACTGGTCGTATTCACTGGCTTCGGTGGGATACAGCCCGGCGAATACCTGAGGCTGGATCTCCTTGAAGCCGGGCAGCGCGTCGGAGGCCGGGCCAGCATTGTTGGGCAACTTCTTTTCCACCGTGATGGTGTCGCCCACCTTGGCGGCCGTCAGCTCCTTGATGCCGGCGATGATGAAGCCCACTTCGCCTGCATTGAGCGCATCGCGGTTCACCGACTTGGGCGTGAACACGCCGAGGTGCTCGACCGGGTAGACGGTGTTGGTGGCCATCATGCGGATGCGTTCACCCTTGCGCAGTTGGCCATCGACCACGCGCACCAGCATCACGACGCCGACGTAGTTGTCGAACCAGGCGTCGATGATCATGGCGCGCAGCGGGCCATCGGGCTGGCCCTTGGGCGGCGGCATGCGGGCGATCACGGCTTCGAGAATCTCGTCCACACCCATGCCGGTCTTGGCCGAGCAGGGAATGCCATCGGTCGCGTCGATGCCAATGACGTCTTCGATCTCGGCCTTGGCACGCTCGGGGTCGGCCTGAGGCAGGTCCATCTTGTTGAGCACGGGCACCACTTCCACGCCCAGGTCGAGCGCGGTGTAGCAGTTGGCCACGGTCTGTGCTTCGACGCCCTGGCTGGCATCCACCACCAGCAAGGCGCCTTCGCATGCGGACAGCGAACGGCTCACTTCGTATGAGAAGTCCACATGCCCCGGTGTGTCGATGAGGTTGAGGTTGTAGACCTTGCCGTCGCGCGCCTTGTATTGCAGCGCGGCTGTTTGAGCCTTGATGGTGATGCCGCGCTCGCGCTCGATGTCCATCGAGTCGAGGACCTGCGCTTCCATCTCGCGGTCACTCAATCCACCACAGCGCTGGATGATGCGGTCAGCCAGCGTGGACTTGCCGTGGTCGATGTGGGCAATGATCGAAAAATTACGGATGTGATTCATAAAAAAAAGGCACGTCCAAAGGTGTGACGCGCCTTCCAACAAAAACGTATGGCAACTGCTTGTTGGGCTTTCATTGTACCGAAAAGCCCCGCCGAAAAGGCCGCGTCACAGCCTCTGATCGGGGTGTCAGGCGCCCTCCAAAACATGTTATCCACATCTTATCAACAGGTGTTTGTGGGTAACTTGGCTGATTTTTTCTGCTTCAGGGAGGGGTTCGTCAGCCCGGGCGATTGTACGGGCATTCCCAAAGTCAACCGCTCAGTTATCAACAGCAAAACAGGGTGTCGAGCCCAACCAACAACCCATGAAACCGATCAAGATTTCGGCGATTTTTCTGCAATAAAAAACCCTGATCGGCTCCCGGGATACCGATCAGGGCTGCCTTTCAGGCCTTTCTTGTAGACAAGGCACGCCCGCTTCGGGAAGGCCTCGCCTGCTTGGCGCTCACTTGGCGTTCGGGCGAATCACCGCATATTGCGCCCATTCGCCACGGCGCACCAGCACGCTCACTGGGCGGTTCTTGTCGAGCTTGGCCAGCACCGACTCGAACTCCTTCACCGTACTGATCTGCACATTGGCCACGGCCAGGATGATGTCACCCGGGCGCAGACCTGCACGCGCCGCAGGACCATCCACGTTATCAACCAGTACGCCATTGTTCTGCTTGAGTTCGCGCTTCTGTTCGGCACTCAAGTCCAGCAAGCTCAACCCCAACTCGGCCGACGCCAGTTTGGCTTCGGTGGAAGGCTCTGCCTTGCTGCCCTTGACCTTGCCAGGTGTCGAGTCCAGTTCGGACACGGTGATGCTCAAGTCCTTGTAAGCGCCACGACGGAAGACCTGGATCGAGGTCTTCGTGCCCGGCTTGGTCGCGCCCACCAGACGCGGCAGATCCTGCGCCTTCTCGATGCCCTGACCTGCGAACTTGGTGATGATGTCACCGGCTTCCAGACCAGCCTTCTCGGATGGCGTACCGGGCTCGACGCTTTGCACCAGCGCACCCACCGGCTTGCCCAGACCGATGGACTCGGCCACGTCCTTGGTCACCGGCGCGATGGCCACCCCGATGCGGCCACGGATCACCTTGCCGCCCGTGCGCAGCTGCTCGGCTACCTTCATCGCGTCATCGATGGGGATCGACAAAGAGATGCCCATGAAGCCGCCCGAGCGGCTGAGGATCTGCGAGTTGATGCCCACGACCTCACCACGCATGTTGATCAGCGGGCCGCCCGAGTTGCCGGGGTTCACAGCCACGTCCGTCTGGATAAAGCGGATCTCTTCGCCGGTGTCACGCGCCTTGGCGCTCACGATACCGGCGGTCACCGTGTTGTCCAGGCCGAAGGGCGTGCCGATGGCCATCACCCACTCGCCCACCTTGAGCTTGCTGACATCACCAATCGCCACAGCCGGCAGCTTGGCCGCCTCGATCTTGAGCACGGCCACATCTGTGCGCTTGTCCACACCCACGACCTTGGCCTTGAACTCGCGCTTGTCGGTCAGGTTGACGTAGACCTCGTCCGCGCCGTCCACCACGTGGGCATTGGTCATCACATAGCCATCAGTGCTGAGGATGAAGCCAGAGCCCACGCCACGCGGACGCTCTTCGCCCTGCTCATTGCCCTTCTTGGGCACGCTCTTGCGCGGCGTCTGGCCAGGCATGGGCGTGCCGAAGAAACGGCGGAAGAACTCGCGCATCTGCGCATCGGCTTCGTCATCGCCCTCTTGCGCATCCTCCACGACGCGCTGCGTGGTGCGAATGCTCACCACCGAGGGCCCAACGCGCTCAACCAGCTCGGTGAAATCAGGCAGGCCCTTGACGATCAAAGGCGGCTGGGTGGGCTGAGCCGTTGGCGCCGTGAAAGGCGCGGGCTGCTGCGCTTGTGATGGATGCGGGAACAAACTGGAACTCAGCACCAGCCCCACGGCCGAGACCACCGCCCCGACCACCAAGGTGCGGCGAACGACGGAACGGGTCGAAGATCCAGACTGAAGAAAAGACGTCATTTGCAAAACCTCGTTTGACAAAAAAACGAAAGACAAAAGCTAAAACGTGAGAGCCGCTCAATCGGCTGACAGTTCACGATAGCGGTGTGAAGTGAAGTAAAGCTGACAAAGGCAAAGGCCGCGGTCAGCCTTGAAGCTGGACGGCGGCCAACATGGCGGAAAGAAGGCTGCTGATGCGGCAGCCTCAACGGCCGTCGAACACCACCTGTCTGGTCAAGGCGCCTTGCCCAGCAAAGGAGCCATCGGCCAACGCGTTGCCGCGCTGCTGCATGGCCAGGGCCTGATCCAGCTGCGGATTGCGCATGATCACGACCTCACCGGGTTCGTTGAAGGAGCGATCACCACCGACCGTCACGCCAGAAGCGCGGTTCGGATCAGGCACGAAGCCATTGACCGACCATTGGCCTGCGCTGGCCAGAGACAGGTCTGCACCCCGGATGCCGCCAGGCACGCTCGATTGCGCGACATTGGCGCCCCCCCCGGCCGAACCATTGGTCGGCAGGATTTGCGAAGACAGCATCGCACCGACCACGAGCACGAAACCAGCCGCCACAGCCACCGGGCCAGCCCACGCGCGGCGCTTCAAGGCACGTGCCGGCGCCTGCGCGCCCTGATCAGGCGCAGGGCGCTGTTGAGCCGCCGCGCTGGGCGCCAGTACCACGGGCTCCTGCGCCAGACGTTCGCGGAAATTCTTCAGGAAAGCACTGCCGGAACTGGCCTGAGCCAGGTCTTCGGAGCGCATGACATCGCCGATCACCTGATAGGTGTGCCAGGTTGCACGGGCATCGGCTCGATCACGCCAAGCGCCGCAAGCGCGCGCCACCTCGGTAGAGGGGGCCTCGCCATCGGCCAGGGCCGACAACGCTTCACGTTCTGCATCACTGTCACTGAAACGGTCAGACATGTGTGTTTGCTCCAGATACGCACTCGGAAAGACGCACGAAACGTCATCCACATGGTCAACAGATCAGCCCCAGGGAAAAAAGTTCACTGAGTTTTACATTTACCAGCGCTCGCCCTGGCGGGTGTCGAGCAGCGGGCGCAGTTTCGTGGCGATGGCCTCACGGGCCCGGAAGATGCGCGAGCGCACCGTCCCGATGGGGCAGTTCATCAGCTCAGAGATTTCCTCATAGCTGAGCCCCTCGATTTCCCGCAATGTGATGGCTTGGCGCAGGTCGTCAGACAAGGCCTCGATGGCTGCATTCACGGTTTCGGCGATCTGGCGGCTGGCCAGCACCGACTCCGGAGTTTCCCCATCGCTGAGCTCGTTCTCGACGCGGGAAGCACCCTCGTCCTCATCGTCAGCGGATGCCATGGCCGCTTCAGTGATGAGGGGGTCACGCTTGAGGCCGATCATGGCCTTCTTGGCCGTATTGACTGCGATCCGGTAGAGCCAGGTGTAGAACGCGCTCTCGCCCCGAAAATTGGGCAGCGCACGGTAGGCACGGATGAAGGTTTCCTGCGCGATGTCTTCGACGAGATCGACGTCGCGCACCATGCGCGCAATCAGACGCTCGATGCGGCGCTGGTACTTCACCACCAGCATCTCGAAAGCGCGCTGGTCACCGCGCTGAACGCGCTCGACAAGGGCCGCGTCCACGTCCACGATCGGGTCGACCAGCTCCTTGTGCTCGGCTGCCTCGGTGGTGGCCGCCATCCGCTTCACATTCCGCCCTTCGCCAGACGGGGCTTGATCCGGCAGATGCTCGGGTTCGTCGGCACCAGGGTTGAGCGGGTCATGCGGCTTCACGCGCGCTCTCCTGCACGAGCGGCCACGGGGGCATCGTGGTCCTCGTCATCACGCATGACCAGCGTGGACGGAAAGACCGACTCCATGCTCGATGAAGCAGCATGAAGCCTGCGCGGGGCGTCAGGCACGTGAGCGGAAGAACGCAACTTGGATCCCGGTTTGAATACATGGAGCCATGATGCCATCGCATCAAGCCACGGCCCGCTCGCCCCTTCGTGGGTGGGGGCCTTCGTGCGATCAATCGCTCGATCAATGGGCACGGTCAGGCGAGAAGGCAGATACACCAGGGCACGCAGATGATGCAAAGGCTTGACGGGCGTGGCCGCGAGCCACAACCAGGCCTGCCTGGGCGCACCAGACGTCGTGCTCAGGCGCAGCAGCATCCAGCGTTGCAGATCCAGCAGCACCTCGACGCGCACAGGGGCATCCCACTGTGTCACGCGAAATCCGCCTGCCGCCTTCTTCTCAGCGATAGCGTGGCGTGCACCGGCATCGTCATCGCGCTCGCGGACAGGGCCCGTCCACAGCAAGGTCAAAGGCGTCTGGTCTGCGCGCCAGGCCGACCACGTCGACCAGGCCAGCCAGCACCAGCCGGCCGCCACCGAGAGCCCCAAAATCAGAAGCAAGGGCGACACGCCCCAGACCATGGCTTCGTAGATCAGGCCGATAACCCAGACCGCCAGCATGACGCCACCAGCCAGCCAGAACACGGCCGCAGCGCGATGCACGGCAGGGATGCCGCCTGAGCCGGACCACAAGGCCCAGGACGCGGGCTTCATCATCGGGTGCATGGCCATGCCAACCTGTTCAGCGCAAGGCAGCGTGGCGCACCCGAAGATCAGATGCGCTTGAACACCAACGAACCGTTGGTGCCGCCAAAGCCGAAGTTGTTCTTCACAGCCACGTCGATCTTCATCTCACGTGCGGTGTTGGCGCAGTAGTCCAGGTCGCACTCAGGGTCCTGGTTGAAGATGTTGATCGTGGGGGGCGACACCTGGTGGTGCACCGCCAAGGCCGTGAACACGGACTCGATGCCGCCCGCGCCGCCCAGCAGGTGGCCGGTCATGGACTTGGTCGAGTTGACGACCAGCTTCTTGGCATGGTCACCAAAGGTCGCCTTGATGGCGTTGGTTTCGTTGAGATCCCCCAGCGGCGTGGACGTGCCATGCGCATTGAGGTACTGGACCTGATCGGGGTTGACGCCCGCATTGCGCAGGGCCGCCAGCATCGAGCGCGTGGGGCCATTCACGTCCGGCGCCGTCATGTGATAGGCATCGCCGCTCATGCCAAAGCCAGTCAGCTCGGCGTAGATCTTGGCACCGCGGGCCTTGGCGCTTTCATACGCTTCGAGCACCATGACGCCGGCGCCCTCGCCCAGCACGAAGCCGTCGCGGTCCCTGTCCCAGGGTCGCGATGCCGTTTTGGGATCGTCATTGCGGGTCGACAACGCACGGGCAGCCGCAAAACCACCGATGCCCAGTGGCGACACGGTGGATTCGGCACCACCGGCGACCATCACGTCGGCATCGCCATATTCGATCATGCGCGCCGCCAAGCCGATGGCATGCAGACCGGTTGTACAGGCCGTGACCACACCGATGTTCGGCCCCTTGAAGCCGTATTGGATGGACACATGGCCGGAAATCATGTTGATGATCGAAGCCGGCACGAAGAACGGTGAGATGCGGCGTGGGCCGCGCTCGAGGTAGTCCTTGTGGGTGGCTTCGATCATGGGCAGGCCGCCGATGCCCGAGCCGACCATCACGCCAATGCGTTCGGCCAGATCGGGCGTCAGTGCCTCGCCCGTGGGCAGACCTGCATCACGGACAGCCTGTATCGACGCGGCCAGGCCGTAGTGGATGAAGGTGTCCATGTGACGGGCTTCCTTGGCGGGGATGTAATCCTCGATGTTGAAGCCCTTGACCTCGCCTGCGAACTGGCAGGCGAACGCAGAAGCGTCGAATTTGGTGATGGTCTGGATGCCTGATTGACCTGCAAGCAGGTTCGACCAGGATTCCTGGACGTTGTTGCCAACGGGGGAAACCAGGCCCAGGCCTGTGACGACGACGCGACGACGGGTCATGCTTGATCTGCGCAAAAGTTGATCGGCTTAGGCCTTGACGTGTGCCTTGGCGTAGTCGATCGCCAATTGCACGGTCGTGATCTTTTCAGCCTCTTCATCGGGGATTTCGATGCCGAACTCGTCTTCGAGGGCCATCACCAGTTCAACGGTGTCCAGGGAGTCGGCGCCCAGGTCGGCCACGAAAGCCTTCTCGGGGGTGACTTCAGACTCGGCAACACCCAGTTGCTCTGCAATGATCTTCTTGACGCGTGCTTCGATATCGCTCATGACTCCTCCAGGAGGTGGTGCAAACAAACCAGGGATTTTACCGGTACGGCGTGTCAATACGCCAACGGCCCGAAAAAGGAAATTGAGAGTCCCTGCAACATCTCAAAATCAATTCATGTACATGCCGCCGTTGACGTGCAATTCCACGCCCGAGATGTAGCCGGCCTGCGGCGAGGCCAGAAAGGCCACGGCATCGGCAATGTCTTGGGGCTGGCCCAGGCGGCCCAGCGGAATTTGCGCCTTCAAGGCGGTGTGTTGCTCATCTGTCAGGGCGCGGGTCATGTCGGTGTCGATGAAACCCGGCGCCACGCAGTTGACGGTGATATTGCGGCTACCCAGTTCGCGAGCCAGGGCGCGGGTCATGCCCGCCACACCGGCCTTGGCCGCCGCGTAGTTGGCTTGGCCAGGGTTGCCGCTGGCACCCACGACCGAGGTGATGTTGATGATGCGGCCATGGCGCTGCTTCATCATGGGGCGCATCACGGCACGGCTCAGGCGGAACACGGCCTTGAGGTTGGTGTCGATGACGGCATCCCAGTCCTCGTCCTTCATGCGCATGGACAGGTTGTCGCGCGTGATGCCGGCGTTGTTGACAAGCACATGCAGCGCACCATGCTCTTTGAGGATGGCGTCCAGTGCGGCGTCCACCGCAGCCGCGTCGGTCACATTGAGCACGATGCCCTTGCAGCCCTCGAAACCAGCCAGCGCCTCACCGATGCCTTGCGCGCCAGATTCGGTCGTGGCCGTACCGATCACCTTCAGCCCTCGCTGGGCCAGACCCAGCGCGATGGCACGACCGATACCACGGCTGGCACCCGTCACCAGGGCAATCTGGCCCGTGAAGTCCTTGCTCAGGTCTGTGCTCATGCCAGGATCCCCTTGGTTTCGGCCAGCGAGGCCGGATCGAAGATGGTACCCGTGACCAGGTCGGCATCGATGCGCTTGACCATGCCGGCCAGGACCTTGCCTGGGCCGCATTCGATCACATGGGTGATGCCCCGGGCCTTCAGCGCCTGGATGGTTTCCACCCAGCGCACGGGGCCGAATGCTTGACGATAGAGCGCATCGCGGATGGCGTCTGGGTCAGCCAGCTCGGCCACATCGATGTTGTTGATCACGGGGATGCGAGGCGCGGCAAAAGGCGTGGCCGCCAGCTTCTCTTTGAGGCGCTCGGCTGCGGGCCTCATCAAGCTGGAATGGAACGGCGCCGACACCGGCAGCGGCAGCGCACGCTTGGCGCCAGCGGCCTTGAGCAGCTCGCAGGCCTTCTCGACAGCGGCCTTGGTGCCAGCGATCACGGTTTGCTTGGGATCGTTGAAGTTCACGGCTTCGACGGCTTCACCACAAGCGGCGGCCGCCTGGGCGCAACCGGCCCTCACGCCATCGGCGTCCATGCCCAGGATGGCGGCCATGCCGCCCGTGCCCACGGGTACAGCCTCTTGCATGGCCTGCGCGCGGAAACGCACCAAAGGCAAGGCATCTTTCAAAGTCAGGCTGCCGGCAGCCACCAAGGCTGAGTATTCACCCAGTGAATGCCCAGCCACCACCACGGGTGACAGCCGCGTCTCGGCCTGCCAGGCACGCCAACAAGCCACGGCGGCCGTCAGCATCACGGGCTGCGTGTTGGTCGTCAGATCCAGCGCTTCCTTGGGACCATGCGCGATCAGGCGGGCCACATCTTCGCCCAGGGCCTCCGAGGCCTCGGCCAGCGTCTCGCGCATGGCAGCGTGGTCACCCCAGGCATCCAGCATGCCCACGGCTTGTGAGCCCTGGCCTGGAAATACAAAAGCAAAAGCAGTCATGACGTCTCTGTCCTTTGATACCTTTTTGATATCTATTCAGTAGTCCACCAGCACCGCGCCCCAGGTGAAGCCACCGCCCACGCCTTCGAGCATGAGGGTCTGGCCTCGCTGGATGCGGCCCGTGCGCACGGCATGATCAAGCGCCAGCGGAATCGACGCGGCCGAGGTGTTGCCATGCTGATCCACGGTGACCACGATCTTGTCATACGGGAGTTTCAGTTTTTTGGCAGTGCCCTGCATGATGCGCAGATTGGCCTGATGCGGGATCAGCCAGTCGATGCAGGACTCGTCTCGCCCGGCGGCGTCCAGCACCTCGTGCGCGGCCTTGTCCAGCACGGTCACGGCCAGCTTGAAGACGGCCTGGCCATCCATCTTCACGGTGGCCTCGCCCAGGATCTGCCCACCAGAGACATTGCCCGGCACATTGAGCAGATCGGCGTAACGCCCGTCTGCATGCAGGCATGAGGTGACGATGCCGGGTTTGTCGGAGGCTTCCAGCACCACGGCGCCGGCGCCATCGCCAAAGAGCACGCAGGTGGTGCGGTCCTTGAAATCCAGCAGGCGCGAGAACACCTCGGCGCCAATGACCAGGGCGCGTCGAGCCGGGCCTGAGCGGATCATGGAATCCGCAACAGTCAGCGCGTAGATAAAGCCTGAACACACAGCCTGCACATCAAATGCGGGGCAACCGGCGATACCCAACTCACGCTGGATCAGGCAAGCGGTGGATGGAAAGACCATGTCTGGCGTGGACGTGGCGCAGACGATCAGGTCAATATCGATGGGCTTCAGGCCCGCAGCGTCGAGCGCGCGACGCGCAGCCTCCACACCCAGCATGCTGGACGTGACGTCCGGCTCGGCGAAATGCCGCGCCTGGATGCCGGTGCGCTCCACGATCCAGGCATCCGAAGACTGGATGCCGTCAGCGGCCAGGCGGCCCACCAAATCCTGGTTGACTACCCGCCTTGGGGGCAGGTGGCTGCCGGTGCCGGCGATGCGCGCGTACCGTGCACCTTGCGAAGACGTTGCTTGACTCGAACGAGAACTGTCGTCTGGATGTCTTGTGGACATTGAAGGGAGGATCAGGCTGCCTGCCCCACACCCGCCGAACCGCTTTGACCTTCTGCCGAAGTCGGCAGACTGTCCAGCGTGGCCGCGATCTGGTCGTGAACCCGCTCCAAGAGCTTGTGACGGGCGGCATCATAAGCCCGATTCAAGGCGACTTCAAAAGCCAGGGCGTCGGAAGAGCCGTGGCTCTTGAACACCAGGCCGCGCAGGCCGAGCAGGGCCGCACCACTGTAGCGGCGATGGTCAACGCGCATTTTGAAGTGATTTAGCACCGGCATGGCGACCAAAGCCGCCAGTTTGGTGAAGATGTTGCGTGTGAACTCTTGCTTGATGAAGGAGGCGAACATCGTGGCCAGACCCTCCGCCGTCTTCAGGGCCACGTTGCCGACGAAGCCATCGCACACAACGATGTCGGACGTACCCTTGAAGATGTCGTTGCCTTCCACATTGCCGTGGAAGTTGATCAGGCCACGCTCGCTGGCCGAACGCAGCAGGTCGCCGGCCTGCTTGATGACCTCGCTGCCCTTGATCATCTCTTCGCCGATGTTGAGCAGGCCGACACTGGGGCTGTCCTTGCCATCAACGGCGGACACCAGCGCGCTGCCCATCACGGCAAACTGGAGCAGATGCTCAGCAGAGCAGTCCACATTGGCGCCCAGGTCGAGCACGGTGGTGAAGCCGTCTTTGGAATTGGGCATGACGGTGGCCAGCGCCGGGCGATCAATCCCATCAACCGTCTTGAGCAGGTAGCGCGCCAGACCCATCAGGGCGCCAGTGTTGCCGGCCGAGACGCAGGCGTGCGCCAACGCCGGCTTGCCTTCGCTGGCCTTGAGCTGGCTGATGGCCACGCGCATGGACGAGTCCTTCTTGCGGCGCAGCGCCACCTCGACTGCATCATCCATCGTGACCACTTCGGAGGCCGTCACCAGCGTGGTGCGCGGCCATTGGCGGGCCGGCTCGATGGCCTCGGGCAAACCGACCAGCACCAGCTCGGCGTCGGGGTGCTTTTCCAGGAATGACTTGCTCGCAGGCAGGGTCACCGACGGACCGTGGTCGCCGCCCATGCAGTCCACGACGATCCGCACAGGTGACAAGACACCCTCAGACGATCGGACACCCGTTGCCGGGCTGGACGAGTTGGGCGAGGAGACAGTCATGGGTCGATTCAAACTACAAACAAGGACCGACAAAAAACAAGGGCTGGAACCGATGCATCGGTTGACCCAGCCCTCTTGGCGTGCCTGCGGCTTGCCTGAACGATCAACGATCAGGCGCAGCGCTGAGAATGATCAGGCGTCAGCCTTGGTCTTGAGGACCTTGCGACCACGGTAGAAGCCGGTGGGACTGATGTGGTGACGCAGGTGGGTTTCGCCAGTGGTGGGCTCAACGGCGGTGCCTGGGGTACCCAGACCATTGTGCGAACGGTGCATACCACGCTTGGAAGGCGACTTCTTGTTTTGCTGAACGGCCATGATGGACTCCGAAATGCAAGCTTGTTGCAGCTTGCGGGTTGCCAGACCACACCGTTGCCAGCTTGAAACTGGCCGCCCTGCAGTCCGCAAGTGTTGAAAAGCGTCTTGCACTCACCCACAGCACCCAATGCTGCGGCCAATGCATAGACCCTTGGAAAACCAGAGATTCTAGCACGAATCGCTGTGCCGTATCAATTTTGTTCAGGAGCGGTCTTTTTTCAGGCTGGCCAGCACCGCAAAGGGGTTGGGCTTGCCGCTTGGCGTCGACTCGTCCGGCGTGTCGTCCTGAACGCTATTTTCCGCCTTGTCGCCCTTCACGCCCCTCAGCCCTGGCGGCGCCACCTCGCCCTGGTCGTTCATCATCGCCTCGACATCGGTCGGGCATTTTTCATGGCGTGGCACGATGGGCAGATCCATGATCAGCTCGTCTTCCACCAACTCGATCAGGTCGAACTGGCGGGACAGGGCCAGCACGTCGTCGTCGCCGTCGGCATCCAGCTCGGCTGCGGCGGCTTCGTCCTTCGCGAAACGGATGCTGCGCTCGATGGACAGCGGCAGGCTCACCGTATGCAGGCAGCGTTGGCACACCATGGCCACTTCGCCTTGCGCGCTGAGGTCCAGCCACAACTGGGGGCCGCCCACGCGCTGCGACACCTGACGCCCCTGCGCAGACCACGTCACCTGCGGCAACGCCGACGCATCGGCATCTTGGGCCAGGCCAGCGGCCAGGCGGGGCAACTCCGTGACGGGCAAGGCCCCTTCCAAGGTCTCGCCTGACTCGATGAAGGCGGACATGTCCAGTTTGCGGGGCACGAAGGTACGAGATTTCATCCCGCCAAGTTTAGGGCAATGCAGAACAGGGCCACTGCCTGGGACAATGCGGGCTGCCACGCATCATCCACCTCCAACCCAGCCAGCATGTCGTCGAGTTTGCCTTCCGCCCCCGCTCAGACCGGGCAGACAGCCGCCCCTCCACACTGGCCCAAGCTGGTGCTGGGCTCCACCTCGCCCTACCGCAAGGAGCTGCTGTCGAGGCTGGGCTTGCCTTTCGACACCTGCGCGCCGGGTACAGCGGAACATGCGCTGGCAGACGAATCCCCCAGCGCCCTGGCCTGGCGGCTCGCGCAGGCGAAGGCGCAGGACGTGAGCCAGCATCTGCAAGGTATGCAACCGGATCAGGACCTGCTGGTCATCGGCTCAGACCAGGTGGCCGAACTGCGCGGCCAGGCCCTGGGCAAACCTGGCACGCATGACAAGGCCAGGCAGCAACTCCAGGCCATGTGCGGCCAGACGGTGCTGTTCCACACGGCTGTCTGCCTGGTGCGCGCCCGCACGGGCTACCTCGGCACGAGGCTGAGCACGGTCAGTGTCACCTTCCGGGTGCTGAGCGACCTGGAGATCGAGACTTATCTGCATGCCGAGCAGCCGTATGACTGCGCCGGCAGCGCCAAGGCGGAAGGCCTGGGCATTGCGCTGCTGGACCGCATCCAGTCGGACGACCCCAGTGCCCTGATCGGCCTGCCTCTCATCGACACCTGCAACTTGATGCGCGAAGCCGGCATCGACCCCTTGCATTGGCTGGCCGCCCTGCGCCGGTCCACACCTTGAATCCCTCATGAGCAACCCCAACCCAGTGCCCCCCAAAAGTGGCCGGCTGCTGCTGATCCCCAATACCCTGGACTTCGGCTGCGTCGGCGGCGGTGAGCCGCATGACGCGTCCCTGCCCGCCCCCTTGCCGGATCTGCGCGAGAGCCTGCCCCTGGGCGCGATCACGGCCGCCGCCGGCCTGCGTCACTGGATTGCCGAAAACGCCAAGACCACGCGCGCTTTTCTCAAACGGGTGGCCGATATCGTGCCCCTGAGCACGCCGCTTCAGGAGCAAGACATCCAGGTGCTGCCGCGCCCGCCCAAAGGCGGACACAAGCCCAGCAGCCAGGACGAGTCGCGCCAGATCGCCGCCTTGCTGGCCCCTGCCCTGGCAGGGCATGACGTCGGGCTGATCTCCGAAGCCGGCTTGCCCGGCGTTGCCGACCCGGGTGCGGCGGTGGTGCTGGCGGCCCATCAGGCGGGCATCCCCGTGCTGCCGCTGTCGGGGCCCAGCTCGCTGGTGCTGGCTTTGGCCGCCAGCGGCCTGCATGGCCAGAGCTTTGCTTTCGTGGGTTACCTGCCCGTCAACGCGCAGGAGCGTGCGCAGCGCATCCGCGAGCTGGAGCAGGCATCGCGCAAAGGCCGGCAAACGCAACTGGTGATCGAAACGCCCTACCGCAACACGGCGCTGTGGCAAGCCCTGCTGCAGCACCTGCAAGGCAACACCTTGCTCAGCGCCAGTTGCGGCCTGACCCTGCCGCAAGGCTGGAGCCGCACCGACACCGTGGCGCGCTGGCGCCAGCACCCACTGACTCTGCCTGACGACATTCCCACTGTTTTCAGCTGGTTGGCCTTTTGAAGCCTCTGCCAGACGGTGCGCTTCTTGCCACAATGTCGCCATGTCGATATCGACGCAAAGCCTGTTATGAACGCCCTGCCCGCCACATACGCCCTTCCAGAACACCACCATGCCGAGCCCGATGAGCTGGCACGCAAGCTCGCCTACGCCGGACTGGCACCATTCATCGGAGGCGCCCTCTTCATCTGGCTGCTGGTCAGTCCGAATTATTCCGAGCCGTTTGCATTTGTCGTGCGTGCCCTCACTAGCTACGCCGCGCTGATCGTCTCCTTCCTCGGTGGCATCCCATGGGGCCTGATCATGTGGCGCTCGGCTTCGGGCATGCCCATGCCGGATCACCACAAGCGCGCCTTGTGGACGGGCGTGGTCTACACACTGGCCGCCTGGCTGGGTTTGCTCATGCCGCCGCACGCGGGCTTGGTCGTCATGGGTTTCTTGCTGATCGCCTGCTACCTGACCGACCGCAAGCGCTACCCCGAACTGGGCGTGGCCGGCTGGCTGACCCTGCGATTTCGCCTGACCTGCGCGGCCAGCCTGAGCTGCTTTCTTGCCGCTGCCCAGATCTGAGGCAAGCCCCTGAACAAACTGCCTCGCCTTGCACACACGATGACCCAATACCGCATCGAAGTGGCTGATGCCCACGCCCACCGTTTTCTGGTCAGCCTGCGCGTGGACAAGCCGCAGCCACGGCAGCAGTTGAGCCTGCCCGTTTGGATCCCTGGCAGCTACCTCGTGCGCGAGTTCGCCCGGCATCTCTCGCCGCTCAAGGCAAGGCAGGGCAACCGCGCCATCCGCGTCACGCCCCTGGACAAAGCCACCTGGGAGCTGGACACCAAGGGCACCCAGCCCTTGACCGTCGAGTACGAGGTCTATGCCTTCGACACCTCGGTGCGCGCCGCCTTCCTGGATGCCCACCGGGGCTTCTTCAATGGCACCAGCGTCTTCCTGAAAGTACATGGCTTCGAAGACCAGCCTCAGGCCGTCAAGATTGCAGGGCTGCCCAAGGGATGGCATGTGGCCACGGCCCTGCCGGCCATCAAGGTCAATGCCCAAGGGATAGGCGACTATCTCGCACCCGATTACGACGCCCTGGTCGATCACCCGGTCGAGCTGGGCACCTTCTGGCGCGGCGAATTCACCGCGCGCGGCGTGCGCCATGAGTTCGTGGTGGCCGGCGCAACGGCCGACCTGGACGGGCAAAAGCTGCTGGACGACACCCGCCTTATCTGCGAGGCCCAGATCAACTTCTGGCATGGTCGCAAGAAGGCGCCTTTTGAGCACTACGTGTTCATGCTCAATGTGTTGGAAGACGGTTACGGCGGGCTCGAACACCGCCAAAGCACGGCCTTGATCTGCGGGCGCAAGGATCTGCCTCGTGTTGGCCGCCCGCTCAACAAGGAAGCCTACACCACCCTGCTGGGCCTGATCAGCCACGAGTACTTCCACACCTGGAACGTCAAACGGCTCAAGCCTGCCGAGTTCGCGCCTTATGACTACACGCAAGAGAACCACACCCGCATGCTGTGGTTCTTCGAAGGCTTCACCTCCTACTACGACGACCAGTTCCTGCTGCGCACCGGCCTGATCGACGCGGTCACCTACCTCAAGCTGCTGGGCAAGACGGTCAACCAGGTGCTGGCCACGCCCGGGCGTTTGAGCTACAGCGTGGCGCAGGCCAGCTTCGACGCCTGGACGCGCTACTACCGGCCCGATGAGAACACCGCCAATGCCACCGTGAGCTACTACACCAAGGGCTCCCTGGTGGCCCTGGCGCTGGACCTGGCCTTGCGCGAACTGCCTGCATCGAACAAGGTCCATCCTTCTCTGGATGGCGTCATGCAGCGCCTGTGGCAGCTGGGGCGGCCCATCCAGCATCGCGACGTGGCGCAAGCCCTGGCCAGTGAAGCGGGCCAGCCACCATTGATCAGCACCAGCAAGCCGGACACTCCGCTGGTCGACGCCTGGCAGGCCGTGCTGGACCGGTGGACCGAAACCTGTGAGGAGCTGCCCCTGCAGGCGCTGCTGGACAAGCTGGGCATCGCGTGGAGCAGCAAGGCCGCACCGTTGCCGCAGCAATGGGGCCTGCGCATTCAGGAAGCCGGTGGCGGCGCCAAGGTGCAGGCCATCATGCGTTGCAGCCTGGCTGAACAGATCGGACTGAGCGTGGGCGACGAGTTGCTCGCGCTGGATGGCTGGCGTGTCAAAAAAGCGGAAGACCTGATCGCCTGGCACGATGCCGCGCGGGCACAGGCGCTCGTCGTGAGCCGTGATCAACGCGTGCTGACCTTGACGGTGCCCGCGCTGGCCTCCGGTGCGACGAACAAACCCGGGAAACAGGCCAAGGGCCAGGCCACGCCCGCACCCGCGTCAGAGCTCATCGCCCTGACGCTGGCCGACGTGGCCCAGGCTCCGGACAAGGTCGCGAGAAGGCAAGCATGGTTGCAGGCCTGATGCAGCAGCCCGCCTCAGCGAGATACAAGTTCAGCCACCGCCGGGCCATTGCCGTCCTGGCTGTGGGTGTGCTGGCCGCGCACCTGTGGGTGACCCACGAGGTGTCTATGCGCATGCAGGAGCTGGCGCCGCCCGAGCTGACCATCAAGCGCATGGAGGCCACCTATGTCACGGAGGTCAAGCTCAGTGCGCCTCCCGTGACCGCTGCCGCCTTGCCCCGTCCTGCCGAGCAGACAGCTGGCGCCGCACCTGCGCGCAAAAAGCGCAGCCCCAAGCCCGTGAAGGCGGCTTCCGCCCCGGACGAAAGCGCTTCCCAGGCCAAGGTCATGGCACCACTGGATGCCGCCAGCCAGGTCGCCGACGCCAGCTCTGCGGCCGTGCCACCGCTGCCTGCGTGGAAGGAATCCGCGCCCAAGGGCCCCCAGCCTGATCCAGCCTACGCCGCCAATGCGGCATCGGCACCCGCAGGGCCCACCTTCGTCTGGCCCAAGGCCACCAAGGTCAATTACAAGCTCGAAGGTTATTTCCGCGGCCCCTTTGAAGGCACGGCTTCGGTGGAATGGGTGCGCGAAGGCAGCCGCTACCAGGTTCGCCTGGATTCCAGCCTGCCATTTGCCAATATCAGCATGATCAGCGAAGGCGTGATCGAACCCAATGGCCTGTCACCCAAGCGCTATGAGAGCCTCTTCAAGATGGCCCTGAAGGCGCCCAAGGCAGCGGCTGTCAGCTTCGATGATCAGGAAGTGGTGTTGGGCAACGGCGACCGCGTGCCTCGCCCACCCGATGTGCAAGACCCGGTCAGCACCTTGATCCACCTGGCCTATCAGTTCATCAGCCAGCCGCAACTGCTCAAGCCGGGCAACACCGTCGTGCTGCCGCTGGCCTACACCAAGAAGATTGAACCGCTGGCCTTTGATGTCCTGCAAGAGGAGGTGCTGCACACCGACCTGGGTGACATCCCTGCGCTGCACGTGAAACCCCGGCGCCTGATACAGGACAAGAACGACCTGGTGGGCGAGACCTGGTTCGCGCCATCCTTGCAGTACCTGCCGATCCGCATCCTGACGCACATGGGCGAGATCACCCTCGACATGAAGATGATCGGCGCGCCGCAGCAAACGCCCGGCGACGATGCGCCGCTGCCACCGTCAAAGGGCGGCCCGGCCACCAAGGCCGATCCACCCTACTGACGACTGATCAGCCGCCGACCTTGGCCGATGCGCGCGCCAGGCGCTGCTCGATGGCGGCCGCACCGGCTGCCTGTGCCAGACGCGAACCATCCTCGAAGAACATCGAAGGCGTACCCTGCACGCGCAGCTTTTGCGACAGGGCCAGATTGCGCTGCCCCGGCGAAGCGCACATGCCGAAGGCCTTGGCCGGAGGCGCGCCCGTCAGCATCCAGTCACGCCAGGCTTGCGTGCGGTCCTTCACACACCAGATGTTGTCGAGCTTGACCTTGGAGTCGTCACCCAGGATGGGGATCATGAAGGTGTAGACCGTCACGTCCTTGACCTGCTGGATCTCCTTTTCCAGGTGCTTGCAGTAACCGCAGTTGGGGTCCGCGAACACCACCAGGCGACGTTTGCCGCTGCCGCTCTTCCACACGATCGCATCCTTGAAAGGCAGCGAGGCGAAGTCGACCTTGTTGATCTCGTCCAGGCGCTCTTCCGTCAGGTTGCGCTTGCTCTTGACCTCCATCATCTGCCCTTCGACGATGTAATCGCCCTCGGCATCGGTGTAGATCACCTGGTTGCCAACCTTGACCTCGATGAGACCGGGGATCGGCGTCGTCCGCGCCGACTCGACCGGAGGCAGGTCAGGCACGCGCGACAGTTTCAGCTTCAAAGCCGTCAACTGCCCGATGGGCAACTCGCCGGATTGCGCCTGCGCCACGGGGCCCATGGTCAGAACCAGACAGGCCATCGCCAGGCCGCGAAACTTGGAAAACATCCTCAGTCCTTTGACATCAACAAGAAATATCAGGCATCCAGCGCCCGGCCGATCAACCAGCTCTTCACCGGCCCCAGCCGCTGCACCAGTGACATGCCCGCATTACGCAGGTCCTTGATCGGCGTGCGCTGGTCGGCAAACAGATGCAGCAGGCCATCGGTCACGCCAGCCATCGCCTTGGTAGGCCACTCGCGCTGCCGGGCATAGCGGCGCAAGGTACGTTCGTCCCCAGGCGAGCGCCAAGGTTCCGTTGCGCGCGCCTGCCTGAGCACATCCACCAGGGTATCGACATCTGCCAGGCCCAAATTGAGGCCTTGGCCTGCCAAAGGGTGGACCAAGTGAGCGGCGTCGCCCAGGAGCACCCAGCCGGGGCCCGTCCATCGGCTAGCTTGCGCCAAAGCCAGAGGCCATGCCGCCACTGGGGACGTCAGGCTCAATGAGCCGACCTTGGCCGGCGCAGTCGGGTCGGAGCGCAGGATGGCGTCCTGCAGCTCGCACTCGAAATCCGCTGCACTCAGGGTGAGCAGGTGCTGGGCACGCGCCTGCGGGACGGACCAGACCAGGCCGTAAGACGCCGCCGGGTCAGGCTGGTTGAAGGGCAAGAGCGCCAGCACATCCGGAGAGCGGAACCACTGCCGGGCCACGCCGTGGTGAGGCAGCGTGGCCTTCAGGCGCGCCGCCACGCCCCAATGGCCATACTCCTTGCGGGCAAAACTAACGCCCAGGGCCGAGCGCGTCTGGGAAAACTTGCCCTCGCAGATGGCCAGCAAACTGGCGTCGACCGGCGCGCCTTCCTCGGTCACCGGCCCGACCACCTCCACCTTGGGCGCAAACCGCAGGGCCTCGCCCAGCAGGCGCTCCAGCTCGGCCGCATCCACGATCCAGGCCAACTCGCTCACGCATTGCTGCCAGGCCGAAAACGACAGGACACCGCCCTCGTCACCCCGCACATCCATCTCGCTCACAGGCGAGGCATAAGCCTTGAGCGCAGGCCAGGCCCGCAGCCGCTCCAGCAGGCGGATGGCACGCGCATTCAAGGCATAGGTGCGCACATCAGGCTTGGCAGCGCCCTTGCCCGCCTCGGGTGCCTTGGCCCAGGCCACTTTCCAGCCATCGGCCGACAAGGACAGCGCCAGACTCATGGCCACCGCCCCCGAACCACTGACACACACATCAAAAGCAGGCATATGCGCAAACACAAGCAAGAACAAGAGGAACAAACAAACGGAAACAAACGAACGGCGACGAGGCCCCAGGCGCACGAAAACGGAGGGCCATTCGGTAATTTAATATGGAATTCTTAAATTCCATCGAATACAGGGAACCAATGGCAGTAAACCGCTTGTGGAGGGCTGTTTTGGGCCATTCCGATACTGCTGCCGGCCCTCAGCATGCCGGCAGCGCGAACTACCTGTCACTGATCGAGCACAAAACGGCACTTCGTATCTACCTGATCGCGGCCGTGGCGGCCCTCGTGCTGTGGGGATGCGAGCTGAGCACCCAGGTGATCGCGCCGCACGACCGGTGGGCGCAGCCCGCCCTCGCGCTGCTGATGCTGTGGCTGCACCGTACGCTGGACCACCACCCCGAAACGCTGCTGGGCACCCAACGCGTGGCCGCCGGCGGGCTGGGCGCCTATTTCATGGTGAGTTCGCTGTCGGCGCTGTTCTTCAATCGGCAGGCGGTGTCGCCCTACTGGGTGGCCAACAATTTCCTGTGGATGCCGGTGGTGTCGTTGCTGCTGCAGCTCACGTTTCCCTGGCGATGGGCCGTGCGCCTGTCGCTGGCCATGCTGGCCATGGTCGCCCTGCCCGCAGTCTGGCTGGAGGCCACCTCCACGGACAAGGCCTGGTCCGGCGTGATGCAGTCGCTGGTCATCAATGGCGTGCTGATGCAGATCACCTTCCTGGTCAGCCTGATCAGTGTCGACCGGCTCAAGCATGGCGTGGGGCTGATCGTCTCCGGCCACAAGGACGGCCCCAGCGACGCCCGTCAGGCGCTGGAGATGTGGGTGCGCGACCGCACCGACGAGCTCGCACGCGCCCGCGACGCTGCCGAGACCGCCTCCCGCGCCAAGAGCCGCTTCCTGGCCGTCATGAGCCACGAGTTGCGCACCCCGCTGCATGCCATGCTGGTGTCGGCTGATCTGCTGGCTGACAAGAACAACCTGCCCGGCGACACCGAGCGCGATACCCGCCTGCTCAACACCATCCAGACGAGTGGCCAGCACCTGCTGACCCTGATCGACCAGGTGCTGGAGCTCTCGCGCATCGAGGCCGGCAAGATCGAGGCCGTGGAGCAGCCCATGGACCTGCGCCTCATCGTGCAGAAAGCCTGCGCCGCCGTGAAGCCCATGGCCGAACTCAAGGGCCTCAAGCTGCTGATCGGCATGCCCGATGACCTGCCCTCCATGCGCATGGGCGACGAGCTGCGGCTCACCCAGGTGCTGATCAACCTGATGGCCAATGCGATCAAGTTCACCATGCAAGGCCATGTCAGCCTCACCCTGCGCCGTCTGCCGCCTGTCAACCCGGGAGAGGACTGGCTGTGCATGAGCGTGATCGACACCGGCCAGGGCATGAGCGAATCCGACCAGAGCCGCGTCTTCGAGGCCTTCTACCAGGCCGACAGCCGCAGCAACCGCCACCACGGCGGTGCCGGCCTGGGCTTGACCATCACCCAGGAACTGGTGAGCCTGATGAAGGGGCGGCTGAGCCTCAAGAGCCAGCCGGGCCGGGGCACACGCATCGACGTGGAGCTGCCGCTGGCCATCTTGCAGGACACGGACCCGTCCCTGCTGCGCGCGCCCAACGTGAGCCGTGATCTGCGCGGCCAGCTGGTGCTGGTCGTCGACGACGATGATGTCAACCGCATGCTGGCCACGGAGGTGCTGCTGAGCGCCGGGGCCAGCGTCAGGGAAATCAGCAACGGCCACGACGCGCTGGCCTTCATGCGCGAGAACCGCCCCGCTGCCGTGCTCATGGACTGGCGCATGCCCGGCATGGACGGCCTGGAAACCACGCAGCGCCTGCGCCAGGGCGAAGCCGGTGCGCTCAGCCAGGACGTGCCCGTCATTGGGTTGACGGCCAACGCCTTCGAGGAAGACCGCCAGGCCTGCCTCAGCGCGGGCATGAACACCGTGCTGACCAAACCGGTGGACCGCAAGCAGTTGCTCGATGCGCTCTGCCTGTGGATGAAGATCGACCCTGCGGCCAAACCTGCCTCACCGGCGACACCATCGGCGGCGTAAAATGGCAGGTTTGGTGCGCGTGAGGTGCGCCGCCCTTCTCTTTCTGTACCCTCTAGGAACATCCATGAGCCTCAAGTGCGGCATCGTGGGTCTGCCCAACGTCGGCAAGTCCACCCTTTTCAACGCCCTGACCAAGGCCGGCATCGCGGCTGAAAACTACCCCTTCTGCACCATCGAGCCCAATGTGGGCGTGGTGGAAGTGCCCGATCAGCGCCTGCAAGCCCTGGCTGACATCGTCAAGCCCGAGCGCATCCTGCCCGCCATCGTCGAGTTCGTGGACATCGCTGGCTTGGTGGCCGGCGCTTCCAAGGGCGAAGGCCTGGGCAACCAGTTCCTCTCGCACATCCGCGAAACAGACGCCATCGTCAATGTGGTGCGCTGCTTCGAAGACGACAACGTGATCCACGTGGCCGGCAAGGTCGACCCCATCGCCGACATCGAAGTCATCCAGACCGAGCTGTGCCTGGCCGACCTGGGTACCGTCGAAAAGAGCCTGACCCGCTACCAAAAGGCCGCCCGATCTGGCAACGACAAGGAAGCCGCAGCCCTGGTCAAGGTGCTGGAAAAGTGCCAGGCTGCGCTGGACCAAGCCAAGCCCGTGCGCTCCATCGATTTCAGCAAGGAAGAGCTGGTCATCCTCAAGCCCCTGTGCCTGATCACCGCCAAGCCCGCCATGTTCGTGGGCAACGTGTCTGAAACGGGCTTTGAAAACAACCCCCTGCTGGACCGCCTGAAAGAATACGCCGCAGCCCAAAAAGGAGCCGTGGTGGCCATTTGCGCCAAGACCGAAGCCGAACTGGCCGAGATGGACGACGAGGACCGCGCCATGTTCCTGGCCGAAATGGGTCAGGACGAGCCCGGCCTGAACCGCCTGATCCGCGCGGCCTTCAAGCTGCTCGGTCTGCAAACCTACTTCACCGCCGGTGTGAAGGAAGTGCGCGCCTGGACCATCCACGTGGGCGACACCGCCCCTCAGGCCGCTGGCGTGATCCACACGGACTTCGAGCGTGGCTTCATCCGCGCACAGACCATCGGCTTTGACGACTACATCCAGTTCAAGGGCGAACAAGGCGCGAAAGACGCCGGCAAGATGCGCGCCGAAGGCAAGGAATACGTGGTCAAGGACGGCGACGTTTTGAACTTCTTGTTCAACGTCTGAGCCAAACAGAACGTCGTGCGCAGCAGCCTGAAGTTCGCAGGGCTGTACTGTGCAACGTTGGCGCCGCTGGCCCTCCACCCCGTCTCGGCCGCCTGCAGCCGGGTATTGCGCGTGGGCTGGGTGGCGTGGCCCCCATATTCGGTCGAAGGCCCGCGTCAGCAGCCTTTGGGGCTTGACGTCGAACTCGTCTCGCGCATCGCCCAGGAGGCCGGTTGCACGGTTGAATTCGTCCGGGGCATACCGCCGCCGCGTCAGCTGTTTTACCTGCGTCAAGGCACGCTCGATCTGCAATTTGCCGCATCCGACGTGCCCGAGCGCCACGCCTTCGCCTGGGTCAGCAAGCCCTACCGCGCGGAGATCATTTCGCTGTTCGCGCGCAGCGGCGAGGCAGCCCGCTATGCCCCCGCCACCCTCGACACTGTGGCCAAGAATCACTGGCACCTGATCGCGCCGGATGCGGGCTGGTTCGGTGCGAGCTACCAGGCTCTAAGGCCTCAGTTTCAAGCCAAGGGCCGGCTTTCTGTCTACCGCACGACCACGCAGGGCATGCAGATGCTAAACACGCACCGTGGCGATCTGGTGCTGGGCGACCACTACGCCTTCGTGCACGAATCCTTGGCCAAGGGCATCCCGCCGCTCGACCCGCTGCCCATCCCGGTCAACGAGGACCCCATCCACCTTCTGCTGAGCAAGACCTCGCTTCAGGCGAGGGATATGGACACCCTCAACGCGGCCATCGAACGCCTGACCCGAAGCGGCGCTCTGAGGGACATCGAGACACGCTATCGCCTGAGCCAGGGCCGCGCGCCTCGCCGCTGACGGCACAGGCTGTGCGTCCACGTGGCGCATAAAAGACTGATCTGGATCAAGCATGGCCACCCATGATGGCCCGAGGTCTGGCCATCGCGGATTTTTCCCATGTGGAGAAAAATATTCTGCTCAAGACCTCGCCCTTGTCGCCGAAAGCTTCAGGGATCTAGGCGACTTGGACTTGGCATGACGGCCCTGCTTCTCGGCGCCACCTGACGACCGACAACAGGCTTGTGCCATTCACCATGAACATGTTTGCCTTGATGCGAGGATTCTCGATTCGCTTTCGTATGTACAGCGCCATTGGTGTCGTGCTGTTTCTGCTCGTCCTGGTGGGCGGTGTGGGCCTGTATGGCCTGCTGCACAACCAGAGCGCCAGCGACGCCTACCGCAAAGGTCACTTCGCCGAGGTGAGCCTACTGTCGGGCATGCGCGAGGCCATTGGCGACATCCGTTTGCGTGAGAAGAACGCCATTTTGCTGGCCGGCGACGGCGCCGCCGTCGGCCGCGAGATTCAAGGCTGGCAAGGCAGCATCAAGACCCTGCGCGAACTCTGCGCCCGCATGCTGGAAGGCGAGGAAGACGCAGACAACGTCGTTGTGCGCAAGATGCTGACGCAACTGGACGCCTACCAGAAGGCCGTGGAGTCTGAATCCGACCAGTTGGCCTCGGGCGCGCTGTCGGGCAAGGCAGCGATGAGCAAGCTGGCACCGGCCGCCGGGCTGGCCAATCAGTTCGGCCAATACACGCAGGACATCGACAAGATCCTGAACCAGGAGTCGGAGACAGCGAACGTGGAACAGGCGGTGACCGTGCGCAACACCATGCTGCTGTTTGGCGGTGCCGTGCTGCTGTCCATCCTGATCGTGGCCCCGCTGACCATCCTCAACCAGATCTGCATCTGCCGTCCACTGGAAGACGCCCAGCGCATCTCCCAGGCCATCGCGGCCGGCCACCTGAGCAACCAGGTCGATACCAGCGGCTCGGACGAACCCGCACAGTTGCTCGGCGCCCTGATGCGCATGCAGGACGCATTACGCGCCATCGTCTCGGATGTGCGCATCTCGGCCGACTCCATCTCCGTGGCCTCCAGCGAAATCGCCAGCGGCAACATGGACCTGTCTTCCCGTACCGAAAGTACGGCGTCCAATCTGCAGGAAACCGCCAACTCGATGGAGCACCTGACCGGCACCGTGCAGCAGAGCGCCGAGTCGGCCACGCAGGCCAATGCGCTGGCGCAGTCCGCCGCCACGGCCGCCCATCGCGGCAACAGCATCGTGTCAGAAGTCGTCTCCAACATGGACGAGATCGACGGCACCAGCAAGCGCATCAACGACATCATCGGCGTCATCGACGGCATCGCCTTCCAGACCAATATCCTAGCCCTGAACGCCGCGGTGGAAGCCGCCCGTGCGGGCGAGCAAGGCCGTGGCTTTGCCGTGGTGGCCGGCGAGGTGCGCTCCCTGGCTCAGCGCAGCGCCACCGCCGCCAAGGAAATCAAGCAGCTGATCCAGGCCTCCAGCGAGAAGGTGGAGTCGGGCACGCGCCTGGTCCACGACGCGGGTGCCGCCATGGAAGAGATCATCGCCAGCGTGCAGCGCGTCTCGGACATCATCGGCGAGATCAGCTCGGCCGCCACCGTGCAAAGCACCGGCATCGCCCAGGTGAACCAGTCGGTGACTGATCTGGATCAGATGACGCAACAGAACGCCGCGCTGGTGGAGCAGTCTGCTGCGGCTGCTGCCAGCCTCAAGGATCAGGCCACGAAGCTCACGCATTCGATGGCCATCTTCAAGGTCTGAGCTGGCCCCTCGTTTGACCATGCACCTGCGCCATCATCCACGATCTCGGTGCATGCTGGCCTTGGCTGGCACCATGGCGATGGCGATGGCAATGTCAGATGGCGCTTGGGCCGGCCGGCCGCTGTCGACCGACGACGCGAGTGCCAACAGTCAGGCCCAATGCCAGTTGGAGAGCTGGCAGGACAGTATCGGTGGACTGCGGGCGGTGCATGTGTCGCCTGCCTGTGGCTTGCTCGATGGGTTTGAGCTCGGGCTGGATGTGATCCGTGTGTCCCCCGCCACAGAGCAGGCTCAGGCGCGCGCGGTGGGCATCAAGTGGGCACCGGAATGGGCCAGTTGGCAAGGCTTGCGGTTCGGCGTGAAAGCCGGCACCCTCAGCGAGAAGGCCCATGACGAGCACGCCTGGCATCAGTCCCTCGTGGGTGCCAGCGCCCTGGCCAGGCTGCCGCTGAATGCCCAATGGACCCTGCACCTGAACCTCGGGCGCGAGCGCAACAAGCTAGAGCAAGCAAGCACCAACAGCTACGCAGCCGCCCTGACCTGGTCACCCGAGGCTCGCTGGCTGGTCTTTGGCGAAGTGCTGGGACACGCCAACAGCCCCGCCTGCCAGGCCGTCGGCCTTCGCTATTGGCTGCTGCCCGACAAGCTGGGGCTGGACGCCACCGCCGGACGCAGCAATGCCACGCCAGACAGCCGTAGCTGGGGCATTGGCATCGGCTGGTATGGCATCTCGTTTTGAGCACCATGCCCAAGCCATCAAATGGACTTTCATTTCCGGACTTCAGTTCCGGCGACCACCGCCGATATTGACGGTGAACCCAGTTCCCACGGAGTACGCCCCGCTTGGCGCACGCCCCGCTACCGAAGGACGCGCATGGAAACCCTGCAAGCCGCCCCCCAGACTCAACCCGCCGTCCGCGGTGATGCCTCGCCCGCCGGTTTGGGCATGCGCAATGCCAATCGCCAGGTCCGCCATGTGCCCGCCGGCCGTGAATACCTCACGTTCCGCCTCGGCACCGAAGAGTACGGCATCGACATCTTGAAGGTGCAGGAAATCCGCTCCTACGAGCCGCCCACCAAGATCGCCAACGCGCCCGCCTACCTCAAGGGCGTGGTGAACCTGCGCGGCGTGATCGTCCCCATCGTGGACCTGCGCGTGAAGTTCAATTGCTTCAACGACGAAGGCCAGACCGAGATCAACAGCTTCACCGTGGTGATCGTGCTGAACGTCAAGGGCCGCGTGGTCGGCGCCGTGGTCGATTCGGTGAGCGACGTGATGCAGCTGTCTGAGCAGGCCATCCAGCCCGCCCCCGAGATGAGCAGCTCGGTCGTGGACACCACCTACATCACCGGCATCGCCAATGTGAGCGAACGCCTGCTGATTCTCATGGACATCGAATCCCTGATGGGCAGCGCCGAGATGGGCCTGATCAACACCCTGGCTCAGTAAGCCGCCTCATTCGGCCTGACGCAGCGTCATTGCCACGGGCCTGCTGACCACGCCACGCAGGCTCCACCAACCGGCCGCCCAGGCCAGCAGCGCCCCGACAATGGCTCCCAGCAAGGGCCACCACAGGGGCGCATGCCATTCGAACTCGAACACCTTGGTGGCCAGGCCCCAGCCAATGCCCAGCGCCGCCGCAGCCGCCATGGCACCGGCCAGCGCACCCAGCCCGAGCAGCTCCACGCTCTGAACGGTCGATAACAGTTTCTGCGTCGCGCCCATGGAGCGCAGCACGGCCCACTCCCGCGCACGGCGCTCACGCGAGGTCATCAGGCCCGCCATCAGCACGATCAGGCCGGTGGCCAGCGTGAACACGAAGAGAAACTCCACCGCCGTGATCACCTGCCCGAGCACCCCCTGGATCTGTGCCAAGGTGGCCGACACGTCGATGACGGTCACATTGGGGAAGTTCTGCACGAGGGTGCGGTCCAGCTTGACCTGTGCAGGCATGCGAAACGCGGTGATGTAGGTCACCGGCCACTGCGGCATGTCTGCCTTGGGCGCCATCACGAAAAAGTTCACGCGCATGGAGGACCAGTCCACCTTGCGCAGGCTGGTGATGCGCCCTTCCTGCATCGTGCCGGCCATGTCGAAGCGCAGCCGGTCGCCCAGGTGCAGGCCCAGGGTCTTGGCCAGGCCCTCTTCCACACTGAAGGCATCGTTCTCGTCCTTCACATAGCGGCCGGACACCACCGGGTTGTAGGCCGGTGACTGCGACGCAAAGCTCAGGTTGAATTCGCGGTCGGCCAGGCGCTGGGCACGCTCGTCGGCGAAGTCTTGCGCGCGCACGGCCTTGCCGTTGACCGCCACCAGACGCGCCCGCACCATGGGATACCAGTCGAACTGCGCCACGCCGGCCTGCTTCAAGGTGCTTTGAAAGGCCAGGGCCTGATCCGGCTGGATGTTGATCACGAAGCGATCAGGCGCATCCGGCGGCGTGGCATTGCGCCAGCTGTCGACCAGGTCCGTGCGGATCAGCACCAGCAGCATCAAGGCCAGCAGGCCCACGCTCAAGGCGCAGACCTGCACGACCGTGTGCACGGGCTGCGCGGTCAACTGGCGGGTGCCCAAGGTCCACCAGGTCGGAGCCTGACCGGCCAGGCGATCGGCTACTTCGCGCAGCACACCGACCGCAACAAAGCCTAGCAAGGCAAACACCAGCACCGCGCCCATGAAGCCGCCCAGCGCGATGCCGCCCATCTTGACGTCCTTGGCCACCATCATCAGCAAGGCCAGCAAAGCCCCGCCGCCCAGCAGCCACACACCGGTCGACATGGGACGCAACTGGCCCAGATCCCGACGCAGCACGCGCAAGGGCGGCACCTGCGTGAGCTGCAACACGGGCGGCAGTCCAAAGCCCAGCGTCAGCAGCACGCCCACGCCCAGGCCCAGCGCGATCGGCTGCCAACCGGCGGCGGGCAGCGAGACGCCCACCAGGTCTGACAGCAGCGCCACGAACACCAGATGGAACAGCCAGCCCAAAGCCAGGCCGACGACGCTGGCGGCGGCGCCCACGACCAGAAACTGCAAACCGTAGGACCAGGCCATGACGGGCTGAGGCACGCCCAGCACCCGCAACAAGGCGCAGTCATCCAGGCGGCGCTGGGCGAAGTCTCTCGACACGAGCGCCACGGCCACGGCCGAAAGCAAGCCCGCCAGCAAGGCGACCAAGCGCAGGAACAAACCGGCACGGTCCAGCGTGGCACGCATCTCGGGCCGGCCCGAATCGAGTGTCTCGACGCGCAGGCCACGCTGTTTGTCGGCCACCTGTTTAGCCACGTTCACGAACTGCTGCACCTGTACCTTGCCGTCGTTGGGCAAAGGCGCGATGGGCGTGGTGTCGGCATCACCCGCCCGCGAGGGCCCGGCCACCATCACGCGGTAGGTGATGCGGCTGGCGGGCTGGACCAGTTGGGTTCGAGCCAGATCGGCCGCACGGATCATCACCCTGGGGGAGAAGGCCGCAAAGCCCGCACCGCGATCCGGCTCGCTGACGACCACGGCACTGATCAGAAAGCGGGCTTCGCCCAACCACAGCGTGTCGCCGACCTTGAGGTTGAGCGCCAGCAGCAAGGAAGGCTCAACCCAGGTCTCGCCCGAAGGTGGCCCGCCCGCAGGCGCTTTGCCCGTGGGCTTGACGATGCCGTCGGCCCCCATGGCGCCCAGCGTCAGTTGGCCGCGCAAGGGGTAGTTCGGCGTCACGGCCTTGAGCGACACCAGACGCGTGTCACCTCCCAGTTCGTCCGGCGCGCGGGCCATGCTGGCGAACACCGAGGTCTGGGCCATGCGCAAGCCCAGAGCCTGCGCCTTCTTTCCGAGGTCCTCGGGTACGGGCTGATCTGCCACCACCACGGCATCGGCCCCCAGCAACTGCGCCGCATCCCGGGTCAGGCCCCGCTCGATCCGGTCCGCGAAGAAGCCGACGGCCGTCAGCGCCGCCACCGCCAGCACCACGGCCAGCACGAGAAAACGCATCGCGCTGGACCGCCAATCACGGCGCGTCTGGAGCAAGGCCCATCGCCAGGCCGGGACTGTCATGCTGGAAGACACACTCATGCGGTTGGTCTGATGGGGTTGTCAGATTGGCGCGAAGTTTGCGCGATGATGACAGCTTACTTGGAAGTCCGACTCAGCCACGCCCATGCCCGTCAATTACCTCAGGACGCTCACGGCCCCGGAGCGCACCCGTCGCACCAATCTGCATTTGGGCCTGTCGCTGGCCTTCGTGGCCGGCGCCACCAACGCGGGGGGCTTTCTCGCCGTCAAGGCGTACACCTCGCACATGACGGGCGTGGTCTCCAGCATGGCCGACGACCTGGCACTGGGCCGCATCGACCTTGTGCTGGACTGGGCCACCTCGCTGCTGGCCTTCCTGCTGGGCGCCGCCACATCGGCCATCCTCATCAACTGGGCCAGGCGGCGCGCCTTGCGGCATGAGTACGCCCTGCCCCTGCTGATCGAGGCGACCATGCTGTTGGCGTTCGGCGTGCTGGGCGCCATGCACCATGTCATCGGCTCTTCACTGGCCCTCACCGTCGCCCTGTTGTGCTTTGTGATGGGCTTGCAGAACGCCATGATCACCAAGGTGTCCAACGCGGAGATACGGACCACGCACGTCACCGGCCTGGTCACCGACATCGGCATCGAGCTGGGCAAGTTGATCTACTGGAACCACAGCCCAGACAGCATCGCTCAGCCCATGGTGCGCGCCAACCAGGACAAGCTCAAGGTGCATGTGCAACTGGTGATGTCCTTTTTCGTGGGCGGCGTGATCGGGGCGCTGGGTTTCAAGCACGTGGGCTATGTGTCGACCGTGCCCCTCGCTGTCGTGCTGGCATTGCTGTCGTCCGTGCAGTTCTGGCCGGCCCGGCGATAGACTGCCTTCATGACGTCCCATCTCGATTCACGCCTGCCCACGCTCTTCCTGTCTCACGGCTCGCCGATGATCGCCATCGAGCCTGGCGAGGCGGGCCTGTTCATGCAGAAGCTCGGGCCAACGCTGGACCGGCTATGGGGTCGCCCGAAAGCAGTCGTCATCATGTCGCCGCACACGGCCACGCGCTCGACCTATGTGCTGGGCGCCGCGCAGCACGGCACCATCCACGACTTCGGCGGCTTTCCGGCGCCCTTGTATGAGATCCAGTACGAGGCCAAGGGTGATGCCGCCCTGGCGCAAACCGTGACGCGCCTCCTCACTGACGCGCGCCTGCCTGCCCAACTGACGCCACAAGGCGGTTTGGACCACGGGACCTGGACGGTGTTGATGCACATGTACCCACAGGTTGATGTGCCGGTGGTGCCCGTGTCCCTGACACCGCACATGCGCCCGGCAGATAAGCTGGCCATGGGCCGCGCCCTGCGTTCGCTGGCCCATCAAGGCGTGCTGGTGATCGGCTCAGGCAGCCTGACGCACAACCTGCAGCGCTTCTTTGGCCGCCCCGTCCCTGTCGATGCGCCAGAAGAAAGCGATTGCGCTGCGTTCAGGGCCTGGGTGATGCAGCACAGCACCTCGGCCGATTGGCCGGCGCTGCTGGACTACCGCTCCAAAGCGCCCTATGCCCGCGAGATGCACCCGACCGACGAGCATTGGCTGCCCTTCTACTTTGCGGCAGGCGCAGCCACCAGTGACGAAGAGCAGGCACCGGCACAGGCCGTGCGCCTGCATGGCAGCATCACACATGGCCACTTGGCGATGGACGCCTATGGCTTCGGCCCGGGCGCAGCGGCCTTGCTGGAGGCATTGAGCCCCGCCTGAAGCTTCGTCAAGCGAAGCTGGCGAACGTGGTGTCCAGCTGCTTGATCCAGTTGGCCTTGCTGGCCTCGCTCACGAAGCTGGCCTCGAAGCTGTTGCGGGCTAGCGCATAGAGGTCATCGGCGTCCAGGTCCAGGCCGGCCAGGCAAGCCAGGAAGTTCTGGTTCATGTAGCCGCCGAAGTAGGCCGGGTCATCGGAGTTGACCGTGGCCTTCAAGCCGAGCTGGAGCAGCGTGTTGAGGTTGTGGTCGGCCATCTGCTTGAACACACACAGCTTGATGTTCGACAGCGGGCACACCGTCAAAGCCGTGCCTTGGCGGGCCAGGCGCTGCACCAGCGCCGGGTCTTCCACGCAGCGCACGCCATGGTCGATGCGCTCCACGTGCAGCACGTCCAGTGCATTGATGATGTACTCGGGCGGCCCCTCTTCACCCGCATGGGCCACGAGGTGCAGCCCCAGTTCCTTGCACTTGGCAAAGACCCGTGCGAACTTCTCGGGTGGATGGCCACGCTCGCTGGAGTCCAGCCCAACCCCGATGAAATGCTGCCGGAAGGGCAAGGCCTCTTCCAGCGTCTGGAGCGCGGCCTCCTCAGGCAGGTGCCGCAGGAAGCACATGATCAGCGACGCACTGACGCCCAGTTCCGCCTTGGCCCGATCGCAGGCGCTGGTCAGCCCCTTGATCACGACCTCGAAGGGCACGCCGCGATCGGTGTGCGTCTGCGGGTCGAAGAACATCTCCGTGTGGACCACATTGTCGGCCTTGGCCTTGAGCAGGTAGGCCCAGGCCATGTCGTGGAAGTCCTGCTCCTTGAGCAGCACCGAGGCCCCTGCGTAATAGATATCCAGAAAGCTCTGGAGATCGGTGAACGCATAGGCCGCACGCAGCGCCTCCACACTGGGGTAGCTCAGGCTCACGCCATTGCGTTGCGCCAGTGCGAAGATCAACTCGGGCTCGAGCGAGCCCTCGATGTGCATGTGCAGTTCAGCCTTGGGCATGGCCTGCGCCAGTGCGGGTAACTTGTCCTTGGAGATGGCAAAGCGGGTTGGGGTCATCGCGTGCGTCTTGGCTGGGACTTACTTGCTGGAAGGAATCGCGCCGTCCACGCCCTTGACGTAGAAGTTGATGCCGCCGAGGAACTTGTCATCGGCCACGGCGTCCTTGGCCAACACATCCTTGCCATCCTGACCAGCGATGGGGCCCTTCCAGATCACGAAGCTGCCATCCTTCAGACCAGCCTTGACCTTCTCGACCTTCTCCTTCACGTCAGCGGGCACCTTGTCGGAGATGGACACGATGTCGATCGCCCCTTCCTTGACGCCCCACCACACGCCACCGGTCTGCCACGTGCCTTCCAAAGCATCCTTGGTGGCCTTGATGTAGTACGGGCCCCAGTTGATGACACTGGAAGCCAGGTGTGACTTCGGCCCGAACTGGCTCATGTCAGAGTCCCAGCCAAAGGCGTACTTGCCGGCCTTCTCTGCCGTTTGCAGCACGGCGGGCGAATCGGTGTTCTGGAAGAGCACATCGGCCCCCTGGTTGATCAGGCTTTGCGCACCTTCGGTTTCCTTGGGAGGATCGAACCAGCCGTTCACCCACACCACCTTGGTCTTGATCTTGGGGTTGACGCTTTGCGCGCCCAGCGTGAAGGAGTTGATGTTGCGGATCACCTCGGGGATGGGGATCGAGCCCACCACGCCGATCACGCCGGATTTGCTCATGCCGCCGGCGATCACACCAGCCATGTAGGCGCCTTCATAGGTGCGCGAGTCATAAGTGCGCATATTGGGCGCAGTCTTGTAGCCGGTGGCGTGCTCGAACTTCACATTGGGGTTGTCGGCTGCGACCTTGAGCATGGGCTCCATGTAGCCGAAGGTGGTGCCGAAAACCAGGGTGTTGCCCTGGCTCACCAGGTCACGCAGCACGCGCTCGGCCTCTGGGCCCTCGGGCACCTTCTCGACGAAGGTGGTCTTGACCTTGTCGCCGAATTCCTTTTCTACGGCCAGGCGGCCAGCGTTGTGGGCAAAGGTCCAGCCTGCATCGCCCACCGGGCCCACATAGGCGAAAGCGATCTTGAGCGGGCCGGCCGGCGCCGCCGCGGCCGAGGCAGCCGACGCGGGCTCGGAAGCCGCAGGTGCTGCAGGTGTTTCTGCTTTCTTGCCGCAACCAACGAGGGCAGCGGTGGCGGCCAGCGTGGCCCAGCCGGCCACCTTGAGCAAAGAGCGCTTGGACAGAGTCGTGGTCATGTCATCTCCAGGGTTGAGAACTGCTTGTCAGAGAGATTGGATTGCGCACTGCAGCAATGATCGTGCCGCGATCATGCCAATTCACGTGCCAGGATGGAAGGGCTTGCCCAAGGAAGCGGGCATGTTGATGCGAATCCACGTCGGATTGCGCGAGATCAATACCAAGACCACGATGGTGGAAAGGTAAGGCAGCATGGTGAGCCATTGGCTGGGGATCTGCACGCCCTGCCCTTGCAGTTGAAACTGCAGCATCGTGACGCCGCCGAACAGATAGGCCCCCAGCAACACGCGCGCCGGGCGCCATGTGGCAAAGGTGGTCAGGGCCAGGGCGATCCAGCCTTTGCCTGCCACCATGCCTTCCACCCACAGGGGAGTGTAGACCAGCGAGATATAGGCCCCCGCCAAACCGCACAAGGCCCCGCCCATCATCACGGCGGCCAGGCGGATGCGCCGAACGGCATAGCCCAGCGCGTGTGCCGATTCAGGCGACTCGCCCACCGCACGCAAGACCAGGCCAGCACGCGATTTCATCAAGAACCGGCTGAGTCCCAGGGTCAGCGCCACCGCCGCATAGACCAGCGGGTGGTGCTTGAAAAAAGCCGGCCCCACGAAGGGCAGATCCGACAAGAAGGGGATGTCGAAATGGGCGCGCTCAGGCAGGCGCTGTTGGGTGTAGCTGATGCCAACGAAAGCGCTCAAACCGGCGCCAAAGAGGCTCAGCGCCAGGCCACTGGCGTACTGGTTGGTGTTGAGCCAGATCACCAGCACGCCAAACACCATGGCCATGCCCGCGCCGGCCAGTGCACCGGCCGCGAACCCCAGGGTATCGCTGCCCGTGTGCACGCAGGTGGCGTAGCCAGCAATGGCCGCCACCAGCATCATGCCCTCGGCCCCCAGATTGAGCACGCCGGCGCGCTCGTTGATCAACAGCCCCAAGGCAGCCAGAGCCACCACCGTGCCGGCGTTGAGCGTGGCGGCAATCAGCAGCGCCAGCGAATCAGCGGTCAGTCCGGTCATTTGGATGTCACCCAACGCAAACGTTGATGGATGAAGGTGTCGCAGGCCAGGAGCGCGAACAGCAGCAGCCCCTGGAAGACACCGGTCAAGGCCTTGGGCAGTCCCAGGCGCGACTGCGCGAGCTCACCGCCAATGTAGAACATGCTCATCAGCACCGCCGAAAACACGATGCCCACTGGATTGAGGCGACCGACGAAGGCCACGATGATGGCGCCAAAGCCGTAGCCCAAAGGGATGTAGGGCGTGAGCTGGCCCTGGGGACCAGCAGCGTCAAGGCCACCAGCCAGGCCAGCCATGCCGCCGGAGAGCAGCAAGCCCGTCCACAGCGCGCGCCGCGACGAGAAGCCCGCGTAGCGCGCCGCCGCCGGTGCCAGCCCGCCCACCTGAAGCTGGAAACCAGCATGCGTGCGGGCCATGAACACCGTCAGGATCAGCACGGCCAGGGCCGCAAAACCCACACCCACGTTCATGCGCAACCCCGTCATGAGCTTGGGCACGCGGGTCATCTCCAGGAAGGTGATGGTCTGAGGGAAGTTGTAGCCCTGAGGGTCCTTCCAGGGGCCATAGACCAGGTAGCTCAGCACCATGTCGGCCACATAGACCAGCATCAGGCTGACCAGGATCTCGCTGGCATTGAAGCGGTCACGCAGCAAGGCCACGATGGCCGCCCACAGCATGCCCCCCACCGCACCGGCCAGCAACACCAGCAGCCAGATGGCCGAGCTGCTCTCAGGCGTGGCGCGCATGGCCACACCACCGGCGAACACCGCGCCCATGATGAATTGACCTTCCGCGCCGATGTTCCAGATGTTGGCCCGAAAGCACACCGCCAGGCCAAGACCAATGAGGATCAAGGGCGTGGCCTTGACGCTCAGTTCAGACAGCGCATAGCTGCTATTGAGCGGCTCGACGAAGAACATCTGCAAGCCCGCCAGCGGGTCTTTGCCCAGGGCGATGAACAGCAGCACCCCGATGACCACGGTGATGGCCAAGGCCACCAAGGGCGAGGCCAGCATCAGCGTGGTCGACGGCGTGGGCCTGGGCTCAAGCTTGAACATGCTCGCCCTCCGCCATCTGCCCCGTCGCTGCCGGCTTGTCCCACAGGCCGCTCATCCACTCGCCCAGGCGCTCGATCGTGGCTTGTGCCGTAGCCAAGCTGGGCGACAGGCGCCCTTGCGCCATGACCATCAAGCGGTCGCACACCTCGAACAACTCGTCCAGCTCCTCGCTCACCACCAGGATGGCGCAGCCTGCATCACGCAGCTTGAGCAGCTCGCCGCGGATCTGTGCCGCGGCGCCCACGTCCACACCCCAGGTGGGCTGTGACACCAGCAGCACGCGCGGCGCGGCGTCGATCTCGCGGCCCATGATGAACTTCTGCAGATTGCCCCCAGACAGGCTCTTGGCCGGCGCATGCGCCCCCGCGGCCTTGACATTGAAACGCTCGATCAACTCGCTGGTCATGCCCATCACGCCCTTCATGCGCAGCCAGCCGCCCGGGCCCACGGCATCCATGCGGGTCAGCAAGGTGTTCTGGGCCAGCGACATGGTGGGCACGGCGCCGCGCCCCAGCCGCTCTTCGGGCACGCTGTGCAGGCCCAGCTTGCGGCGCTTCATGGGCCGAGCGCGGCTGATGTCATGCCCGAACAAGGTGACGCTGCCAGGGGCTCCTCGTGGGTCTTCGCCACTGAGCACAGCCATGAGTGCCTGCTGGCCATTGCCCGAGACACCCGCGATGCCCACGATCTCGCCGGCACACAGGGCGAAGTTCACGGCCTTGAGGCTGACACCGAAAGGGTCGTCACTCGGCACGCTCAGGCCTTTGACAGCCAATGCCACATCACCCAGCATGGGCGCGCCGTGGCGCAACTCGATCGGCTCGGATCCGATCATCAGCCGCGACAGGCTGGCATTGCTCTCGTTGCGCGGGTCGACCTCACCGGTGACCTTGCCGCCGCGCATCACCGTGCAGTGGTGGCACAAGGCGCGGATCTCATCGAGCTTGTGGCTGATGTAGAGAATGGAACAGCCTTTGTCGGCCAGTTGACGCAAGGTGCCAAACAGTTTCTCGACCGCCTGGGGAATCAGCACCGAGGTCGGCTCGTCGAGAATCAGCAGTTGCGGGTTGGTCATCAGCGCACGCACGATTTCGATGCGCTGGCGCTCACCCACCGTCAGCGAGTGCACATGCCTGTCCGGATCAAGCTCCAGCCCGTATTCGCCGGACACCTCGCGGATGCGCTTGGTCACCTCTTCCAGACTCAGGGACTTGTCCAGCCCCAGCCAGACATTCTCGGCCGCCGTGAGGGTGTCGAACAAGGAGAAATGCTGGAAGACCATGCTGATGCCCAGCGCCCTGGCCTCCTGCGGTGACTTGATGTGCACCTGCTGGCCATTGAAGAAGACCTCGCCGGCGTCGGGTTTGACCGAGCCGAAGATGATCTTCATGAGCGTGGATTTGCCCGCGCCGTTCTCACCCAGCACCGCGTGGATCTCGCCAGGCTGAACCTTGAGGCCCACGCCGTCGTTGGCGAGCACGCCCGGATACTGCTTGGTGATCCCGCGCAACTCAAGACGAAGGGTCATGCTGCTGTCCGTGTTTTGTATACAGTTTTACCAGCAATCAGCGTGCCTACCAAGTTGCGTTCATCCCCAAGCGTCATCCAGGCAAAGACGCGTTCGTGCAGGTTCCCCGAGGCCTTGGCCACCTCGTCGCGGTGCGAGGCCACTGGCTCGACCGCCCAGTCCCACACGGCCAGATCGGCCATGCAGCCGGGGTCCACATGCCCCATTTCGTGCGCCAGCCCCAGATGCCGCGCCGCACCCAGGGTGGCGGTGAACAAGGCCTTCCAGGCGGTCAGGCGCGTGCCTTGCATGGCCTGGATCTTGTAGGCATCGGCCATGTTGCGCAGCATCGACAGGCTGGTGCCGCCGCCCACATCACTGGCCAGGCTCACGTTCACGCCCCCGCGCTCCGCGCCGGCCCAGTCGAACAGGCCGCTGCCCAGAAACAGGTTGGAAGATGGACTGTGCGCGATCTGGGCGCCATGCTCGCGCAGCACGGCGCGGTCGCGCTCGTCCAGCCAGATGCCATGGGCCAGCACGGCCCGCGCGCCGATCAGGCCATCGCGGTCGTAGACGTCCAGGTAGCTGCGAGCATCGGGAAACAGCTCGGCCACCCAGCGCACCTCGTCGCGGTTTTCGGCCACGTGGGTTTGCATGTACGTGCCGGCGTAGGTCTGGCAAAGCTGGCCGGCCATCTTCAGTTGTGCGGGCGTGCTGGTGGGCGCGAAACGCACCGTCACCGCGAAGGACTGTCGGCCCTTGCCATGCCACTGCTCGATCAGGTCGACGCAATCGCGTTCGGCTTGCTCGACATCGTCACGCAAGCCATCTGGCGCGTGCCTGTCCATGAGCACCTTGCCTGTGACCAGGCGCATGTGCTGTGCGTGCGCTTCCTCGAACAAGGCCTGCGCGCTGACCTTGTGCACGGTCGGGAACACAACCGCACTGGTCGTGCCGTTGGCCCACAGGGCCCGCAGAAAGCGCTGGGCACCCTCCCTCGATGCCGTCGGGTCGGCATAGCGGCGCTCGGCCGGAAAGGTGTAGGTGTTGAGCCAGTCCAGCAGGGCGGTGCCAAAGCTGGCGATCACATCCAGTTGCGGGCAGTGCACGTGCGTGTCGATGAAGCCGGGCATGATCAGTCGGCCACGGTGGTCTTCGACGGGCGCCGCCAGCCAGTCGTCACCCAGCGACTGGACGCGCGGCTGTACCGCCACGACGCGGCCATCGTCGATGAGCACGGCATGATCCGGGCGCCAGCGCACGCCGGCTGCCTCGTGCGGCGCAGCAAAACCCGGGTCCTCGGTGAAGTCCAGCACATCGCCCCACAACACGAGCCGCCCAGATGACGAGGGGCCTTGCCAGGAGGGCTGGGTGGAGGTGGTCGGGTCTGTGCCAGGATCAGTCATCTAGGGCGGCGGTCAACTGGCGCTGCGCACGGGCAGGGCCTGGGCGCGCGTGGGTGGACGAACAAGCTGCAGACTGCGCACGACGTCGCGCACCTGCTCGCGTAGCCAACGGCTCGCTGCGGAATGGTGCGTCAGGTCATGCCAGAGCTGATAGTAGTTCATTGGCGGGAAGCTCACGGGGCATCGCACGATCTTCACGCGCAACTGTTGCGCATAGCGCTCACAGAAGCGGCGACCCGTGGTGAGCACGAGCAAGGATCCGGCCACCATATAGGGCAGTTGCGCGAAATGCGGGTTGCGCACGACGATGTTGCGGCGCAGGCCCTGCGCGGCCAAGTGCTCGTCGATGATGCCCAGCGCGCCGGGGTGCAGGGCCGACGGCGCGATGTGCTCCGCCGCCAGGTACTGCTCGACAGACCAGGCGCGCTTACCCTCCTTGGGCAGCCGCGCTGCGGGGTGGTCTTCGGACACCATGCAGACGACCTCGTCGGTCACCAGGCGGCCCAGATGGAGCTCATCTGAAGGCTCCAGCCAGTTGCCGATGACCAGGTCGACCTCACCGCGCGCCAGGCTGCGACGGTAGTCCAGATCTGCGGACAAGGGGATCACGTCGATGCGCACGTGTGGCGCCAGCTTGCGCAGACGCAGCGTCAGCTCCGGCAGGAAGTAAGGATCGAGGTAATCGGTGGCGGCCAGGCGGAAGGTCAGGCTGGTAGTGGCCGGGTCGAACTCGCGCACCGAATTCTTGTGGCCGAACATGCTCTGCGCGTGCTGCAGGATGGCCGCGGCGGGCTCCAGCAGGCTGAGCGCCACATCGGTGGGGGCCATGGTCTGCCCGCAGCGGACCAGCAAAGGGTCGCCCGTCAACTCGCGCAGGCGCTTGAGTTGAGAGCTGACAGCAGGTTGGCTGGATTGCAGGCGAACGGCCGCCCGCGAGACGCTGCATTCGGTGATCACGGTGTGCAGGACACGTATCAGGGAGAGGTCGATCTTCTCGAAAAGCGTGCTCTTATTCATACGTCAACACTGATAATGCTTATTCGCGAAATGGTATGGCCAGAGCCTACACTGGCGATACCCTCTTCGTGGTGTGTGGATGCACGGGCGTGGCTTTTGCAAACACATGAGCCGCAAAGACCTGTCTGCCCAAAGTTCGCTCCAAAGGAACCCGCCCATGAGCACCATCGCCCCCCGCCCGATCCGTTTCGTGCACCAGGGGCAGATACGGGAAGTGAGCGGCTTGCCGCCCACCACCACCGTGTTGCAATGGTTGCGCGAACATGCGCACTGCACGGGCACCAAAGAGGGGTGCGCCGAGGGCGACTGTGGTGCATGCACGGTGGTGGTGGGCGAGCTGGACGCGAGCACCGGCGCCTGGCAACAAAAGACGGTCAATGCCTGCATCCAGTTCCTGCCCACGCTGGATGGCAAGGCCCTGGTAACGGTGGAAGACCTCCATGGCGCGGATCGCCCATCGCTGCACCCCTGCCAGCAAGCCATGGTGGACTGCCACGGTTCGCAATGCGGCTTCTGCACACCGGGTTTCGTGATGTCGTTGTGGCACGTCTACCAGACGCATGAGCAGGCACCGACCCGGTCGGATCTGGCCGACGCCCTGTCCGGCAATCTGTGCCGCTGCACGGGCTACCGCCCCATCCTGGATGCCGGACAGAAAATGTTCGAGGCGCCCCGCCCTGCTGTTGACAACGCCCCCTTGCTGTCCCTCATGGCAGCGCTGCGTCAGCCAACTCCCCAGGGCCTGGTTTATGAGGGCCCGTCTGCCACGGACAGCACAGTGAAGAGCCGCTTCTTCGCGCCCAGCAGCCTCGATGAACTGGCGCAACTGCGCCAGGCCATGCCCCACGCACGCCTGCTGGCCGGCAGCACCGACATCGGCCTGTGGGTCACCAAGCAGTTCAAGACTGTGGGCGACATCATCTACCTGGGTCAGGTGCCGGCGCTGCAAACCATCACCCAACTCGCGCCACAGGGCGATCAGCCTGGCGCACTGGAGATCGGCGCGGGTGTGAGCCTGGAGCAGGCCTGGTCCACCTTGACCGATGCGCTCCCCGCCCTGCGCGAGATCTGGCTGCGTTTTGCCTCGCCACCCGTTCGGCATGCCGGCACCCTGGTCGGCAACCTCGCCAACGGTTCGCCCATCGGCGACAGTGCGCCCATCCTCCTGGCTCTGGACGCCTCGGTCTTGCTGCGCTGCGGCAAGCAGACCCGCGAGATGCCCTTGTCCGCCTTCTACCTGGACTACATGAAGAACGCGCTGCAAGCGGGCGAGTTCATCCAGTCGGTACGCATCCCCTTGCCGCGTGTCGAACAAGGCCAGATCCTGAGGGCCTACAAGATCTCCAAGCGCCGGGACAGCGACATCTCCGCGCTGTGCGCCGGTCTGTACATCCAGCTTGACGGCGAGGTGATCCGCGATGCACGCTTGGGCTGGGGTGGCATGGCGGCCACGGCCAAGCGGGCCCACCTGGCGGAAGCCGCTCTGATCGGCCAGCCCTGGACCGAGGCCACGCTGCGGCAAGCACAAGCGGCCCTGGCGCAAGACTTCCAGCCCATGACCGACCTGCGCGCCACCAAGGACTACCGCCACAAGGTGGCCGCCAACCTGCTGGAGCGTTTCTGGCTGGAGACCCGGCCTGCTTCGCCGCTGGCAGCGAGCCAGGTTCAAGTCTGGCCGGCCCAGGCCGCCTGAGTCGTGACGAAGGGCAAGCACCATGAACAAGACCGTTGAAGCCTTTCAGACTGCCACCGTGGCCGGCCAGGCACTGCCGCATGAATCGGCGCACCTGCATGTGGCGGGCCAAGCCACCTACATTGATGACCTGCCCGAACTCGCCGGCACCCTGCACGCGGCCATCGGCATGTCGCCCGTCGCGCATGGCCGGCTGGAGTCCATCGATGTCGCGGGCCTGAAAAAGCTGGCCGGGGTCGTCGATGTCTTGACCGCTGCCGACATCCCCGGCGTCAACGACTGCGGCGCTATCGTCCACGACGACCCCATCCTGGCTGAAGGCGAGGTCCACTACCTGGGCCAGCCCATCTTCGTGGTCCTCTCGGCCAACCGGGAGACCGCGCGCCGCGTGGCGGCCAAGGTCGCCGACTTCGTCAAGATCACACCCCTGCCCGCCTTGCTGACGCCCGATGCGGCCCATGCGGCGCAGCGCTATGTGGTGCCCCCCATGCACCTGCATCGCGGCGACACGGCGCAGGCATTGGCCCAGGCCCCTGAGCGTTTGCAAGGCCGCTTCGACCTGGGCGGCCAGGAGCAGTTCTACCTCGAAGGCCAGATCTCGTATGCCATCCCGAAAGAGAACGATGGCCTGCTGGTGCACTGCTCCACGCAGCACCCCAGCGAGATGCAGCATGCCGTGGCCCATGCCCTGAACCTGCATGCGCACCATGTGCTGGTCGAATGCCGCCGCATGGGTGGCGGCTTTGGCGGCAAGGAGTCGCAGTCGGCGGTGTTCGCGTGTATCGCGGCCGTCGCGGCCCACAAGCTCAAGCGGCCGATCAAGCTGCGCCCCGATCGCGACGACGACTTCATGATCACGGGCCGGCGCCACTGCTTCTATCACGAGTTCGATGTGGGCTATGACGAGGCTGGCCGCGTGCTGGGTGCCAAGGTCGACATGGTGTCTCGGGCTGGGTTCTCGGCCGACCTGTCCGCGCCGGTGATGACCCGGGCGCTGTGCCATTTCGACAATGCCTATTACCTGCCGGCAGTCGATCTGCATGGCTACTGCGCCCGCACCAACACACAGAGCAACACGGCCTTTCGTGGTTTTGGCGGGCCGCAGGGTGCACTGGCCATCGAGGTGATCCTCGATTCGATCGCGCGCCAACTCGGCAAGGACCCATTGGACGTGCGCCTGGCCAATCTGTATGGCATCGATGACCGCAACACCACGCCCTATGGGCAACTGGTGGAAGACAACGTGCTGCACCCTTTGCTGGATGAACTGGCCCGCAGCAGCGACTACCGGGCTCGCCGCGCCGCGCTGTCCGCCTTCAACGTCAGCAGCCCCGTGCTCAAGAAAGGCATCGCGCTCACGCCCGTCAAGTTCGGCATCTCCTTCAACGTGGTTCACCTCAACCAGGCCGGCGCGCTGGTGCACGTCTACAGCGACGGCAGCATCCTGGTCAACCATGGCGGCACCGAGATGGGCCAGGGCCTGAACACCAAGGTCGCGCAGATGGTGGCCCATGTGCTGGGCGTCAAGGCGCAACGCGTGCGCGTCACGGCCACGGACACCAGCAAGGTGGCCAACACCTCGGCCACGGCCGCCTCGACCGGCTCGGACCTCAATGGCAAGGCCGCTGCCGACGCCGCACAGCAGATCCTGACCAGGTTGACGGCGATGTTGGCCAAGCGCCATGGCGTGCCCGAGGAGCTGATCCGCTTCTCGGATGACATGGTGCAAGTCGGTGCCGAGACGCTGCGCTTCGACGACGTGGTGATGGACGCCTACATGACCCGCGTGCAGTTGTGGTCCGACGGCTTCTACGCCACGCCCAAGCTGCATTGGAACCGCGAGACCATGCAGGGGCGGCCCTTCTTCTACTTCGCCTATGGTGCCGCCGTGAGCGAGGTGCTGGTCGATACGCTCACTGGCGAATGGAAACTGCTGCGCGCCGATGTGCTGCACGACGTCGGCCAGTCCATCAACCCCGCGCTGGACATCGGCCAGGTCGAAGGCGCCTTCATCCAGGGCATGGGTTGGCTGACCAGCGAAGAGCTGTGGTGGCACCCGCAAAGCGGCAGGCTGATGACCCACGCGCCGTCCACCTACAAGATCCCCACGGCCAGCGACTGCCCGGCCGACTTCCATTTCAAGCTGTTCGACAACCAGAACGTGGAAGACACGGTCTACCGCTCCAAGGCCGTGGGCGAGCCGCCTCTGCTGCTGCCTTTCTCGGTCTTCCTGGCCATCCGCGATGCCATCTCGTCTGTTGGCCAGCATCGCGTCGACCCGCCCTTGCGCGCCCCAGCCACGCCAGAGGCCATCCTCGATGCTGTGGACGCCGTCAAGGCTGCCGCCTCATGTCCAGCCTGAGTGCCCCGGACCTGCGACGCCTGGCCTGCGAGTGGGAGCAGGCTGGGCAGCGTGCCATGGTGATCACGGTCAGCCAGAGCCAAGGCTCCACGCCGCGTGATGCGGGCACGCGCATGCTGGTGAAGGCAGATGGGCTTGCTGGCAGCATCTTGGGGACGCTTTTTGGCACCATTGGTGGCGGCCACCTGGAATGGCAGGCCATCGACCTGGCCAGGCAAGCCCTGGCCGAGTGTGCAACAGGCGTGCCCGCAGCCTGGACGCAGACCTTCGCGCTGGGCCCGGCCCTCGGCCAATGTTGCGGCGGCGTGGTCACGCTCCATTTCGCCCCGCTGGATGAACAAGCGATCGCGCAATGGCCTGTCAGCGGGCGGATGCACATCGAACTCCATGGTGCTGGCCACGTCGGGCAAGCCATCATCAGGATCCTGAAGGATCTCGATTTCTCTGTGCGCTGGATCGATACACGCGACAGCGGCGACGAATGCTGCGGCCTGCCCGATGAGGCGACCTTGCAAGGCCTGCCGCCACACATCGTCTGGCTGCCATCCGATTGCCCCGAGGCCGAAGTGGCAGACGCTCCGCCCGGCGCCATCCACCTGGTCCTCACCCACCGGCATGACCTGGACCTGCGCATCATCGAAGCCGTGCTCAAGCGCAACGACAGCCTGTTTGCCGGGCTGATCGGCTCGCGCACCAAGAAGGCCAGGTTCCTGCACAGGCTCGAAGCAAAAGGCCTGAGCACCGCACAGCTCGCGCACATGACCTGCCCTATCGGCCTGCCAGGCCTGCAGGGCAAGGAGCCCGCCGTGATCGCGGTCGCCGTGGCGGCGCAACTGCTGATGATCCAGCAGTCACAATCCACACTCGACACCGCCATTTCATTCGAACAAACCCCGTCTTCGCCGTGAGCCCACACAGCACGCTGCTGATCCAGAACGCCGACTGCGTCGCCACCATGGACGACCAAGGCACCGAGTGGCGTGACGCCAGCATCCTGATCCAGGGCCACGAGATCATCGCCGCCGGCCCCACCGCATCCCTGCCCAAGGACTTGCTGGACCAGGCCACGCAGACCATCGATGCGCGAGGCCACATCGTCATCCCCGGGCTGGTGAACACCCATCACCACATGTTCCAGAGCCTCACGCGGGCCGTACCCGCCGCGCAGAACGCCGAGCTGTTCAGTTGGCTGCGTACGCTCTACCCCATGTGGGCCAGGCTGACGCCAGAGATGATCCACGTCTCCACGCAAGTGGCAATGGCCGAGTTGCTGCTCAGTGGCTGCACGACCAGCAGCGATCACCTCTACCTCTACCCCAATGGCGTGCGACTCGACGACAGCATCGCCGCCGCGCAAGACATCGGCATGCGCTTCCATGCCTGCCGAGGCAGCATGAGCGTGGGCGAAAGCGCAGGCGGCCTGCCGCCAGACAGCCTCGTCGAAAAGGAAGCGGACATCCTCAAGGAAAGCCAGCGGCTGATCGACACCTTCCACGACGCCAGCCGCCACGCCATGCTGCGCGTGGCATTGGCCCCTTGCTCGCCGTTTTCCGTCAGCCCCGACTTGATGCGGGAGTCGGCGCGCCTGGCGCGTAGCAGCGGCCAAGCCGGCGTGCGTCTGCACACCCACCTCGCCGAGAACGACCACGACCTGGCCTACACGCGCGAGAAGTTCAATTGCACGCCAACCGAATACGCCGAGTCACAGGAGTGGCTGGGCGATGACGTCTGGCATGCGCACTGCGTCAAACTCGACGATCACGGTATCGGCCGTTTTGCCGCCACGGGCACGGGCGTGGCCCATTGCCCTTGCAGCAATATGCGGCTGGCCTCTGGCATTGCGCCCGTGCGACGCATGCTCGACGCGGGCGTGCCCGTGGGCCTGGGTGTGGACGGCTCGGCCAGCAACGATGCCGCCCACATGCTCGGTGAAGCCCGCCAGACCATGCTGCTGGCCCGTGTTGGACGCAGCCTCGTGCCTTTTGGCTGCGACCACGGCCCCTCAGACATGACTGCACATGACGCCTTGCGAGTGGCCACCCGGGGCAGTGCCCGGGTACTGGGCCGCGACGACATCGGGCAGATCGCGCCAGGCATGGCGGCCGACCTGGCCATCTATGACCTGCGCACCTTGGGCATGGCCGGCAGTGCCGTACACGACCCCGTGGCCTCATTGCTGATGACCCAGCCCGCACAGACCGCATGGACCATCGTGCATGGCCGCATCGTGGCCGATCATGGCCGGATCACCACCGTGGATCTGGCCCGCGTGGTCGAGCGCCACAATCAGTTGGCCAGGGCGTTGGCCGGGCATTGAAGGGTTCTTAAGCCATCGGCATCAGGCCTTCTTTTGCTGGCGACGTCGCTGATAAGCCACCACCCCCAGCCCCGCCAAGACCAGGGCCATCACTTCGGGCTCGGGCACCGCTGCGGTTTGAATCCCGATCTTGTATTGCTGCAAGGAGGCGTAGGCCGCGCTGCCTTGCCCCACGGCGCCCGCACCCAGCAGGAGATCCAGGGCAGATAAACCAATCGGCTGCGAGGCAGCAAAGCTCAGCGAGCCCGACGCGCTGTGAGCACCAAGCGATGACTGGCCGGCCGTGAGCGACACGATGGTGTAGGGCGTGTTCTGGCCCAGCATGTCCGCGCCATTGACCACCACCCATCGAGACACCAGGCCAGCCACGACGCCGGCCTGCGAACCTTGCGAGTCGGCTGCCGAAGCGCGGTGCTCACCCGCCACCGTTTCAGTCAAGCCCGTGATGGTGACACCCGCCTTGGGCGTGATCACGATGGGAAAGGGTTTGCCGGCGTAGCTGTCGAAGGAGCCCACCACGCCATTGGTTTCCAGGATGCCACCCAGCGCGTAGGTGTTGTAGCTCAGGTTAGAGAACGTGACATCGCCACCGCTGGTGCTGACAGTCGCGCCGGTCAGGAAGGTGTCCTCGTAGCTCAAGACATAGTTGCCCGCGTCAATGCTGACAGAGGCGGCTTGGGCGGCGGGCAGAACCCCCAGCAGGCCTGCAGACAAGGCTGCGATCACAACATTCTTCACGGCGCACCTATATTTGTAACGATATGTGTGTGAACTATAGCCACCGTGATTTCACTCGTGTTCGCTTTTTAGCCCCTCAGGCGTGGGGAGGGTTACCCCTCGAATCCATGGACTCTTCCATCTGGCAAAAAACCCCAATCAAAGCCCTTATTGCAGCGCCGCACCGGCCTCGAACCAGCGGGCCAGAACCGCTCTTTCAGCGTCAGTGATACCCGTGGCGTTGTTCATGGGCATGGCTTTGAGCACCACCGCTTGCTGGTAGATCTGCTGCGCGTGTGAGCCGATCAGGTCGGGCGAGCTCAGCATCACGCCTTTGTTGGCCAGTTGCGGGTTGTGGCACAGCACACACCGTTGTGTGACGATGGCCTGCACCTCGGCGAACTTCGGCGCAGGTGCGGCCTTGGCCTCTGCCGAGCTGGCCACCGGTGCCGGCGCCAACCAGACCGCCACACCCAGCAGCACGACCACCCCAGCCAGAGCCCAGCCCCAAGGCGCGCCCTTGCCGACCACCTCGGTCTTGTGACGGGCCACGAAGAAGTGCCGGATCAAGGCACCGGCCAGCATGATCAGCACGAGCACCAGCCAGTTGTGCGCGTGCCAATAGGCCCAGCCATAGTGGTTGCTGAGCATGGCGAACAACACCGGCAGCGTGAAGTAGGTGTTGTGCACGCTGCGCTGCTTGCCCCTCTGCCCGTGGACAGGGTCAACCGGCTCGCCGGCCTTCATGGCCGCAACCACCTTGCGCTGCCCCGGAATGATCCAGAAGAAGACATTGGCGCTCATGGCCGTGGCCATCATGGCTCCCACCAGCAGGAAGGCCGCACGCCCGGCAAACAACTGACAGGCCAGCCAGGCGGCCAGCACCACGATGGCCAGCACGCACAGGCCCACCAGCTTGTCACCATTGGGCTTTTGCCCCAAGGTCCGGCAGATCAGGTCATACAGAATCCAGAAGCCCGCCAGAAAGCCCAGAGCGGACAGCACGGCCACACCGGGCGACCAGGCGTGTACCGACTTGTCGATGAGGAAGGTGCCTGCGTTGAACAGGTACAAGACCGTGAACAAGGCAAAGCCGCTGAGCCAGGTCGAATAGCTCTCCCAGAAGAACCAATGCAGGTGCTCGGGCAGGCTCTTGGGCGCCCCCAGGTACTTCTGCGGGTTGTAGAAGCCGCCGCCATGCACGGCCCACAGCTCGCCGCCCACACCCTTGTCCTTCAGCTGCTGGTCCTTGGGTGGCGTCAACGAGTTGTCCAGCCAGACGAAATAGAACGACGATCCGATCCAGGCAATGGCCACGATCACATGGGTCCAGCGCAGCAGCAGGTTGACCCAATCCAGGGCATAGGCCAACAAGGGCGACATCTCGATCATCGATGGTCCTCGGTCAAGCAAGCGGATCAGCTGCCACGGTAGGTGGAATACGACCACGGGCTCACCAGCAAAGGCACGTGGTAGTGGGACTGCGCATCGGCGATACCGAAATCAAGCGGCACCTTGCCCAGAAAGGCGGGCTTGGGCAGCACCACGCCCTTGGCCCTGAAATAGCCCTCGACATCGAAGATGAGGCGGTAGCAGCCCGTCTTGAAATCGCTGCCTGAGAGCAAGGGCCGATCCAGGCGGCCATCCGCGTTGGTGACCACGCTGCGCAGCGACAACCAGCGGCCATCGCCGCAACCATCGGGCGAGGTCTCGCGCACATAAAGCTCCAGCTTCATGCCTTCGGCAGGCGTGCCATGAACGGTGTCCAGCACGTGGGTGGTCAGAAACCCGGTATGGGGTGTGGTGTCAGAAGAGGCTTGTTCTTGGCTCATAGAGGGCTCCCGCTCGGGCGCTGGCACACAACCTTGATCGCTGCGTGCTTGTGTGCATGGCTTGCATGTGCGATCTGAAAGTGTATACACTTTAAACATGATGAGCGCTGCACGCAAGACATCTCCTTCCACTTCATACACAAGCAGTCGGCGTGCCCGCCTGCCGCGCGCCGATGCCACCCTCATCTCCACGGCCGATGCACCAGATTCGACATCGGACGCCTCCAGCACCGAGCACATCGTGGCAGCCGTGACACGCGCCATCGTGGAGCATCGCCTGTTGCCAGGGGCCAAACTGGTGGAGCAGAGGCTGGGCGACCGGTTCGGCGTGTCTCGCACCGTGGTCAGGCAGGCACTGTTCCGGCTGTCTGAGCTGAAGCTGGTCAAGCTTGAGCCTGCGCGCGGGGCCTTCGTGGCCGCACCATCGGTCAAGGAAGCCCGCGAGGTCTTCGCCGTGCGCCGCATGGTGGAGGCACAGATGCTGCGCGAGTTGATTGCCTGCATCAAGCCGGCCGACATCCGCGCACTCAAGGCCCACCTCAAGGCCGAGCGCGACGCCGTGACCCGCATCGACGTGCCCTCGCGCACCAAGCTGCTGTTTGACTTCCATGTGCGGCTGGCCGAGGTGCTGGGCAACCAGGTGCTGGTCGACCTCGTTCAAGAGCTGGTCTCGCGCTGCTCGCTGATCACGCTGATGTACCAGTCTGCCGATGACGCGCAGGCCTCGAATGCCGAACACATGCAGCTGCTCAAGGCCATTGAAGCACGCGACACCGATCTGGCCTTGCATCTGCTGGACGACCATCTCCAGACGGTGGAGCACCAACTGACCGAACAACCCCGCACGGCTGCCCCGCTCTTGAACGCGGCCCTGCCCACGACCTGATTGACGTCACGCCTGTCATGAACACCAGCACCACGCCCTACCCTCGCGACCTCATTGGCTACGGCCGCACGCCACCGCACGCCCAGTGGCCCGATGGCGCGCGCATCGCCGTGCAGTTCGTGCTCAATTACGAAGAAGGCGGCGAGAACAGCGTGCTGCATGGCGATGCCGGCAGCGAGCAGTTCCTCAGCGAAATGTTCAACCCGGCCTCCTACCCGGACCGGCACCTGAGCATGGAGTCGATTTACGAATACGGTTCGCGCGTGGGTGTGTGGCGCATCCTGCGCGAGTTCGAAAAACGCGGCTGGCCCTTGACGATCTTTGGCGTCAGCATGGCCTTGCAGCGCCATCCTGATCTCACCAAAGCATTTGTCGAGTTGGGCCATGAGATCGCCTGTCACGGCTGGCGCTGGATCCACTACCAGAACCTGGACGAGGCCACCGAGCGCGAGCACTTGGCGCTGGCGATGCAGATCATCGAGGAGTTGACCGGTCAGCGTGCCCTGGGCTGGTACACCGGACGCGACAGCCCGAACACCCGCCGCCTGGTGGCCGACTATGGCGGCTTTGCCTATGACAGCGACTACTATGGCGACGACCTCCCTTTCTGGACCGAGGTACAGCGCACCGATGGCCAGACCGTGCCACACCTGATCGTGCCCTACACCCTCGACGTCAACGACATGCGCTTTGCCCTGCCTCAAGGCTATTCGCAAGGCGAGGACTTCTTCACCTACCTGCGCGATACCTTCGATCTGCTGTATGCCGAAGGCGACCCCCATGGCGACAACGAGCCCAAGATGATGAGCGTGGGCATGCATTGCCGCCTGCTGGGGCGCCCGGGCCGTTTCAAGGCCTTCCAGCGCTTTCTGGACCATGTGGCCAAGCACGACAAGGTCTGGGTCTGCCGCCGTATTGACATCGCGCAGCACTGGCGCCAGGTACATCCTTACCAAGCCGCTCACCCGGCGTCGAACTGAAGCGTCCTGAAAGACCCTGCCATGAGCCTGACCCTGGACCGACTCAATGCAGCCTCAAGCGAGGGCTTCGTTGCCCTGCTCGATGGCGTCTACGAGCACTCACCGTGGATCGCCGAAGCGGCGGCTGCGGCCCGCCCTTTCAAGACCGTCACCCACCTCAAGCACGCGCTCGCGCAAGTGGTGAGACAAGCTGGCGCAGACCGTCAGAAGGCCTTGATCCGTGCTCACCCCGAGTTGGCAGGCAAGGCCGCGGTGGCCGGCCAGCTCACAGCCGAGTCCACCAGCGAGCAAAGCAAAGCCGGTCTCACGCATTGCACCGCCGATGAATTTGCCCGACTGCAGCAGCTCAATGCCGACTACAACACCCGGTTCGGCTGGCCTTTCATCCTTGCGGTGCGGGGCCCACGTGGACTGGGCCTGACACGCCAGCAGATCATTGAGACCTTCGCGCGCCGGCTGGACAACCCGGCCGACTTCGAACTGGCCGAATGCCTGCGCAACATCCACCGCATCGCCGAGATCCGCTTGAACGACAAGTTCGGCATCGAGCCCACACAAGGCAACCTGGTGTGGGACTGGGCCGAGCAACTCGCCGTGCACAGCGAACCCGAATTCGCGGCACAAGGCCAGCTCACCGTGACCTACATGACCACGGCTCACCAGGCCTGCGCGGCGCAATTGCTCGTGTGGATGCGCGAATGCGGCTTCGATGAGATCAGTGTGGACGCCGTGGGCAACGTGGTCGGCATCTACCATGGCAGCGATCGCAGTGCGCCACGCCTGCTCACCGGCTCACACTACGACACCGTACGCAATGGCGGCAAGTACGATGGCCGGCTGGGCATCTTCGTGCCCATGGCCTGTGTGCGGGCCCTGCACCAGCAAGGCCGGCGCCTGAGGCACGGCATCGAGGTGGTCGGTTTCTCTGAAGAAGAGGGCCAGCGCTTCAAGGCCACCTTCCTCGGGTCGGGGCCCCTGGTGGGCGACTTCGACCCAGCCTGGCTCGACCAGCTCGATGCAGACGGCATCAGCCTGCGCCAGGCCATGCAGTCCGCAGGGCTGAGCGCCGACATGGCCGACATCCTCAAGCTCCAGCGCCAGGCCAAAGACTATCTGGGCTTCGTTGAAGTCCACATCGAGCAAGGCCCCTGGCTGGACGAGATCGACCAGCCGCTGGGCGTGGTGACCGCCATCAATGGCAGCATGCGCTTTGCCGGCGAGGTCGTCGGCCTGGCCTCTCATGCGGGCACCACGCCCATGGATCGCCGCAAGGATGCCGCCGCAGCCGTGGCCGAGCTGGTCTTGTATGTGGAGCAACGCGCCGCCGCAGATGTCGCGTCAACACATGGCCCGTCGGTCGGTACCGTGGGTGTGCTGCACGTTCCCTCAGGCTCGATCAACGTGGTGCCAGGGCGCTGCCAGTTCACACTCGATCTGCGCGCGCCCGACGACGCACAGCGCGACGCCCTGGCCAAGGACGTGCAGCAAGCACTGGCCACCATCTGCGAGCGACGTGGTCTGCGCTACAAGCTGGAGTTGAGCATGCAAGCCTCGGCCGCGCCATCTGATCCGGCCTGGCAGGCCCGTTGGGAAGCGGCAGTCAGCCATGTGGGGCTGCCCGTGTTCAAGCTGCCCAGCGGAGCCGGCCACGATGCCATGAAGCTCCACGAGCTGATGCCGCAGGCCATGCTCTTCGTGCGTGGCGGCAATGCGGGCATCAGCCACAACCCGCTTGAAACCATCACCAATGACGATGCACAGTTGTGCGTCGATGCCTTCACGCACCTGCTGGAGCAGCTATGAGCACAGATGCACGTGCCGACCTTGCCGACTTCTACGCCCAACTCGACCAGTGGGTCGATGCCCATTTCGACGAAGAAATTCGCTTCCTGCAAGCCATGGTGCAGGTTCCAACCGACACGCCTCCCGGCAACAACGCACCCCACGCCCAGCGCACGGCCGAACTGGTACAAGCCTTTGGTTGGCAAGTTGAAGCCCATGCCGTGCCTGATGCCGAGGTCAAGGCCTATGGCTTGCAGAGCCTGACCAACCTCATCGTGCGCAGGCGCTTTGGACAAGGTGGTCGCGTGGTGGCGCTCAATGCGCATGGCGACGTGGTCCCCCCTGGCGAAGGCTGGACGCACAACCCCTATGGCGGTGAAATCGAGGACGGCAAGCTTTACGGCCGCGCCGCCGCCGTGAGCAAGAGCGACTTTGCCACCTTCAGCTTCGCCTTGAGGGCGCTCGAAGCCTTGAGCGCAGAGCACCCCGAGGCGGGCATCCACGGCGGTGTCGAGCTGCACTTCACCTATGACGAGGAGTTCGGGGGCGAGCTGGGTCCAGGCTGGCTGCTCAAGCAGGGCCTCACCAAGCCTGACCTGCTGATCGCCGCCGGCTTCAGCTACGAGGTGGTCACTGCCCACAACGGCTGCCTGCAGATGGAGGTGACCGTGCATGGCCAGATGGCACACGCGGCCATCCCGCACACTGGCATCGATGCGCTGCAAGGCACTGTGAAGATCCTCAACGCGCTGTACGCCCTCAACACCGACTACCAGCGCATCACCTCACAGGTACCCGGCATCAAGCACCCGTACCTGAACGTGGGCCGCATTGAAGGTGGCACCAACACCAATGTGGTCCCCGGCAAGGTCGTCTTCAAGCTGGACCGGCGCATGATCCCCGAGGAAGACCCCGTCACTGTGGAGGCCGATATCCGCCGCGTCATCACCGAGGCCGCAGCCAGCTTCCCCGGCATCAAGGTCGACATCAAACGGCTGCTGCTGGCGCATTCGCTCAAGCCTCTGCCGGGCAACGCGCCCCTGGTCACAGCCTTGCAAAAACATGGTGAAGCGGTGTTCGGTGAGCCCATCCCCACCAGCGGCACGCCGCTCTACACCGATGTGCGGCTGTACTGCGCCCAGGGCATCCCGGCCGTGATCTATGGCGCCGGGCCGCGCACGGTGTTCGAGTCCAACGCCAAGCGCGCTGACGAGCACCTGGTACTGGAAGACCTGCGCCGTGCCACCAAGGTGGTCGCCCGCACCCTGTGGGACATCTTGAGCTGAAGCCCGGTGACATACAGACCCGATGTAGACGGACTGCGCGCCATCGCGGTGCTTTCAGTCCTGGGTTTTCATGCCTTTCCCCAGTTCATGCCCGGCGGCTTCGTGGGCGTGGACATCTTCTTCGTGATTTCAGGCTTTCTGATTTCACGCCTCATTTTCGAGGACCTGGACAACCATGCCTTCAGCGTCCTGGCCTTCTACCAAAGGCGCATCCGGCGGATCTTGCCCGCGCTGTTGGTGGTCATGCTCTCCAACATCATCGCAGGTTGGTTCATCCTTTTCCCCGACGAGTACGCGCAACTTGCGCAACATGTGGCGGCCGCCGCCGCCTTCGTCCTGAACTTCAGCCTTTGGCGAGAAAGCGGGTATTTCGACAACGCGGCGGAAACCAAACCCATGCTCCACCTTTGGAGCCTGGCGGTGGAAGAGCAGTTCTACCTCCTTTGGCCTCTGTGGCTTGCGGCATGGGGCAAGAAGCGGGCAAACATACCCTACGCGATCCTGGGCGTGGGACTGCTGTCCTGGTGCTGCAACATCTACCTGTCCAGCAAAAGCCCAAGCGCGGCGTTCTATCTGCCCATCACCCGCTTTTGGGAACTCATGGTGGGGGCCGCTGGTGCTTACCTGGCCTCGATCAAGCGCGCTCCTTTTGGCCGGCATCCCAACCTCCAGAGCGTGGCGGGCGCCCTGCTCATCGTATGGGGCTTTCTGCTGATCAACCGCCACAGCGCCTTCCCCGGATACTGGGCCTTGCTGCCAACAGGTGGCGCCTTTTTGATCATCAATGCGGGTGAACAGGCATCGGTCAACAGGATCCTGCTGGCCAGGGCCCCTATTGTGGCCATCGGCTTGATCAGCTACCCCTTGTATCTATGGCATTGGCCCTTGCTGACCTTTTTGAGAATCGGCACGAATGGCCAAGCCGGTCCTAACTTGATCCTGGCGAGCCTTCTACTGGCCTTTCTCCTGGCCTGGCTCAGCTACAGCCTGCTCGAAAAGAGAATCCGCGCGGCAAAGGGGCATCGCCATGTAGGCGCCTTGCTTGCGTCCTTGATGCTGGTCTTGCTGATATCCACCGTCATCAGCGTCCAGGCTGGCCTGCCGGATCGCGCCATCGCACGCAAGCTGGGCCATATCGGCGCTCAGGATGTGTTTGCCGGATCAAGGCACGCGGATGGCAGCTGCACCGAGTTGCTCCACCTTCCTTCACTGCCTGAAGAGATCTGCCTCACCAACTCACGCAACCCCACATTGCTGATGGCCGGCGACAGCCACGCGATGGCGCTGTTTTCATCCATCTACGGAAAGAGCACGCAAGCAGAGGCTCTGCTGATTGCCGCACATGGCTGCGACCTCTACCCGGAGCTCACCTATGCCCCTAGCTACCAGAAGGACTGGGGCAGCAACTGCACGGCAGTCGCTCAGCGCATCATGGCGCTGACTCGGGCCCCGAACACCTTGAGGACCATCCTGCTGGTCAACCACTACCCACCCTTGGATGAAGGCGTCTCGCCCTACAGATTGGGCAACGATCAGTTGAACAGGCGTCAGGCCTTTCTCAGTGGCCTGCCTCCCTTGATTCGGGCCGCTCGACAAGCGGGCAAGAAAGTCGTCTTTCTGGTGGATGTACCCTTCCTGAAGCAAGACCCCAAGAACTGCGTCCAAAGGCTGCCGTTTGTCGAAGCAAGAGACTGCCGGTACACCTTGAGCGAGCACCAGCAGTTGCGGCTCGAATACCTTCAGCAGGTTCGCCATCTACAGGCCCTGTATCCCGACCTGATCGTGTATGACCCCACCCCTCTCTTTTGCACTGGGCAGCTGTGCCTGGACCAAAAAGACGGCCAACAGCTCTACAACGACGCCAACCACATCAGCGCCTATGCATCGAAGATGGTGTTGAACCAGATGCGCGCAGACCATGTTCTCGACTTTTAGCGACCGCCGTGCATGTCGCGCTTCTCATTTCAGCGATTCCACATCGGTCCAAAGGTGCGCAGGCAGGATTGCGCGACAAGCGCGCTTCTAGTTCGTGGGCGACTTCCAGCCATCTGTCAGCGTATTCAAAAAGGTCACGATGTCGCGCACTTCTGCTTCGGTTAGCCTGGGGCGATCGCCAGGACTTGCCCCAAACGGCGCACTCACGTTGACATTGCCATGGTAGCGAGCAGGCAAATCATCAAATTTTCGCACTTTGCCTCGCGTGTCCTTCGGATACCAGCGCTCGGGCTGACTGTCTCGCGTGGCATAGAAGCGGACAACCTGCTCCAGGCTGTGAAATACACCGTTATGAAAGAATGCACGTCGGGTGGCCACGTTGCGCAGCGTCGGTGTCTTGAAGAGACCGCACCAATCATCGTGCTCGGAACGATTGAATCGACCGTTGGCACACAAGCCTAGATCAAAGTATTTTGGGTCGCCATTTGCCCGAATGGCACGATTACGCGGCACGCCCAGCGCAGAATACGCTGAATCGGTGAAACGAGGTAAACCGCCACTGGATGTCAGCGAGCTGGTGTGACAACTCGCGCAGTTGCCCTTATTGGGCGCATTGAACAAGGTCAAGCCCCGCATTTCGGCGGGACTCAATGTAGCTTGATGACGCATAAAAGCATCGTACTTGCTGGAGAAGGGGTAAAACTCGTTTTCGCTTTGTTGATAAACCTCCAAAGCTGAAGCGAGCCAAGATACGACGCGTGCGGGGTCATCGAAAACACGCTCACCGGGACCACTGAACGCCGCCTCGAAGTCGGCGGCGTAGGCGGAGTGCATAACCCGTCTGGCCAGATCAGCAGGGGATGCATTGGCCATCTCGTTGTGCGCAAACAGTGGAATCAACGCCTGTTCATGGGGCGTGTCGGCACGGCCGGACCACGTCAATCCACCAGTCGGCCCGCCATCCTCACCGTGACCATCTTCATCATCAATGAAATGCGCGGTGAACGGAACTGTTGTGACCAGATAGCGCAGCGTGGGTACGGCTCGCATACCGGCCTGATCAAGGTGCGCTCCCCCATGCTGCACAGACAAAGCATTGGCCGGGCCAAAGCCATGCGCAGGGTCGTGACAAGAAGCGCAAGCCTGCCGCCCAGACGCAGACAGGCCAGCATCGAAGAAGATGCGACGCCCCAAATCCGTCATCTGCTGAACCGTCGGCCAACTTCCAAATACGCGCGGACCATAACCAGGAAGCCGCCCTGGTGATGAAGGTACAGCCGATGAAGCGGGCCTATCCACATGGGCCACCTGCGCCATTTCCGCGCTGGTAGGTGTGGATGCAGGCAGCGGAACTGCCGAGCCGTTACACCAGGCAACGGTCGGTACTGCAATACAGCCGATCAGGCATACCAAGCCTGTCAAGCGGTGGAAAGCCAATTTGAGCACCAGTAAAACAGCGCGCCGCCTTGATCGACGACGCGCTCGTAAATGCTTGCTAACTCAGATCGAGTCGATCACTGACGGCGGGTGCGCAGGCTTTGACCAACCAAAAGCAGCAGGCTCACTGCAGCCAGGGCGAAACTTTCAGGCTCCGGTACGGGCGCAGCGACGGTGTTCATGGTCACACGCAAGGTATCGAAGTTGAAGGTGTCCGCCGCCAACACGCCGGAACCATTGTCGGCATACTGCACGAAAGTGGGCGTACCGACCGGGTTCTGGCTGGCGACCAAGCCACTTGCCCCCGTAGCGCCAAACAAACCGGAACCGAACAATACAGCGTATTTGCCGGCAGTCAGCGTACCTGTCAAGGCGACGCTCTGATCACCGCCTGTAGGCGTGAACAACGCCTCAGACACGGTTGAAGCAGCCAAGTCAGAAATGGCCGGCAGGGTGTCGGCAGACGTCAGGCGCACCACTGCACCAAAGATCGCGTTGCCATCGCCGTTCACCGTGAAGTTACCGCCAATCGATGTCAGCGATTCGTTGGCGGTCACACTGAACACTGCACCCAGGTAGCGGGTGTTGTCCAGAAAGTAGTCACCGCCCGCAGTGGCCTCGTCCACAAAGGTCGCGGATTGGTAGGCCGAAGCCTGCGCCAGCACGGGCGTAAGCGTCAAGGTCGCAGCGGCCAACAAGGTCGCACCAAAAATGGATTTCATGAATTTCTCCTACAGCAATAGAGCATGGCAGTGGCTCAATGAGCCAGGGTCAGCGCATTGGTCAGATCACCCATTGGCTTGCCGGTGCTGGCGGTCACAGCCGCATCACGTGCTTGCAGACCGGGCAGCGTTGCCAACGACCAACGACGCGTAATCAAGCGCAGTACCGACGCCGTGTCGTACACGGTGTGATCGACGAAACCCTTCTTGGCAAAAGGAGAGATCACAATGGCCGGGATACGCGTGCCAGGCCCCACCAAGTCGCCTTTAGGGACCGGCGCGTGATCGAACTGCCCCCCAAACTCGTCGTAGGTCACGACGACAACCATGTTGGACCACTGGGGGCTTTGCTGGAGCGCCTTGATGGTGTTGACGATCTCGGCGTCAGCATCGGTCACGTTGGCATAACCGGGATGCTGGTTTTGGAAACCTACTGGCTTGTAGAACACCACCGGAGGCAAGGTGCCATTGGCCGCATCGGTATACAAATCGCTTCGATCCTTCAAATGTGCTGCGCGATAGGCAGGATGGGCCACCGGGTCCATCGAGGCGAAGTAATTGAAGGGTTGATGGTGGGCCTGGAAGTCGGAGTGGGACGCATCAGACGTACCAAAGCTATTGGTGTTGTAGATGGTCGTGCTGTTGTTGAATGAAGAACCGTTCCAAACGTAGGGCGTCGAGGACGCTGCAGCCCAGCCACCCGAGTACCAGGCCCAACCAATGTTGGCCCCATCCAGCAGATCACCGATGGTGGTTTGTGTCTGGGGTGGAAGCGTGGTCGCTGCAGAGGGAGCGGCATACAGCGCATTGTTGCCAGAGTTATTGATTGGCTTGTTGCCGCTGGGCTGGTAGGCCGGCTGCATGGTGTTGACTGCGCGATACCCGTCACCAGCACCAAAATAGTCCACTGGGGCAATGTTGCCAGACAGCGTGAAGACGGGCTTGCCGCTCAAAGCTGATGCGGGCGAACTGGAGGACAAGGCCAATTGCGGTACGCCATTGACCGGAGAACCCAGCACGGCGACGGTCATGTGATTGTTGCCAACGGTAGCAGCGTCCACCGTCGGCACGCATGCGCAAATAAGATATTGGTGATTCAGAAACGAGCCACCCCAAGCACCCTCATAGAAATTGTCGGCAAGCGTGTATTGCTTGGCTATATTCCAAAGCTGCGTCTTGCTGCCATCAAAATAGCCCATGACCACGCCACCGGAATCACCCCAGGCAGCGAACATATCGTTCTTGCCGCCGTTGGCCTGCATCTGATTTTCAAAGAAGCGATGGTACAGGTCGCGCGTTACGACTGTATTGGGCACGGTTCCATAGCCAAACAGATCGGTACTTGCGTCGATCTGGAATGGTGCGTTGGGCCAGACATTCGTGGTTTGGGCTTGCGTTACAGCAGGCGTCTGTCCAGCCGCAGTCAGGCCGCTCCATGCCGGAGGCAGGACGGACAGCGCAGTGCTGCCATCACGATCAACCTGCTTGATGGCTTTGGCCGCAGCGGAGTTGAGGCCGTTGGCTCCTGGAAACTTCCCGAACAAGTTATCAAAGCTACGGTTCTCGGCGTAGATGACAACGATGTTTTGAATCGCTTCAATACCCGGTTGTGTCGTGGTCGCTTTGGCCGAAAAAGACATTGCTGCAAAAGCGGACGCCAGCAGCGCAGGCATGGGAGCAAGAATAGGACGGAAATTCATTGGTTGATCCTTTCTGCGACGAAAAATAGCTACCCCTATCAAAACCATGTTGCTGAACGCGTGTGACGCGCGCATGTCAGGCGGAGCCCTGCTTAATGGATGCGGAAAAGACCGGAGCCTATGGATTGGTGCTCGTCCATTTCCATTCGATTGCGAGCCCTCGCAGCCTTCTGTTTCCCCATATGTGGAGAATCATCGGCGACCTGGCATTCGCCGCACATTGGCAAGGTAGGCACCCTGCCATTCTTGAGACAATGCCGACATGCCTGAGTCCATGCCCCTGATCCACATTTCCTTCTACCGCTTTGTCGCCCTGCCCGATCCCGAAGGCATGGCCGCACTCCTGCGCGAGCTGGTCGCACCACTCACCGGCAACGTCCTGGTAGCGCAAGAAGGTATCAGCGGCGCCTTGGCGGGCTCACTGGCGCAGATCAAGGCTTTCGAGCACGCCATGGCCCATGACCCTCGCCTGGGCGGCCTGTTCACCGACATGCCCTTCAAGCGCAGCACCTGCAACACGCCGCCCTTCTGGAAGGTGAAGGTGCGCGTCAAGCCGGAAATCGTCGCCCTGGGCCTTGACGGCGTCACCGGCCTCGTGCCTGACCGCGCCTCCGGCCACCACCTGAGCCCACAGCAATGGCGCGACCTCATTGCCCGCGACGATGTGGTCGTGCTGGACAACCGCAACAGCTTCGAATACCGCCTGGGCCGCTTCAAGAACGCCATCGACCCGCACGTCGACAACTTCCGCGACTTCCCCGACTACGTGGCCGGCCACGCCGAACAGTGGAAGGCGGAAGGCAAGAAGGTGGCCATGTACTGCACCGGCGGCATCCGCTGCGAAAAGACCAGTGCCTGGATGCAGCAGTTCGGCCTGGACATCTACCAGCTCGACGGCGGCATCATGAACTACTTCCAGGCCCTGCCTGATGCCGACAAGGACTGGCAAGGCGAGTGCTTCGTGTTCGACAACCGCGTGGCCGTCGACACCCACCTGCAAGAGACCGACACCACCTCGGACGACGTCTACAACCCCGACATTCCTGATGAACGCTGGCGTCTGGAGCGGGCACACCGCCTCTCTGCCTTCACGCCCAAGGTCTACCGCGAACCCACAGACGACGCCCCCGAAGCAGCCAGCGGCAGGGATGAGCCCGCCTCCTGACACCGAAGACCCGGCCATGCGCATCACGCTGCCCACCATCAACGGGGTCAGCCCCAGTTGCGTTGCCCTGCCCCATGGCACCTGGCCCACCATGCTGGACTTCCTGGCCCAGCGCATCCCCGCCGTGTCTCGTGATGACTGGGCCCAACGCATGCGCCAAGGCGAGGTACTCGACGCGCAAGGCCGGCCTGTTGCACCCAACACGCCCTACCGCTCGCAGACCAGGCTCTACTACTGGCGCAGCCTGCCCTTCGAACACGCCATCCCTTTTGAGGAGGCCGTGGTCTTCCAGGATGCGTACCTGGTGGTGGCCTACAAACCGCATTTCCTGCCAGTCACGCCCAAGGGGCGCTATCTGCAAGAGACACTGCTGGTGCGCCTCAAACGCAAGCTTGGTATCGACACCCTGGTGCCCATGCACCGCATCGACCGCGAAACCGCAGGGCTCGTGGCCTTCACGATCCAGCCGCACACACGCCATGCCTACCAGAGCCTGTTTCGCGACAAGCTGATCGGCAAGACCTACGAAGCCATCGCACGTCTCAATCCGGCCGTCGCCCTGCCGCTGACCTACCAATCACGCCTGGAAGAAAGCGAACGCTTCATGGCCATGCACGAGGTGGAAGGGCCGGTGAATGCAGAGACCCGCATCGAGCTGATCGAATCACAAGCGGGTTGGGGTCGCTTCAGGCTGAGCCCCATCACCGGACAGAAGCACCAGCTGCGGGCCCACATGTCGGCGCTGGGCATGCCCATCGAGGGCGATCAGATCTATCCTGAATTGCTGCCCGCCTTGCCTCCCGATGTGCCACCTGACTTTTCCAGGCCGCTGCAACTGCTGGCCCAGTCGCTGGCCTTCACCGACCCCGTCACAGGCCAGGCACGTGCCTTCCATTGCGGGCGCAGCCTGGACCTGGCACAGGTTGTTCAAGAGGTCGCCAGCAGAGACACCAGCACCGTCAATCTGGGCGCCATCACGGCAGCAACACCGCCGCCCCGCTGAAGCGCCCGGCCCGCAAATCCGCCAAGGCTTCGTTGGCCTGCGCCATGGGGTAGCCATGGGTCCTGACCTGCAGGCGGCAGCGCGCGGCCAAGGCCATGAAGCCCTCACCATCGGCTCGCGTCAAGTTGGCCACCGACACGATGCGCCGCTCACGCCACAGCCAGGCGTAGGGGAACGAAGGGATGTCGCTCATGTGGATGCCAGCGCACACGACGATGCCTGCGGGCCGGATGGCCTGTAGCGCCAACGGCACCAAGGCGCCGACCGGCGCGAACAACAAGGCGGCATCCAGCAAATCAGGCGGCGCCTGCTCGGAAGCTCCCGCCCAGACCGCGCCCAATTGCAAGGCCAGGGCCTGCGCCGCCGCATCACCTTCACGGGTGAAAGCATAGACGTCGCACCCTTCGAAGCGCGCCATTTGCGCCACCAGGTGGGCAGCCGCGCCAAAGCCATACAGCCCCAGCCTGGGCCGCGCCCCTTTGAGTGCCTCGCCAGCCATGCGCAAGGCCCTGTAGCCGATCAAGCCGGCGCACAGCAACGGCGCGGCCTCGGCATCGGCGTAGTCGGGCGGAATCGGGAACACATAGCGCGCGTCAGCCACCACATGGCTGGCATAACCGCCATGGATCTGATAGCCGGTGAAACGAGCCTGCTCGCAGAGGTTTTCATGGCCGCTCAAGCACATCTCGCACTGACCGCAGGTCCAGCCCAGCCAGGGCACACCGACACGGTCGCCCACCTGATGCTTGCAGCCCGCCTCTGCCACGCCCTCACCCAGCGCCACCACGCGCCCCACCACCTCGTGGCCCGGCACCACCGCTTGCCCCGGGAAAGGCAAGTCGCCGTCGACGATGTGCAGATCGGTGCGGCACACACCACAGGCGCTCACGCGGATCAGCACCTGCCCCCGCCCGGCCTTGGGCATGGCCTCGCGCAGCTCCTTCTGCAGTGGACGACCTGGACCATCCATCTGCATGGCATAGATCAATTGGGCATCGGCTGCCATGATGAGGGCTCCTTCACGTGCGCGGTCCACACGTCGATCACCCCGTCATGATGCGCCGATTTCAGCGCTGCGCCATGGCCTCGCCCATGCGGATGGGCTTGGCGGCCGCCCAATCCGGGTTGAACTGCAACGAGCCTCTGGGGAAGAGCATCACCACGGTTGAGCCCAGCAGGAAGCGCCCCATCTCATCACCCTGCTTGAGCACGATGGGCTGATTGTCATAGCGCCACTCTCGCAGATTGGCACTGCGAGGCGGGTTCACCACGCCATGCCAGGTGGTGGCCATGCTGCCCACCACCGTCGCGCCCACCAGCGTCAGCACGAAGGGGCCATGCTCGCTCTCGAACACACACACCACGCGCTCATTGCGCGCGAACAGCCCCGGCACGCCGTGCGCCGTGGCCGGGTTCACCGAGAACAAGTCACCGGGCACATAGATCATGCGGGTCAGGCGCCCATCACAGGGCATGTGGATGCGGTGGTAGTCCTTGGGGCTGAGGTAAAGGGTCGCGAAGTGGCCATCCTCGAAGCGCGCCGCCAGTTGGGCGTCGCCGCCAACCAGTGCACGTGTGCTGTAGTCGTGCCCTTTGGCCTGGAAGATTTGGTCCTTGCGAATGGGGCCGAACTGGCTGATGGCGCCATCGACCGGGCTGATGAGATCGGCCTGCGCCAAGGGGCGTGCGCCGGCCTTCAGCGGACGGGTGAAGAACTCATTGAAGGTCGGGTAGCTGGCGATGTCCGGGTTGGCCGCCTCGGCCATGTTCACGCCATATTTGCCCACGAACCACTTGATGAAGCCCGTCGTCAAGGCGCCACCGCGCATCGATGCCAGCAAGCCGGCCCCCTGGGTCAGGGCCTTCTTGGGCAAGACATACTGCATGGACACAAAGAGACGATCTGACACTGGCAGCCTCGGGTGGTTTGGACAAAGCGGGGCATTTTATCGTTGTGGCCTGGCAACCTCACAATTGAGCCATGGCGGGCACGGCGCATGCATCACACGGCAAGCTCAGGTAAAAAGCGGGTTGCCATCGAATGGAGTTGCCGCCATGACGCTCACCACGACACCCAACACGAGACATATCGCCCTCGCCCGCCAGGCCGTCGCTTGCCTGGGCCTGCTCGCCGCCTCGCTTTGCGCACAGCAGGCTGCGCACGCCGCAGACAAATTCACCTACATCACCAACTGGTACGCCGAAGCCGAACACGGCGGCTTCTACCAGGCCCAGGCCACAGGCCTGTACGCCAAGGCCGGGCTGGACGTCACGCTCAAGATGGGCGGCCCGCAGGTCAACCTGATGCAGCTGATGATGGCCGGCCAGGCAGACTGCGTCATGGGCTATGACGTGCAAACGATCCAGGTCTGGGAAAAAGGCATCCAGGCCGTAACCGTGGCAGCGGCCTTCCAGAAGGACCCAGTCGTCATCGTGGCGCACCCCGACGTCAAGAAATTCGAGCAGCTCAAGAGCAAGACCTTGCTGATCGGCAGCGCAGGCCAGGTCACCTACTGGCCCTGGTTCAAAACCCAGTTCGGCTTCACCGATGCGCAGATGAAGCCCTACAACTTCAACATCCAGCCTTTCCTGGCCGACCCCAACATCGCGCAGCAAGGCTATCTGGCCTCCGAGCCCTACTCTATCGAGAAGGAAGGCAAGATCAAGCCTACCGTCTTCATGCTGTCCGACCTGGGCTGGCCGCCCTATGCCATGACCGTGGTGTGCTCCGTCAAGACCATCCAGAACCGACCCAAGCAGGTGGCCGCCTTCGTCAAGGCCTCCATGGAAGGCTGGAAGAGCTACCTCGGCGGTGACCCCAGCCCAGGCAATGCCCTGATCAAGAAAGACAACCCGAACATGACCGATGACCTCCTGGCCTACGGCATCGCCAAGATCAGGGAGCAAGGCGCGGTCACCGGGGGCGACGCGGCCAAGTACGGCATCGGCATCATCACCGACGAGCGCATGAAGCAGACCTACGATCTGCTGGTCAAGCACAAGCTGCTGGATGCGAGCAAGGTCGACATCAAGAAGACTTACACGACCCAGTTCGTCAAGGACCTGAAGGTCATGCCCTGATGGGTGAACGCACCGCCGCCATCGACCTGCAAGACGTCGAGCAGGTCTACCCCAACGGCACGCGGGCCTTGCAGCCCGTGTCGCTGCGCATCGAGGCAGGCGAATTCGTGACCCTGCTGGGCCCCTCGGGTTGCGGCAAGAGCACCCTGCTGAAAATGGTGGCGGGCTTGCTCAAACCCACGGCGGGGCGCATCGCCTTGTCTGACGCGCACCTATCCTTCGTGTTCCAGGAGGCCACGCTCATGCCCTGGGCCGATGTGCGCAGCAATGTGCGCCTGCCACTGGACCTGGCCGGCGTCGCGCGCCCCGAGGCCAATCAGCGCGTGGATGAAGCCTTGCAATTGGTGGGGCTGCAAGCCTTTGCAGGACACCGTCCACGCGAACTCTCGGGCGGCATGCAGATGCGTGTGTCCATCGCGCGGGGCCTGGTCACGCGCCCCCGCCTGCTGCTGATGGACGAGCCCTTCGGCGCCCTGGACGAGATCACCCGCAACAAGCTCGATGCCGACCTGCTTGAGCTGTGGCGGCAACAAGGCCTCACCGTCGTGTTCGTCACGCACAGCATCACTGAAGCCGTGTTCCTGTCGACGCGCGTGATCATGATGGCCACGCGCCCCGGCCGCGTGGTGTTGGACCAGCGCATCGACAACCCCTGGCCGCGCGACGACGATCACCGCACCAGCCCGGCCTTCAATGAGAGCGTCAGGCAACTGCAGCACGGCCTGAGCCAAGCCTCGTCGGAGTCTGCGGTATGAACACGCGCATGGACAAGCTCAAGCAAACCGCCCTGCCCGTGCTGATGGCCTTCATCCTGCTGGGCATATGGCAGGCCTGGACGGTGTTGGCAGAGGTGCCCGCCTACCTCGTGCCCTCGCCCTGGCTCATCGCCCAGACCCTCGTCAAGGACTGGGGCCTGCTGAGCGGCGCCTTGCTGGTCACCATCAAGATCATGGTACTGGCCTTTGCCTGCGCCACCGTGCTGGGCGTGCTCGTGGCCTTTGCCATGGTGCAGAGCCGCTGGATCGAAGCGGCTTTCCTGCCCTATGCCGTGCTGCTGCAGGTCACGCCGATCGTGGCCATCGCACCGCTGATCATCATATGGGTGAAAGACCCGACCGCCTCGCTCGTAGTGTGCGCCACGCTGGTCGCACTCTTTCCCATCATCTCCAACACCACCATCGGTCTGCGCAGCGTCAACCCCGGGCTGGCGGCCTACTTCCAGCTCCAGAAAGCCACACGATGGCAGACCCTGCTGCGCCTGCGCGTGCCTTCGGCCCTGCCCTACTTCTTTGCGGGCCTGCGCATCTCGGGCGGACTGGCCCTGATCGGTGCGGTGGTGGCCGAGTTCGTCGCCGGCACGGGTGGCACCGGCACCGGTCTGGCCTACCAGATCCTGCAATCGGGCTACCAGCTGGACATCGCCCGCATGTTCGCCGCGCTGACCCTCATCGCCTTGACCGGCGTTGGCGTGTTCGTCTCGCTGGCCGCGCTTTCACGCTGGGTGCTGGGCGGCTGGCACGAAAGCGAGATCCGCTGAGGGCACCCACCACACCCCAGTAACCCCACTGGTTACTCGGGTTTTTGATGGCGCCAAAAGTTTTAAGGCGACTGGTCATATTATTTGACCCATGGCCCGCACCGCTGACAAAACCGAGATCCCCAACCGACTGACCGAGGCCGGCTATACCCTCTTCAACCAGTTGGGCTATAACGCCACGGGCATCCAACAGATCACCGACAAGGCCGGCGTGCCCAAGGGTTCCTTCTACAACCACTTCGACAGCAAGGAAGCATTCGCCGCCCAGATCATTCGCAACTACGGCGCCTGGGTGGACAAGGCCTGGAGCGGTGCGCTGGAAACGGCACCCGCAGAACCGCTGGCAGCCATCCGCCACCTGTTCGGCAGCTTCATCCAGCGCCATGAGGATAGCGGCCGCTGCGGCTGTCTGGTGGGCAATTTCGCGGCCGAAGTGGCCGAGGCCAGCGACACCTGCCGCCAGGTGCTGCGAACCGTGATGACGAGCTGGCGCGAGCGCCTGGCCGAACTGATCCGCCAAGGGCAAACGCACGGCAGCATCCGCCGTGACCTGGACGCCCTGGTGCTTTCGGGCTTCTTCTGGGATGCCTGGGAAGGCGCGGTGCTGCGCATGAAAGTCGACCACAGCACCCGTCCGCTCAAGGACGTGGTGACACTCATGCTGGACAAATTCTTCTGTCCGTGAGCTGAGCCTCGCGCACCACCAGCCTGGCCTGCACCGGCCTTGCACTGGATCAAACCTTCACTTTCTGACCGACATACCCTGCCGGCGTGGGCCGGCTTTTCTCTGACCTTTGTCTGACCTACTTTTGACTGGAGCTATCCATGGGATCCCGCGAAGCACTGTTCGAGCCATTCAAGCTGGGTGACATCACCCTGTCCAACCGCCTGGTGATGGCCCCCCTGACCCGCAGCCGCGCCCAAAAGGGCAATGTGCCGGGCCCGCTGACAGTCGAGTACTACAGCCAGCGCGCCAGCGTCGGCCTCATCATCGCCGAGGCCACGCAGGTCTCGGCCACTGCGCAGGGTTACCCGTCCACACCCGGCCTGCACACGCCCGAGCAGGTGGCAGGCTGGCGCAAGGTGACCGACGCCGTCCATGCCAAGGGCGGCAAGATCTTCGTGCAGCTGTGGCACACCGGCCGCATGTCGCACACGGCCTATCAACCGGGCGAGCAAGCGCCCGTGGCCCCCTCGGCCATCGCTGCCAAGGCCAAGACCTTCGTGCCAGGCCAGGGCATGGTGGACACCTCGGTGCCTCGCGCACTGGAGACCAGCGAGATCCCCGGCATCGTCAATGACTTCCGCACGGCTGCCCGCAACGCCATTGAGGCCGGCTTTGACGGCGTCGAGATCCATGGCGCGCACGGCTACCTGATCGACGCCTTCCTGCGCGACGGTTCCAACAAGCGCACCGACCAATACGGCGGCAGCATCGAGAACCGCGCCCGCTTCCTGCTCGAAGTCATGGCCGCGGTGACAGCCGAGATCGGCGCCGGCAAGGTCGGCATCCGCCTGTCGCCCGTCTCACCGGTGAACGACTCCAGCGAGAGCAACCCGCAGCCGCTGTTCGAGTACGTCGTGCGTGAACTGGAAAAGCTGCACCCCGTGTACATCCATGTGGTCGAAGGCCACACAGGCGGCCCGCGCGACAACGCCCCCTTCGATTACGAGGCCCTGCGCAAGCTCTACAGCGGCGTCTGGATGGTCAACAATGGTTATGACAAGGACATGGCCGAACGCGCGGTGGCCGAATCGCGTGGTGACCTGGTTTCCTTCGGCCGCCTGATCATCAGCAACCCCGACCTGCCTCGCCGCCTGCGCGAGAACGCACCGCTCAATGAGGTGTACAAGGACGTGGGCTTCTATGGCGGTGGCGACGCGCACGGCTACACCGACTACCCGGCCCTGGCAGACTGAGTCAAGCGAGTCACCCACCTCCTGAAAAGGCGCCGTTAAACGGCGTACCAGCATCAGATGCCCGGCCGCATTTTGATTTGACAATATTGGTTGTCAACTCCAGAATGGCCGGGCTTTTTGCTGTTCGAAGACAAGCCTTTTTAGGAGACAAGATGACCATCGCCAATACCGCCGTCCTGATCGCCGCCGTGATGCCTGTGATCACCATGGGCATCGCCAAAGCCAGCACCGCTGGCAAGAAGCGCAGCCAGGGCGGCTACGACAACAACAATCCGCGCACCTGGATGGCTGGCCTGGATGGCTGGCGTGCACGTGCCGCCGCCGCCCAGAACAACGGCTTCGAGGCTCTGCCCCTGTTTGTGTTTGCCGTGCTGGCCGCGCAACACGCCGGCCTGGACCAAGCCCGCACGGACCACCTGGCCCTGGCCTTCATCGGCGTGCGCGTGCTCTACACGGCCATCTACTTCGCCAACATCGCTGCCCTGCGCTCGGTGGTGTGGGCTGTTGGCCTGGGCATCACCATCGCCATCTTCGCGCCGACGCTGTCGATGCCTTTCTGATCAGGCCTTCAATCTGAAATCTGAATCAGGACGCCCAGGCCGACCTGGCCTGGGTTGGCTGCAAACACCCCATCTCGACGAGGCTCTCGCGCACCGCATCGTCCAGCGGCGTGTGCGGCTCCGGGCCAATCAGCGAGACAAGCTTGCGGTTGTCGAGCTTCAGCGCCACGTTCCAGAGATAACGCATCTCGCGGATCTCGCGCAGCAAGCCCACGAACGGTGTCAGCAAGGCCAAAACGGCCCAGGGCAAAGGCCTGATGGGCATGTCCGGCTGCCCCAGCACGCGCCGGATCGACTCGGCCATCTCGCCCCCACGTGCCAGCCAGTGACCTTCCAGGTGCAGCACCTCGAAGCGGGCCAGACGGGCAGGATCTTGTAGATCCAAGGCCATCAGCCGTGCCGCGGTTTCCGCCATGTCCGGCAGATAGACCCAGGCGTGCCCCACATCCAGCGGGCCCGGATAAACGATGCGCCTTGGCCGTTGGCCCGGCTTGAGCATGAGCGTGCCAAACCACGACGCCGGGGCATGGCCTCCAAAGAAGTCGCCCGCTCGCAACACCAGTGAATGCAAAGGCTGCTGGGCCGCCTGCGATGCTTCAAGCAGCATGCGCTCCATTTCCACACGAACCTGCCCCTTGCCCGTCAGCGGATGTTGGGGTGATGTTTCGCTGAGCAAAGCACCGGCATCTGGCCCGAAGTTGTAGATGTTGCCGGGCAGCACCAGGCGTGCACCGGCTGCACGGGCCGCCGCCACGCTGTTGGCCAACATTGGCAGGGCCAGCTCACGCCAGCGCTGGTAGCGCGGCGGATTTGCCGCATGAACGACGAAATGCGCGCCTTTGGCTGCGGCGAGCATGTCTGATGCGGACATGGCGTCCCCCACCTGCCACTGCACGGCCTCCAGACCCCGCCATGCCGCTTCTTTGCGCGCGCGCTCGGCCATGTCGGCGTGGCGGGTCAAGGCGCGTACCGCCCAGCCGCGTGCCAGCAGGCTGCGCGCCAATGCGCCACCGAAACCACCCGTGGCACCCACGATGAGAACCAGGGGTGCACCTGAGCGATCCTGGGCTTGATGTGTGTTCATGATGAAGGGCTCCTGTCGTCGTGTCGATGGCCTCATGCTAGGCGCACCCATGTCATTCAACAATTACCTATCCATGCATATCTGCTATACATTCATGCATGGACACCACCGACATCGACTGGAACCTCTACCGAGCCTTCCTGGCCGTGATGCGCGAGGGCAGCCTGTCTGCCGCGGCGCGAGCGCTGGGCAGCACCCAGCCCAGTGTCGGACGCCACATCGCGGCACTCGAAGAAGCGCTCGGCACACCTTTGTTCACGCGGGGCCCAGGCGGCCTCAAGCCCACTGCCACCGCACTGGAACTCCAAGGCCCTGCCCGCGCCATGGCGACTGCCGCGCAGCATGCGGTGCGGGTCGCTTCGGGCAGTGCGCACGAGCATCGCGGCACCGTGCGCATCACCGCCAGCCAGATCATTGGCGGCGAGGTCCTCCCGGAACTGCTGGCACGCTACCAGGCCCAGCACCCCTTGGTCACATTGGAACTCGTGCTCAACAACAAGATGGACGATCTGCTCAAGCGCGAGGCCGACATCGCCGTGCGCATGGAGCGCCCCGGCCAGCAGGCGCTGATCGCCAAGCGGATGGGCCGCGTCGACATCGGCCTGTATGCACACCAGCGTTATGTCAGGACACGGGGGCTGCCACGCAACCTGGTCGAAATGAGCCAGCATGCCCTGATAGGGGCAGATCAGGACCCGATTGCCACCCGCCTGGGACAGCAAAAAGGCATCGCCATCACGCGCGACATGTTCACCTTCCGTTGCGACAACGACCTCGCGCAGATTGCCGCCATCCGCGCCGGCATGGGCATCGGTGGCATGCAGATCGGGCTGGCGCGTCGCGACCCCGACCTGCTGCCCGTGCTGCCCGAGAGCCTGACCTTCAACCTCGACATGTGGCTGGTGATGCATGGAGACCAGCGACAGAACCAGCGCGTCATGTCGCTCTTTCGCTATCTGACGCAGGAGCTGAGTGCCTACGCAGCCTCCAGCCAGCGCGCAAGCTGAACAGCTGTATCGGCCTGGGTCCTGGGTATATGCTTGCGCCCACAGCCCACATGGGCTGATCCACATGGGTTGATCGCCACAACAGGAGTCCGCATTGAATCAACGTCCTCTCACCACCGAAGAAGCCCGTGTGCTGTCCGTACTGGTCGAGAAGCAGCACACCGTGCCGGACAGCTACCCCATGTCGCTCAATGCGCTGACCCTCGGCTGCAACCAGAAAACGGCCCGCGACCCGGTCATGCAGCTCAGTGAGGCGGACGTGCTGCAGGCCATCAACGGTTTGAAAGAGCTCAGCCTGGTCACCGAGGTGAGCGGCAGTCGCGTCACGCGTTTCGACCACAATGCGGCGCGTGGCCTGGGCGTACCCAGCCAGTCCGTGGCTTTGCTGACCATGCTGATGCTGCGCGGGCCGCAGACTTCAGCCGAGTTGCGCTTGCACACAGAGCGTCTGCACCGATTCGCGGACGTGTCGTCGGTGGAGGGCTTTCTGGAAGAGCTGGCCGAACGCGAGCCCAAGCGCGTGGTCAAGCTGCCACGCGCACCGGGTGAACGCGAGCACCGTTGGGCTCATTTGCTGTGTGGCGAGGTGGCCTTGCCCACGCCCTCTGCGTTTGTGGCGCGCGGCGGCTCGGTGCCATCCGATGTCAGTGCCGATGAAGTGGCCGACGTGAAGGCAGAACAGGCCCGCATGGCGCAGGAACTGGCAGAGTTGCGTACCCTGGTTCTGCGCATGGCCGCCGAGCTGGGCCTGGAGCCTTCGCCCGACAAACCCGGTCACTGATCAACACGCCAGGCAGCGTGTCAGGTCCAGAGCTTCTTCCAGCCTTCGTGGCCCAGCTTGCGCAAGGTTTCGATATTGGCCTCGTAGATATCGGCGGCATCGGGAATCGCGGCCACCGCTTGCGCCAGGCTGCTCTCGCGGATCAGGTGAAGCGTCGGATACGGTGAACGGTTGCTGTAGTTGTCGATGTCGTCGGGCTCGGTGCCATCGAACTGGTAATCGGGGTGGAAGCTGGCCACCTGGACGACGCCATCGAGCTCCAGCTCTTCGAGCGCCGCGTCAACCACATCGAGGAAGTCGTTGTAGTCCATGAAGTCGGTCAACACGGCAGGGTGCACCAGCAGGGTCGTGTCGATCTCGGCCGGGTCGGCATCACGCAGCAAGGTCAACTCGGCCACCAGGTCTTCCAGCAAGGCTTCGGGCTCGGTGGCGTCAGACACCTTGTAGCGGATCTGCTTCTTGACGTGCACGGCCTTGGCGAAGGGGCACAGGTTCAAGCCGATGACGGCGCGTGTCAGCCACGTCTCGGTGTCGGCGATGATGGTGTCGTGGTCGAGCTTCATGGCGGTATTGTCCCCCCGATCGCGCGCCCACAACCCAAGCGAGTTCGGGTCAAGGGTCGTTACAGTACGAGGTGTTGCCGTGTCTTGCTGCCCCGCTTTGTCGTACCGCCATGTCCGAAACCGCCAATCTGCATCAACTCGTTCAGCAGTTCGCCCATGCGGGCAGGCTCGATGCCATCTACCTTCGGCCGGCGCGCCTTGAGCCGGTGGTCTCGGTACAACAGGCTGAACTTGTGCCCGAAAGAGGCCTCGTGGGTGATCACAAGGCTGCCAAGCCCTCTGCGCAGATTGGCGGCAGCGATCGACAGGTCACACTGATCCAGGCTGAGCACATGCCGGCTGTGGCCGCCTTCACCCAGAAAGGCCAGGTGGACCCGGCCTGGCTGCGGCGCAACCTGCTGGTCTCCGGCTTGAACCTGCTTGCCGCCAAGGCCTTGTTCCATGACGAGCCCATTATCCTGCGCATCGGCAGCGCAGTGGTGCTGGAGATCACCGGCCCTTGCGACCCCTGCTCGCGCATGGAGGAGTTGCTCGGTCCCGGCGGCTACAACGCCATGCGGGGCCATGGCGGCATGACCGCTCGCGTGCTCCACGGTGGCCACATCCAGGTGGGCGACGCCATCCGGTGCACGCCACCTTCTGCGTCCTGATCCTTCCCTCTTCGCCTCAAGCAAAGCGCCCTTCATGAGTTGGCACGGCCACCTTCACCTCGACTACAAGCTGGATGGTGCGCGCACCATCGCCCACGACCGCCACGACGGGCCTTTGCGTGTATTGCAACGCCTCTACCCCGAGGGTGACGGCATCTGCCACCATGTGCTGGTGCATCCGCCCGGCGGCCTCGTGGGCGGGGACGTGCTGGACATCGACATGTGCCTGCAAGCTGGCAGCCACGCCGTGATCACCACGCCCGGGGCGACGCGTTTCTACAAGAGCACGGGCGCCGAAGCCGTGCAAAGCCTGCTTGCGCGGCTGGCGCCCGGCGCCCGCCTGGAATGGCTGCCGCTGGAAACGCTGGCCTACCGCGCTTGCGTGGCCACCAACCGCATGCGGTTCGAGTTGGCACCCGACGCCGAGATGATGGGTTGGGATGTGCTTGCGCTGGGGCTGCCTGCGGCAGGTGAAGACTTTGACGACCCCATGCACGGCCAAGGCCGCTTCACGCAGGAGATCGAGCTGCCAGGCATCTGGCTGGAGCGCGGCACAGTGGCAGCCACGGACCAGCGTCTGCTGGACAGCCCCTTGGGCTGGGCTGGGCACCGCGTGATGGCCACCATGTGGCTGGCTTGCGGCTCACCCATGACGCGGGAGCGGAAAGAAGCCTTGCTGGATGAGGCTCGGGCCGTCCAGGCCGCGTCTCCCTTGGCCGCCACGGCTGGCAGCACCAGTCCGCATGACGAGGTGGTGATCCTGCGTGTCCTGGCCAACCGGGTCGAGCCCGCCATGCAGTTGTTGACTCAGGTGTGGGCCCGGTGGCGTCAAACCGCCTGGCAGTTGCCGCCGTGCCCTCCGCGGGTCTGGCGAACTTGAAAGCAGGCCGGCAGACCTGTCAGGCTCAGTGCGCGGCCTCGGCGGCCTTCTCAGGGTGCCAGTCGATGCACTGCACCTGATTGCGCCCGGCCTCCTTGGCGGCATACAGGCCCTGGTCGGCCCGCTCGATCAGCAGCAAGGCATTGTTGGCATTGCCCTTGCCCAATTGCGCCACCCCGAAGCTGGAGGTGATGCGCAGATTGGGCACGGCGTCCACGGCCGGGCCGGCGGTCTTCTCGATCGCATCGCGGATGCGCTCGGCCACCTCGGCCGCCCCCTGTTCGTCCAGGCCGGGCATGAAGGCGCAGAACTCCTCGCCACCGTAACGACACAGCACGTCCTGCGGACGCATGGCCGTCTTGAGGATCTTGGCCACCTGCTGGATCACCAGGTCACCCACGGCATGGCCATAGGTGTCGTTGAAGGATTTGAACTTGTCGATGTCGGTCATGAAGCAGGTCAGCGGCTCACCCGTCTTCAAGGCATGTTCCAGCATGGGCTCGGCCCGGCTGAAGAAGGCACGGCGGTTGAAGCAGCCGGTCATCGGGTCGCAGTTGGCAAGCAATTGCAACTCTTCGTTTTGCTTTTGGATCTTGTCGCGCGACAACTCCAGCTCGACCATCGCCGAACGCAGTTGGCTATTGGCCTGGTCAAGCTCGGTCACGTCATCGAGGGTGACAAGGCAACCTCGGGCATTGCCAGCGGCATCTCGCACGGCTGCGCAGTTGAGCAAGGCGCGCCTGGGCTCACCGCCATCATGGCTGAGGTCGACCTGCACACCCAGGATCGGCTCGGTGGTCTGCAGCGCACGCTCCCATGGGCGTTGCACGTCTTCTTCCTTCAGGCCCTTGATCAGCCAGTCCAGTTGCGTGATGGCGCGGCCCAGCAGCACACCAGAGGCCTGCGGGTGAAAGCCCCGAAAGGCCGAATTGGCCATCAGGATCTGGCCATCGATGTCCAGCACCAGCAAGCCTTCGGTCAGCGTGTCGAATGCCACGCGCACCCGCTCCGGGATCGCCTTGGACGGATCCAGATGTTGCAACACGCGACGCAGGTACAAATAAAACGCCACGAAGCATGCCACGCTCAACGTGCCGATGAGCTGGACAGTGGGGTTCTTCAACCAACCCGCCAGCGAATTCGGCCAGGGCGAGCGAAAGCCCACTTCGAGCTGCCCCCAGCGTTGCTCGCCTGCATTGAGCGGCACCACCACGGCATTGATCGTGGAAGACCCCAGCGGAGGCGCTTCCCAGGTTTGATCATGATGAGGCGAGGCCGCGTACAACACGCCCGATGATCGCCTGACCGCCAGCGAGGTGATGTCACCGCTTTGTTCGACCAGCTCGACCAGCACATTCTGCAGATGCGCAGCGTCCTGGGTCTCATTGAGCATGCGGCGAACCTGCACGGCCAGGTGAACGGACACCTGCTCGCGCACGTCCATGGTCACGGCGCGCTGGTCGGGCAATATCTTGAGGATCAGGTCCAGGATCATCAACAAGCCTAGCAGCATGGACACCAGCCCCATGGCAATGCGCACGGTCGGGCTGGGCGCCCAGCGTTTGAGGCCCGTGACAAGCGATGGATTGGCCGAGGCCTTTGCCTGGGTCGCCTGGGCCATGTGGGCGTGCCTGCCGTTGAAGCCCGCTGTTCAGCGGACGCTGGCCAGACGCATGCCACCCACGGGGGAAGTGGCGAGGTCCACGCCCGGCTTGCGGCGCGCGTCAGCGATGACAGGCTGATTGCTCATCACTGCGTCATGGCGACCCAGAGAAGGCATCTGCATGGACAGAGCCAGGGTAGTCTGCGCGCGCAACATGGGTGGCAACAGGGGCTTCTTGCTGCTCATGCGAACAGCCGTGTCGGATGCCGCGATCCAGCGATTGCCAGGCGATGTCTTGCCCAGTTCAGCCATGGCGAGTTTCAGCGTCGACGACACGAAACGGGCTGGCGACAAGGCATGAGGCAGTGTGCTCACGGGTGCGTTCATCGGCGCCGAAACCGTCACCAAACTGCCACGCGTGCCCGACACGCCGGGCTGCCAGGCGGGTGCCTGCAAAGGCGCTTGAGGCCAGCGTGTCGGCGCCACCTGGCCCGCAGCCGAAGGCGGTGGCGTCACCGACACGGGAGCGGTGGTCGAGCCGCTGGTATCGGCAGCGCCGAACGCGATGCGGCAGCGCACACCCGACGGGATGCGATTGCCAGGGTTGGGCATGCTCAGCCGGACCCGGAAGCTGTTGGAAGCGGGGTCGATCACGCGGTCGACCAGGGTCACCTTGGCCGACAACACGGCGTAATCTGGCAGGTCCGTCTTGACCGTCGCCAATTGGCCGGACGAGATGGTGCCGAACTGCGCCGCAGGCACGATGGCCTCGATGCGCAGCGGGTCAATGCGGGCCACGCGGACCACAGGCTCGCGCTCGATGCGTTCACCTTCCGTGCGATAGCGCTCCACCACCAGGCCTGCGAAGGGGCTGCGCACCTCACGCTGGCTCAACTGGGCGTTGGAGAGATGGAATTCCTTTTGCGCGACGCGCTGTGCTTCACGGGCCTGCTCCACGCGTTGCTGAGCCACGCGGGCCTCGGCTTCGGCCTGGTCCAGCGCCTGGTCGGACACGAAATCGCGCTTGACCAGATCGCGTGTGCGTTCGAGCTTGCGCTGCGCCAGGTCACTGGCCGCAATCGCCTGCTGGGTTTCCGCATCGGCCTTGGCCTTGATTTCCGCCACGGATACCGAGGCCTTCTCGACCTGTGCGGACAGCCTGGCCACGACCTGGCCGGCCGTCACCACATCGCCACGCTCGACCGTCAGCTTCTCGATCACGCCTGTCGATTGGCTGCCCACATCCGCCACGCGATCGGGCTCAATCAGGCAACCCAGCACATCCGCATGGCTACAACCCCACCAGGACAGGCTGGTGGCGGTTATCACGCTCAACGCTTTTTTGTTCACTTGGATGCTCCTGCTCGACCACGCTGAGCAAGCCTTGACGCCCATCGTGCACTTAAGCGGGATGATGTCCGCACCTCGGCTAACGCGATCCGTGAAAAAGCCACGCTTGTCAGTCCCAGTCTTCTCTTCCGGCCATGGCCAGCTGCCGTGCCATCACCATGTCGGTGATCAGCATCTGCCAGCGGTGGCGGCGTGAGCGCGCCTCGGCCTCCAGCTGGACCTTGCGGCAAGCGCGCTCAACCAGCCAGCGCCCGCCGATGCCCGTCTTGGCCCAACGAACGAGCCGTTTCAGGCCGCCCGAGGTGGCCAATTCCGCCCAGCAGCTGTCTTCCCAGCTCAGGATCGTTTCGCAGCTGCCGGGCATGCCCTGCCGCGCGCTGCGTCCGATCAGTTGCCGGTCGATGCGCCTGGAGCGGTTCAGGTTGGTGTTGATGACGTGCAGACCGCCGTTGGCCGCGGCTTCCTTGGACAAGTGCACATCGGTGCCCCGTCCCGCCATGTGGGTGGCCACCGTGATGCAACCCGCTTGTCCAGCCTTGGCGATGACCTCTTGCTCCTGCTGCCCCAGGGCTTCATCCTGTCGGGCATTGAGCACCTGATGCGGCAACCCATTGACGCTCAAGGCACGCGAGATCGCATCCGAATCGGCCACCGTGTCAGTCCCGATCAGCACAGGCCGCCCTTGCTTGACATGCAGACGCGCCTGTTCGACCACACGCGTCCATTTATCAGCGGTGGTGTCCAGCACCTGCGTGCCGAGCACCTGGCGCCTCGATGGCACGCGCAGCGGAACACGGCACGTTGTCAGACCGTAGACGCGCAACATCTCGGCGCGGTCCTCGAAGATGGTGCCGCTCAGGCCCGCGAGCCGCAGGTAGCGCGGGAACAAGGACTGGTAGGTGGCCTGCGTGAGCGTTTCGTTCTCGGGCTGCGGCGGCACGCCTTCCTTGATCGCGATCATCTGGTGCAGGCCGCGCGACCACGACCGCCCCACAGCCAAGCGACCGGTGGTGTCGTCAATGATGTGGATGCCCTCATCACGCACGAGGTAGTGCACGTCCTTGCGAAACACATGCAGCGCCTGCAAGGCACAGCTCACCTGCTCGTGGCGATAGCGCCGCCAGCGCCAGGCCCCTTGCATGGAGGCGCCCAGTTCGGCCAGCCGGTTCTGCCCGGCCTCGGTCAAGCGCACCTGCATGCCTTCGTTGCAAACGTAGTCCTGCCCGACCTTGAGCTGACGCGCCAGGAACAAGGCCAGGCGATAGCGTTGGTCGGCCTCGCGCAGATCGACGGCGCGGGCCAGGATCAAGGGCGTGCAGGCTTCGTCGATCAGGATGCTGTCCACCTCGTCGACCACGGCCATGCACAGGCCTCTGAGCACAATGCCATCCTCGTCGCCCACCGTGCGCGCGGCGCGGTCACGCAGGTGATCGAACGCCACCTCCTTGGCCGTCACGTGGACCACATCGGCCTGGTAGGCCTGCTTGCGCTCCTGTGGCGTGCTGGTAGCCGTCACGTAGGCCACGCTCAGGCCCAGGGCGCCATAGATGGGTTGCAGTTCTTCTGCGTCACGACGCGCCAGGTAGTCATTGGCCGTCAGCACGTGAACCGGGATGCCTGCCAGCGCCGCCGTGGCCGATGTCAACAGCACGGTCAGCGTCTTGCCCTCGCCTGTGGCCATCTCGGCCAGGCGCTGGCCCAACATCCACCAGCCCGCCAGCAATTGAACATCATGCAACTGGAACCCACGCTGTTCGCGTACCAGTTGCGCAATCAGGCCAAAGCACGCTGCCACCTGATCTGGCGCGAAGCCGCTGCCCAGCCTGACCCGCATGGCCGCCAGATGCCTGGCACGTTCAGCATCAGGCAAGCCAACCCAGGCTGCCTGAGCCTGTTGCACCAGGGTCAGAAAGCGCTTGTTCTGGCGCGCAGACGGCTGCGGTGCCGCGCGCCACCACGCCTGCAGCCAGGCGATGAAGGGACTGTGCGAACGCATCGCCGCGTCTTTCAGCGGATAGCCACCATGAACAGGCCCCGGCCGAGGCACAGTCGATCCCGAGCCCATGCGCTCCGTCCAGAAGCCCGGATCATTGAAATGCGGCGTGAAGGTTTTCATGCACCCCTCACATCGGAGAAATGCTTGAGGAACAGCTGACGCAGGCGCAAGCCCCAGGTTTGCAGCAAGGGCCTCGGCGTCAACTCCAGCTTGACCTTGGCCAGCCCACCGGCCCGAGGAATGCGCTCGTCGAGCACCACGTCCACCATGAAGGTGGGTTCCGCGGGCTTGATGCCATCGGTGTCGGTGGGCTCCACCGGCACGGGGCCGCCTTGCTTGTTGCTCAGCGCGGCCGAGGGCAGCTTGTCGATGGCGGCGGGTGCCTCACCCGAAGGCTTGCCCTTCAACGCTTTGCCTGGCCGCTCAGACAGCATCACGGTCACACCCTTGAGGCGCTCCTTGACATCTTCGATGTCCCGCTGGGAGATGACCGCACGCACAACCGTCGGCACGTCTGACATCACATAGGCCAGCAGTTGCCCCCGGCTGACCTGGCGCTGGTCGATGTCTTCCTGCCTGGACAGCACGAACTCGCCGGGCTGCACGGCCCTCAGAACCTGTCCCGCCAGATCCTCGTCGACCTTGCCCAGTTGCGCATAGTCGCGGTTGAGCGCCTGCTGGGCATTGCTGACCTTGAGCGGGTCTATGCCAAAAGCACCGTTGAGTTCGGCACGCGTGCCATCGATCTGCGACATCAGGATGGCACGCTGCGTCAGCAACACGGGGTCCTTCAGCCTGATCAAAGCCTGCCCCCGCACCACGCGTTGCCCGCTTCGCACCAGCACGGCGTCGACCTCGGCATCGCTGGTCGCGCGCACCTGCGCGTCGGGTGGCAGCCAGACCACGCCATCGGCCACCACCGAGGCCGGCACCGGCACCAAGGCCAGCATCGCCAAAGCCCCGGCCGCGGCCACGCCACCGCCCCACAAGGCCTTGGTACGCACCGACTCGAAGCCGGCCGCCATTTGCAGGTTGTTCCCCCAGTTGCGGCAAGGTTGCAGCACCAGGCTCCACACCATCCAGGCCAGGATACCCATGCCCAGCCAGGAGGCCTTCTCTGCTGCCCAGCTGACCATCACCCAGCTGACCGTCAGCCGGTAGCCCCACGAGGCCGGCGAGTACAGACGCAGCACCCAGCGCTCCAGCGCATCGTGTTCTGATGGCGCGCGTGGCTCCACAGGCATGCGCAGCAGACGCGCCACCAGCCCTTGCCACATGCGTTCATTGGCCAGCGTGCTGCGCTGAGCCAGGTTGGGCAGATCCAGCACATCGCAAGCCACGAAATAGCCATCGAACTTCATCAGCGGGTTGCCATTGAACAGCAGCGTGGAGAGCCCACCCACCGTCATCAAGGTGAAGGCCAGCTCACGCACCAGCCCGTCTTCCACGGCCAGCCACAACCCCAGCCCCAGTACCGCCAGCGTCATTTCCACCATGATGCCCGCCGATGCCACCAGCCCCCGGTGCGCGCGGCTTGTCAGCCGGTTGGACGCCGAAGCATCCACGTACGGCATGGGCACGAACATGAAGAAGTTGATGCCGACCTCCGGCACCTCGCAACCAAAGCGCCTGAGCATCAGGGCGTGGCCAAGCTCGTGCACGCCCTTCATCAGCGGGTACAGGACCCACACCATGGCCAAAAAGCGAGGCGTCAGGAAATGGGCCTGGCCATAGATGCGGATGTCTGGCCAGTTGAACCAGATGCCCAGCATGCCGGCCAGCATCAGCACCATCCAGGCCATCAAGGTCTGCACCTTGAAGAGGCCACGAATACGGGGGTACAGCGTTTCCAGCAGGGCCGATGGATTGAACAAACCCAGCCTGAAGGACAAAGGATTGAGCCGCGTGCGCTTTTCCTTGCGCTGGCGCTCCTCGCCCACATGCAGGATCTGGCGCACATCCGGTGTGACCTCGGCCTGCACCAGACCCGCATCGGTCAGCTGTCCCAGAATGCGGATCACATCGTTCTGGCTCGGCGCGGCGTCACCCTGCCGGTTCAGCAGCGACTGCCAGATCTCGTCCACCGTCAAGCGGCCATCCAGCCGCCCGACCAACTCGAACGCCTGCGCATTGACACGGTGATGTCGCCCCGTGGCCTGGTTGTGCAGCACATACCAGGCTTGCCCGCGGGTGCGCTGCATGCGCACGCTGACATGGGCACGCAGGCGCGGATGCAAGCGCGCGATGCGATACCAGTAGGGGGACAGCAAGGTCTCTTGCATGCTTCACCCTGGGCTTAGAGGAAGGTCCAGGCCTGCATGCTGAGCCATTGCCAGACACGGTCGGCCGCGCGCCACAGCAGCGGCCGGGGCGGCATGTCGATGCGTGCCACACCCTGCAAGCCGGGCCGCAAGCCCCTCGCACCCGCGCCGGCCCCGGTGGGGATGGCCTCGATCTCATAGCGCACGCCATTGGGCGTCGTCTTGGCCACGGGCGTCACGCGGTTGAGCGTCAAACCAATGGTCTGATCAGGCATGGCTGCCAGACGCAGCCGGGCAATCTGGCCATTGTTGAGGCTGGCGATGTCGCTTTCGTCCACCTCCAGCACCACGCGCCAATCGAGGCCAGGCGCCAGCGTCAGCAGGTTGTCGCCGCGTTTGACAGGTGCACCCAATTGCTGGCGCAAATCACCCGCGATGACCACGCCATCAAAAGGCGCGATGATCTTCAAGCGCGCCAACTGCTGCTGGAGCAGCGAGATCTGGGCCTTGGCCTCGTTGAGCTTGGACTGCGCGATCACCGCCTGTGCGCGGTCACCCCGTGCAAAGGCCTCGGCAAAACCATTCTCGTGCTGTGCCGCCTCGGCCGTACGGGCTCGCAGAGCACTTTGCAGGTCGTCATCGGAGAGCTCGGCCAAAACCTGGCCAGCCTGCACCAGGTCACCGGCATGTACATGCGCTTCCCGCAGGAAGCCGTCCTGGGGGGCACTCATCACACGCTGCACCGCACCCTCCAGCCGCGCCGTGGCCGTCACCTGGTATGGCAAAGGCAGCCCGATGCCAAAGGACATGATGCCGAAGAGGGCCAGCACGGACCAACGCAAGGTCCGCTCACGCGGATCCGCCAGCCGCACGCGCAGCGACTCCAGCCAGCCGCGCCCTCGCTCATACCATGGCTGCTCCAGTCGGTAGCGCAGGTCCAGCGCCGGCGCCATCAGCCCGGCCAGTTTGGCGACCCAGCGCAACTCGGCCTCGCTGAATCCGCGTGAGCCCTGCTGTTGATCCAGAGACAGCGGCCTCAGGGCGTCCACATGGCTGGTACGCTCCAGGGTCAAGGTGCCCACCACCACACCCCCCTGAGCCAAGGGCACGGTCAGCAGGCCGGAAAGCCCCTGCACACGGCACAAGGTCTGGTGGGCCATGGTGATGGCATGGGCTTGCGTGGCCTGCGGCTTGGCAGGCTGGGGCCAGCTCAACGTGGTCTGCTGGTGTGCGGCTTCCAGCATGGCCTGATGCAGCTCAGGCAGGGCCACACCCTCCTCCAGCAGCACGCCATCAGACAGCACGCGCAGCCGCAGCGACTGCCCGCTGACCCACCCCAGCGCCACGCGGTGGCACTTCATTTGCTGGTTGAGCAAGGTCACGAAGGCTACAGCCCCCGCTGTCCAGTCCTTCTCCATCAGAAAAGCCTGCAGGCAGGCCACCGCCGCCGCATCATCTTGCACGGCGACTGCCTGTTGCTGAGACTTGGGCGAGCCCTCGGCCGACGCCCCTGCCTGGGCCGGCATCGGCTCAAGCATCTTGGGACGAGGGGTAACAATGGTGCTCAAGGCGACGGTCCTGGTTCACACACATGGGGGTGTCGGGGCTTTTTTACCCGGCTTGCCCCTATGATCTGAAAATCTCAAGCGGCCAATACCTCGAAAAACGGAGAAAGTTCACGCCTTGACGCCTGTTCTGGCTGTCGCGTGACGGCCCCACACCACGAATCAGGAGTCATTCATGAAGGTTTTGCTGATCGACGACCACCCCTTGATCCTGGCAGCCTTGCAATCGGTCATCCAGGGTCTGGGCGACAACGTGACCGTGGCAGCGGCAGACAGCGGCCGGGCTGCCCGTGAAACCCTGCGTCAGGACTCCAGCTACGACCTCGTCCTGCTCGATTTGCACCTGGGCGACGCCGACGGCTTCGATCTCCTCAGCGAGCTGCGCACCAAATACCCCGCCCTGCCCGTGGTCGTGATTTCCGCTTCCGACCGCACCAGCGACGTCATCCGCGCCATCGACATGGGCGCCATGGGCTTCGTGCCCAAGCGCGCCACCAACGAAACCCTCTTCGAGGCGCTCCAGCAGGTGATGTCCGGCGGCGTGTACGTCCCGCCCATGAGCATGGGCGCCGACCACCAGCCCCAGCTCAGCGGCTCGCCTCATATCCAGCAGGTGCAGCGCGAGGCCTCGGAAGCCGCCTACCAGACCATGCCCTCGCTGATGCAGCTGGGCCTCACCCCCCGCCAATCCGATGTGCTCAACCTGCTGCTCAAGGGCCAGCCCAACAAGCTGATCGCGCGCGAACTGGGCCTGTCGGTCGAAACCGTCAAGGACCACGTGGCCGCCGTGCTGCGCGCGCTGGGCGTGAGCTCGCGCACCCAGGCGGTGATTGCTGTCAGCCAGATCCTGCAAAGGCAAAGTGGCGGGCAAGGTGGCGGCACGCCCAGCGGCTCCACCTACTCCGGCTGGCGCCCGCGCTGAGCGCCCACCTGAACCTGGATGACCACCATGAGCGTGCTCTCCCTGGGGCAGCGGGCGTCCAACGCCGATGGCAGCCAGACCGTCGATCCGCACACTGCCCTGCCCCCGCCCAGTGACGAGGCGCTGGTCCAGGACACCGTCCGGCTGGTCTATCGGCAAACCGGAGCAGGCCTCATGGGCCATTTCCTGGGCATGGTGGTCTGCACCTCTGTGTACTGGCACAGCGCCCCCTCTCCGGTGCTCTGGGGCTGGACCATCGCCTTCGCCATCCTCTGGACGGCCCGCTTCGTGGGCCTGCTGAGCTACGACCGCGCCGTCTTGCAAGGCCGTGCCATGCATGAGGTCTGGCTGCGCCGCTGGAACATCGGCGCGCTGATCGGCTCCGGGCTGTGGAGCATGGCCGCCATGCTGTTCTACGACTACGGTGGCGGCTTCGAGCGCACGGTCCTGATGCTGACGATTTACTCGTTCGCGATCGGCGCCGTGCCTTATATGGCCTCGCAGACCAGGCTGTTCATTGCCTGCATGGGCCTGTACTTCATCCCCATGATCGTGCGCTCTGCTTTGCATGGCGCCCCCGGCGATCTGCAACTGGCGGGCGTCTGGTGCCTGATGTGCGTGTGCACCCTGGCGCTCGGGCGCGCCTTCCACAACGTGTTCGGCGAGATGGTCAGCCTGCGTGTGCACACCCAGGATCTGGCCCAGCGCCTGCGTGGCGAGATGGCCGCCGCCGAAGCGGCCCAGCGCCAGGCCGAGCTGGCCAACCGCGCCAAGACCCAGTTCTTCGCCGCCGCCAGTCACGACCTGCGCCAGCCCCTGCACGCCATGGGCCTGTTCGCCGAAGCCCTGCGCCAGCGCAGCAAGGACACCGAGGTCGCCCACCTCGTCAACAGCATCAACAGCTCGGTCGACGCACTCGAAGGCCTGTTCAGCGAGCTGCTGGACATCACGAAGATCGACACTGGCGGCGTGGACATCCAGCCCGAGCATTTCTCGATCGGCGAGCTGTTCAACCGCATCCGCCTGACCTTCGAGCCCAACGCCTTCGAGAAAGGCCTGATGCTGAGCTTCCGCGGCGAGCAGCACCATGTCTATGCCGACCCGCTGGTGGTCGAACGCATCCTGCGCAACCTGGTCTCCAACGCCATCCGCTACACCGAAGACGGCGGCGTGCTGATCTCCTGCCGCAAGCGTGGCGACAAGCTCTGCCTGCAAGTCTGGGATACCGGCATCGGCATCGCCCAAAAAGAGCAAGGCCGCATCTTCGAAGAGTTCTACCAGACGCAGAGCAGCCGCCCGCTGGAGCCGCACCACCGCAAAGGCCTGGGCTTGGGTTTGGCCATCGTCAAGCGCCTGGCCGACCTGATGGAGGCCCCGCTCACGCTGCGCTCTCGCGTCGGGCACGGCACCGTGTTCACTTTGACGCTGCCACTGGGCCGCGCACCGCGCCTGCAACCCATCAGCGCACCCTCCAAGTCGAGCCTGGGCGTCACCCTGGACCGCCGCCACATCGTGGTCGTGGAAGACGAGGCCGCCGTCATGGAAGGCCTGGAGGTGCTGCTCAAGGGCTGGGGCGCCACAGTCAGCGCCTTCGACACGGTGGAGGCCGTCCGGGCCTGGGCCAGCCAGACCGACGCCAAGCCCGACCTGCTGATCGTGGACTACCGCCTGCCCGAGCAGCAGACCGGCATCGACGCCATCAAGGTGATGCGCGCGCGTTTTGGCGCCGATCTGCCCGCCATCATGGTCACGGGTAGCACGATGACAGGCCACGAGGAAGATGCCCGCCAGCACAATTTCCACCTGCTGATCAAGCCGGTGGTACCCACCAAGCTGCGCGCCATGATTTCGTTCAAGCTGAGCCTGCGCTGACACGCCCGCGGGCGTGGTTTGGCACACAGTCGGGCGCCAGGCATCGGGAAAGCCCCTGTTAACCGGCCGCACCTGGGTGACGTTCTCTGCTCATGACCTCACAGATGTCTCCCCCGAGCGCCGATCCAGGCACCGGCTCACGCGCCAGTTCTCAAGTCTTACGGCCTTTGCTGCGAATCATGCTCAGCGGCCTGCTGCTGGTGCTCGCCGCATGCAGCGTCGTGCGCACGGTCTACAACCAGGCGCCCAATCTGGCCTATTGGCAGCTCAACCGCGCCTTTCACCTGGACGACGAGCAGGCCGACCAGGTCAAGCACAATCTCTACGCGTTCTTCCAGTGGCACAGGCGAACCGAATTGCCGGTCTATGCCCGCCTGCTGAACCGCGCCGCCCTGGAGGCGCAAGGGCCGATCACGCCAGAGCTGGCCTGCGAACGCCGCGCCGAGTTCGAAAAGGTGGGCCGCCGCTCGATCGACAAGGCCGTGCCCATGCTGGCCGAACTGCTGCGCTCGCTCAAGCCAGAACAGGTCCAGAACCTGCGCAACTTCATCGACGACCTCAACGAGGACTTCCGGGATGATTTTCTGGATGGCGACAAGGCTGACCGCGACGAAGCCTGGGGCAAGTACGCGCTCAAATGGGCCGAGTTCTTTTACGGCAAGTTCAGCAAGGCCCAGCGCGCGGCCTTGATCCAGGGCGTGGTGACAGGCCCTCTGTCTGCGCAGGACGTCTACACCGAGATGCTGCGCACGCAGGGCGAACTCCTGCAGATCGCCAGGCACGCCGCGACCGAACACCCAGCTCAGGCCGAGGTCGAGCAGGCCCTGCGCACCTTGTTCCAAGACATCTTCGAGCCGCCCACTGAAGCGCGCAGACTGCGCCTGGCCAAGTGGATCAACGCAGGCTGTATGCTGGCCTCCAGCACGCACAACGCCACCACCGTGGCCCAGCGCAACAAGGTCACCGAGACCATGAGCGACTGGGAAGGCGACGTGCGCATCCTGTCTGCGCAACTCTGAACGGCAGGAAGCAGCGATCAGGCGAGAGACAAGCCCGCCCGCGCCGCCTCGTACTCCGCCTTCAAGCGCGCCACCAGCTCGCCAGCCGGCACGATCTGCTTGACGGCACCGATACCCTGACCGCAACCCCAGATGTCCTTCCAGACCTTGGCGTCGCCGCCGTCCTTGCTGCCGAAGCTCATCTGACTCGGGTCGCCATTACCCAGGGTGTCAGGGTCGAGACCGGCATTGACGATGGACGGGCGCAGGTAGTTGCCATGCACGCCGGTGAACTTGCTGGAGTAGATGATGTCGGCGCTGCTGCTGTCGACGATCATCTGCTTGTAGGCCTCCACGGCACGGGCCTCTTCGGTGGCGATGAAGGCCGAGCCGATGTAGGCGAAGTCCGCGCCCATGGCGCGCGCGGCCAGGATGGCGCGGCCGTTCGCGATCGAGCCCGACAGCGCCAGCGGGCCAGTGAACCACTCACGGATTTCCTGCACCAAAGCGAACGGGCTGGTCGTGCCCGCATGGCCACCTGCACCGGCCGCCACCGCGATCAGGCCATCGGCACCCTTCTCGATCGCCTTCTTCGCAAACTTGTTGTTGATCACATCATGCAGCACCACGCCGCCCCAGTCATGCACGGCCTGGTTGACGTCCTCGCGCGCACCCAAAGAAGTGATGACGACGGGCACCTTGTACTTCGCGCACATGGCCATGTCATGGTCCAGGCGGTCATTGCTCTTGTGCACGATCTGGTTGATCGCAAAGGGAGCGGCCGGCTGGTCCGGGTTGGCGGCGTTGTGCGCAGCCAGGGACTCGGTGATCTCGGCCAGCCATTCGTCCAGTTGCGAAGCCGGGCGGGCGTTGAGCGCGGGCATGGAGCCCACCACGCCAGCCTTGCACTGGGCGATCACCAGCTTGGGCATGCTGACGATGAACATCGGCGACGCGATGACGGGGAAAGTAATGCGTTTGAGTACGTCGGGCAGTGCCATGATTGTTGTCTCCTCGGTATCGATCGGTAATCAGTCGGTCAAAGAAAAAGACGCCCTCATCGGCATGAACCGACAGGAGCGTCTTTTCTAGTCAAGGTCAGCCTCGGGGGCTTCGATGACGATGCTTAGAAAGCGTCCAGCGACAAGGCCGTCACGCTCTCACCACCGTTCAGGACGGTGTCGCGCAGCGACGCGATGCGCGCCAGGATGTGGTCGCCGTAGAAACGGGCGGTCGCGATCTTGGCTTCCATGAACGGCACATCGTTGCCAGCGGTCAGGTTGTCTTCGGCGGCGATCAGGGCACGGGCCATCTGCCAGCCGCACACCAGGTTGGCGGTCAGGAACAGATAAGGCACGGAACCCGCGAACACGTCGTTGGGCTTGCTCTTCACATTGGCCACGACGAAGTCCACCACCTGCAGGAAGGACTCGCGGGCGGCCTTCAGTTGCGTGGCCAGCTTCTTGCCGGCATCGCTGCTGCGGCCAGCCAGCTGGCCTTCGGTGTCGGCGATCATGGCGGCCACGGCCTTGGCCATGGCGCCACCGTCACGTGCGGTCTTGCGGCCGATCAGGTCATTGGCCTGGATGGCGGTCGTACCTTCATAGATCGGCAGGATGCGCGAGTCGCGGTAGTACTGGGCTGCACCGGTTTCCTCGATGAAGCCCATGCCACCGTGTACCTGCACGCCCAGCGAGGTCACCTCCACCGAGTTCTCGGTGTTGAAGCCCTTGATCAACGGCACCAGGAATTCATAGAAAGCCTGAGCCTGCTTGGCCGTGGCGGCATCGGGGTGGTGGTGAGCGGTGTCGTAAGCGGCGGCGCCAACCAGGGCCATCGCGCGTTCGCCTTCAACCAGAGCCCGCATGGTCATCAGCATGCGCTTGACGTCGGGGTGATGGATGATGGCTGCCGAGCCGGGCTGCGAGCCATCCACAGGGCGGGACTGGACGCGGTCCTTGGCGTAGGCCACGGCTTGCTGGTAGGCACGCTCGGACACACCCAGGCCCTGCACGCCCACATCGTAGCGAGCCGCGTTCATCATGATGAACATGTACTCCAGGCCGCGGTTCTCTTCACCGACCAGATAACCCACCGCACCCACGTTCGCACCCGCCCCCACATCGAACTTGTTGTCGCCGAAGACCAGCACAGCCGTGGGAGACGCCTTGATGCCCAGCTTTTCTTCGATGGAGGCGCAATACACATCGTTGCGCTTGCCAAGCGAACCATCGGCGTTCACGAGGAACTTGGGCACGACAAACAGGCTGATGCCCTTGACGCCTTCGGGCGCGTCGGGCGTGCGGGCCAGCACGAGATGGACGATGTTCTCGGCCATGTCGTGCTCACCGTAGGTGATGAAGATCTTCTGGCCGGAGATGCGGTAGCTGCCGTCACCTTGCTTGATGGCCTTGGAACGCACCAGCGCCAGGTCTGAGCCGGCCTGGGGCTCGGTCAGGTTCATGGTGCCCGTCCAGGTCCCGTCGATCATCTTGGGGATGTAGGTGGTCTTGAGCTCGTCGCTGCCGGCGGTCAACAAGGCCTCGATCGCACCGCCCGTCAGGATGGAGCACAGCGAGAAGCTCAGGTTGGCCGAAGTCATGTGCTCGATGCAGGCTGCGCCGATGCACTTGGGCAGGCCCTGGCCACCGTATTCGGTGGGCTGCTGCACGCCCGTCCAGCCGCCTTCGGCCAGACCACGGTAGGCTTCCTTGAAGCCAGGCGATGCACGCACAACGCCGTTATCCCAAGACCCGTGGTCCTGGTCACCACTCCAATTCAAAGGAGCCACCACGCCTTCATTGAACTTGGCGGACTCTTCCAGCACGGCTTGCGCGGTGTCCAAGCCAGCATCTTCAAAGCCCGGGATCTGGGCGATCTTGTCCAGGCCTGCCAACTCCTTGAGGCAGAACAGTTGATCCTTGACGGGAGCGCGGTAACTCATAGGTATTCTCCGATAAACGACAAAGGGGGCGTCCTTGTAAGACGCCCCCGGCCGGGTCTGTCACACAGACAATCTGTCTGTCATGAATTATCCCGTATCTTGCCTGTGATTTACAGGGCTTTCACCAGTTCGGGCACGGCCACGAACAGGTCAGCTTCCAGACCGAAGTCAGCCACTTGGAAGATCGGTGCTTCAGGATCCTTGTTGATGGCTACGATGACCTTCGAATCCTTCATGCCCGCCAAGTGCTGGATGGCGCCGGAGATGCCGCAAGCGATGTACAGCTGGGGCGCCACGATCTTGCCGGTCTGACCGACTTGCAGGTCGTTGGGGGCATAGCCAGCGTCCACGGCGGCGCGGGAAGCACCCAGGCCGGCGTTGAGCTTGTCGGCCAGGGGCGACATGACTTCGTTGAACTTCTCGGCGGAGCCCAGCGCACGGCCACCCGACACGATGATCTTGGCTGCGGTCAGCTCAGGGCGAGCCGACTTGGTCACTTCACGACCCACGAAGGACGAGGAGCCCGAATCGGCCACGGCAGCCACGGTTTCCACGGCGGCGGAGCCTCCGGTGGTGGCAGCGGCGTCGAAAGCGGTACCGCGAACGGTCAGAACCTTCACGGCATCGGCCGATTGCACGGTGGCAATGGCGTTACCGGCGTAGATGGGACGCTCGAAGGTGTCACCAGAAACCACCTTGGTGATTTCCGAGATTTGAGCGACATCCAGCCTGGCGGCCACGCGAGGCGACACGTTCTTGCCGGCTGCGGTGGCGGGGAACAGCAGGTGGCTGTAGCCCGAGGCCACGGCCAGCACCTGGGCTGCGACGTTTTCGGCCAGGCCGTCAGCGAACTGGGCGCCATCGGCGTGCAGGACCTTGGCCACGCCAGCAATCTGGGCTGCAGCAGCGGCTGCGGCACCGGCGTTGGAGCCTGCCACCAGCACGTGCACGTCGCCACCCAGAGCCTTGGCAGCAGTCACCACATTCAACGTGGCGGACTTGATGCTGTTGTTGTCGTGTTCAGCAATAACGAGAGCGGTCATGATGCGTTATCTCCTCAGATCACCTTGGCGACGTTCTTGAGCTTGTCGACCAGCGTCGCGACGTCAGGCACCTTGATGCCAGCTGAACGCTTGGGAGGCTCGGCCACGCTCAGGGTCTTGACGCGGGGGGCTACGTCCACACCCAGGTCGGCCGGCTTGACCGTTTCCAGGGGCTTCTTCTTGGCCTTCATGATGTTGGGCAGCGTCACGTAGCGGGGCTCGTTCAGACGCAGGTCGGTCGTGATCACGGCCGGCAGGTTCAGGGCCACTGTCTCCAGGCCACCATCGACTTCGCGGGTCACGTTGACCTTGCCGCCAGCGACTTCCACCTTCGAGGCAAAGGTGCCTTGGGGCAGGTTGGCAAGGGCAGCCAGCATCTGGCCGGTCTGGTTGCTGTCGTCATCGATGGCTTGCTTGCCCAGGATGATCAGGTCAGGCTTTTCCTTGTCGACCAGGGCCTTGAGCACCTTGGCCACGGCCAGGGGCTGCACGTCCACGTCGGTCTCGACCAGGATGCCGCGATCGGCACCGATGGCCATCGCGGTACGCAGGGTTTCCTGGCATTGCGACACGCCGATGGACACGGCGATGATTTCAGTGACCACACCCTTTTCCTTCAGGCGGGTAGCCTCTTCGACAGCGATTTCGTCGAAGGGGTTCATGGACATCTTGACGTTGGCGATGTCGACACCAGAGCCGTCAGACTTCACGCGAACCTTCACGTTGTAGTCCACAACCCGCTTGACCGGAACCAGAACCTTCATGCGTTGTTCTCCTGCGTCATGAGGAAGAGTTAAGTAAAAAGTGATTGCCGCGCCTCAAAAAAGCACGATCGTTCGATTCTAACGCGAACTTGGGAGATTGGACCACAAATGCGAGTCCAAACGCATGACAATATGCGACTTCTGTCCTGCGTCCCCTGAGCGGGGTCCTTGTTTTTTCTGCCCTGTGACAAAAACAGCCTCGTCTGAGCGCCCCCCATTTTCGCCCTCCCCCCAGTTCAGGGGTGAGAACACGCACATCGGGGTCTTCGACTCGGGGCTGGGTGGCTTGTCGGTGCTGCGCGCCTTGCACGCACGCCTGCCGCAGGCGGATCTCACCTATGTCGCGGACTCCGGCCATGCGCCCTATGGCGAACGCGACGACGAGTTCATCATCGAACGCAGCGCGCACATCTGCGACTTCCTCCTGGCCCGATCCGTTGATGCCATCGTCGTGGCCTGCAACACGGCCACTGCCGCCGCCATCCACCTCATCCGGCAGGCCCACCCCACCTTGCCCGTGGTGGGCGTCGAGCCGGGCGTCAAGCCCGCCGTGGCCCGCTCGCACAACAAACGCGTTGGTGTACTGGCCACGCCGAGCACGCTGGCCAGCGAGAAATACAAACGTTTGATTGAAAATCACGGCCCGGGTGCCACGATCGTGCCGCAGGCCTGCCCGGGGCTGGCACGCGAGATCGAGGCTGGCGAGCTCAATAGCCCCGCCCTGCGCGATCTGGTCGAGCGCTTCTCGGCGCCGCTTCGCGAAGCCGGTGTCGACACCGTCGTTCTGGGTTGCACACATTACCCCTTCGTCGCCCCGCTATTCAAAGCCGCCCTGGGTAACGGTATTGATTTGATGGACACCTCTGAGGCCGTGGCGACGCAAACCGCGCGCCTGTGCGCTGCTCACTCAAATGAAAATGTGACGTCCACCGATTTGCGTACTCATCAATCAGCGGGCGAGATTCATTTATTTTCGAGCGGGACGCCCCAGCATCTGGCCGACGTCGCTCGTCACTGGCTCGGCATTCAGGGCCAGGTTTCATCGTTCAAATAACGAACATTTCGCGGCGCTGTTGTTTGCTTCTGGCTCGGTAACAGCCCAAAACGAAGCGAAATCGTGATGTTTCACGCGTTTTGACCCTTGGTATCAACCCAGGTGCAAATCCCTCACGGATTTCACACCTCAAGCTGCCCCGGTGCGTCCCGATAACCCGATGTCGTGCGGAAAATCCCGCGGTTCAAAAACACTTTACAGAACCCCGGCTTATCCGCGCATCAGAGGCAAAGCCATCCGCCTAGCCTCTGACCAGATCGAGTTATTACCTCTGGGGATAGGACATCCCCGTGCAACGTGCACGGACGCCCGGTTCGCAGAGGCCACCAAGGGGTTGCTAAATGGCTTCACTGATTCCGCTGCTGAACACCGCCCAAGTTGCTGCACTGTCCACGCAGACCATCGCCAACTTGACCACTGCCGACTGGGCCCAGTTCAACACGGCCCAGATCGTGGCACTGACCAGCAGTCAGATTCAAGCCATTGTGACTGCCGACCTCAAAGGTGTCTCGACGACATCGATGGCGGCCTTCACGACCGACCAGATCGCGGCGTTCACGTCCAATCAGTTCGTGGCCCTCTCCACCACGCAGATTGGCGCTTTGACCACCAACCAGGTCTCGGCGATTGAAACCACCGACCTGCAGGCCCTCAACAGCACCCTGCTGCGTGCGCTGAGCACTGCCAGTGTGGCCGTGCTGGACACCAACCAGATCGCCGCGCTGACCTCGTTGCAGGTGTCAACGCTGGCGACCACGCAGGTGGCGGCGCTCAACACCAACCAGGTCTCGGCCATCGAAACGGCTGATCTGGCCGCGATGAGCTCCGTCCAGATCGCCGCGTTCAACACCAATCAGATCCACGCGCTGACGACGCAGCAGATGTCGGCACTGAGCTCCACGGCCATCCGCGCCTTCAACACGGCCGACGTGGCCGCGCTGGGCACGGATCAGGTGGTGGCCATGAGCACCGTGCAACTGTCTGCCTTCGACACGAACCAGGTCAGCGCGCTGAACACCGCGCAGGTCTCGGCCATCGACACCGCGGCCATCAGCGCCCTGAGCACAGCCAGCATCCGCGCGCTGAGCACGGCTGCGATTGCCGCCCTGACCACCGACCAGATCATTGGCCTGAGCAGCACGCAGGTGGCAGCCATGGCCACCAATCAGGTTGCCGCGCTCAACACGAACCAGATTGGCGCCATCGAAACCACCGATCTGGCCGCCATGAACACGGCGCAGATCTCCGTGCTCAACACGAATCAGATTTCGGCGCTGAGCACCGTCCAGATCAGCGCGGTCAACACCGCCGATGTGCGCGCCTTGAGCACGGCCACGCTGGCCGGACTGACCACCGACCAGATCGTGGCGATGACCAGTGCCCAGCTCAGCGCCATGAGCACGGCGCAGATCGCGGCGCTGAACACGAACCAGATCTCGGCCATGGAAACGGGCGATCTGGCCGCCTTGAGCACCGCCGCGATCGCCGCACTGAACACGGCCGAGGTGAAGTCGCTCACGACCGATCAGATCGTGGCCTTGACGTCTGCCCAGGTCGCTGCACTCAACACCAGCCAGATCGGTGCACTGACAACCGATCAGGTCAGCAACATCGAAACCGGTGACCTGCGTGCCATGACCACGGCCCAGATTGGCGCTTTCAACACGGCCCAGGTGGCCGCACTGGGCACCGACCGCATCCAGGCACTGACCACCAATGAAGCCCGCGCGCTGACAACGGCCGCAGTGGCCGCCATGAGCACCGATCAGATCGTGGCCTTGAACTCGGCCCAGATCGCGGCCATGAGCACCAGCCAGATCGGTGCCTTGAACACCGCCCAGGTTGCCGCCATCGAGACGGGCGACGTGGCAGGCCTCAACACGGCCGACCTGCGTGTGCTGAGCACCGCCGCCATCGCCGCGATGAGCACGGACCAGGTGGGCGCGCTCACGACCACACAGCTGGGTGCCTTGGCCACCAACCAGACCGCTGCGCTCAACACCAATGACATCGTGGCGCTGAACTCGGCGCAGATCGGTGCTCTGAACACGGCGCAGATCGCCACTTTGAACACCAACCAGGTCGCCGCGATCGAAACCGGTGACCTGGCCGGCTTGAACACCAATGCTGTGCGGGCACTGACCACCGCCGGTGTGGCCGCGCTGACGACCGACCAGATCGTGGCGCTGAACTCGGCGCAGATCGGCGCGCTGAGCACCACCCAGGTTGGCGCATTGAATACCGCGCAGCTCGCCGCTGTTGAAACATCCGACATCAGTGCCTTCAGCACGGCCAGTGTGCGTGGTTTCAACACCGCTGCCGTCACCGCGCTGACGAGCGATCAGATCGGCGCACTCAGCACCGCCCAGGTGGCCGCATTGGGCACCAACCAGGTCGCGGTCTTGACCACCGACCAGATCGTGGCACTGACCTCCACCCAGATCAGCTCGCTGAACTCGGCCCAGGTCTCGGTGCTGAACACCGCCCAGGTTGTGGCCATCAACACCACCAGCCTGAGCGCGATGAACACGACGGATGTGCGCGCCCTGAACACGGCTGCCATCGCCGCGCTGACCACCGATCAGGTGGTGGCTTTGAACTCCGCGCAGATCGCCTCGCTGAGCACCACGCAGTTCGGTGCGCTGACCACCAACCAGATTGGCGCCATCGAGACCAATGACATCAGCGCGATCAACACGGCCGACATCCGCGCCCTGACCTCCTCTGCTGTAGGCGCCATGAGCACGCTGCAGATCTCGGCGCTGAGCACCACGCAGATCGCTGCACTGGGCACGTCCCAGATCGCTGCCATGACCACCGACCAGATCGTGGCCATGACCTCGACGCAGCTGGCCGTGCTGAGCACCGCCAGCGTGGCCGCGCTGAACACGGCGCAGGTGGCCGCCATCGAGACGAGCGACATCTCGGCCATCAACACGGCCGACATGCGCGCCCTCAGCACGGCCTCGGTGGCTGCGTTGACGACCGACCAGATCGGCGCGCTGAGCACTGGCCAGGTGTCTGTCTTGACCACCACGCAGGTGGGCGCGCTCAACACCAACCAGCTGCAATCGCTCAACACGAATGACATCCGGGTGCTGACGTCGGCCCAGATCGCCGCGCTCAACTCCAACCAGTTGGCCAGCCTGCTGACCAACCAAGTCGGCGCCCTGACCACGGCTGATGTCCGCGCGATCGCGACTTCGTCGATCTCTGCACTGGGCACGGACCAGATCGCCGCGCTGGACTCCAACCAGATCGCTGCCCTGTCGACCGCCCAGTTCGGCGCCCTGAACACCGCTCAGGTGGCTGCCATCGAAACGGCCGATGTGGTGGGCATGAATACCGGCGATGTGCGTGCGTTGACAACCGCTGGTGTGGCCGCCTTGACCACGGGCCAGCTGGGTGCGATGAACACCAGCCAGGTGTCTGCCCTGAGCAGCACGCAGACCGCCGCGCTGACAACCGACCAGATTGTGGCGCTGAACACCGCGCAGGCCGCATCGCTCAACAGCGTGCAGGTCAGCGCCTTGAACACGGCCCAGATCGCCGCGATGGAGACCTCGGATCTGCAGGCCCTGGGCACGGCGTCGATCCGCGCGCTCAGCACCGCTGCGATCGCCGCCTTGAGCACCGATCAGATCGTGGCACTGAACTCCAATCAGGTTGCCGCGCTGAGCACGACGCAGATCGCCGCGCTCAACACCAACCAGATCGGCGCCATCGAAACAGGTGACCTGGCGGTGCTGACCACAGCCCAAGTCGCCATCCTGAACACCGCGCAGTTCAATGCCCTGAGCACCGCCCAGATCGGCGCGCTCAACACGGCTGATATCCGCGCCGTCAACACCAACGATGTGGCCGCGCTGACCAGCGACCAGATCGTGGCCATGAACTCGGCCCAGGTTGGCGCGCTGACCACGGCCCAGATCGGTGCGCTCAACACCGCCCAGGCCGCCGCCATCGAGACCGGTGACCTGGCTGGCCTGAACACCGCTGCGATCCGCGCCTTCACCACGGCCGCCATCAACGCGCTGACCACCGACCAGATCGCCAACCTCAACACACAGCAGGTCAACGCCCTGTCGACCGCTCAGGTGGCTGCACTGGGCACCAACCAGATCGCCGCCATCGAGACCACCGACCTGGCTGCCATGAGCACCGCCCAGGTGGCCACCTTCAACACCGCTCAGGTCGCAGCCCTGTCGACAGCCCAGATCGGCGCCTTGAACACCGCCGATGTCCGCGCCCTCAACACCACCGATGTCGCTGCGCTGACCACCGACCAGGTCGTCGCGCTGAACTCCAGCCAGGTAGCCGCGCTGAGCAGCACCCAGTTCGCTGCGCTCAACACCTCGCAGCTGAGCTCGATGGAGACCACCGACCTGGCCGCCACCACCTCGGCCCAGATCGCTGCGCTCAACACCGCTCAAACTGCTGCCCTGACCACC
>RXJQ01000072.1 GCA_003963115.1 Burkholderiales bacterium
ACAGTAGACTTATCCACAACCGAGCAGTCCAAATCTTCGTCAACCTAGTGGCTCAGTTTTGGATGTGACGCCTGGCTCAGTTTTGCTCGTGATTCAACACAGGGCAGGGTCGGTTTGAACATGCCCTCAGTCTGCCCGGCGGCCTGCTCCGGTGGTGTGAGCAGCTGGGGGTACCGACGTCCGGGTCAGATCAACGCTTGCGAAGCGGTATCGACGCGCGGTGCGTCATCGACCAACCGTGCCAGCGTGCGCATGGCGCGTTCGAGCGCTTCACTCCAGGGTTGGCCGCAGGTCAGGCGGATATGGTGCTGGAATTCGCCTCGCGCCGAGAACATCGGCCCCGGTGCCAGGCTGATGCGTTGTGCCAGCGCGGCACGGTGCAGGGCCATGGCGTCTACCCCGAAGGGCAATTCGACCCACACGAAGTAGCCGCCGGCCGGCCGCACCACCCGCGTTCCATCCGGAAACAGTCGGTTCACGGCCTCGAACAGGCTGTTGCGCTGTGTCTGCAGCGTCGAGCGCAGGCTGCGCAGGTGGCGATCGTAGCCACCTTCCTGCAGGTATTCAGCCAGCGCCGCCTGCACCGGAATCGACCCCGACAGGCTCGTCATCAGTTTCAGCCGTTGGACCTCGTGCGCCCACCGGCCGGGCGCGGCCCAGCCAACGCGGTAGCCCGGCGCCAGGCATTTGGAGAACGACGAACAGTGCAGCACCAGACCGCGACGGTCGTAGGCCTTGGCCGGCAGTGGCTCCGTCTTGCCTTCGTACAGCTCGGAATAGACGTCGTCTTCGATCAGTGGCAAGTCGTGGCGGGCAAGCAATTCGACGAGGTCGCTTTTCTTCGCCTCGGGCATCAGACTACCCAGCGGGTTCTGGAAGTTCGTCATGAACCAGCAGGCTTTCGGGCGGTAGAGCTCGATCACCTGCGCCAGGCGGCCGAGATCGACGCCCTCACGCACATGGGTCGGCACTTCGATGGCGCGCAGTCCCAGGCGCTGCAGCGCCTGCAGCGCCACGTAGAAGGTCGGGGACTCGACCACCACCGTATCACCAGGCCGAGCCACTGCATTCAGGCACAGGTTCAGCGCCTCCATCGCACCGTGGGTGAGCACGATCTCGTCGGTATTGACGGTCAGGCCGTGACGCAGATAGCGCTTGGCAATCTCGCGCTTGAGTCGCAGGTTGCCCGGCGGCAGGTCCTCGACCATGTTCCAGGGTTGAAGTCGCCTAGTGCTCGAGACCAGCGCGCGACGCAGTCGATCAAGTGGAAACAGGGTCGGGCTCGGGAACGCGGAGCCCAAGGGCACGATGTCGCGTGTGCGCGCGGCGCCGAGACATGCACAGATCAGGTCGCCGACCTCGACGGTCTGGGATCCGGGCTGTGGTTCCGAGGTTTTTGGCTCGGCAAGCAGCACACCGCCAGCGCGCGCGGCGACGAAATAGCCCGATCGCGGCGCCGCGCGGACGAGGCCACGGGACTCGAGCAGGTAGTAGGCCTGGAACACCGTGCTGGGGCTCAAGCCCCGACTGGCACAGGTCTGGCGCACGGAGGGCAAGCGATCCCCCGCGCGCAGTACCCCGGAGGAGATCTGCTGCTCAAGCTCTCGAGCGAGCAGCTCGAACTTCGCGGAGGCGGCAGTGGGGCGATCACGCATGTCGTCGGTATCGCGCCTCGGTCGACTGCGTGGTGGGTGGGGTGGCATTGTCGCAGTCTAGGGATTTGGCTGCGCGATGCAAGCATCGGGACCGGGCACCGCATTCCCCATACGGGGCAGCGAGGCGTTCACAACCGGCAGTCTGCTGTGATGTTGGGGATGCAACATAGGGGGGGCAGGGGGCGAATCTGGCTTGCTGACGCGCCAACCAGATTCAATCGGCTCATGCTGGCCATGCTGCGTGGTACGTTTGACCGATTTCCCCGGTTTTTGCCTGTCATGGCTTGGATTTACGGTAAGTGCGAATGCCCTGTTGGTGTTCGTTCTCTCATCGCAACCCTTATCAGAAGGACCAAGTTATGCGCACGCTAGTCAACACGCTCAAGTACGCAGCGGTCACGGCCCTCGCTGTTTCCAGCCTATCGGCCTTAGCCGCCAATGGCACTTTGCAAGTGACCGCACCTACTGCCAATGGCACTGCCGGCATCTTCGTAACAGATCTGACAGGCGGCACGATTACAGCCAATGTCAACATCAATGGCAATTGGACTGCCACGCAAAAGCGTGATGCCATCTTCAATGCCATCAACGCACAGGCCGCTGCCAATGGCTGGGGCATCGCCAAGAACGGTGCGGCGGGTATCACCATCAACAATGGTCCCAAGGATCCATTGGTCATCAACTTCAACCCTCGTGGCACCGGGGAAACGCGCGACGTCATCGTTGGCTCGCGCGGCGCAAGCTTTCAAGGCGGTCACGGCACCATGGACCCCCATGCGCCGAGTGGCAGTGGCGGCATGATGTCTCTGATGGACGCCAACGGGGCTGCTGCAACATTCACGGCAGGTGTAGATATCAACGGTACCGACTACACCACGACCCTGACTGGCGACAACCCATTGTTCAATGGCGTTACCGTCAACGGCACATTGATGACTTCCAGCGCCAACATCGGGGCTGCGCTGTATAACCAGTTGCTGAATATAGCACCTGTGGGCGCTACGTTCAGTCTTGGTACCAATGGTGTGATCGGTGTGGACTTTGCCCCCGGTAGCAGTGACATCAGCTTGATCTGGGGCACCAGCTCCAACATTGTCCCCACGTCGAGCACGTTGACCGATGACAGCGCAGGCTTTCAGGCCAGCTTGACGATCTCGGCAGTTCCCGAACCCAGCCAATGGGTGTTGGCTTCGGTGGGCATGCTGTTGCTGTGGAACAGCGCTCGGAAAGGTCGCAAGGCTTAAGGATACGCTGAAGAAGCCGCCGCATTTTTGCGTTGGCGGACATCGGTGTGGTCGAGGTCAGTGAAGTTCATCACTTGGCGCATTTGC
>RXJQ01000097.1 GCA_003963115.1 Burkholderiales bacterium
GCGGCAAATGCGCCAAGTGATGAACTTCACTGACCTCGACCACACCGATGTCCGCCAACGCAAAAATGCGGCGGCTTCTTCAGCGTATCCCTAGGCCTTGTCCAGCGGATGCTCGGTGAAGAGCACCCGGGTACGTTGACGGTGATGGGCAACTTGGCGGGTACGCTTTGGAGGCTGGGCGACATGACTGGCGCAAGGCAACTGCAAGAGGTGGAACTGGATGTCAGAAAGCGCGTGCAGGGCGAGAAACACCCGGACACGTTATCGTCAAAGATCAACCTGGCGAGCACGCTGCATAGCCAAGGTGCTTTATCCAGCGCGAGGAAGCTTCAAGAGGCTGCGCTGGAGGTTTGCGAGCGCGTGCTGGGTGAAGAGCATCCGGTCACGTTGTCGTTGATGGGCAACCTGGCAAGTACCCTGTGGGACCAGGGAGACTGGCCTGGTGCGATGCAGCTACACAAGGAAGTGGTGGAAGTTAGCAAGCGCGTGCTGGGTAAAGAGCACCCAGATACGTTGAGGTCAATGAACAACCTGGCGAGCGTGCTGTTGAGCCAGGGAGACCTGTCGGGTGCTAAAGAGCTGCAAGAATCGGTGCTGGTTGTCTGCAAGCAGGTGTATGGCGAAAAGCACCCTCACACGTTGGTGGCAATAGGCCAACTGGCGAACACGCTGCATTGCCAAGGCGACCTACCCGGCGCGAGGAAGCTGCAGCTAGCTGTACTGGAGGACACTTCGAGCTTGCTGGGCAATGATCACCCGAATACGTTGAAGGCAATGGGCAACCTGGCTTTTACGCTATGGCAGCAAGGAGAGGTTGAAGAGGCGAGGCGACTGCAAAGGGGTTGCGTTGCTGGGTGTGAGCGCACGCTGGGGCCTATACATCCGTTTACTCAAGCCACTGCAGGAGTGTTGATGCAAATGGGTGGCGACACAGCCTAGAACGGCAAGCGTGAGCCAATATTGTTGCCCACGTGGCGCTCGCTTGGACGGTGGTTGATTCGCGAACTCTTAGCCGGGCGGCGGCATTGTCCACAACAAGAAGCATAGCTTTTTCAAGTTAACTGCTTGCGCTCCGCGTAACCAAGGCGGCATGGATGCTGGGCAGGGACCTGAGCCAGGTTTGACCAATTGCGACGATTCGTTCCAAGCCGCATGGCCACTTTGAGAGTCTGGATTCGTTGCGCGTGTGACCGTCGCGCACTATTCAAAGCCCCAACCCAGGAGTTAAACACCCCACGCACACCACCAACATGAAGCCCAGACGCAGGCCGACTCAGACCCCGCCTCGCGCTGCCCCGACAAAGCGCTTCAAACCATCACAGGAAGCGCTCCAGCAACCTCCGAGAATGCTTGTCCAGCGCCAGCCGATCTTGAACAACAAAGCTCACACCATGGCCCCCAGTGATCATGAGCTTGCCTTCACCCAGGCGGCGGATGTCGTCCTCGCTTTTGAGTACGAACTGGGTCACGCCCCGGTCGGTGTCCACCGTCCAGCTGCTGGGCGTGGAAAAGGTCGACACGGCCGTGATGGCGCGGATCACCGGCGCGAAGTCGCGGCTGGCGAGTTCTTCTTCCAGCAGGGCGCGCATGTCGGCGGGCAGGGCGTGCATGTGGTCCACCCAGGCCAACTCGTGCCCGTCGGGGCTGACGATGGACAGGCCCTCATCAGGCGCCGTGATGGGAAAGGCGCGCACGGGCACCACGCCTTCATGCGCCACGCCGCTCGCATCCACGAACACGAGTCGGCCAAAAGGGTTGCGTTGCAGGGTGAAGTGGGGGGCTTGTTGGTTCATCGCTGGGTCCTCTTCACTCACTCGGCATCGATCAAGGCGTCTTGCTCGGCCTTGCGGGCCTGCGCTTCATACAAGCGCCAATAGGCACCTTGCTTGACCATCAGCTCGTCGTGCGGCCCGACCTCCACCACCCGCCCACGGTCCATCACCACGAGCCGGTCGGCCTTGCGCAGCGTAGACAGGCGGTGCGCAATCGCAATCGTCGTGCGGCCCTTGACCAGGTTGTCCAGCGCTTTCTGGATCTCCTTCTCGGTCTCTGTATCGACCGAGGACGTGGCCTCATCCAGGATCAAGATGCGCGGGTTGATCAACAAGGCGCGGGCGATCGAGATGCGCTGGCGCTCGCCGCCTGAAAGGCCCTGACCGCGCTCGCCCACCAGCGAGTCATAGCCATGCGGCAGGCGCAGGATGAACTCGTGCGCATGCGCGGCGCGGGCAGCGGCCACGATCTCTTCGCGCGTGGCCTTGGGCTTGCCGTAGGCGATGTTCTCGGCAATCGTGCCAAAGAAGAGGAAGGGCTCTTGCAGCACCAGGCCGATGTGGCGGCGGAAGTCCGACACGCCGATGCGGCGCACGTCCACGCCGTCGACCTTGATGGCGCCGTCCGTCACGTCATAAAAACGGCAGATCAGGTTGACGAGCGTGCTCTTGCCCGAACCGCTGTGGCCCACCAGACCGATCATCTCGCCGGGCTGGATATCGAGGCTCAGCCCACGGATCACCGAGCGGCTGCCATAGCGAAAACCGATGCTCTCCATGGTGATGCCGCCTTGCGGTGCCGGGAGTTTGACCGGGTTGGCGGGCTCAGGCACGCTGGAGACGTGGTCGAGGATGTCGAAGATGCGCTTGGCACCGGCGGCGGCCTTTTGCGTGACCGAGACGATGCGGCTCATCGAATCGAGCCGGCCATAAAAGCGCCCGATGTAGGCGATGAAGGCCGACAGCACACCGACCGTGATCTGGTGGCGCGAGACCAGCCAGATGCCGAAGGCCCAGACCACCAGCAGGCCGATCTCGGTCATCAGCGCGACGGTGGGCGAGAACAGCGACCAGGTCTTGTTGAGCTTGTCGTTGATCTCCAGGTTGTGGACGTTGGCGTCCTTGAAGCGCTTGGATTCGCGCGCTTCCTGAGCGAAGGCCTTGACCACGCGGATGCCGGGGATGGTGTCGGCCAGCACATTGGTGACTTCGCCCCAGACGCGGTCGATCTTCTCAAAGCCCGTGCGCAGCTTCTCGCGCACCAGATGGATCAGCCAGGCGATGAAAGGCAAAGGCAGCAGGGTGACCAGGGCCAGCCAAGGGTTGATCGAGAACAGGATGACGGCGGTCATCGCGATCATCAGCACGTCGGTGGCGAAATCGAGCGCGTGCAGCGAGAGAAAAACGCTGATGCGGTCGGTTTCCGAGCCGATGCGCGACATCAGGTCGCCCGTGCGCTTGCTGCCGAAGTAGTCGAGCGACAGGCGCAGCAGGTGGTCGAACGTGGTGGTGCGCAGGTCGGCGCTGATGCGCTCGGACACCAGGGCCAGCAGGTAGGTGCGCGCCCAGCCCAGGCTCCAGGCCAGCAAGGCCGAGCCCAGCAGGCCGGCCAGCAGCCAGGCCACCAGGTGCGTGTCGATGGACTGCCCGGTCTGGAAGGGGATCAGCACCTTGTCCATCAGCGGGATGGTCAGGTAGGGCGGCACCAGGGTGGCGGCGGTCGAGGCCAGGGTCAGCAGAAAACCGGTGAGCAGCTGGCGCTGGTAGGGTTTGGCGAAGCGCCACAGGCGCAGCAGCACCCAGGTCGAGGGCGGGGTCTGCAGCTCGCGTGTGCAGACGGGGCACTCGTCGGTGTCGGGCGGCAGTTGCGCCTTGCAGGTCGGGCACTGGGTGCTGTCGTCCTCCTGAGGTTGCTGCCCGGTTTTCAGGACAAGCTGCTGGCGCTCGAACTGCTCCAGCAGGCGCAGAACCTGGACCTGCACGTCCAGCGTGAAACGCCAGAAGGCGATGCGGTGGTTCGCATCGTGCAATTCCAGGGTGCCGACGCCGGCGTGGTCGTGCTGGCGCAGGTGCAGATTGGGTGTGAGCGGCCAGCTTTGCCACTCGGCGGTACTCCGTTCACGGGTCAGCAAACGGCGGTCTGTCAGGACGATCGGCGACTTTGTAAAGCGAAGTCGGGCGTCCAAGTCAACCTCCAGGGTGCCCAGCACGTTTTCATTAGGGACCAGTGGCAATTCGGCTCTGGTCGGGTCTTGATCGGCGGGATGCCCTGGGGCGTCAACTGGATGGTTTCTGTGCATGGTTCGCTACTAACGCGTGAGGGCACCGGTTCGGCTGACCTCTGTGCGAAGCCCGCCATTTTCCCTCATGGGCCGGCGACGCGTGGCGTTAAGCAGGGCACAATATCGGGTTTACCCGAGATCCCAGCCGGTCCGATCAGACCCCGAGGACGCATTACCCCCGCTGGACATGAGCAAAAAGAGTGACATCAAGCTGCTGCGCATCAACTACCTGCGCGGCCCGAATATCTGGACTTACCGTCCAGTGCTCGAAGTCTGGCTGGATCTGGGCGAGCTGGAGGACTTTCCTTCCAATAAGCTCCAGGGGTTCAACGACCGCCTCACACAGATGCTGCCGGCGCTCATCGAGCACCACTGCGGTGTGGGCGAGCGCGGCGGCTTCATCGAGCGCCTGACCGAGGGCACCTGGGCCGGTCACATCCTGGAGCACGTGGTCATAGAGCTGCTGAACCTGGCAGGCATGCCCACCGGTTTTGGCCAGACCCGCAGCACCTCGCAGTGCGGTGTCTACCGCATGGTCTTCCGCGCCCGCGACGAACAGGTCGCCCGTACCGCGCTCAAGGCGGGCCACGCCCTGCTGATGGCCGCCATCAACGACGAGCCCTTTGACGTGGACAAGGCCGTCGAAGAGGTCCGCACCCACATCGACGACTATTACCTGGGCCCCTCCACGGCGGCCATCGTGGGTGCCGCGACCGATCGCCGCATCCCCCACATCCGCCTGAACGATGGCAACCTCGTCCAACTGGGCTATGGCGCCGCGCAGCGCCGCATCTGGACGGCCGAGTCGGACCTGACCAGCGCGATCGCCGAGGGCATCTCGCGGGACAAGGACCTGACCAAGGGGCTGCTCAAGTCCTGCGGCGTGCCGGTGCCTGAGGGCCAGATCGTGAACTCGGCCGAAGAGGCCTGGGAAGCCGCTGAAGACATCGGGTTGCCCGTGGTCGTCAAGCCGACCGATGGCAACCATGGCCGTGGCGTGTCGCTGGACCTCAGCACGCGTGAGGATGTCGAAGTGGCCTTCAAGCTGGCCGAGCAACATGGCTCGGAGGTGCTGGTCGAGCGCTACATCCGGGGTGACGAGCACCGCATCCTCGTGGTCGGTGGCAAGGTCGTGGCGGCCGCCCGTGGCGAGAGTGCCTGGGTGACGGGCGATGGCCGGTCGACGGTGGTCGAACTGATCAATGCGCAGCTCAACACCGATCCGCGCCGTGGCCTGACCGAAGACTTCCCGCTCAATCGCATCAACATCGACGAAGACGAGGTCGTGCACCTCGATCTGCAACGCCAGGGCTTGACCCCGCAGTCCGTGCCCGCCGAAGGCCGCCGTGTGCTGATCCAGCGCAATGGCAATGTGGCCATCGACTGCACCGACCTTGTCCACCCGGACGTGGCCTACCTGGTGTCGCTGGCTGCGCGCGTGGTCGGGCTGGACATCGCCGGCGTCGACGTTGTGGCCGAGGACATCTCCAAGCCCTTGCTGGAGCAGGGCGGTGCCGTGGTCGAGGTCAATGCCGGCCCCGGTCTGCTCATGCACCTCAAGCCCGCCGAAGGCCTGCCCCGCCCGGTGGGCAAGGCCATCGTCGATCACCTGTTTGACGAAAACGCGACTGGCCGCGTGCCCATCATTGGCGTGGCCGGCTCGCAAGGCACCAACAACATCGCGCGCCTGACGGCCTGGCTGCTGCACCTGGGTGGCAAGCGTGTGGGCCTGGCCTGCCGCGATGGCCTTTTCCTGGGCAGCCGCCGCGTGGAGTCGGGCGACCGCGCAAACTGGGCGGCTGGCCAGCGCCTGCTGATGAACCGCGATGTCAATGCCATCGTGCTGGAAAACGGCGCGGCCAGCATCCTCAACGACGGCCTGGCCTATGACCGCTGCGCCGTGGGCGTGGTGACGGACCTGTTCGGTTCCGAGGCGCCTGTGGAGCCATCCCTGGCCGAGCACGATATCCACGAACCTGGCCAGATGTTCAAGGTGCTGCGCACGCAGGTGGACGTGGTCCTGCCCGATGGCGTGGCCGTGCTCAACGCCGCCGATGAGCGCCTGGTCGAGATGGCCGATCTGTGCGATGGCGAGGTCATCTTCTACGACCTGGACCATCAGAACCCGGCGCTGGTGGCGCACCGTGCCAAGGGTGGCCGCACCGTGTCCATCGAAGGGCACCACGTGCTGCTGACCCACAACGGCCACATGCCCGTGCGTTGCGCTGATCTGAACAGCGCGGCCGCGCGCCGCATGACCGGCAGCGGCACGGACCACGCCATTCCGGGCGCGAGCGTCAAGACCTTGCTGGCCGCCGTGGCCGTGGCCTGGGCGCTGGGCACCCCGCCTGAACTGATCGCGGCAGGGCTGGAAACATTCGACCCAACCCCCAAGACGGTGCGGTAAAGAGAGACACGCTGATGGACGTTTCACGCATCAGGGCCCTGCGCGGCCCCAATCTCTGGAGCCGGCACACGGCGATCGAAGCCGTGGTGGCCTGCGAGGCGCCCGAGCGCGCGATCGAGCAACTGCCCGGCTTTGAAGACGCCTTGCGCAAGCTGTTTCCCACGCTGGGCCCGCTGCGCCCGGATGGCCGCCCCGGCCAGATCAGCCTGGCCCATGCGCTGGAGGCCGCCACGCTGGCCTTGCAGGCGCAGGCCGGCTGCCCGGTGACCTTCAGCCGCACGGCAATGACGGTCGAGGCCGGTGTCTACCAGGTGGTGGTCGAGTACAGCGAAGAGCAGGTCGGCCGCCTGGCTTTCAACAAGGCGCAGGCCCTGGTCGAGGCGGCGCTCAAGGAAGGCGAGTTTGATGTCGAAGCCGCGCTGGCCGAGCTGCGTGAGCTGGATGAAGACGTGCGCCTGGGCCCCTCCACGGGTTCCATCGTCAGCGCCGCTGCCGCGCGTGGCATTCCCTGGCGCCGCCTGACCACGGGCAGCCTGGTGCAGTTTGGCTGGGGCTCCAAGCAGCGCCGCATCTGGGCGGCCGAGGTCGATGACACCAGCGCGGTGTCCGAGTCCATCGCCCAAGACAAGGACCTGACCAAGCGCCTGCTGGCCGCCGCTGGCGTGCCCGTGCCCATCGGCCGCCCCGTGTCGGACATCGAAGACGCCTGGGCCGTGGCACAGGAGATCGGCATCCCTGTGGTCTGCAAGCCGCAGGATGGCAACCAGGGCAAGGGCGTGACCGTCAACATCACCAGCCGGGATCAACTGGAGATCGCCTACAAGGCCGCCGCCGAGATCGGCAACGTGATGGTCGAGAAGTACCTGCCCGGCAACGACTTCCGCCTGCTGGTGGTGGGCGATCGCCTCGTGGCAGCAGCCCGCCGTGATCCGCCTCATGTGATCGGCGATGGTGTGCACACCGTGCGTGCGCTGGTCGACAAGGTCAATGCCGACCCGCGCCGCGGCGAAGGCCATGCCACCTCGTTGACCAAGATCCGCTTCGATGACATCGCCATTGCCCGTCTGGCCGACCAGGGCCTCAAGCCCGAGTCCGTGCCTGAGAAGGGCCGCCGTGTCATCCTGCGCAACAACGCCAACCTGTCGACGGGCGGCACGGCCACCGATGTGACCGATGACGTCCACCCTGAAGTTGCGGCCCGCGCGATCGCGGCAGCCCAGACCATCGGCCTGGAGATCTGTGGCGTGGACGTGCTGGCCGAAAGCGTGCACAAGCCGCTCGAAGACCAGAACGGCGGCATCGTCGAGGTGAACGCTGCGCCGGGCTTGCGCATGCACCTGTCGCCGTCCTACGGCAAGGGGCGCAATGTGGGCGAGGCCATGGTGGCCAAGCTCTACAAGCCAGGCGACGATGGCCGCATTCCGGTGGTGGCGGTGACCGGTACCAACGGCAAGACCACGACCGCGCGCCTGACCGCGCACCTGCTGGCCACCAGCGGCCTGCGCGTGGGCATGACCAACACCGATGGCGTCTATGTGAATGGCCGCCAGATCGACAGCGGTGACTGCTCCGGCCCCAAGAGCGCCCGCAATGTGCTGATGCACCCCGACGTGGACGCGGCGGTGTTCGAGACCGCACGCGGCGGCATCCTGCGTGAAGGCCTGGGCTTTGACCGCTGCCAGACGGCGGTGGTGACCAACATCGGTGCGGGCGACCACCTGGGCCTGAACTACATCACCACGGTGGAAGACCTGGCCGTGCTCAAGCGCGTGATCGTGATGAACGTGGCGCCCACGGGCTATGCCGTGCTCAACGCGGCCGACCCCATCGTGACGGCCATGGCGCCCAAGTGCCCGGGCGGCATCATCTACTTCGCGGCCGACCCGCACAACCCGGTGCTGACCGCGCACCGTGCTCAGGGCAAGCGCACGCTGTGCGTGGATGGCGATGCCATCGTGGTCTCGGAAGGCAACTGGCGCGAAAGCCTGCTGCTGCGCGACATCCCCATCACCCGCAATGGCAGCATCGGTTTCCAGGTCGACAACGTCATGGCCTCCATCGGTGCGGCCTGGAGCAGCGGCCTGGATTGGGACACCATCCGCCGTGGCCTGGCCAGCTTCGTCAACGACGCGGACAACGCGCCGGGCCGCTTCAATGTGATGGACTACCGCGGTGCCACCGTGATCGCCGACTATGGCCACAACCCGGACGCCATGCGGGCGCTGGTGGCGGCCGTCAACGGCCTGCCGGCCAAGCGCCGTTCGGTGGTCATCAGTGGCGCAGGCGACCGCCGCGACGAGGACATCCGCGAGCAGACGGCCATCCTGGGTGATGCTTTTGACGACCTCATCCTCTTTCAGGACGCCTGCCAGCGCGGCCGCGAAGACGGCGAGGTGCTGACGCTGCTGCGCGAGGGGCTGACCAAGGCCCAGCGGGCGCAGCGTGTCGATGAGATCCGGGGCGAGTTCGTGGCCATCGACCTGGCCCTGGACCGCCTGGAGCCAGGTGACCTGTGCCTGATCCTGGTTGACCAGGTGGAAGAGGCGCTGGCCCATCTGGCCAAGCGCTGCGCCGAGTCGGCACGGGCGGCTTGAGTTGATTCCTGGGGCTGGTTTTGCCCCAGGTCACCCGTTGGGAAGCGGGTAGTGACATGATGTCGGGACAACGAATGAGGAGTCCCGACCATGCTCAGAGCCTTGTCCGACGACGCCCTGCAAGAACTGATCAAAGAGGATGCGCCCTACGGTGACCTGACCACCACGGGGCTCACCATGGGCGACATGCCCGGCCGCGTGGTCATGGCCGCGCGTGCGCCCATGACGGTGTGCGGTGCCGAAGAGGCGGTGCGCCTGTTCGAGTTGTATGGGGCGAGCGCCACGCTGATCGCACCCTCCGGCACGCATGTACTGGCCGGGGCCGAGTTGATCAGCGTGGCAGGTCGGGCCTCAAGCCTGCTGCTGGTGTGGAAGGTGGCGCAGACGCTGATGGAGTACGCCAGCGGCATCGCCAGCGAGGTGGCGCGCATCGTGACCGAGTTGCGTGCGGCCGGGCATGCCGTGCCCCTGGCCTGCACCCGCAAGACCTTTCCTGGTACCCGAGCGCTGGCTGTGAAGGCCGTGTTGCAAGGGGGGGGCATCATGCACCGCCTGGGCCTGTCGGAGTCGATGCTGCTGTTTCCCGAGCACCGTGTGTTCATTGACGCGAGCACCGATGACATGGTCGGGCGCCTGCGCAAATACCAGCCGGAAAAGCGCCTGATTGTGGAAGTCAACAGCCTGGAAGAAGCCCTGGCCATGGCGACCTCGGGTGCCGATGTGCTGCAGCTGGAGCGCTTCACGCCCGAGGCGGTGCGCCAATGCAGGAAGACCCTGCACGCCAGCCATCTGCATCCCATGCTGGCCGTGGCCGGTGGCGTCAATGCCACCAATGCCGTGGCCTATGCGGATGCTGGCGCGGACCTGCTGGTGTCGTCCGCGCCGTATCACGCACCGCCGCGTGATGTGGAAGTGCGCTTCTCGCGCGAGGTGTGACCCCGCCTGGTGCTGAGTGGCTTGGGGCTCAGTTGCTGTCGCTGCCTGCGTCACTGGCCTTGCGACCAGGGCGATGGCGGCGTTCGCCGCGGTGTTCCTTGACGGCTTCCTTGCACTCGGCGGAGACCTCGTCCTTGTGTTCCTTCAGGCAGGCGGCGATGCGGCCGCCGCCCGGCTTGATGCCTTTGCACAGGGTCTGAGCATCTTGCTTGCAGGCGTCCTTGATGCTGTCTTCAGCGCGGGCGACTGGCAAGGCCAGCAAGGTCGACAAGGTGAGGCCCAGCATCAGGGCCATGCGTTGGCGGGAGGTCATGTTGTTGTGCTCGCTTGGTGGTGTGGTGGGGAAATCTGATCAAGGGCGGGCCTGGCCATCCAGCCAGGCGGCGCGGATGAGCCGGCCGCAGTCTACCGATTGCACGGCGGGCTTTTGCTCAGGGTCATCCGAGCGCCTGCCGCTGCGGTCGTCACGGGCCAGAATGCCGTAGAAGGTCTTGCTGGCGTCGATCCAGGGGTAGAAGCCGAAGGCGCCCGGGCTGCTGAAGGCGCCGTCACCCACCTTGGGGTCGTCTTCCACCCAGTGGCCGATCGAGTAGTGCCAGGTTTCGCTGCTGGGGATGGGGGCCTTGATGGCGTCCTTGGGGCAGGTCAGCGGGTTGGTGCACACGGCATGCGTGCCCAGCAGCGCGCCGATCTGCAGATCGCCCTTGAGCACGGCGCGCAGGAAGCGGGCGTACTGGGCCGGGGTGTCCGCGCCGCCACCGGCCAGTTGGGCCTGGCTGTAGCTCAGGTCCCAGTCGGCACCGATGGGGCGCAGGCCCTGCTTGATGGCCACCGCCAGTTCGTCCTTGTTGAGCATGCCCAGGCCCATGAGCGTGGCGTGCTTTTGCATGTGGCCGCCGCTGTAGTCGAAGAAGCCTTCAGTCTGCGGGTCGATGCGGCCGCGGCCATTGAGCAGGCTGGCCTGGCACTCGCCCACGGTCTGATTGGGCAGGCAGATGCGGAAGTGGGTGTAGCCGCTGCGGAAGGTCAGGAAGTCGATGTCCTCGTCCGTCAGCTTGCCTTGGCGCTCTTGGGCCACATAGGCTCCGTAGAGCCACTTGGAGGCCGAGGCCAGGGCCATCTTGGTCTGGGCTGTGGGGGCGTTGTCGCCCGCCTGACCGCCGGCCAGCGGTGATTCGGCATTGCCGACTTCCCAGAAGAAAGGCTGGGCGGCCTTGCAGGAGGCGGCATCGTTGGCGGTGGCCTTGGCGGCGGCCACGCGTTGGGTCAGGGGGATGCGGGTGCTCAGGTCGGCCGCATGGCTGGCGACGGTGCAGGCCAGGCCGATGGCTGTGAGGATGATCTTGCGCATGGTGTTCTTCCTTGTCGTGGGTACCGTGGGGGTGGAGTCGACTGTGTCGCAAAGACCGATGCCTTACCAGGACACACAACGTGACTTGCATGGCAAGCGATGACAGCGTTGGCCGCCGTGTCATTGTTTGTCATGATTTGGTCGCCGGGGCCTTGCCGAGCGTGGCGCATGCCGCATGTCTGCCCACTATCATTCTTGTGTGTCAACGCCAGCTTTGAGGCGTTGCGCCCTGTGAAACCATGACCGAACCAGCCCGCATCCTGATCGCCGATGACGAAGCCGAACTGCGGAGCTTGTTGCAGCGCTATCTGGGGGAGCAGGGCATGACCGTGAGGGCCGCCGCCGATGCCGCTGTGGCCGAGAAGCTGTTGTCGCGCGAGCGCTTCGATGTGCTGGTGCTCGACGTCATGATGCCGGGCGAAGATGGCCTCTCGCTGTGCCGGCGCCTGCGCGCGCAGGGCGAGACGGTACCCATCCTGATGCTGACCGCGCGGGGCGATCCGGTAGACCGCATCCTGGGCCTGGAGATGGGCGCCGACGACTACCTGCCCAAGCCCTTCCACCCCCGTGAGTTGCTGGCGCGCGTGCAGGCCATGGTGCGGCGTCAGCGCATGTTGGGCGCGCACGGCGGCCCGCTGGGCGAGGAGCCGGTGTCCTTTGGTCGCTTCACCCTGCTGGCGGCGCAACGCAGGCTCTTGAAAGACGGTGAAGACGTGGCCTTGAGCACGGTGGAGTTCAGCCTGCTCCATGCCATGGCCATGAACGCCAACCGGCCCTTGGGGCGCGACAGGTTGATCGAGCTGACGCGGGGCCGGGACCACGAGGCGACCGATCGCAGCATCGACGTGCAGGTGATGCGCTTGCGCCGCCTGATCGAGCAGGATCCATCGAGCCCTCGCCACATTCAGACCGTCTGGGGCGTGGGCTATGTGTTCGTGCCGCATCCAGATGGGACGCCGTCACCATGAGCTGGCTGCCACGCTCGCTGTTCCACCGCAATCTCCTGCTGATCGTGGTGCTGATCGTGGTCGCGCAATTCAGCAGTGCTGGCCTGTTTCGCGAGCTGGTGATGAAGCCGCGCGTGAAGCAGGCTGCGCTCAGCGCCGCGTATCAGATCCAGGCCTTGCGCGCCGGTCTGGAAGGCTTGCCGCCGGAGCAGCGCCATGCCTTTGTGATGCGTATGAACGCGCAGGCCCAAGCTGATCTGGGCCGAGACCCGGACCCCGATACCTGGGCCCGGCCGAATCACCTCACCGTGCTGGAGCACATCTACATCGAGCAGATCGCGCATGCGCTGGCGGGGCCGGGTACCGTATCCAGTGCAACGGTAGATGCGCCGCTGGACGCCCGCCTGGCTTGGCGCCGCGAGCAGGGGCGCATCCTGGCCGTGCGCATCACGCTGGACGGCGAGCCTTACTGGTTGACCGTGCCTGGGCTGGTGCCGGCCCATGCCTTGTCCAAAGCCTGGGTGTGGGGCTCGGTGGTGTCGGCCCTGTTGGCCATCGGGGGCGCCTGGCTGATCCAGCAGCGCTTGCACAAGCCCTTGACCCGCGTGATCGATGCGGCCCGTGCCTTGGGACGAGGCGAGCGCCCACCCGTACTGCCGGAAGATGGGCCCAGCGAGATCGCCACGGTGGCGCGCGGCTTCAATGAGATGGCCGCCGGCCTGGTCCAGCACGAACGGGAGCGCGCGCTGATGCTGGCGGGCCTGTCGCACGACCTGCGCACACCGCTGACCAAGATCCGCCTGGCCACCGAGATGCTCAAGGGGCAGGGCGATGCCGTCTTGCTGGACAGCCTGGATCACAGCATCGACGGCATGGAGCACCTGTTGCAGCAGTTCATGGACTTCACGCGGGCCAGCCATGGCCTGCACCAGACCAGCGAAGCCACGGCCCTGGTGGACGTCAACGACGTGGTGCGGGAGGTGGTGGCCATGTGCGTGCTCGATGGCGCAGTGGGTGCCGACTTGCGCATGGACCTGGGCACCTTGCCCCAGGTGCGCATGCCGGTGCAGGCCCTGCGCCGCGCGCTGCTCAACCTCATCGCCAATGCACAGCGGCATGGCCGCCCGCCCATCGAGTTGCGCACGCGGTTGGATGGCGCACAGCTGGTGATCGATGTGCAAGACCGCGGGCCCGGCATCCCGGCGGATCAGGTGGAGCGCGTCAAGCAGCCTTTCGCCCAGGGCAATGAGGCGCGCTCACAGCCCGAGGCTGGCGCCGGGCTGGGCCTGGCCATCGTCGAGCGGATCGCACAGGCGCACAAGGCGACGCTGTCCTTGCTGCCGCGCGATGGTGGCGGGCTGACGGCACGCCTGACTTGGCCTGTGGACGTGGCCCGTGCTCAGTAGTTGATCGAGTAGCGGTAGCTGCGGTACTTGAACACTGCCGACTTGAGCCGGATCTCTTCGAGCACCAGACCTTGATAAGGCTGGTCGCCTTCGTGGAAGACCTGGCTGTTGATGATCAGCATGCGGCTCGATGGGGTCTCGGAGTACATCGCACCACCGATCACCAGTTGAGGGATGTCGCGGCGCACGTCCTCGGGCAACTCGCTGAGCGCGGGGATGCGGGCGGGGGCAGCAGGCGCTGTGCCCGTTGTATCGGGTGCCGCGCGGGGCACCACCACTGGTGCGGGTGGCGGGGCCACTGCTGCCTGACGCGCGTCCCTTGCTTGGGGCGGCGGCGCGTTGCGTGGCTGGGTCATGGCCCGCTCCATTGGAGGCGATACAGGCGGCGGTGGCTGCACCTGATCTCGCGTCATCCTGGCGGCCTGTGCAGGCTGGGCAGGTGGCATTGCTGGCTGCATGCTAGGCTCAGTCGCCGTGGCCACATCCGGTGCAGCTGGGGGCGACGACATCACCTCAAGCGGCGTCTCTCGCGACAAGAGTTTCCAACTCAGCAAGGCGATCACGCACAAGCCCACACCCGCCCCGACCCACACCAGCGGAGACAGCGTGCGCGCCGGGGCGTCGCCGTCGTCGTCATCATCGTCTTCCTGGCCCATGTGCTGCGAATGCAGGCCAGGCACCGTGCCGCGCTCGCGCTCGGCATCGGCCTTCTTGAGGGCGTCAAGGATGTAGGACATCGTCTCGTCTCGCGGTCGTCTGGCCTGTCTGCAGCCGGGGCTCTTCAACCCCCACGGCACGGTTGATCAGCATGAAGGTCGTGGCACCGACCACCCCATCGGGCTTGAGCCCCTGTGCCATCTGGAAAGCGTACACCCGGGACTGCATGTTCGTGTCAAAGACTTGCTTGCCGCTTGGTGCAGGGGCCTTGTCCATCTTGGCCAGTTGCAGTGCCAGCCAGTCCACCACCGGCCCCGTGTTCCCGGGCAGGATCTTCATGCGGAACGCCGGTGGCGTGCGCCAGTATGTGATGAAGTCGCCTCGCCACATGGTGGCCAGGGTGCTCAGGGGCAGGGCACGGGCATGGCCATCGAGCTGCAAGATCGCGGTCTGGTCCTTGAGGCCGCCGAGCACGGCGTAGATGGCCTGATCACGGTCGTCATGCAAGGCCAGCACCACGGGGCGCTCGAGCTGCCGGATCAAGGCCAGGCCGCCGCTGTTGCGAAAGCAGGCCAGGCTTTGCTGCTGGGCCTGCTGGCAGGCATCGCCCTCACCCAGCGTGACCTGCCACAGCGGCGCCAGGGCCCGCAGCGCATCCTTCTCCTTGCGAAAGGCCAGTTGGTAGACAGCGCGGGCGTCCACCGGCTGGGCGGCCAGGGTGGTGCTCATGGTGCCGCCGGCCGCGGAGGCGGGTGAGGCGGGCGATGAGCCAGAACTGGCAGCCTGCGCGGCCCTGGCCGAGAGCGGTGTGCCGCCAGCGTTTTGGCTGGCCTGCTTGCCGGCCTGGGCAACCTGATGCTGATGTAGCTAGGCAGCGGTGCCGATGCCGGCGATGGACGTGAACAGCAGGCCGGCAGCCAGCCAGGGCATCCAGGGCTCCTGGGCCTGCCGACGTGGCGTGCGCTGGGTGGCGGCCTCATCGCTGTTGGCAGGCTTGTGTGACGCAGCGCTCGCGTGCGAGGCTTTGGTCGGCACCTGGAAAATCTCCTGCGCGGCCTTGTCGATGATGGCCTTGTCCACGCGGGACTTGTTCTCGACATAGGCCCCCAGCAAGGCCCGGTCGCACAGCACATTGATGCGCCGGGGCACGCCTGCCGTGAGTTGATGGATGCGGTGCACCGTCTTCTTGTCGAACAGGCGCCCGCGCTTGAGCCCGGCCACACCCAGGCGGTGCTGGATGTACTGCGAGGTCTCCTCTTCAGACAGCGCCTCCAGGTGGAAGTGCGCGATCACGCGCTGCGCCAGTTGCTCCAGCTCGGGCTGGGCCAGCATGGTCCGCAACTCGGGCTGGCCGATCAGCATGATCTGCAGCAGCTTGCGCTCGCTCGTCTCCAGATTGGTGAGCAGGCGCAGTTGTTCCAGCACATCGGGCGAGAGGTTCTGCGCCTCGTCGATGATCAGCACATTGTTCTGGCCGACGGCGTGTGTCTTGAGCAGGAACTCGTTGAGCGGGTCGACGTAGTCCTTGATCGTGGCCTGGCCCGGGCCCTGGTGCTCGTAGGGGATGCGGAACTCGTCGCACACCGACTTGAGCAGTTCGGCCACGGTCAGCTTCGGGTTGAAGATGTAGGCGACGTTGGTGCGGCGGGGGATCTGCTCCAGGAAGCAGCGGCACACGGTGGTCTTGCCCGCGCCGATCTCGCCGGTGAGCACCACGAAGCCGCCACCACCCCCCACCCCATAGAGCAGATGAGCCAGGGCCTCGCGGTGGCGCTCGCTCATGAACAGGTAACGCGGGTCGGGCGCAATCGAGAACGGCGCCTGCTTCAAACCGAAATATTGCGCGTACATGGGGCAAGCATAGCGTCTGTGGGCACGATGCCTGCGCGCAGGCACAATCGGCGCTGACCATGTCGCATCTTCATCACTTTGGCGCCAACAAGCCGGCACCACCGGATGGCCCCCAGGCGGCCACCTATGTGGTCGACACCAATGTCATCCTGGTGGCCAACGGCCAGCACCCGGACGTGTCGCTTGAATGCAGCCGGCGCTGTGCCCGCTGGCTGGAAGACCTGATGCACACCGGCCGGATCGCGCTGGACGAGGGCTTCGAGATCGTGCGCGAGTACCAGCACAAGACGCACGCCAGCGATGGTCAGGGCGCGGGCGATGCCTTCCTGCGCTGGGTGCTGCACCAGCTCGACAACCCGGCGCGCTGCGACCTGGTCAAGCTCGACTCTAAGGATACGCTGAAGAAGCCGCCGCATTTTTGCGTTGGCGGACATCGGTGTGGTCGAGGTCAGTGAAGTTCATCACTTGGCGCATTTGCCGC
>RXJQ01000014.1 GCA_003963115.1 Burkholderiales bacterium
AACCCAGAACGTGATGCCGTCGTCACGGCCAACTCGCCAGCAGTGGATATATCGCTACTGGCCGCATGAATGAGGCGACAACTACCTTGACGCGCGCCGTATCGTCGATGTTCATCCTGCCCATGCTGCTGATGTCATGGTTTTACCTCAGCGCTCAAATCAACCTGTGGCAGTTCACGACCACAGAACAGACCGGTGTCACCCTGGTTCGTGAAGTGATTGGCTTGCTGAAGCTGGTTCAGCAAAGGCGCCAAATCGCCCTGGCTGCCAGTTCTGGAGAGCCCAACCAAGCAGCCCTCCTGGCGTCAACCGAACACGCACTGAGCGTCCAAATGGACAAAGTGGCGCAAGCCAGTGACAAGTTGTCGTCCTCCTCGCTCAAGCAAGCCTTTGAGGACGTCAAACACAAAAACGAAGCGATTGCCAAAGCCGACGCGGGTGGGTTCAAGGTGTATGCCTCACATACCAAGCTCATCACTGCCGTGGCGAACTACGTACGGCAAGCCGCAGACGCCAGCAACCTGACATTGGACCCGGACCTGGACACCTACTACCTGATGGAGTTCGCCACTTTGTCCCTACCCGATGCCATCAGCGATCTGTCGAGCATGACAAGCTTGGCGCAGCACGCCGCACGCGCTTCACAAGGTGGAGAGATTGTGGGCACGGAACTGGCCCGGCTGGATGCCTTGGTTGAGTACCTGGACGACCACATGCAGCAGGATGTGAGCAAAGTAATTGCCGCACACCCAGACTATCGTGACGGTCTTGCGTTGACATCGGCCATGCAACTGATCGACAAATTGCGAGAAGCCGCCCTTGATTCGCCCGGCAGCGGTGGCCAAGACAAAGCCCGCAGCATCGACAACGCTGGCACAGAGGTGGAAGCAGCCTTGTGGAAGTCGCAAGACAAGGCGCTGGCGCACCTGGACGCGCTGTTGACTGCCCGCAAAAATGCCATCGATCGCGACGCGATGCTGGCCTTCGCCGCCATCGGCGCGAGCCTCCTGATGGCCGTTTATTTGTTCTACGCCTTTTACCTGGTGATCACAGGCGGCATCAAGGAGGTGCAACGCCATTTGCATGACATTGCCAAGGGGGACCTCAGCAGTGACGCCAAACCCTGGGGCCAAGATGAAGCTGCGGAGCTGCTGTTTACCGTTGGTGAAGTGAGGACCGCGCTGAGTACCATTGTCGATGGTGTACGCCATCAGTCCAATCAGATTCTGGACGCCAGCTTTGACATTGTGAATGGCTCAAGCGACCTGACGCAGCGCACCTCTGCTGCCTCCAGCAACCTGCAAGGGGCAGCCGCGTCCATCGAACAGATTGCATCGAACGTCAAGTCGACAGCCGAGAATGCAGCAGAAGCGGCCTCTTTGGCCAATACCAATGCCACCGTGGCATCACGTGGCGGACAGGTCATGCAGCAAGTGGCCACAACCATGAACGAGATCAATGCGGCATCAACCAAGATCAGCGAGATCATCGGCGTGATCGACGGCATTGCGTTTCAGACCAACATCCTGGCGCTCAACGCTGCGGTCGAAGCCGCAAGAGCTGGAGAACACGGGCGTGGCTTTGCCGTGGTCGCCGCAGAAGTCAGGGCCCTTGCTCAACGCTCATCCTCTGCCGCACGTGAGATCAAGACCATCATCGGCAGCAGCGTGGAACGGGTGGAATTCGGCACCAAAGTGGTGGGAGAGGCCAATGCGGCCATTCAAGCCTTGGTCGACAATGCCAACCGCATCAATGCGCTGATCGATCAGATTTCACTGGGCGGCCAGGAGCAGGCGGCAGGCATCGATCTGATCAGAGACTCCATGCACGAACTCAACAATGTGACCCAGCACAACGCCACTCTGGCCGATACGACGTCCCATTTGGCGGACAAGCTCAACGACAGCTCCAGCGAACTGATGCAGCGCGTGGCCCTATTCAAGCTGACCGGTGAACCAGTGCGGAGTTGAAACCAGCAGATGGCGCTTACTTGCCAACAACGTTCACCGCCCCCTTACCTGGATCTGTGCTCACGTAGCCCACCGCACCGGGCGTGCGCTTCACGTACTCCAGAACCTCCGCATCGGTACCTTTGACGGGAGGCGGCGCCACGCCATCTTGAAACGCCTTGCGCGCCCAGACATGGTGATATTTGTTGGCATCGATTTTCAGCACGTCAGACAGAAATGCGGCCTGCGTCTGAGCGTTATCCACGGGAACCAGCTTGACGCTGCCGACGAACTGCTTGTTGCCCAGAAAGACCTCGTTCACGTCGGACGCCTGCAGCTGCGTGCCGGGATGGGTGATCACCACGGCACCAGCGGCATGGGCCAGCATGCAAGTGGCAGTCAACAGGGTGGTCAGGACTATGTGTTTCATGATGAACATCCTCCTTGGTCCATCAGAAGCGGACAGCAAACTGCAGTCGCGTCTCGTTGAAATTGCCAGGCAAAGTGTCGCCCGACACATCTGGATCGCCCTGACGGGTGCGATTGAATTCCAGCTTCAGTGCTGAGCGACTACCCAATTCATAGCGCACGCCGGCCACAGTCCGCGTGTATGAGCGCCCGCTTGCCTGAGCAGCGAAATAGTCGTCGTTCTGGTTCAGCCTGGTCTTCTCGAAACGAGCGTAAGGCGTCCACAAGCTGTAGTTGTAGCCCACCTGGATGTAGCCGGCCCAGCTGTAATAGCCGCTCTGGTATTTTGGGCTCGCAGGGTTCTCGTTGCGATCATGGAAGCGGTAGTACTCGCTCAAGACCTCCCAGTCATTTTCAAGATAGGTGGCATAGCCGCCAGCCATCTTGGAGCTGCTGATGGTCTGGCTGGCGTAGTAGCCCGTGTCAGGCCCACCAACCCTGCTGGCATAGGCATGTAGCCCCACCGTCGCGCCCCCAAGGAAACTGGGCGTCACCCCCACCTTGAAACCCATCAAGGCCTTGCCATTGGTAGCGCCTTTCAACGAAGGGTCTTGCGTATTCGATGTGTTGCTAGGGTCATTGCCGTTCGCCGACAGATGGGGGCTGTTGGCCAGCCATATGTCGTAGGTCAGTTTGGTATCGCTCAAGCTCGACTGGCCATGTCCCCACAAGCCCACGTTGTGGGCCGGCAGGATGCCGCCAGAGTCCTCAAAATCCAGGAACCTGGGCCGCAGAATGGACGTCTGGATTTGCGCCCCGTGGTGAAAGGCCGTGTTCCAGTAGCCATAGGGCGTATGGAACCGCCCCGCCCACAGCGTCAACTCGTCGCCAAATACATAGCCCAGTTGAAGGCGTTCCAAGTCCACACCCACAGTACCGTCTTGGCTGGCCTCAGTGTTCATTTCGAACAAGCCACGAACGCGATCGCCCAGCTGGGGAGTCAGGTAGAAGTCAACAGACTCGATGGTCGCGCCATTCTTGGCACCGGTCTTGTTGGTGAACACGGAGCCCACGCTGGCAAAGCCATGGATGGGCAAGCCGTCGTCCTGGGTAGACCTGTTGGTAATGGCAGATACCTCCTGCTCAAGGGCCTCAATGCGTCGATCTGCGGACTCCGCTGCGGCACTCGTCTGGGGTGAGCCGCTTGGGGCCTGTGCCGCCGCATTTTGCGTGGCGGGTCCTTTGGATTCGAGCTGCTTGACCCGTTCGGTCAGCGCCGAAATCTGCTTGAGGCTTTGCTCCAGCTTCTCTTCCAGGGCGCGGATGCGGTCAGAGGCTGGGTCGGCATGGGCGCTCATGCCCATGGTTGCAACCACCACCGCAATGGCTGTCGGGCGGCACCAGGACCACAACGCCCCTCCAATCCGCAGCGAAGAGACATCTTCCTTGATATGCATGAGCAACTCCTCAGACTCGAAGACAAAAGGCCCACCAACAGGCGCAAAGCCCTAAACGATCAGGGGAACGGTGCATTTGTGCGCAATTCACGCACACACTCAACACTAGCGCTGTTTGCCATGGCGTGAAACGGGAAATGACCGAAAGTCGCATAGGAACAACTATTACCGGACTGCGCTGCGCACATGTGGCATCTGGCTGTCATACGTCGGTCAATTTCCAATGGACCACGCCGATAAGGAGTTTGGAAAGAAGGGATGCCGCCCGCTGACAATGCGACCGGTCAGTCGCGCCCCCGACGACTAACAGATCCTTGCGGAGATAGCCATGCTATTTCGAACCAGAGTTTGGCTATTACCGATCAGCGCGGCCACCGTCTTTCTTGTTGGAACGGCGATCAGCTACGCGATAGGCGAACGCGCCTACGGCGTCTTGCAGCACATTCAGGAGTCGGATGACCCCTATCGCGAGCATGTTGCGCGCGTCGATAGCGACATCGAAAAGTTCCGCCTCTTGCTGGAAGCCGTCGCCGGCGAAAACGATGCATCCGGACTCAAGCACGTCGAGCCATTGCTGCAGGACGTGCGCAAGACCCTTGATGAGATCAAGCACCTGGATGGCAAGAAGGAAGCGGCCAGTCAGATGGCCACGAATTTCGAGTCTTATCAAAGCGCGGCCATGGTTGCCACCAAGGCCATGCTGGGCACCGGAGATCCTGCGGGCAATCCAGCTGAACTGGTGGCCCGCATGCAGGCAACGCGCAAGGCCCTCGACGGCACCATGCAACTGCGCAAGACGCAGGCTCGCCAGGACTTGGTCAATGGTGAACAAGCCGTGTTCCGGGATCTGCGCAGCAACCTGATGATCAATGTGTTCACCGGTGGCCTTGTGCTGATGGTACTGGGCCTGGCGTCCAAGCTGGTCGTGAAATCGGTTTGGAATGACCTGGGCGATGAACCCGCCTTCTTGAGGGCACGTGTTCAACGTGTGGCCGAAGGCGATCTGGTTGTCGATGGCCATCGCAAGGGCGATGCAGATGAGCAGTCGCTGAACGCCGCCGTGCGGGCCATGGCTCACCGCTTGTGCTCAACCATCGACCAGATACGTGCAACGACCGAGGTCATCTCCGCAGCATCCAGGGAAATGGCTCAAGGCAATCTGGACCTCAGTCAGCGCACGGAACAAGCGGCCAGCAGTCTGCAGAGGACAACGTCGAGTGTGGAGATGCTGACAGCGGCCGTGCATCAAAGCACCGAAGCAGCGCACCAGGCACAGAGCATGGTCGCAGCCACCTCGGACGCCGCAGAACGAGGTGGTGCCGTCGTGTCCCAGGTCGTCGAGAACATGGAAGGCATCTACAACGCCAGCAAGAAAATCAGCGACATCACCGGGGTGATCGACAGCATCGCCTTCCAGACCAACATCCTGGCCCTCAACGCCGCGGTGGAAGCGGCCCGTGCCGGTGAACAAGGTCGCGGGTTTGCTGTGGTGGCCAGCGAGGTGCGCAGTCTGGCCAAACGCAGTGCAGATGCGGCCCATGAAATCAAGACCCTGATCAATGCATCGGCCGAGCAGGTGGGCTCAGGTACGCAGTTGGTACGAGAGGCTGGCAAGGCCATGTCCATGATCGTCTCGGGCGTTCAGCGCGTCACGGACGTCATCGAGGACATCTCTGCTTCGGCTGCCAAGCAATCGGTCAGCATTGACCAGGTCAACCAGACCGTCGTGGATCTGGATCGCATGACCCAGCAAAACGCCTCGCTGGTTCAGCAATCCACGGCAGCGGCCGAGCACTTGAAGAGCCAGGCCACAGATCTGGAGCGCGCCGTGGCTGCGTTCAGGACCCAGTAGGAGGGCCGGCCACCCGGGGTTAACACCTTCATGGCAAACCCGTGGAATGTCTAATGGTCGACAGTTGGATCATGTCGTCGGTGCGCACGATGACGCCTTATCGCCCCATCGGTTCGGCGAGATTCCAAAACACGACATTAGGAGACATTGATGCGATTTCGTTTGAGCACCCAACACTTGCTGCAGGCTGCAGTATCGACCGCAGTTGCCGCACTCATGGTGCCCAGCATGGCCAGCGCCGCCACGGACCCGTTCTACCAGTACACGGGCAGCACCCCGCTGTCGAGCATTGCACCCGGCACCGTCCTCAAGACCCGCACGATTTCGGCATCCGTCGCGGGCTTCAAGACATCGTTCAAGGCCACGCAAATCGTGTATCGCTCGACCGACGCGATGATGCAACCCACTGCGAACGTCACGACCATCTTCACACCCGATTGCGCATCCGCATCAGCCTGCCCGAACAAGAACAAGGTGATTTCGTACCAGTCGTTCTACGACTCGCTGAACCCTGAAGACTCGCCTTCGCGTGCTTTCGCTGGCGGCAAGCGGCTCCCGGACGTGCTTCCGGCTGTCGAGACCATCTTGTTCGGCTCCTACGTGAAGAACGGGTACACCGTCATCATCTCTGATACCGAAGGTCAGAAAGCCGACTTCGCCGCCGGCCCGGAGTACGGCTACAACACGTTGGACTCGATCCGCGCTGCGTTCAACTCGCCCGCGATCGGTCTCAACAAAAATGCCAAGGTCGTGATGATGGGTTACTCGGGCGGTGCGATCGCCACCGAGTGGGCAGCTGAGCTCGCTCCCAGCTATGCGCCGGATCTGGGCGTCAACCTGATTGGTGCCACATTCGGCGGCACCTTGGTGAGCCCCGAACACAACCTGACCTACGTTGAGGGCGCGCCCATCTGGGGCGGGGTGATGCCCATGGCGGTCATCGGCGTCTCGCGCTCTTATGGCATCGACATCCAGAAGTACCTCACCGCGCGTGGCCTGGACGTCTACGACAGGATGCAGAAGGCTTCGATCGCTTACGTGCTCGGCCAGTACACCAAAGTGACCTGGAAGGATCTTGTCAAGCCCGAGTTCCAGGACCGCACCAAGATCAAGGAATACGTTGATGCCGTGAACAAGGTCATCATGGGCACGGGTGGCACACCCACCATCCCTCTCCAGATCGGCCAGGGCACGGGTGGCGTCTGGGAAGGCACCCAGCCTTCACCCATCTGGGGCAAGGGCGATGGCGTGATGCTGGCTGGCGACGTCCGCTCGCTGGCACACCAGTATTGCGGCCAGGGCGTGAAGGTTCAGCACAAGGAGTGGGGCACGAGCCACTTCGTGACCATGGTCAACTGGTTGCCATGGGCGACCGCATGGGTCGACGACCGCTTCGCCGGCAAGCCCGCACCTGAGAACTGCGCCAGCATCGCTGCAGGCAATCCGCTGGACCCGCTCGTGTACAACCCCTGAGCCAGGGCCCTTCTGGCGGGTTACCGCCTGAGACAAACAGCCTGGAGGTCAACACCTTCGGGCTTTTTCTATTTGCCGGGTCATCACGCCGCATTTCCGGCGATTGATCACACTTGACTGAGGTATATGCCCCGCCAGCCTTAAACCCACATGACTTGAGCCGATAGCCCTGAGGTCATCGTCAAGGAGTCATGCATGAGCAAGGGTTTTTGGTTGCGTGCGAGTGTCACGGTGTGGGCGGTGTCTGCCGCTTCGGCTTGTCTGGCCGAGGTACTGCGCGTCGAAGCCAATGCGGGCGTGTCGACATCCCTGGTCGCACTGGATGACCAGGCTCTCAAGCAGGTGCACGGCGCCGGCATCGACGACGACACCTTGCGCCAGTTGAGCCAATTGGGCCAATCTGGCCATGGTGGCCTCAAGCAGTCCAGCGACGAACAACGCCGCCAAGCCGCCGCCAACAACGCCCAGAACAATGCCGCGCTGCTGGCTGCACTGGAGTTGCAAACGAATGTGGCACCGCGCCTGGCCGCCGCCGCCGTCAACACCGTGAGCACCGCTGCGCAGTTGGGCGGCACATTGGTCGCGCTGACGCCTTTGACTGCGCTGGTGCCCATCGGCCTGCCCCTGTTCGGCCTGCCCACGCTGCCATCAACGCACAACAGCGGTCACTGAACCCTCGCAAGCCTCATCAGGGCAGTGTCAGCGTCACCGAGGCGCTGGCACTGCTGCGCAAGTCCACCACGTTGGTGGCACGCACCCATTTCAGGCCACCGCCAGCACCTGAAGCCCGCAGGGCCACGCTGTACACCGCCGTGCCGCCAAGCGCGGCAGCCTGGCTGCCGGCAGGCACGGTGATGCTGGTGCTGCCTGCACCGCTGAGGCCTTGTGTGGCCACCACACCGTTGACGTCCGAGATCAGCAGTTGCGCCTTGTCATAGGCGGACGACAAGGTGCCATTGACTGTCACCTGAATCTGCCCTGTGCCCAGGCCGGCCTGGCGCGTCGGGTTGCCGACCGTGATGGTGCTGCTCGTCCTCGCCGGTGGCACCTGCGTCGATACCGCACCTGCATCGTCATACGCGGTGCCCAGCGCCTGTACGCTGAAGGCTTCACTGCCCTGCTGCGGCACCGTGTCCACGAAGTTCATGTCGGTGACACGCACGTTGTAGGTCGCCAGGCTCACTGGCCCTTCAGGCAGGCTCAGGTCCTGTGCCATCAGGCCGGTGAACGGGTCCACATTGCCCACTGCCACTTCATAGGGCTTGCCGCCTGAGCTCAATGTCTGGCCGAAGAAGAGCTGGCTGGACGATGGCGACATTGCCGACGCCAGGTTCACCGTGCGCGAAGCATTCGGGGCCAGCACCGGATAGATGGGGTGCGTGGGTGAGCTCAGCACCGTCAGGTTGTCCACGGCCTTGACGACCATGGTCTGCATGCGCCGGCCCGTGATCACGACGTCGTATTGCGCGTCACCTGGCAAGGGGTACAGATTGAAGTAGCCATCGCTGCCCACTTTGCTCTGACGTACGCTGACATAGCGGCTGCCATCGGCAGACAGGCGCTGCGCGCTCACGACGATGTCCGTGGCACAGTTGGGAGCGGTGCTGGCGCCGGTTCCACCACAGATCGAGGCGACATCAATGACACCGAGGATGGCGCCCAGCGTGCTCAGGTTGTAGCTTTGCAGTTGCGGCCGAAAGGTGAAATGATCCAAGCCGTCATTGGCCGACAAACGTACCAGGCTATGCTGCAAGTCAGCCTCCACTGCCAAGGACACGGCCGTGCTGGCGCTGACCGTGAACGACCTGGCAATACGCCAGCCCAGCTCGGGCGAAGGCAGTTCCAGCGGCACGGAATGGGCATGCCCCTGGGCATCGGTGTAGTCCACCTGCGCGTTGTAGCTCAAGCCCTTGGCCGATGCCGCCGAGTGCAGCGCCGCATCATGTGCCAGCGGAAACAGCCGAAGTTGCGCATAGGTGCCCGGCGACACGCTCAGCTGTTTCACCACATTGCTCATGTCGCTTTGACTGGCCGCCGTCGCGGTCAGGTCGATCACGGCTGGCGTGTTCAACTGCACCACCGTCCAGCTGCTGTCGGAGCTGGACCAGGCCTGCGTGGTCTGTGCATGCATGGCCACGGCCGACACGGTGACCCACACGTGGTCCACGTTCCGTGATGCCCCGCCCAGCAGGCCAAGGGAGAGCGTCCCTTGCACGGCGGTCGAGCCACTGCCCGATGAGCTGGAGCCCGACGAGCTGCTGCTGCCGCCCCCACCGCCTCCGCCACCGCAGCCTGTCAACGCCCCGGTCAGCGCCCCCGCAGCGAGCCCCATCGTCAGGGCACGCACCACCAGCCGCTGCACACGGCCCACCGCAACGAACAAGGGATGATGCGTCATGGTGTCACCGTTGCCGCGCGAAGTTTGCTTCCCACGGCCTGGGTCAGCGCCTGCATCTTGGGATCGATGAGGGCACGGCTATTGGCTGCCACCTTTTCACCCAGGGCCTTCTCCATCTGAGGAATCAACTGCTCGAACTTCGCCTTCAGGGGCGACTCCAGCAAGGCGATGAGTTGCTTGAGCTCGTCTTCGCTGAACTGCTGCTGGAGCATGGGCACGACGGTGTTGGCCAGCTCTTTCTTGGCCGACTCGCGGGCAATGGGGGTCGCCTCGTCAACGTACTTCTGGACATCGGTGGAGATGTCCTTGAGCGTGATGTCGCGCTTCTCTGCGCTGACCCGCCCCTGCAAGGCAATGCGTGCCTGCTGGAAGGCATCGGCCGCAGGGCGCTGCACCATCATCACGACCACGTTCTCCGGGTGCCAGACGGTCAGCAGATGCTCGATCAACTTGGCCTTAGCCGGGGTCGTGGTGTTGGGGGTGGCATTGCCCGTGGTGGATTGAGCCCATGCAGGCGTCAGCGCGCAGACCGACAGGCACAGGGCAGCTGCCAGGTGAGACATGGAAGGACGAAAGCGAGCGGATGACATGGTTAGACGTTCAGAACGGTTTGGTGATGGACATGCCGCCATAGCGGACGGTGATGGACCCTGATACATCGAGCCCCGCGTAGGGGTTGTAGATGACGTTGAAGAAGTTGGTGCAGTTGAGGTTGCAGCTGGTGTCGGCGGGCACGTTGTAGCGGCCCTTGGCATAGCTGTAGGTGGCGTCGATCTTCAAACCCGACGGGCTCTCATAGCCCATCCCCAGGCTGCGCACGGTCATGGTCGGCAAGGGTGCGATCAAATCGAATGCCGACTGCGGCACCGAGGTCTTGCGAGGCTCATAGCCATAGCGCAGCTTGAAGCCACGCGTCACCGCGTACTCCAGGCCCATACCAAAGTGGATGGGGTCGCGGTAGCCACGCGGGATCACCAGTTTGGAGGCGTCGGCCTGGCCGAAGATGCGGGCCATCTGCAAGAGCGCGATCTGCCGATCGAACTGGATCTCCAGCTTGTCCCACTTGCTCCAGTCCGTGTACATGGCGTCCAGATTGAACTGTAGGCTGCTGATGGGCTTGAGCTTGATGCCAGCCTGCAGGCGGGCCGGAAAGGGCAGCCGCATCGTGGCATTGCCTGTCTGCACGTCGGGGATGGAGGTGGGGAAGCCGAACATGGAGGCCACCACCGGCCCCAGCAAGCTGCTGTACATGCCCTGAACGAACTTCGGGAACATGGGGTCGGCATTGAAGGTATAACGGCCGGTCAGCGTGGTCTTCGAGCCCGATTGGTACACCAGCCCCATGCCGAACCAGTCTTTGGGCTCCCACAGCACGCCCAGGTTGAAAGTGGGGTCGACGGGCGCGGTCATGTCGAACTGCATGGAGCCAGCCTTGTTAAAGGGCCGCAATCGGCCTTGCTGCCCACCACCGCACAAGCCGAAGCCGAACGCATCCAGGGGGTTGCCGCCATCACCATTGCCGCACCACGCATCCTGCAGCTTGCCGATGATGCCCAACAGCTTGTTGGGAAAGCGCATGTCGGTGTCCAGCGCGAAACTCTGATGGGCAATCGGCACAGCCAGCCCCACGCTCAAGGAGTCCGAGAACTTGTAGGCCACCGAAGGCGACAGATAGACCAGGCGCTGCAGCACCACGCTGCGGCCGTCAAAGCGCGTGGGGTCATGGGGGTCCTGGCTGCGGTCGATACCAACGGCTTGTGGCACATAGGTGGCCGTGGCGAAGGTCCATGGTGAGCCGGGCCGGTTGAAGCTGAAGCCCATGCCTGCGCCGACGGCCGCCGGCAGAGACCACTTGGGCAGGCCGATACCGGGGATGTAGATCTTCTGTCGCACGGGCCCGCTGGTGGTGCCGGCCAGAGGATCTTCCTTCCACCCACCGACATCGAAGCCATCTGGCTGATGGAAGTTGGCCTTGATGCGAATCGACGCCCCGAAGAAATTGTCCTGCTTGACGTTGCCTTCCAGGCGGCTCAAGCCTGCCGGGTTGAAGTGGATCGAATCGACGCCGGGCGGATCCGCCGTCACGGCATTGCCCATGGACATGGCCTTGACGCTGGTCCCCAGGTTGTCCGTCAAGGCCGCGTGCGCCACACTCAGCCAGGCCAAGCCCAGCAGCCCGCACAAGCCGCGTGCAGGCCAAGCTTTACCCCTGGCTGATGCCATCTTCATGATGTGAGCGCGCGACAGCGTCAGAAGGACAAGGGCATGTTCATGCCCAGGGTGAAGTCCGGCGAATCGCTGGTCAGACCGATGCCCAAATTGATATTGATGGTGTACTGAGGTGCTGTTCTCACGCCCACGCCCAGGTTGAACACACCCGATGTCTGTGTGCTGGTGCGCGATGTGGTGCCATCGGCAAACACCAGTTTGGAGGGGAAGGACAAGGACTCCTGCACCGACATGGTCGTGGACACGTCATACGACAAGGCATAGGCAAAGCCACCGCCCACGGTGAGTGCCGGGCCTGCATGCACCGCCACCAGAGTCACGCCATCGCGCACCTGGTTGAGGTGGCGTGCCGGCGCGTTCAAGCCCACGCTGGCAGAACCGAACAGCGCGATGGGGTCGATGATCTTGGAGCTGTTCACGCCCAGGGTCAGCCCAGCTGAACCAGAGCCGGTGGCCAGGTTCTGGCCATCAATGGTGCGGAAGGGACTGCGGCCCGTGGGCAGGCGCACCATGGCACTGGTCGTGAAGCTGGGCGCATCACGGCGCATCTCGAAGGGCTGCCAGCGTGCGCCGAACTGCAGGTCACCGAAGCCGTGCGACAAGCCCGAGAAGGAGGTGGACTCGGAGTACTTGCTGACGATGGGCAAGGATGCCGTGGCCGTCACGTTGTCGCGCCAACCGTAGTCAACCGAAAAGGTGTTGGTGATGGTGTGAGAGCGTGTGTTCTCGATCTTGAACAACGTGAGGGTGCTGTCGGTGAATTTGGCATCGATCTGTTGCTGGCCCGTATAGGTGTAGGTCAGGTCATAGGTGGCAGACCACTTGCCTTGCTTGAGCAGCGAGTACTGCTTGTCTGTAGCCGTCAGTGTCTGCTTGAGCAGGGCGGCCTGGTCCACGTCCCCCTCCTGCTTGCTCAGCGCCTGACGGGCGGCATCGCCGCCTGCTGGCTGGGGCGCAGCGGCTTGTGCAGGGGCAGGTTGAGCGGCCACGGGCTGCTCATCAGCCCTGGCTAGCGACATCAACAAGGACAATGAAGCTGCAACAGTCAAGCGCAAGCCATGGTCAACAACAAAAAAGCGGGAAGAGGAAAGGTACGACATGGTGACAACTACTTGCGCAGGTTGAAGATACCCATGCCGGCCTGCACTGCATTGCGCAGTGCATCGGCATGATCGGGGACGCTGAGGATGGCCTGTTGACGGACGGAGTCGCTGTCGATGACGCCCAGCTCGCGGTCGGTCATGGCCATATTGGTCAGGGGCTGCCCTGCGGAAGCGGGCAGTGAGAGGATGAACAAGGTGCCGCGGTCCCAGAGCTTGGCGAACTGCTCGACCGGGAACACGATGTGACCCATGGCGGGGTCGGCAATGTAGACGCGCCCATCACGCAGGCCACGGAAGACCACGAAGTGCTTGAAGCCCGCGTAGTCGATGGGCACGATGGCCGGCTGCGTGAGCTTTTCCAGGTCGGACATCTCGCCGCGAAAGCCCGCGCCTGTGGCGCCCAAGGTGGCCACGTAGCGCTTCATGTCGAGCAGAGAAAAGCCACGTCGCTCGATGATCTTGTCGCGCTCACCGTGGGCCAGCATGCCCTCCATGGCCTGCTGCTCGGTGACCTTGATGCCCAGGTAGTTGTTGATCACCGTGACCAGCGCGGCCGAGCCACAGCTGTAGTCGTAGGCCTGGTGCACGATGTTGTCGAACTTGAGTTCCGAATAGGGCTTGATCGTCACCGGCTGCGGCGACACGCCTGCGCCCACGGTGTTCATCGGCAGCTCGAACTCCCCCTTGGGGTGCTCGGCAGGCGGGTGAATCGTGGTGCCGGCAGATCCACCGATCGCACTGGCAATGATTCCGAGCAGCATGGGCAACATGGGTATCTTCCTGTTCGCAAAGAGGCTTATTGCGCCCACATGTAGACGTGCCCCTTCATGGCCGCATGGCCATCCAGAAGGAGCGAACCGTAGTTGTTCGTGATGGGGGCGGTGGGATCGGTCTGCGCGCCCAGGGCGCGGAAGCCAAACTGGCTGACCCCAAGGAAGAAGGGCAAACCGATGTCGATGTAGTCGCCGCCATCGGGACGCGTGCGCAGATTGAGCGTCATGGCGTACATGTCGATGATGCCGCCCACGTTGAGCATCACGGCATAGGTGGTCAGGCCATCCACATGGAAGCCCGCCACCAAGCGGCTGTTGAGATCGACGCCATTGAGCAAGGCCGAGTTCATCTCCAGGTGCACGGCAAAGCCGATGCCATCCTGGCCAGTAACCTCCGCCATGGCCTCGTCGTCCAGGGGCTCGGGTGCACACCAGCATGTACTCATCGCACAGGCCGACGCCAGGGTGCACACACATCGCTTCCAGACCCCGCCTTGCGGGCGATTCACACAGACCTGCATGCCACCACCTCAGCGAAACTTGACGTCCAGGTACTGGAGCTGGATGCCACCGATGTGGCTGGAGCCCAGATTGGTCAACGTCGTGTTGCCGCTCTGGTCTGTGCTTTTGAAGGTGATGTTGTCAATCGACAGGGAGCCGACCGGTGCACCGTTGGGGCTGCTGTTCCAGTCGATGCCCAGGTGCAGATAGGAGTTGCCATTGCTGTCAGTCAGGGCATTGAAGATGCCCGGCTGGTAGGTCACATCGGCCAGCGCCCAGGTGCCACCATTGGCGCCACCCAGCTTGATGCCCGAGATGCTGAGCTGCTCGGTCACCGAGGCGTCGTTGGCGACACTGATGTCGCCGCGCTCTCGAGGCCGGATGATCAAATTGCCGATGTCCACCTTCAAGGCCAAACCAAAGGCCACGCCTTGCACCGTGACGTCAGCGGGCGTGGTGATGCTCAGCCCACCGCCATAGAAGGTCAGGTCCTGCAGGATCAGGGTGCCGCCATTGAAGGTGCTGCCATCCCTGCCCTTGATGCCGAAGTCGGCCGCGAACTGCCACTTCTGCAGCCCGTTGACGTTCAGGGGGTTGCTCAGCTCGATGACATCGGCCATGCCTGGTCGGCCATAGATATTGAGTCGATACGGGTCGGTGAAGGTCGCGTCCACATCGTCTGAACGGGACAGATAGAGGTTGCCCAGCCACAGGCTGGAGCCGGTGTTCGGGTCGGCATACGTGAGACTCAAAGGGCCACTGAGTTCGAAGCCGCGCAGATTGAAAGCCAGGCCGTCTCGGCCGGTGACCTGCGACAAGGCCTCGTCCTCGAGCGTCTGCATCTCGGCGCCATGGGCCCTGTGCATCGAGAGCAGGCACAGCATGCTCAAGGCCATCAGCGTCAAACGAAACTTCATTGCCCTGCCCTCACTTCTTGCCGGTGTTGGCGGGCACGGTGCCCGTGGTGTTGAGCGCCGTGAGGCGGTCTCGCCAGTTCAGCCAGAAGCCAGATTGGGCCGCGTCAGGCGTGGTACCCGTGGCCGTGTTCGTGGGGAACTGAACGGCGCTCTTGAGCACGGAGATGAAGAAGTCCCGGCTGGCACCGCTGCTGTCGCCCGCGGTGACGCCACCGATCTGGGAAAGCGCCATGCAGGTCGCCGAGTTGGCACAGCTGGTGCCATCCCACCGGATGCCACCGAGCGTGTCGTTCTTAGAGTCCACGGCGCCGCTGGCGGTGTTGATCAGCAAGGAACCGCTGACCGCGTTCATGAGCAGGCCGATGTTGCCTTGAATGCCGCCAAATCCCAGGCGCATGCCCACCACTTGGCGCTTGGATGCGTCAGCAGCGTTGGCGTAGACGAATTCGATATAGGGGTCCGTCACGCTCACCGTGGTGCCAGTGGTGCCGAACTGCAGCTTGGAGATGTCAATGTCCGCACCCGTCCCGTTGCGGATGCTGTTGGTGTACTCGCCCAGCCGGATGCCGCTCAGATTGGCATTGAGCTTGATGTCGGCGTTGATCGTGATGCGCGAGAAGTCGTAGCCATTGGCACTGGTGTTGTCCAGCGTGAAGAGCGCCTGCCCCCAGACATCCGACAGCGCATCGTCGTCAATGGGCTTGCCTTGCGCATGCGCTGACTTCGGCCCCACGCAGAAGACCAGACTCAGGCACAGCAGTAACGTCACGAGGAAAGACCGGTTCATGGTGCTGCGAGCTCGATGGGAAGGTCGGGATCTGAAACGACTTTTCACAAGATCGAGCCTCACAAACAAACCCGCCGTGGATGCCACGGCGGTTTGCTGTTCAACTCGTGAGGAGGGTGGGCCCGCTTGCGACGGGCCCTTCGGTGTTCAACCGATACTCAACTGATCAGTGAGCCCACATCCAGATCTTGGTGCCTTGCATGTCCAGGTTGTTGATGGCGAACGAACCGAACGAAGCGGTGCTGTGGCCCATCGTGATCGAGCCAACGGTGATGCTGGGGGTCAGAGCCGAGTTCAGCTTGGCGTTGGGGAAGGCGAACTGGACAACGTCGGAAGCGCCGTCATAGATGGCTTGGCCAGACTGGGCACCGAAGGAGTCCCAGGTTGCGGACGTCAGCTTGGCCAGTTCGGTGGCCACAGCCACGCCACCAGCAGTCGGGGTCACGGCCACGCCGCCAGCCAGGGCCTTGCCCACGGTGGCGTCGGCTTGGGTCAGACCCAGGCGAGCACCGATGGAGTCAGCCACGGTCGACACGAAGGCAGCCTTGTTCAGGATGTCGATCGTCATCACGAACATGCCCTTGATACCGATGTTGTTGAACGACACGGAACCGCCGGTGGCGTCCGTATCGGTGTACTTGAACGAACCGATGTTGATGTTCAGGTCACCAGCGATGGACACGCCGTCTTGGCCGCTGACTTGGCTCAGGGCTGCGTCGTCGATCGACGACATGGCGGAAGCGGAAGCGGCCACGGCGCTCAGAGCCAGGGCAACAACGGAAAG
>RXJQ01000018.1 GCA_003963115.1 Burkholderiales bacterium
ACCTGCGCCACCTGCGGCACCACGAACACCAGCAGGGCGATCACGATCACGATGGCGAACACCGACACGATGGCCGGGTACAAGGTCGCGCCGATCAACTTGGACTTCAAAGCCTGCTGCTCTTCCAGGTCATTGGCGAGCTTGTCCAGCACGCCACCCAACTGGCCGCTTTGCTCACCGGCCGCGACCACGCCGCGGTACACATCGTCGAACTCGCGCGGCGAGCCCGCCAGCGCGCGCGCAAAGGGCGAACCGGCATTGACCTCGGCACGGAGGTGCGAGACCAGCTCGCGCTGACGCGGGTCCTCCGCCTCGTCGGCCAGAGCCGTCAGCGCACGTTCCAGCGGCAGGCCTGCGACGACCAGGCCCGACAACTGCCGTGTCCAGATCGCCAGTGCAGACGAGTTGAAGACCCTGCGAACGAAGATCTGCTTGTTCAGCCCCGAGCCTTCGCCACCACCCGCTGCGCCCGCCGCCACGTTCTCGACCTTGAGCGGCACGAGCTGCTGGATGCGCAGTTGCGCGCGGGCAGCCTTGGGGTTGTCGGCCTCGACCAGACCATTGACGGTCTTGCCGGCCGGGTCGAGTGCTTCAAAGCGGTATGCGGGCATGTCGGCGGGCCTTCGTCGTCATTCCCGCGTGACGCGCAGGACTTCTTCCAGCGAGGTCACCCCTTCGCCCACGAGGCGATCACCGTCATCGCGCATGGTCTTCATGCCATTGAGCTGGGCGCACTCGAAGAGCTTGGATTCGGCCGCCTGCTCATGAATGAGGCTGCGGATTTCATCGTCGGCCACCATCAGTTCGTAGACACCGGTACGGCCCTTGTAGCCACTCATGCCGCACTCGTTACAACCCACGGGGTGCCACTTGCCCTGGCCGTCCTGACGCTTGCAATGCGGGCACAGCTTGCGCACCAGGCGCTGGGCCAGCACACCCAGCAGCGAGCTGGACAGCAGGAAAGGCTCGATGCCCATGTCCGTCAAGCGGGTGACGGCGCTGGGTGCGTCATTGGTGTGCAGCGTGGCCAGCACCAAGTGGCCGGTCAGCGAGGCCTGCACGGCGATCTGTGCGGTTTCGAGGTCGCGGATTTCACCGATCATGATGACATCCGGGTCCTGACGAAGGATGGCGCGCAGCGCCTTGGCAAAGGTCAGCTCGATCTTGGGGTTGACCTGGGTCTGGCCGATGCCGGGCAGCTCGTATTCGACCGGGTCTTCCACGGTCAGCACATTGGTGGTCTGCGAGTCGACCGTGCTCAGGCCAGCGTACAGCGTCGTCGTCTTGCCGGAGCCGGTCGGGCCGGTCACCAGCACGATGCCGTGAGGCTGGCGCAGCAGGCGCTTGAAGCGGTCCAGCGACTCGCCGCTCATGCCCAGCGATTCGAGGGTGAACTTGTTGGCATCGCCCTTGTCCAGCAGGCGCAGCACGGCACGCTCGCCATGGGCCGAAGGCAAGGTCGAGACCCGCACGTCCACCGCCCGCCCGCCGATGCGCAGGCTGATGCGGCCGTCTTGCGGCAGGCGCTTTTCAGAGATGTCCAGCTCGGCCATGATCTTCAAGCGCGAGATCAGCGCGGCGTGCAGGGCCTTGTTGGGCTGCACCACTTCGCGCAGCGTGCCGTCCACGCGAAAGCGCACCGCCGACGACCGCTCGTAGGGCTCGATGTGGATGTCGGAGGCGCCATCCTTCGCGGCCTGCGTCAGCAAGGCGTTGAGCATCCGGATGATGGGCGCGTCGTTGGACGCCTCCAGCAGGTCTTCCACGGCGGGCAAGTCCTGCATCATGCGAGAGAGGTCGACCGCGCTTTCGACTTCGCCCACCACGGCCGCCGCACTGCCCTCACCGGCCGCATAGGCCGTGGCGATGCGCTGGGTCAGCGTCTCGGCGGGCTCATGCTCGATGGCATTGACCACGAACAAGCGCATGACCTCGGACAAGGCAGAAGCCGACACCGTGGGACTGGCCCACAGCGTGGCACGCGTGTCGTCGCACTCCAGAAGCAGGCCATTGGCCTTGGCGAAGGCGTAAGGAAGAGGGTGACGTGCGCCCATGGCTCAATAGCCTCCTTATTTGCCGCTGGCGGCGGGTTGCGCACCCTGCGTGTCCGGCACCAACTTCGGGGTGAAGCCCGAGTCACGCGGCATCACCACCGTGGGCGCGGGCGCACCCGGCTCGTCCAAAGGTTGGCGCACCGACGGCATGGACAACTTGTTGCTGAACTTCAGCGGATCCAACTGCGGCGACTCACCCAGGTTCACATTGGAGCCCTTGGGAGCGGGAATATCGGCCTGGCGCTGGCGCATATACTCATAGCGGTCCATGGTCAGGGTATTGCTGTCTTCCTGGGTGCGCATCACCACAGGGCGCAGGAACACCATCAGGTTCTTCTTCTCGCGAGAGCGGGCGCGGCTCTTGAACAAGTTGCCCAAAACAGGAATGTCACCCAGCAGCGGCACCTTGTCATCACTGTCGCCATAAGAATCAGACAACAAACCACCAAGGACGAGGGTCTCGCCATCGTTGACAACCACGGTGGTTTCGATGGAGCTCTTATTGGTCGTCAGGCCAGCCGAATTGGATTTGCTCGACGGATCGACGTCAGACTTCTCCTGGAAGACAGTCATGCGCACCGTCCCGCCCTCACCCACTTGCGGCCGCACACGCAAGGTCAGACCCACGTCCTTACGATCCACCGTGGTGAAGGGATTGACCGTGCCGGAACTGCTTGTCGCACCGTTGGTGTACTGGCCCGTCACGAAGGGCACATTCTGGCCCACCACGATTTTCGCCTCTTCGTTGTCCAGGGACACCATATTGGGCTTGGACAGCACGTTGGCACCCGTGTTCTGCTCCAGGAAGGAAGCCAGCGCACCCAGGTTGTAGGTGCCATCCGCCATCTTGTGCAGAAAACCGATGTTGAAGCCCGTCAGGCCTTGCAATGTGGACTTCGAAGTGACCCCGAACAGGCCAGGAACTGTGCCTGTGGGCAGGCTCGTACCCGCGCCCACGATGTTGTGGTTGCCTGCAGCTGCCGCCCACTGGAAGCCAATTTGCTCCAGCTTGCTTTCGTCCACCTGGACGATCATGGCTTCGATGTAGATCTGTGCACGACGACCATCCAACTGATCAATGACCGCACGCAGCTGTTTGTAGAGCGCGTCCGTGGCCGTGATGATCAGCGAATTGGTCGATGGATCAGCCTGGATGAAGCCCCCCGTCGAAGGCTGCGCAGAAGCACCCACCGGCGAGGTCGACTGTTGTGATGCCCCACTGCTGCTGGCGCCACCTGCTGCACCTGTCGTGGACGTCGGCAGGCCGCTGGCACCGGGCGAGCCACCCGAGCTGCCACCAGACGACCCACCAGACCCGCCCGCACCGGGGAAGGCCGCACGCAGTACCTGCGCCAGCTTCACCGCATCGGCGTTCTTCAGATAGACCACGTGGATGCCGCTGCCGCCCAAGCCCGACGTACCCGGGCGATCCAGGCGCTGGATCAGGTTGCGCACCAGCACCATGCGGGCCGCATTGGGCGCGCGCACCATCAGCATGTTCGTGCGCGAGTCGGCCAGCACCATTGTGGCCTGCCCGCCCGCCGGCGCACCGGCCACGGGGCTGCCGCTGCCGCCGTCGGCCAGCTTTTGCACCACCGGCGCCAGGTCAGAGGCGATCGCGTACTGCAGCGGGATTGCCTCCATGTCCGTGGCCGTGGGCACGTCCAGCGCGGCGATCATCTGGCCCATGCGCTTGAGGTTGTCTGCATAGTCCGTGATCACCAGGGTGTTGGTGGTCGCGTTGGCGTTGATCGTGTTGTTGGGGCTGATCAGCGGACGCAGCACGGTCACCAGGTTGTTGGCGTTCTCGTACTGGATGCGAAAGATCTGGGTGATCACCTGGTCGCCCGACTGCTTGACGGTGCCGACATCGACCGAACCGGTTTGCAGCTTGGCTTCGGCCTCGGGCACGATCTTGAGCAGGCCTGAGACCTCAACCAGGCTGAAGCCCTGGCCACGCAGCGCGGCCAGGAAGTTCAGATAGGCTTCGCGTGGGGTCAGCGGCTGGTCGCTGTAGAGGGTGATCGCGCCCTTCACACGTGGGTCGACCAGGATCTGCCGGTTGATGATGGCCGCCATGGCCCGGGCCACGCCTTCGATTTCGGCGTTCACGAAGTTGAGCGTGACACTGGGTGCCTGCGCGGCCTTCTTGGGCGTGGCCGGTGCGGCCAGGGCCAGTCCGAGCGGCAGGAGTCCACCGGGCCCGAAGGTCAATGCCAGGGCCACGGCCAGCGCGCCAGCACGGGGTCGAGTCAGCAGGGGATGGGTCTTCATGACTTATCCGATCGATATGACAGAGCGGTCGCCTTCGCGGCGGCCGATGATGTTCAACAAATTCTCCAGCGCGCCTCTTTCGGCATCGCTGGCACGCGCTTCGCCGCGAAAGCGCATGCGACCGCCACTCATGCCACCCTGGCCCGACAGCTGCAGGGCGCCGTCCAGCGTGGTCAATTGCATTTGCAGCAGCCCTTGGGCATCGCCTTGGAGGCCCAGCCGGTAGGAGCCCAGGCGGTCCAGCGTGGTCACCCGGGACGCCACGTTCTCCAGCACCATGTCGGCTTCGCCCTGGATGCGCAAGCGGCCCTCGGTCCACTCGAAAGACAGATCCCGGCTGGCAATGCGCAGCACGCCGGCCAGTTGCAAGGTGTTCCAGGGCGTGCCCAGACCACCCAGCCAGGCCGCAGGCCAATGCCCCAGCTCACCTGCGCTTTGCATGGTCGCATCGCCACCATCGGGTGCAGGTTGCAGACGCACATCGGTCTTGACGCGCCCCAGTCCGAACTGCAGGTTCATGACCACAGGCACCGGCATGCAGCAGTCCTGCTGAAAGGTCAGGCGCAGGCCGATGCCCTTCATGCGCATGGTCCAGTTCAGACGCCCCGGCAAGGTCCTCGCGTCCCGGCTGCCCGGCCCGCCGGTGAGCACGGCCACGGCGTCACCGTGCCAGATGGTGCCCTGCGAATCGGCCAGCAGCAAGCGCTTGCCCGAGAGTTCAACCACGCCTTGCGCCAGCCAGCTGGCCGGCGCATACATCACCATGCCCACCAGCGCACCCAGACCCGCGCCCCACCAGCCCCAGCGGCGGCCGGCCTTGCGCATGTTCTCCCAGCGCGCGATCTCCATCGTCGACTCCAGCCAGCGCGTCGTCAAAGCGCCAGCCCCCTGCATCCAGGCAGGGCGACGTTGAAAGAAGGGGATACCAGCCATCTGCCAGCCCGGCCTCAGCGGCCGCCCCCGGAACCCGGCCCCATGGCCAGGACAATGTTGCCGGAATAGACCCCAGGCTCGACCTGCATCAGACCGGCCTCCGTGGGCTTGGCCCGCGCGGCACCTCGCGCCTCATCCAGCCAGGTGGCCAGGGCATCGCCCGACACATGGTTGAGAGTCAGGGTGGCGCGGTCGCCTTGCAGATTGAGTTTGGCCCCGGCGCCCAGGCGCTCGGTGGCCGAACGCAGCGCCGCCTCGGACTGCGCGGGCGGTACGGGCGGGCGCTGGCGCAGCATCTGTGCCTCATCGGCCAGGCGGCGCATCTGATCGAGCTGAGCGTCCAGATCACGCAATTGCGTCGGTGCCGCCGACAAGGTGCGCCAGGCCGGCCGGATACCGACCAACACCAGCAAGGCCAGCACGGCCAGCCAGGCCGCGATCGTCGCCATCTGGCGCTCGCGCGGCGCCATCGCGGCCCATTTGACCTGCCATTGCTGGCGCAGTGCGTCGAGAGAAGATGCTTGCGAACTCATGCGTCACCCGTTGTTTCGTCGCACGGTAAGGCGACCGTCGGCCGTCTCGACCTGCACGCCCGCCGTGCCCAGCTTGCGGCGAAACTCGTCCAGGTCGGCGGGGCCCCAGCTGGCTGGCGGCATCAAGGTCAGGGACGAGCCGTCGTACTGCAGACCAGCCGTGGGCTGCGCGGGTGGCCATGCACTGGCCACCGCCGCCATCAGCGACTCGAGGTCATTGCCACCTGCCTGCCCGGCCTGCGCGCGCAAGGCCTCGGTTTCGCGGCGCATCTGCGCGGGCGCATCCAGCACGGCCTGCACCTGCGGATGGGCTTCCTTGAGCAAGGTCACCATGGCGGCCTTCTTGCTCTTGATCAGCTGCGACTGCTGCCAAGCCCACAGGTTCAGGCCCAGCACCTGCGCGGCCACCAAAGCCGCCAAGCCGATGCGAGCGGGCCGCCATTGTGGACTCATGAAGCGACGCCATTGGTCGTTCAGGGCATAGAGCCCCTTGCTGCGCGGCGTCAGCTCGAATTGCAGGAGGTTCCAGGTTGAGCGGGCCGCCATCAGCAAGTGCTCGGCTTGGCTCTGCACCGTCACAGCGCGCCCGAGCCAGCGCTCGGCTGGCGAAGCCACAGGCGGCGTGGCAAAAAAGCGGGCCTGTACCGGCAAGGGCTCGGGCAGCAAGGCACGCGACAGGCTACCGGCCACGGGCCAGGTGGCCACACCATCGGCAGACGACCAGGTCAGCAGCATCTCGGCGCCCGGCTCGGCTTCCGCAGAACCGGTCTCGCCCACTTCGTGGAAATAGGCAGACGGCGGCTCGTCGGGCGCCACACCAGGCACCACGCGCTCCACGCGGATCTTGGCCTTCTCCAGTGTCATGAGCTGGCTGGTCAGCCAGGTGTGGTCGCATGCCGCTATCCAGGTGGGCTGGCCAGCCTTGGCCTGTGGGGCGATGGCCAGATGCAGGTTCTCGGGGTCTTCGAGCAGGGCCTCTTCGAGCATGCCGGCCAGGGCCGCGCGCAGGCGGGCAGCTGGTGCCTTGGGCAGGGCCAGGCGGTGCCAGCTCAGATCGGTGGGCGCCATGACGGCCACAACGCTGTCGGCTCTGGGCAACATGGCCGCAGCGCAACGCCCTTGCCGCATGGCCGACATGCCATCGGCGCTGAGCACAAAGCTGTACTCCTTGGGCCCGGCAGGCGTCGCCGCTCCGGCATCCGAGGACGCCACCTCAGCGCTCAGACGCGTGCGCGCCGGCAGTTGAATGATGAGAATGCTCATGCCCAGATGGTTGAATATTCAGATTTTTTCAGCATCCAGCATAGATGCCACGGCATTGTAGGAGCGTCGGAATAGCGCCCATTTAAGGATTGATACCTGCTTTGGGCGTAAAGAATGCCTTACATCATGGGGCTGCCTGGCTCCCCGCGGCACGGTCCAGCCCCGAAAAACGCGACTGCTGTAGCACCAGCACGTCAGAACCGCCGGACAAGCGCTGCACCAGGTGCCGCTGCTCGATGACGTTGTCTTCGTAACGCAAGCGCCCCTTGACCTCGAAGAACTCGGACTTGACATCGATCCGGGTGGTATCCCAGCCATTCGGTGCCGGCCCCGGCCCCAGCACAGTCGAAATGTCGCTCGTTGCCTTGAACGGATTGCGCTGCCGAGCCTGCACCAGCCGTGCCGCGCGCGCCAAGTCCATCTCATCGATCACGGCGGCGATCACTTCCTTGGATGCCGTGTTGATGTTGACCTTGGCACTCGTCGTTGGCAACAAGGTGACGTATGGACGCAACTTTTCCAGCGTGGCCGCATCCAGGCCCAGCCACAGGAGTTGGTCGAAGGTCTGTGGCATCAAGGGCGCTTGCGCCCGCCCGGACTCCCCCCCCAGGTGCTCCAGGATGCCCGGGTCGTTGGACGTGTAGGACATTTCGGCCAGCGCCGCCTTGCTCAGCGACGTCGCCACGCCATCGCCCAGCGAGGGTGGCAGGCTCAGGAACTCCAGCAGGCGCTTGAAGGCCTTGAGCTCCCTATCCTTGATGTTGCCCCCTTCGACCAAGTTGCGCACGTTGTACTTGGCATGCGCATCGTCCACCTTGCCTGACAGGAAGGCGTCGGGGGAGTCATCGTCATCTGCGGCGGTATTGTTGCTGTCGGCAGCAAGAAAGGTCGACAAGCGCGCCTCTGCCAGCGGCATGGCCCAGACTTCGCCCAGGTGATCGGGCCCATCGTTGCGCCCGTCTTCCCGCAGGATGAGACGCGCCCAGTCCAGCGCCCCGCTGAGCACCCAGGCCGACTGCGAACGAACTCGCTCGGCGCTTTCAACCTGCACCGCCCGCCACTGCTGCCAGACCATGGACGCCGCCAGCGTGGACACCAGCGTCACGATGACCATGGCCATCAGCAGCGCGGCGCCGTGTTGCCTTCTTGACGAGGAGCGGCTTGGCATCTTGTTCACAGCATGCTCCTCAATTGTTCTGCGGCTGAGGGGCCAGCATCACGTCGCGGGTCAAGGTGCCTGCAAAGCCACTGCCCTCGCCCAGTGTCAATTGACAGCGCACGGCATTGGGCAGAGAGAAGCGGTTCGCCGCCAAAGGCGCTGCGCCCGTGGCGCCACCGATCTGGGTCTGCTTGCTCTGCGTCAGGTCGCCAGAGGACTGGCAGTTGCTCATCGAGCCGCCGCGGAAACAGTAGACCTGCCAGCGCTCCACCCCTTTCAAGGCAGTCAGCGTGCCCGGCTCGCGCCCCTGCAACTGGTAGGAGCTCAGCCAGTATTTCTGCAACTCGCCCACCTTGGTCGTCACGGGGCTGGCCCAGCGGAACAAGCGATTGCGCTGCACATACCAGACCACCACCTGCACGCCCTCGTTGATGCGGCGGGTCACCCGCAAGTGGGCACCATCGAACTGCATGCCATCCACGATCTGCAGGTCCATGACCTGGGCCATGTCCGCCTCGAACTGGGTGATGACCGACTGCACGCGCAGCGTCTGCTTGAGGTTGTCGTCAGCCACCTGGCGGGCCGTGCTGATGCCGTCCATGCCCTTCCAAGCCGTGGCGGCCAGCACCGCCAGGATCAGCAGCGACACCAGCACCTCGATCAGCGTGAAACCTAGCTGAACACGCTGAGGGCGCGTGGTGGTGAACGTGTGCGGCATGGCAGACATCAGAAGCGCGGCAGCACCGTGGACAGCTTGACGATGGGTTGCTGCGCCTCGTCCATCACCTGTGCATCGACCCGGCGGAAATTGGCGTTGGGCGTAGGGCGCACCGTCATGTGGCCGGGAAAGGTCCGACCCAACTGCTGGCAGCTGAAGTCGCTGTCGCCCACAGGCGGGTAGATCTTGCCCAGCTTGAGCGCGGTGATCTGGTTTTCGGCGCACCACTGGGCCAGGGTCAGGTCGGACATGCGCTGGGCATTGAGTGTCAGGCCGCCTGCCGCCTTGATGCCGGCCGACAAGGTGATGGCCACGATCGCCAGCGCCACGAGCACCTCGATCAGGGTCATGCCAGACGAGGGGGCGCAAAGGGCTTCAAGGCGTGGGCGCACTGGCCACCTCCCCCGCCACATCGGTGTCGTCCTGGTTCTCATTGCCTGTCACGACGGCAAAGGGGCTGAGCCCATCCGTGCCCACGATGATCTGCTTGTCTTCCACACGCAGGATGACGCTTTGGGCGCCAATCACAGGCTCGGGGCCCAGCACGATGCTTTTGCCGCCCACCACCTCGGCCTTGACGTCTGACTCGAGCCATTTCAAGGGTGGCATCAGGGCCGGCGGCAAACCGAGGAACTGGTAGTCGGCGTCCGGGCCGTTGGGCTGCGGCACCCACAGCACCGTCATGGCACCAGCACGCGCCTGTGTCCGGGCGGACTCCAGCAGCGCAATGAGGCGGGCTGCTTCGCGCTCCAGCCTGGTCGAAGAAGGATCAGGGATGGCAAAGCTCACCACCGCTGTGGTGATGGCGATCAGCGCCACGACCACCATCAGCTCCAGCAGCGTGAAGCCGCGGCTGCGACGTGGCTTATTGCCAGGAGCCGATATCGGCATCGCGGCCTTCACCACCGGCCTGGCCATCCGCACCGAAGCTGAACACATCGACGGCCCCCTTCACGCCGGGGTTGACGTACTGGTAGGGCCGGCCCCATGGGTCATTGGGAAGCTTTTCCAGATAGGGTTTCCAGTTCGGCGGGATCGGGCCCGTCGTGGGCTTGGTGACCAGCGCCTGCAAGCCCTGTTCAGCGGTTGGAAAGCGCTGGTTGTCGAGCTTGTAAAGCTTGAGCGCCTGCATCAGGTTGCTCACGTCGGTCTTGGCGGCCGTCACACGGGCGTCGTCGGCGCGGTCCAACACGTTGGGCACGATCAGGGCAGCCAGCAAGCCGATGATGACCAGCACGACCATCAGTTCGATCAGCGTGAAACCACGCTGCAAGGTCTTGACGGCCTCCCGGGCACGCTCAGGGGTACGCGCAATCATCTTCATGTTCATTTTCCGAAAACAAACTTAGCAATCAGACACCGCCAGCCCCACTTGGGTTCCCTGCCATGCAAGGCGGCGAGGGCGCCAGCATGCCCGAGGAGCCCCCATGGCCGATGCGGGATGAACCCGAGGTTCAAAGGCCACTTTCGGGCGTTGCGGTGTGTCGAACACCCATCATAATGGCCGGATCATGGCATCACGCATCTTTGCCCTCATCATTTGGGCCGCCGTCGCGGCGAGTCTGGCTTACTGGGGTCTGCGCTGGCTGGCGCGCCCCACTGGTGTGCCCGCCAACGCGACGTCCGTGTCGCTGGACAGCGGCGCCCAAGGTGATCTGCATCGCCTGTTGACCGGCCCGGTCAAAGCCTCCGCGCCCGTGCAAGACCCGTCCGCCGCTTCGGCGCTGGCCAGCCGGCTCAAGCTGCTGGGCGTGGTGGCGCCGCGCAAAGAAAACGACCCGGGTGGCGTGGCCCTGTTGTCGATCGACGGCAAGCCGCCCAAGGCCATCCGCGTGGGTGGGGTCATCGACGGTGACATGGTATTGAAGTCCCTGACCCAGCGTGGCGCCACCATCGGCCCGACCGACGGCCCGGCCCTCACCACGCTGGATCTGCCCCTGCTGCCGCCCCCTGCCACCGGAGCCTTGCCGCCCATCAGTGGCGTGAGCACATCGGACAACAGCCTGACGCATGCGCCGGGTGGCGTGCCCCAGCAAGCCGCCATGGGCAGCCTCAGTGCGCCGGAAGGCGGGATGGCGCCGCCACCGAACGGCATGGCCAATGGCAGCCCAAATGGCGGCCCCAACGGAGACCCCAATGGCAGGCCACCGGCACGCGGCATGCGCCCTGGCCAGATCCGCTAAGCGGCCTTTCTTGGCGCCGCTGCCTCAGCGGCCCCGCCTCAGCGCAGGAACAGCCGGTACACCGGGTTGCGGGTTTCGTCCACGTAGATATAACCCAGCTTGTCCAGGAAAGGCTTGATCGACTTGGTCTCGGCCTTGGGCACCTGCAGGCCCACGAGGATGCGCCCGTAGTCAGCTCCCTGGTTGCGGTAATGAAACAGGCTGATGTTCCAGCCCGGCGGCAGGCTGGTCAGAAAGGTCATCAAGGCACCCGGGCGCTCCGGGAAGATGAAGCTGTAGAGACGCTCGCCCTCGGCCAGCGCAGAGCGACCACCCACCATATGGCGGATGTGCGTCTTGGCCAGTTCGTCTTGCGTGAGGTCCACGGTCTGGAAACCCTGCTTCTCGAAGGACTTGGCCAGCTTCTTGGACTCACCCTTCTCGCTGATGGTCAGGCCCACGAACACATGCGCCTGCTTTTCGTCGGAAATGCGGTAGTTGAACTCGGTCACGCTGCGCGGCCCGACGGTCTCGCAAAAGCGCTTGAAGGAGCCACGCTCCTCGGGGATCGTCACCGCCAGCAGGGCTTCGCGCTGCTCGCCCACCTCGGCCCGCTCGGCCACAAAGCGCAGGCGGTCGAAGTTCATGTTGGCACCACAGTTGATGGCGACATAGGTCTTGCCCTTGCCGCCATGGCGATCGACATACTGCTTGACCGCCGCCACGCCCTGGGCGCCGGCCGGCTCCACGATGGAGCGGGTGTCCTGGTAGATGTCCTTGATGGCCGCGCAGACCTCGTCGGTGCTGACCACCACGAAATCATCGACCAGGGCCTTGGTCAGGCGCATGGTCTCCTCGCCCACCAGCTTGACGGCCGTGCCATCCGAGAACAGCCCCACGTCTGACAGCGTGACGCGCTTGCCAGCCTTGACCGAGCGCACCATGGCGTCCGAGTCGGCCATCTGCACGCCGATGACCTTGATCTCCGGACGCACGGCCTTGATGTAGGCCGCCACTCCGCTGATCAGGCCGCCACCGCCGATGGCCACGAAGACCGCGTCGATCGGGCCGCTGTGCTGGCGCAGGATCTCCATGGCCACGGTACCCTGGCCTGCGATCACGTCCGGGTCATCGAAAGGGTGCACGAAGGTCATGCCCTTCTTGCGCTCCAGCTCCTTGGCATGCAGGGCCGAGTCCGAGTAGCTCTCGCCATGCAGCACGATCTGCACGTTCTCGCCACCGAAATGGCGAACGGCATCGATCTTGACCTGCGGCGTGGTGGTCGGCATCACGATGGTGGCCTGGCAGCCGAGACGGCGCGCGCCCATGGCCACGCCTTGCGCATGGTTGCCGGCCGACGCGCAGATCACGCCCTTGGCCAGTTGTGCGCGACTCAGTTGCGCCATCTTGTTGTAGGCCCCGCGCAGCTTGAAGCTGAACACGGGCTGCTTGTCTTCGCGCTTGAGGAAGACCTGGTTGTCCAGGCGACGCGACAGGCTGCGTGCCTCGTCCAGCGGGCTTTCAATGGCCACGTCGTAGACCCGGCTGGTCAGGATCTTCTGCAGGTAATCCTGGACGGTGAGAGGCGAGGTCTTGGTGGGGGCGGCCTTGCGCGCGGTGGGCATGAATGGGCTCCGTATCCGAAGTCTGTATCTGGAGCCCCAGAGTCTAGCTTGCCTGCCCCTTGCTCCCTGGGTCGTTCCCGGTGAGATGTGGTGGACGGCTGCGATCGCCCATCAACACTGTCAGGTAGTTGCGTTGACGGGTGCGCGCCCACTTCGTCCATGACGCCATCAGACCCGGCACGGCATGCAGGACCAGGGTGCGCAATGCGAAGGGCGCCATCACGGCCAATGGATACCAGGGGATGGTCGCCGGCAGGCCCAGCGCACGCATGCCTTCGGGCCCCACGAACCAGCGCACCAGGCTGAGGTGGCGGGCCTTGTTGAAGCGCCCGCGTACCGCCTTCCAGTTCGCATAGTGGCGATGCAGAGGCTCGTCCATCAAGGCGCGCCCCAGCAGCACACTGGTTTCGTCGGCCGGGGCCTGGCTCACCGTGTTCTGGTAGAGCACGGTCCGGCCGGTGTGTTCGTCATCACACAGCAGCCCGTCCTCCACCCCCATCAGCCAGCCGATGTAGCGCCACAGGTGCATCACCGCCTCGGACTCCCTGGCCGTGAGCCACACCCCCGTCGTCTTGAGCGACAAGAGTTGCACCACCGAGAAAGCCAGGTAGGTCGCCTGCATATCCACCTGGTTGACGGGCAGGCCCAACTCATCGGCATCCCACTGGGGGTTGCGACACAACTGGTGGCGCACCATCGCGTGCATGAGCCGCACACGCAGGGTCATTGTGAAGCCTTCGGCGCCGGGCGCCATGCCGCCATCCTCTGTGCAAGCGAGCCACCAGGCCGTGGTCTCGGCCACACGGCGCTGCGCCCCTTTGTGCAAAGAGCCCGTCATCACCAGCGTCTGGTTGATGCCCGACGCCTGGTAGCCGGCCATCAAGCCCGCGTCCCGCAGCACCATCATGCCGTGCAGGCCGGTGGCTTGCAGCACCCGCGCGCCCAGCCGCATCTTGTCGGCGTTCACCCACTCAGGCCAGCCCTGCGTACGCAGGATGAAGGCGCGCAGGGCCGCTGGGGTCTCGCCGTTCACGCTGGCCGGGTCCTTCAGGGCTCGCTCGAACTGCGGCCAGGTCTTGGCCATCCCGTTGGCCTGCATCCACGTCATCAACTCGTCGGCCAAAGGGTCGCCACGCCACAAGGCCTGGCCCAGGGCCTCCCACTGTGCAGCATCGGGATCTGGTCGCCCGCGAATCATGAGCCTCAGGCGACTGGACATGCGCCGCGAGGCTTCCACGTCCTTGCCATGGCGCCTGGGTGCAGGACGACCTTCGTGTTGATGCTGTACACCGTCCGCCGAAAACGACGTGCTCTGGCTGGTGGACAATGCGGCCTGGACTGGCGTTGAGCGGCTGGGCGTCATGCTGGTATTCGAAGAGGATCAATCTGACACCATCCTGAGGCCCATCACCTCCGTCGTCATTGACCGGCGAAGCCCGGCACCTGACCGCAAGCCCCCGGACAAACCATGAGCTCCTCGCTGTTGCCTGTACTGCCAGCATCGCCCACGTCGGACAGCATGGGCGTGCAAGCTGGTTTTGCCCGCCTGCTTCCTGACACGCTCGCCGCGCGCGGTTTGCCTTCACAAGCCATCTGGGCTGCACTGGGCCTGCCCCCCGATCAGGCGCCAGAAGGCACACGGGTACCCGTGGAGGCCCTGGGCAAGGCACTCACCTTGGCCCGCGATATGGTTGGGGACCCCTTGATCGTGCTGGAGGCGGCCCAGTCGGTTCGCCCCGCCCACCTGGGCAATCTGGGCTACGCCCTCATGAGCAGCACGCTGGGGCAGGATGGCCTGGCCATGTACGAGCGCTTCCAGACCTTGCTCTGCAATGAGCTGCTGTCCCACCACCGCATCAGCAAAGGGCTGATCCAGATCCAGCATGAACCCGTGGCGGCCGGCATGCTGCCGCGCAACGCGCTCTTCTGGTGGTTTCTCTTCGGCTCACGCCTGCACTTCGCGCGCTGGGTATCGGGGCGGGACCTGGTGCCGGTACGCATCGACATTCCCGCGCCTGCGCCCGCTCGGGCCGACGCCTTCGCCCGCTTCGTTGGGTGCACGGTGCGCTACGACACGCCGGACGCACGCGAACTGATGCCTGCCGAGTGGCTGCACTGGTTCAACCCCAACTCGGACCCCGCCCTTCACGCCCTGATGGAGGCGCGGACCGTGCGGCAGATGAGCAGCGAAGCCCGAACGGTGGAGGACGCGCTGCTCAGTCGGGTGCGCGTGGCGTTGGCGAGCAGCCTGAAGCAAGGTCTGGACGTGAGCCTGGATACGGTTTGCCGGGCTCTGGACCTGTCTCCCCGCCAACTGCAAAAACGTTTGCATGACCATGGCTTGAACTTCAAGGCCCTGATCGAGGAAGTTAGGCGTGAACGCGCCCTGCATCTGCTTCGGGACAGCAGCAAGAGCATTCTTGAGATCGCGCAGGACTGCGGTTACACCGAACTGAGCCCTTTCCACCGGGCCATCCGGCGCTGGACAGGACTGACGCCCGCCCAGGTCCGTCAACAGGCCCAGCAGGAAGCTCAGAGCACGTGATCAGCCCTCTCAGGCTTCGATAGCCCACGTACCGCTGAGCGCCTTTTGGCGACCAGGGACAGGCCCAATAAGCCCATCCCCATCAAGGCATGGCTTGCGGGCTCAGGGACCGTGGTGACACTCAGGGTACCGAAGTCGGTCAGACTGTCCAAGCCCGACTTACCCAGCGTGAGGAGGCCCAAGCCCTGGTTGAACGCGGCCCGCCCCTCGACGGTCATGTCAAGACCGGACAACGTGACGGCAGGAACATACTGGACGGGCGACATGCAATCCCAGACCGGGGCGGCGCTGCATGTGAACCAGGGCATCTGGCCTCCGCCCGACAGGGTCGCGGCCTGCCACAACGCAACATGGCTCAAGGTGCCCAAGCCATGGCCACCAATGAGGTTGGCGTAGACCGTTCGACTTGGCAGGTCGATGCTCATGTCCGTGACAGTCAATGAACCGCCACTGGACACGGATTTCAATGGAGGGAGCGTCAGCGTGAAGCCCCCTGAAAAGCCCAGGGATGTGGTCGCCCCCGTGACGTCGTCATAAACCAGCGAGGTCAGTGGCGCGGCCGCGTCAATCCGGGTGAAAAAGCCATCCGTGTCCTTCACGGGGCCCGCACTACCCGGCGCATAGGAGGTCATCACCGCCCTGATGATATCCAGCGAATTGGCCCAATCGCTACCGAAACTCAAGACGCCCACCATGCCGGAGGCGTTGTGCGGACTGTAGACAAGGTCGGCGGCACTGGCCGAACCAGCCACAAGCAGCACCGCTGCAGCGGCGGCACATTTTGCGAAATGCTTCATCTGCTCGACCCGCTTTGTTTATGTCGTCTGGGCGGAAATCGACCAGATCGGAGGAGAGCATATCGAATTGCGTTTTTCGGTCAATGGATAAAAGATGCCACGTGAGCCGAAGGCCCAGAAAAAAGCCCGTGGTGCGCGAGGCACGACGGGCTTGGCGGCGGAGAGGCTGTCTGTCAGCCCAGGCGCTCAACCCAATTGTTGAGCGCGCCGTTCATCACTTCCTCTGACGCAGACGCTGAATGGCGGCCAGCTGGGCCACCATGACGGCCAGTTCGCTCTGGGCCTTGGCCAGGTCCAGGTCGCCCTTGGCGTTGCTCACGGCCTCTTCGGCCAGGCGCTTGGCCTCATTGGCCTTGGCCTCGTCCAGGTCCTTGCCGCGCACGGCGGTGTCAGCCAAGACGGTCACGCAACCGGGTTGCACTTCGAGAATGCCGCCGGCCACGAAGACGAACTCTTCTTCCTTGTTGTCAGCGCGCTGGATCCGCACGGCGCCGGCCTTGATGCGCGTGATCAGCGGAGCGTGCTTGGGCAAAATGCCCAGCTCGCCCACTTCACCCGGCAAGGACACCAGCGTGGCTTCGCCAGAGAAGATCGACTCTTCGGCGGAGACAACGTCAACGTGAATGGTGGACATGGTGAGCCTTCCGGTTTAAGCCTTCTTGGCCTTTTCGAAAGCCTCGTCGATCGTACCAACCATATAGAAGGCTTGTTCGGGCAGCGCATCGCACTCGCCGTTGACGATCATCTTGAAGCCGCGGATGGTTTCCTTCAGCGGCACGTACTTGCCGGGCGAGCCGGTGAACACTTCGGCCACGTGGAAAGGCTGCGACAGGAAACGCTGGATCTTGCGAGCGCGGGCCACGATGAGCTTGTCTTCGGGCGCCAGTTCGTCCATACCCAGAATGGCGATGATGTCGCGCAGTTCCTTGTAGCGCTGCAGCGTGTTCTGCACGGCACGGGCCACGGTGTAGTGCTCTTCGCCGACCACGTGTGGGTCCAACTGACGCGAGGTCGAGTCCAGCGGGTCCACGGCGGGGTAGATGCCCAGCGAAGCGATATCACGCGACAGCACCACAGTGGAGTCCAAGTGGGCGAAGGTGGTGGCAGGCGACGGGTCGGTCAAGTCATCCGCAGGGACGTACACGGCTTGGATCGACGTGATCGAACCCACCTTGGTCGAGGTGATGCGCTCTTGCAGACGGCCCATTTCTTCAGCCAGCGTGGGCTGGTAACCCACGGCGGACGGCATGCGACCCAGCAGCGCGGACACTTCGGTACCGGCCAGGGTGTAGCGGTAGATGTTGTCTACGAAGAACAGCACGTCACGGCCTTCGTCACGGAAGGACTCGGCGATTGTCAGGCCGGTCAGGGCCACGCGCAGACGGTTGCCGGGCGGCTCGTTCATCTGACCGTAAACCATGGCCACCTTGGAGTTGCCCAGGTTGTCCAGGTCCACGACCTTGGAGTCGGCCATTTCGTGATAAAAGTCGTTACCCTCGCGGGTACGCTCGCCCACACCAGCGAACACCGACAGACCCGAGTGAGCCTTGGCGATGTTGTTGATGAGTTCCATCATGTTCACGGTCTTGCCCACACCGGCGCCACCAAACAGACCCACCTTGCCGCCCTTGGCGAACGGGCAGATCAGGTCGATCACCTTGATGCCGGTTTCCAGCAGGTCTTGCGAGGGCGACAGTTCGTCGTACGCAGGGGCCTTGCGGTGGATGGGGGCGGTTTGAGTCGCGTCCACAGGGCCGCGCTCGTCGATGGGCGCGCCCAGCACGTCCATGATGCGGCCCAGGGTTGCTTGACCCACGGGCACGGTGATCTGGGCGTTGGTGTTGTACACCTGGTTGCCGCGGCGCAGGCCGTCGGAAGAACCCAGCGCGATGGTACGGACGATGCCGTCACCCAGCTGCTGTTGCACTTCCAGGGTCAGGGCGGAGCCATCCATCTTCAGGGCGTCGTACACCTTGGGCATCTGGTCGCGGGGGAATTCCACGTCCACCACGGCGCCGATACACTGAACGATCTTGCCTACTTGAGCAGTGTTCATGTTCATTTCCTAAAAAACAATTGAGTCTTAGTTGACCTTCGTGCCGGACAGCTCCGCGACGGCGTGCTTGGCGAATTCCTCATACAGCCAGCTCATGCGGGCCTCGTCTTGGCCGCCACCGATACCACCCAGAGCATAGGAAGCCTTGACCTTGCTCTGCTGCAGAATTGAGCCATTGGCGCCTTTGATCGTCACGATGCCTTCGACGTTGTCATTGCCGGCCATGAAGCCGAACATGATGGCGCTGAAGGCCGAACGCACGCGGAAACTGGTGACTTCAATGTCCATGGTCTGCTCGGAGGCAGGGTCCAACAGACTTTGAGCGGTCAGGCTGCGTTCTACAGTGGACTTCAGCGCATCGGCGTTGAACTTCATGTTGTCAGCCAACAACTTCTTGGCATCGTCGTTGAGCCAGATCGAGACTGATTTGGCCTTGTTCTGAACCACCACCGGCTGCGACGCCGAGACATCCGCGCGCGCCATGCGGGTTGAGCTGGACGCACAGGCGCCCAGAAGGGCCGCCAAGCTCAAAGCCACCATCAATCGCACAAACCGAACCATCACATTTACTCCGTATGTATTCGCTGCCAATCAAACCGCGGCCGCACCGGCGACGATCTCGGACAGTTCCTTGGTGATCGCGGCCTGGCGGGTCTTGTTGTAGACCAGCTTGAGTTCCTTGATCACGTTGCCGGCGTTGTCGGTGGCAGCCTTCATGGCCACCATGCGCGCAGACTGTTCCGAAGCCATGTTCTCGGCCACGGCCTGGTAGACCAGCGCCTCGACATAACGGACCAGCAACTCGTCGATCACGACCTTGGCGTCCGGTTCGTAGATGTAGTCCCACTGGTGGGTCTGCTCGCCCTGGAACGCGCTGGCGTCCAGAGGCAGCAGTTGGTCGACCAGCGGCTCCTGCTTCATCGTGTTGATGAACTTGGTGTAGCACAGATAGACCGCATCCAGCTCGCCAGCCTGGTAGGCGTCCAGCAGCACCTTGACGGGGCCGATGAGCTTTTCCAGGTGGGGCGTGTCGCCCATGCCCACCACGCTCGACACCACATTGGCGCCGATGCGGTTGAAGAAGCCAGCAGCCTTGTTGCCGATGGTGACCACGTCCGCCTTCACGCCAGCGCCTTCGAGCTCCTTGAGCTTGTTGGTCACGGCGCGCAGCACGTTGGTGTTCAGACCACCGCACAGACCCTTGTCGGTGCTGACCACGACGAAGCCCACCTTCTTGCCGCCCTTGTTGGCGACCATGAAGGGGTGGACGTACTCGGTGTTGGCCTTGGCCAAGTTCGCAGCGATGTTGCGCACCTTGTCAGCGTAAGGGCGTGCCGCACGCATACGGTCCTGCGCCTTGCGCATCTTAGAAGCCGCGACCATTTCCATGGCTTTGGTGATCTTCTTGGTGTTCTCGACGCTTTTGATCTTGCCGCGTATTTCCTTGCCTGCTGCCATCAAAATCTCCTATTGGAAGAACCGCCCCCACCACACGCAACGCGGCGACCAAGCGGACGCCACGGATCCGGCTTTGCCGGTCCGTTGGCGGCGCCCCCTTGAGGGGGAGCGCCGAAGGCGCTTCGGGGGTGGTTCATGTTCAGGCGAAGGTCTTCTTGAACGCGACGATGGCCGATTGCAGTTCGGCTTCAGCGTCCTTGTCCAGGGCCTTCGAGGATTCGATCTTAGCGAGCAGCGCGGCGTGGCTGGTCTTCAGGAACTGGTGCAGGCCGGCTTCGAAGGCCAGAACCTTCTTGACGTCCACATCGTCCATGAAGCCCTTGTTCACGGCGAACAGCGTCGCGCCCATCAGGGAGATCGACAGCGGCGAGTACTGAGCCTGCTTGAGCAGTTCGGTCACGCGGGCGCCACGGTCCAGCTGCTTGCGGGTCGCGGCGTCCAGATCGGAGGCGAACTGCGCGAAAGCGGCCAGTTCACGGTACTGCGCCAGGTCGGTACGGATACCGCCGGACAGGCCCTTGATGATCTTGGTCTGGGCGGCGCCACCCACGCGGGACACCGAGATACCGGCGTTGATCGCAGGGCGGATACCAGCGTTGAACAGGCCTGTTTCCAGGAAGATCTGGCCGTCGGTGATCGAGATCACGTTGGTCGGCACGAAAGCGGACACGTCACCGGCTTGCGTTTCGATGATCGGCAGGGCCGTCAGCGAACCGGTCTTGCCCTTGACTTCGCCATTGGTGAAGGCTTCGACGTAGTCGGCGTTCACGCGGGCCGCACGTTCCAGCAGGCGCGAGTGGATGTAGAACACGTCGCCAGGGAAAGCTTCGCGGCCGGGAGGACGGCGCAGCAGCAGCGACACTTGGCGATAAGCCACGGCCTGCTTGGACAGGTCGTCATACACGATCAGGGCGTCTTGGCCACGATCGCGGAAGTACTCGCCCATGGCGCAGCCGGAGTAGGCCGACACGAACTGCATGGCAGCCGAGTCAGAGGCCGAAGCGGCCACCACGATGGTGTATTCCATGGCGCCAGCTTGCTCCAGAGCGCGCACGACGTTCTTGATCGACGAAGCCTTCTGACCGATGGCGACGTAGATACAGGTGACGCCCTGGCCCTTCTGGTTGATGATCGCATCGATGGCGACAGCGGTCTTGCCGGTCTGACGGTCACCGATGATCAGCTCGCGCTGGCCACGGCCAATAGGCACCATCGAGTCGATGGACTTCAGGCCGGTTTGCAGGGGCTGCGACACCGATTCACGGGCGATCACGCCAGGAGCGATCTTCTCGATGGGAGAAGACAGCTTGGCGTTGATCGGGCCCTTGCCATCGATCGGCTGACCCAGGGCGTTGACCACGCGGCCGACGAGTTCGGGGCCGACGGGCACTTCCAGAATGCGGCCGGTCGTCTTGACCACGTCGCCTTCGGAGATGTGCTCGTACTCACCCAGAATCACGGCGCCGACGGAGTCGCGCTCGAGGTTCAGCGCCAGACCGAAGGTGGGGACACCAGCGGCGTTGGCGGGGAATTCCAACATTTCGCCTTGCATCGCATCGGACAGGCCGTGCACGCGAACGATACCGTCGGTCACGGAGATGACGGTACCTTGGTTGCGAATGTCGGCAGCCGCGCCGAGACCCTCGATGCGGCTCTTGATCAGTTCGGAAATTTCTGCGGGATTCAGTTGCATTGCTTTGCTCCCAGTCTGGTCAAGGGCTGCACGGAGGCACACCTCGTTGACAACGACCGTCGGCTGACAGGACCAGCCTCCGGCACGGTTTGAGCGACTGTTGGTTTGCGTCGATAGGCATCCGTGGTTGAAGATCTCAAGCCACCAGGCTCGACTTCATGCGCTCCAGGCGGGCCTTGACGGAAGTGTCCAGCACTTCGTCACCCACCACGACGCGCACGCCGCCGATCAGTTCGGGTTCGAGTTCGACCTTGGCTTCCAGCTTGCGACCGAAACGCTTCTCCAGCGGGCCCAGGATGTCGGCCAGTTGGCCGGCATCGATGGGGTAGGCGCTGTAGATGTGTGCCTCGGACACGCCCTGGCGAGCCTGGACCAGCGTCTGAAACTGTTCTGCCATTTGGGGCAGTGCAGCCAGACGACCGTTCTCCAGCACGGTACGCAAGAAGTTGGCCATAGCCGGCGCCGGCGAGACCTTGGCAGCAGCCACCAGCACGTCGAACACCTGGCTCTGCGTGACCTTGGGGTTGTCGGCCAGGACCTTGAGTTGCGGATCGGCGGCGACAGCACCCAGGGCAGCCAGTTGGCTGACCCAGGCACTGGCCTCGGCTTGCTGCGCTGCCTTGAAGAGGGCCTCTGCGTAGGGGCGTGCGATGGTGGCAAGCTCGGCCATGATCACAGCTCCGTCTTCAGTCGGCTCAGCAGGTCGGCGTGGACCTGGGCGTTGACCTCACGGCGCAGAATCTGCTCTGCGCCCTTGACGGCCAGCACAGCGACCTGCTCGCGCAGGGCCTCACGGGCTTGCACAACCAGTTGGTCAGCTTCGGCCTTGGCGTCAGCCAGGATCTTGGCGGCTTCGGCGCTGGCGCGAGCCTTGGCGTCATCCACCAGGACCAGGCCTTGCTTTTCAGCATCGGCCAGACGCTTGGCGATCTCTTCACGGGACTGAGACAGCTCCTGCTGCAGACGCTGCTGAGCAGACGCCGAGTCAGCCTTGGCCTTGTCAGCCGCAGCCAGACCCGCACGGATCTTCTCCGCACGCTCGTCCAGGGCCTTCGCCATCGGAGGCCACACGAACTTGGCCATCATGAAAGCGAAGATAAAGAACGCGGCAAGCTGCGCAAGGAATGTTGCGGTTAAGTTCACAGCTTGGACCTTTCTTGATACTCAGACAAACAACTCACACTCACCAGCCACTCCACGCCAAAAAAGGCGGGCGACGGCGAGGGGTGATTTGACTTGATTACTTCAGGAAGGTCGAAGTGGCGAACCAGAGGGACACACCGGTACCGATAATGAACGCGGCGTCGATCAGACCAGCCAGCAGGAACATCTTGGGTTGCAGGCCGTCGATCAGTTCGGGTTGACGTGCGCAAGCGTCCAGGAACTTGCCGCCCATCAGAGCGATACCGATACAGGCACCCAGGGCGCCCAGACCAATGATCAGACCACAAGCCAGAGCAACGCTACCAAACACTTCCATCATGCACTCCTAAAAAGGTGAAGAAAAAAAGAAACTACGAAGAAAATTGTGACGATCTGCCCGCCATCAGTGGGCGTCGTGCGCCTGACCGAGGTACACCAGGGTCAGCATCATGAAGATGAATGCCTGCAGGGGAATCACCAACACGTGGAACAGCGTCCAGGCCAGGCCCAGGACCACATGCACCACCCACAAGGCAGCGGTGGAGCCCGAAGCAGCCCAGGCGCCGCCCAGCATGGCGATCAGCATGAAGATCAGCTCGCCAGCGAACATGTTGCCGAACAACCGCATGCCGTGCGAGATGGTCTTGGCGGCGAACTCGATCATCTGCATCGAGAAGTTGACAAGGCCCATGACCACGGCCAGCAGCGGGTTCTTGCTGGAGCCGAACGGTGCAGACACCAGCTCGTGCGCCCAGCCGCCCACACCCTTGATCTTCAGGTTGTAGTACAGGCACAGCAGCAGCACGCTCACGGACAGGCCCATGGTGATGGACAGGTCGGCCGTGGCCACCGGGCGCATGTAGGCGTGATGCTTGTCATGGCCCATCACCTCATTGATCAGGCCCCAGCCACCGGGGAGCAGGTCGAGCGGGAGGAAGTCGACGGCGTTCATCAGGAAGACCCAGATGAACACGGTCAGCGCCACGGGCGCCACGAAACGGCGCGAAGCCTCGTTGTGCACCAGGGACTTGGCCTGGGTGTCGACCATTTCGAAGAGGATCTCGATGGCCGCCTGCAGACGGCCCGGCACGCCGGAGGTGGCCTTGCGGGTGACCGACCACAGGAACAGCACACCGAACAGACCCGTCACCACGGCCCAGAAGACCGAGTCATAGTGGATGACCGAGAAGTCCAGGATGCCCTTGTGCATCTGGTTTCCCCAGTTGGTCAGGTGGTGGTTGATGTACTCACCTGCACTGGGCGCGTGGTGTGCCACGGTTTCCGCGGCGGCTTGTGCTTCAGACATCGGCAACTCTCGCAAACTCAACTAGATCTTTTTTCGCGGCGCCGCTGAACCAGCAGCACCACACCAAATACTTTCAAGCACAACACCAGGGTCACCAACATGGCCAGCCAGTTCAATGGCTTGATCCACACTGGCGCCAGCACGAGCATCGCACCGGTCAGCCCCAATTTGAGGACCTCCCAAAACAGAAGACCCCCAACGCTGCGCCCGGCACGCCCCAGAACCCCTCTGGCCATCAGCACATTGGGGACCACCGCCACCGCACCGCCATACAAAGCGGACACAGCAGCATTCGGGCCATGCGACAAGGCACCCCACACCAGCGCGACAAGCACCCCGAGCGCCGCCTGAGCAGCGATCAATTGCCATATAGACAGGGAGGGGTGCCGGGCAAAAAGGGCTTGCGCCTCTTCTCGCGTCAGCGGCCGGACAGGGGGATCGTCGTCTTCGGACCAGTCGGAATCGTCAAATGGCATGGGTTCGCGTGAACTTCGCATGAACTGACAGCGCCGACGACACACATCACTGGCACAAAAACGCCGACCCTGGCGTCGGCAAAACCTAAAGATTATACGCGCTTACCCGGACGCAGTCCAAGCCCTAGTTCCACAGTCGTTTGAAACACCCCTCAGCCATGGGTGGAATAGGGCCGCTTTGAGTCGCCCATGAGCCACAAACAAGCCACAACCTAGTATTCCCCCTAGCGTTATATACCCCCCATATAGGGGTCCCACTGGGACAAGCCCGGTGTTGCTCCCCCGTGAGCATGGGCATCCTTAGTAACAAAGTTGCTAATTGCCCTCGAGATGCCCTGGAGACAAGTCTCGCCCCGCCAAGTCGGGTGGGTTGGGGCTTGTTTTTCTTAAAGCAAGTGCTTTGGAGCGTGGAGTTCAGTATGTCGTCAGCGCCGAATCAGGAAAAAACCTACACCTTCTACCGGCCCATCAAGTCGGTGACCGTGTCCGACATCAAGCAGATGTATGACCTGTATTCGTCTTACTATGAAAACACCTCGCTGGACATCTTCCTCAACGACCTGAGCAAGAAGACAGGCGTCATCCTGGTGACCCGCAAGTCCGACGGCAAGGTCGTGGGCTTTTCGACCCAGGTCGTGATGACGCTCAAGATCGACGGCAAGCTCGTGCGCGGCGTCTTCAGCGGCGACACCATCATCGAGCCGCGCTACTGGGGCAACAACAAGCTGGGCGTGGTGTTCTACCGTTTCCTGTTCAAGATCCGCCTTCGCCACCCCATCACCCCCTTCTACTGGTTCCTCATCTCCAAGGGTTACAAGACCTATATGTTGATGACGAACAACTGCTACAAGTACTACCCCAGCGTCAACGGCAACTCCGAAGAGCACAAGCGCATCACCCAGGCTTACTGCGAGCAACTCTTCCCCGAATCCTTTGACAAGGACAAGATGCTGCTGGACTTTGGCGAGCGCTATGTGCGCCTGAAGGAGGCCGTGGCCGAGATCACGCCCGAGCTGGCCGCGGCCAACCCCAAGATCGCCTACTTCGAGAAGATGAACCCGACGTGGCGACGTGGCACCGAATTGCCCTGCCTGGGTTCGCTGGACTTCCACAGCGCGCTGATTTCCTTCTATGCTCGCCCCATGAAGTGGATCCAGAAATACATCTTGCGCAACTACAAGCCCGAAGGGCTGGAGCTGGCCAAGCAGTTGGAAGCCGAACGGGTGGCCGCGTCCGCCAGTGACGCGCTGGGACGCAGCAAGGGATGAGCGTAGGTACCACACTAGGCCACCACCTCCTCCGATTGTTGGTCGCCCCCGGGCGGCGTCGCTTTGAACAGCACCTTGGTGAGCTGGAGTCCGTCCAGCGCGCCAGGCTGGCTCGTTGGCTGTCTGCCGTTTCCCGCTCTCCTGAAGGACAACGCCGCGGCATTCGCGCAGATTGGTCCTGGGAGGAGTTCGTTCGCCAGGTTCCCGTCTCCGAGTACCACAGCTATGCCGAGGTGATCACGGCGCAGCGTGAGCGCAAGCAGTCGCTGCTGATCGACTCGCCGGTGATGCGCTACCAGCCCACCAGCGGCTCGACCTCGGGCGTCAAGTGGGTGCCCTACACCAAGATGTTCCTGGACGAACTCGACCAGGTGATCACGGCCTGGGTGGGCGACCTCTATCGCCAGTTCCCTGGGCAGGGCACCGGCACGCACTACTGGTCGCTGTCGTGGATCCCCACGGAGATGCGCAGCCAGACGGCGGGCGACATCAACGACGACATGAAGATGCTGTCGTGGGGCAAGCGCCTGCTGGCCTACCTGACTCAGGCCGCGCCGCAAGACATCGCCCTGGCCGAGACATCCGACGACTCGCTGTTTGCCACCATCGCCTATCTGGCCGCAGACGAAACACTGGGCTTCATCTCGGTGTGGAGCCCGACCTTCGGCCTGGGGCTGCTGGAGCAGATGTCGATCTGGCGCAAGGACCTCGCCGAGGCACTGGATGCGGGCAACTGGGGTGCACGCAATGCGCGCATGGCCGGCCTGCCCTGCCCCAAGTCGGCGCGGGCTGCGCTGCTGCTGCAGGGCTGGGATGGTCAGCTCGATTCGGCCTTTTTCGCCAAGCTGTGGCCGCAGCTTGCCGTGCTCAGCGCCTGGGACACGGCCGCTGCCGCGCCCTGGGCCAAGAAGCTGCGCGGCCTGCTGCCGCACGCGTCGTTCCAGGGCAAGGGCCTGTGGGCAACCGAAGGCGTGGTCACCTTCCCTTTTGACGGCCGCTACCCGCTGGCCTACCTGAGCCATTTCTACGAGTTCGCCGATGCCCACGACGGCAAGATCTTCGCGCCCTGGCAATTGCGCGAAGGCCAGGAGGTCATCCCCATCATGACCACGGGCAGCGGTTTTGCGCGCTACCAGATGAGCGACGTGATCCGCGTCGACAAGCCGCTGGACCAGGTGCCCTGCTTCACTTTCCTGGGCCGCAATGACGGCGTCGACCTCGTGGGCGAGAAGACCAGCGCCACAACCGCACAGATGGTGCAGGACCAGCTGCATCTGAATGGTGCCATGCCCATCACCCTGCTGGCCCTGGACGAGGCTCGCAACCGCACACCGGGTTATGTGCTGCTGGTCGAGTGCGCGCCAGAAGCCGCGCGCGAGCCTTTGCAGCAGTCGCTGGCGGGCCAGGTCGAGAAGGCCTTGCAGGGCAACTTCCACTACAAGCTGGCGCGTGAACTCGGCCAGCTGCAGCACGCGGCCTGCATCGCCTTGCCGCAGATGCGCGCCATCTACCTCGACCAGTGTCGCGAACGAGGCATGATTGAGGGCAATATCAAGATCGAACCGCTGCGACACTGGCGCGGTGCCGTACCAGCCGTGTTGCGACAGTCGCTGGACAGCTAGCAGATCGGCTCCAGCATCCACCCACTTCTGGATCACACATTCACCATGGCCATCACCGTACGACAGGGCTCACCCGCCGACAACGCCAAGATGCAGGATCTGATCACCAAGATCACGATGCCAGGTGTGGCGCAGATGTGCTTCCAACGCGCGCCAGATTTCTTCGTCGGTGCCAAGGTCATCGGCGAAGAGTTCGTGCTCACGGTGGCCGACGACGACGAGCGCCCCGATGTGCTGGCCGGCCTGACGGTGATCTCGGGCCGCGACCTGTACATCAGCGGCAAGAAGCGCCGCGTGTACTACTCGGGCGACACGCGCGTGGACCCGTTCTACCGCCGCCGAGGGATCGCGTCCAACCTGTTCATCGAGCAGAAGAAGTACCGCTCCACCGAGGATCTGCTGCAAGGCATCGTGCTCAAGGAGAACACCGCTCCGCTGGATGCCGCCGCCAACGCGGCCGATGGCGTGCTGTTTCGCTACTGGATCAGCCACGCCATCGAGACCAGCTTCATCTTCACGCGCAAGATCACGCCGCGCATTCCTTCGGGTGTGCAGATGCGCGCGGCCACGGCCTCGGACGTGCCGGCCATGCAGGCCTTCTTCGACCGCGAGGCACCGCGCCGCAATGGCTACCCGGTTTATGACTTCGAGAAGCTGCTGGCGGGTGACCCGTATTACGCAGGCCTGAACATCGGCGACTTCGTGCTGGCCACGCGCAATGGCCAGATCATCGGGATGGTTGCGGGCTGGAACCAAAAAGCCTACAAGCAGACGCGCATCGTGGGCTTCAAGCCCATCGTGAAGGTGCTGCGCCCGCTCTACAACCTGTACGTGGGCATCGTGGGAGGCTTCAAGCTGCCTCCGGTTGGTGGCGTGCTGAACTACCTGACGCTGTCCAACATCCTGGTCGCCAACGACGACACGGCCGTGCTGCAAGGCCTGATCGATTACGTGATGGCCAACCAGGGCCAGAAGTTCGATGCACTGGCCACGGCCTTCACCGCAGGCGACCCGCTGGAAAGCGTGCCGCGCGGCTACAAGCGCCAGAAGCTGTTCTCCAGCCACTTCTGGCTGAGCTATGGCGATGACCCCCGGCCAGGTATCGATGATCGGCCCTTGTATGTGGAGTTGGGCCGACTCTGATTTTTATGCCGCCTTGGCTTGTGGCTCCGGCGCCGGCATCTGTTCGGCTTCGGCCACCATGCGCTCGAACGTCTGATCCAGCCGGCGCAGGAAATCGTCGACGTCCTCCACGGAGGACTCCGACAACTGCCATGACAGCGGGATGAAGAGCTTGCCGTCGGTCTCGACCAGGGCTGGCAGCAGCGCGATGCTCGCCACGCTCGGCATGAACTGGTCGATGCGCACGGCCACGTCAGGCGGGTTGATGACCGAGCTCACGTCGCCAATGCTCGTGGCGTGCCCGCTGATCTTGGGGAAACGGTCCTTGCGCTTCATCTGCACGCCCACATAGCCCACCAGCGTGCGGCCCAGCCAGGGCAGCATCTCTTCCATGAGGTAGACCCAGCACATCTCGCGGCGGTTGAATCGCGAAATGCCCTCCTTCATCAAGGCGTCCACCGAGCGCACGCGGTCCACCAAGGCCTTCTTGGGGTCCTGCTCGATCACGAGGAAGGCGCCCACGTGGTTGCCCCACAAAGGCCCATGCCCGGCCGACTTGGGGTAGTAGCGCCGCAGGTTCACCGAGATGCGGATCACGGCCGCGGCCTTGGGGTCATCGGGCGCCTGCTCCAGGAAGGTCTGCGCGATGGCAGCGACCTGGAAGGTGTTGACCGTCACGCCCAGCTTGCGCGCCGCCTGCCTCATGGCCTTGGTGCCAGTGGACACGGTGTGGTGGCGCAGGCCCGTGGTCGAAAAGTTGGGGCTGTGCTGGCGCGGGATCTGCTGGATATGCAGGCTCTTGAGCCGCTTGGACTCGCGGGCCTTGTACTGCTTGGCGCGCCACAGCTTGATGGGCCACTGCCACCAGTGCTCCGGCGCGATCGAGCCGATCATCGAGGGCGCCTCGATGGGCATGGGCTCCATCGGCATGCCATTGAGCCCGCGCACGATCTGGTTGACCAGGTTGAGCATGGTCATGCCGTCGCCAAAGATGTGCGGCACCGCGAACAGGATCACCGCACGCTGCGGATGCGGCACGAAGCGCACACGCATGCCGATGCCCCGCTCGATGGGCACGACCTCGTTGAGCATGCGCCGGTGCCAGGCCTCCAGCGCAACGGGGTCGTCCACGTTGATGTGGCTGTCGACCTGGTAGGCCAGATCGAAGAGCTGATCGACCACGTGGTCGTCGGGCAGGATGCGGAAGTGGTAACGGTGCGGCCCGGCCTCGATGATGGCGCGCAGCTTGGGATAAATGGTCACCAGCTGGCGCAACACCCTCCGGACCAAGGCTTCGTCCAGCGGCGCGTTGAAGCGCAGGACGTAGGGCTGCATCACGCCGGCAGCCAGCCCCTCGACGGCCGCATAGCCGAATTCGGTGCGATTGAGGGGAACGATGTCGTCGGTGATGGATGCCATGCGTTTGATGTTGCCAGAAGCCGCCAGCGCGCGGGCTCATGGCTTGTGCGGATGCCCCCTGAATCAGGGCGCTGAGCTGGCTCAGATAGCGCGCGCCGGCGTCTGCCTACAATGCCAGGATGACTGCCGCCACCGCCCCCTCCGACATCGCCCTGCCCCCACTGGCCAACGACCGCTTCCTGCGGGCCTGCCTGCGCCTGCCCACGGACTGCACGCCCGTGTGGCTCATGCGCCAGGCCGGGCGCTACCTGCCCGAGTACCGCGCCACGCGCGACAAGGCCGGCAGCTTCATGGGCTTGGCCACCAACCCCGAGCTGGCCTGCGAGGTGACCCTGCAGCCGCTGGACCGCTATGCGCTCGACGCGGCCATTCTTTTCAGCGACATCCTCACCGTGCCCGATGCCATGGGCCTGGGCCTGAGCTTCGCGACCGGTGAAGGCCCGCGCTTTGCCCACCCCGTGCGCGACGAAGCCGCTGTCGAGAAGCTGGCCGTGCCCGACATGGACAAGCTGCGTTATGTGTTCGACGCCGTCTCGACCATCCGCAAGGCCTTGTCCGACGATCAAGGCGTGGGCCGCGTGCCCTTGATCGGCTTCTCGGGCAGCCCCTGGACGCTGGCCTGCTACATGGTCGAAGGCGCGGGCTCGGACGACTACCGCCTCGTCAAGACCATGATGTACCAGCGCCCGGACCTCATGCACCGCATCCTGCAGGTCAATGCCGACGCGGTGGCGCGCTACCTCAACACCCAGATCGAAGCCGGCGCGCAAGCCGTGATGGTGTTCGACTCCTGGGGCGGCGTGCTGGCCGATGGCGCCTTCCAGCAGTTCAGTCTGGCCTACACGAAGCGCGTGCTCAGTCAGCTGAGGAAAACCCATGAGGGCTTGCGCATCCCCCACATCGTGTTCACCAAGGGCGGCGGCATCTGGCTCGACGAGATCGCCGACAGTGGCTGCGATGTCGTCGGTCTGGACTGGACCATGAACCTGGGCAAGGCGCGCGCCATGGTGGGCGACCGGGTCGCACTGCAAGGCAACCTCGACCCGAACGTGCTCTTCGCTCAGCCGGATCAGGTATGCGCTGAGGTCATCAAGACCCTGGACAGCTTCGGCAAGCCTGGCCCCCACACGGGCCATGTCTTCAACCTGGGACACGGCATCAGCCAGTTCACGCCGGCCGAAAACGTCAGCGTGCTGGTGGACACGGTGCACACGTACAGCCGCCAACAGCGCGGCGGCTGAGGGTCGGTCAGCGCCACCGAACTCAGCGGCGCTCGACCACCATGGGCAGCAGTTGCAAGGCCGTCTTGGCCTGCTCGGCCGCGGCCAGCGCCTCGCTGCGCGACCCGTAGGGCCCGATCTGCAGCTTGAAATAGGCCGCCTCATGGAAGACCGCCAGCATGGGCAGCAAGGCGCCCAGCTCCGCTGCGACCTTCTGCTGCAAGCGGTCTACGCCATCGCGCTTGCCGAGCGCAGCCAGTTGCACCCAGAAGCCCTTGGCGTCCGGCGTGTAGGCCCTGGCCTGCCCTTCCTTGATGGCGGCATCGGGCTTGAGCTCCGCTGTGGCCACGCCGCTGTCGAGCGTGCTCACCTCCACGGCCGCCGGCGCCTTCACGCCCTTGGCCACCACCGACATGATCGGGTCGTCACCCAGCTCGGTTGATGCGCCGGGCGTCGACACGGGTGAAGCGGAGGCCACCTTCTCGGCATCAGGGTCCATGATGGTGCCGCGACGCCAGGCGCCGGTGCGGATGTCATCGAAGGTCAGGCGCTCGATCTCGACCTGGGCACTGCCCGTGGCCACGATGCCCAGCTTAATGGCAGCGGCGTAGCTCAGGTCCATCACCCGGTTGGAGTGGAAGGGCCCGCGGTCGTTGATGCGCACGATGGTCTCCTTGCCATTGGCGAGGTTGCGCACCCGTGCATAGCTGGGAATGGGCAAGGTCTTGTGGGCGGCCGTCAAGCCGTACATGCTGAACATCTCACCGCTGGCCGTGCGCCGGCCATGGAACTTGGTGCCGTACCAGGAGGCTAGGCCACGCTCCTTCCAGGTGACGTCGGATGCCACCGGCTCGTAGGACTGGCCCAGCACCGAGTAAGGCTTGTTGGGGCCGCCCTGCCTGATGGGCTCGACCTGCGGCACGGGGTCAGGCAAGCTGGCCAGATTGGGCGGCGCATCGCTGGGCGGGCCGTCCTTGTCGGGGTTGCGCACGCCTGGCTCGGTGGGCCTTGTCACCGGCGCCGAGGCGCGGGGCCCACTGGGGGATGGCCCCGACGCACACCCCGCCATCAGCATGACGACCAGCACAGCGGACAAGGCCGCAGCCGAGGCCCGGGACGACGAAGGCAAAAGCAATGCGCGGCGTGACATGGACGGCACCATAACCGATCCCAGGCGCGGTGTGCACACGGTAAGCCCCTGAGCATTTGGACAACGCATGCATTGCGCATCGCGGCACAATGTACATCTGTAACTGACATCTCCGCCCGCCAGCCCCCTCATCATGTCCAAGCCCCTGGAACACGCTTTCGACCACCCCTTCGAGCGCGGCATGCGCAACCGCCGTGCCGCCCTGGGCGACGCCTGGGTCGACAAATCGGTGGCCAAGGCCAACGCCTTCAATGCCGAGTTCCAGCATTTCATCACCGACTACGCCTGGCATGGGGTCTGGGGCCGCCCGGGCCTGGACTGGAAGACCCGCCGCATCATCGTGATGGCCGTGACCTGCGCCCTCGGTCGCTGGGACGAGTTCGAGATCCACATGCGCGGCTCGCTCACGCCCGGCAACGCCCACACGCTGACACCCGAAGAGGTGCGCGAAGCCCTGATCCAGATCGCCATCTATGCGGGCGTGCCGGCCGCCAACACCGGCTTTGCCAAGGCCCTGGGCATCATGCGCGAGCTGGGTATCGAGCCCCCGCCGCATCCGGCCGACCAGTCCTGGCACCCTGGCGTAGGCCGCTCTGTCTTCACCAGCACCCGCCCCAAGCTGCATGCCACCGTGCGCGAGGCCCGGCATGGCCAGGCCGCCCACACCATCGTGCTCAGCCATGCCCTGGGGCAAGACGGTTCGATGTGGGACCTGGTGGCCAACGAGCTGGCCGCCACCTGCCGCGTCATCTGCCCTGACACGCGCGGCCATGGCCGCTCGCAGACACCGTCCGAGCCGCTGACCATGACCGAGCTGGCCGCCGACGCCGCACGTCTCATCGACGAAGTGGCCGATGGCGAACCGGTGATCTGGGTGGGTCTGTCGATGGGCGGCATGATCGGCCAGGAGCTGGCCATCCGCCACCCCGACAAGGTCAAGGCCCTGGTGCTGGCCAACACGACCAGCGCCTATACACCGGCCGGGCGCGAGGCCATCGGTCAGCGCATCGAAACGGTCGAATCCCATGGCCTGGGCGCGATCAGCACGACCACGATGGCGCGCTTTTTCAGCGAAGCCTTCCGCCAGTCACAGGCAGCCACCGTGGCCCGCCATCAGCGCCTGCTGGAAGCCACCGACCCCGAAGGCTACATCGCCTGCGCCGCCGCCCTGTGCGACGCCGACACCTCGGGCAAGCTCGGCCAGATCCGCGTCCCCACCCTGGTGATCGCCTCCAGCCACGATGAGGGCACGCCCGTGGACATGGCGCTCTCGTTGGCGCGCAGCATCCATGGCTCGCAGATGGTCACGCTGCAAGGCTGCGCGCACCTGAGCGCCGTGGAGCAGCCGCAGGCCTTTGCCGAAGTGCTGGGTGAGTTCGTGGCCAGCATCTGACCGATCTATAAGGCACCCACTAATGACAAAACCCCGCCAAGCAGGACGCTTCGCGGGGTTTCTTGTTCAGGCCAGCCTGAGCCAGCCCTTGTTTCATTTGTCTCTTCTACTCAATACAACAGCAATCAAGCAGCGCGACGACGTGCAACGGCTGCCACACCGACCAGGCCCAGGCCCATCAGGGCAAAGGTTTCAGGTTCGGGGATGGCAGGGGTGCCAGCCAGCGTGCCGATGAAGTGCACGTCGGTGGTCAGCCCAAAGGGCGCGTTGTAGGGGCTACCCACATTGCCCAGGTCGAGCATGGGCACGGTGCCTGCCTTGGCAAAAGCCGCAGCGGTCACGCCGGAACCCGTGATCGTCAACACCGAGGTGGTGCCTCGAGCGAACTTGTTGGAAGCGAAATCGATGTTCCAGGGGTAGATGTAGCCCGCATCCTTGATCTGCGGCAGCAGCCAGTTGTAGCCCGAACCAGCCACCAGACCCGTACCGCTCACGCTCTTGAGCGTGCCGTTCGGGCCAGCCAGCCACAGAGCCTCAACGAATGTGCCCGCCGAGGTCTTGGCAGGGAACGTGTTGTTGTTCTGGGTCAGGGTCAACTGCACGCCACCCGAGATGTCTGCAATGGTCAGCGAGGCCACCGAGTAGCTCAGTGTCTTCGTGTCCAGCAGATCCAGCACGGTGGACGTGTCAAAGAACGTCTTGAAGTCATAGGAATAGCTGGCAGCCCAGCTGGCCGACGACGCCAGACTGAGTGCAGCAATGCCGGCGGCCACAGCCGTTCGGCGCACTAGTTTCATCATGGAATCTCCTCTCTTGGCGGTGGACGTTGAGAACAGTCCACATCCATATACGGCGCGAAATGTGTGACTTTTTACCCAACGTTAGCCGATCGTAGAGATTTAATGCGACGCGTCAAAGAGGGGTTCCCCGGCCCCTTAGTCGAGGGGGCGGCAGCCGTCAATACCGCATGACGACAAAGCGCATGGCCCTCGGTGACAAGGGGGCCGCTTGCACTATGCTTGCCGGCTTGATCGCTCCGTCTGCCTGCGCAGGCTTCGTTTTCGTCCGTCCCAGATGTCGTCCCACGCTGCCAACGCCGCCCCGCCCACGATGAACCCGGCCCAGATGGCCGCCGTGCAGCACCTGGACAGCCCCTGCCTCGTCCTGGCCGGCGCCGGCTCGGGTAAGACACGCGTGATCACCCACAAGATCGCCCGCCTGCTGCAACCCGGCCCGGGGGCAGATCTGGCCCCCTCGCAGATCGGCGCCATCACCTTCACCAACAAGGCCGCCGCCGAAATGCGCGACCGGGTCAAGGCATTGATCGGCGCCAAGGCCGCCGGCAAGCTGCTGGTCTGCACCTTCCACTCGCTGGGCGTGCGCCTGCTGCGCGAGGACGGGGAGGCCGTGGGCCTCAAGCCGCAGTTCTCCATCCTGGACGCCGACGACGTCACCAGCATCCTGCGCGACGCCGGCGCCACCACCGACGCCAAGCTGGCCCGCAGCTGGCAGTGGCAGATCAGCCTATGGAAGAACATGGGCTACACCAGCGGCCAGGTCATGTCCATCGTGAAGACGGACGATGAGCTGATCGCCGCCCGCATCATGAAGCTGTACGAAGAGCGCCTGCTGGCCTACCAGGCCGTGGACTTCGACGACCTCATCAGCCTGCCGCTCAAGCTGCTGGCCGAGCATGGGCATGTGCGCGCCAAGTGGCAAAAGCAGCTGCGCCACGTGCTGGTCGACGAGTACCAGGACACCAACGCCACCCAATACGAGCTGCTCAAGCTGCTGGTGGGCCCGCAGGGCATCTTCACCGCCGTGGGCGACGACGACCAGTCCATCTACGGCTGGCGCGGCGCCACGCTGGACAACCTCAAGCGCCTGCCACAGGACTTTCCCAACCTCAAGGTGATCCCGCTGGAGCAGAACTACCGCTCCACCTCGGCCATCCTGCGCGCGGCCAACAACGTGATCGAGCGCAACCCCAAGCTCTTTCAGAAGACGCTGTGGTCGGACCTGGGCGAAGGCGCGCCCGTCAAGCTCATGGAGTGCGACAACGAGGAGCACGAGGCCGAGCGCGCCGTCTCGCACTTCGTGGCCCTGCGCATGAACCTGCTGGAAAACCACCCGGGCGACCCGAGCAGGACGGACTGGAACAACTTCGCCATCCTCTACCGCGCCAACCACCAGGCCCGCCCCATCGAGCAGGCCCTGCGCAAGGCCAACATCCCCTACAAGGTCTCGGGCGGCCAGAGCTTCTTCGACCGCGCCGAGATCAAGGACTTGTGCGCCTGGCTGCGCCTGCTGCTCAACAACGACGACGACCCGGCCTTCCTGCGCGCCGTGACCACGCCCAAGCGCGGCATCGGCCACCAGACCCTGGGTGCGCTGGGCGAGTTCGCCGCCAAATGGAAGGTCAGCCTCTTCGAGGCCCTCTTCGCCGACTCCCTGGCCGCCGCCCTGAGCGCCAAGGCCCTGGGCTCGCTGCACGAGTTCGGCCGCTACGTGAACGACTTCGAGTACAAGGCCCGCCAGACCTATGGCAGCGAGGATGCCAAGGTCATGCTGATGGAATGGCTCAAGGACATCGAGTACGAGAAGCATCTCTACGACAACGAAGAAAACGAGAAGGTGGCCGCCGCCCGCTGGACCAATGTGCTGGACTTCATAGACTGGGTGGCCAAGCGCTGCGGCGGCGACATCGAGGCTGACGGCGGCATGACCACGCAGACCGAGCGTCGAAGCGTGATCGAGGTCGCCCAGACCATCGCGCTGATCACCAGCCTGGCCGAGCGCGAAAACGACCAGAAGATGGTGACCCTGTCGACCCTGCACGCCTCCAAGGGCCTGGAGTGGCCTCATGTGGTGCTGGCCGGCGTCAACGAAGGTTCGCTGCCCTTCTCACGCGAGGAAGGCGAGATCTCGCCACAGCAGGTGGAGGAAGAGCGCCGACTCATGTACGTGGGCATCACGCGCGCCCGCCTGACACTGGCCGTCAGCGCCCTCAAGCGCCGCAAGAAGGGCCGCGAGTACGTGCAGGCCACACCCAGCCGCTTCATTGCCGAGATGAAGCTGGGCGAAGGCAACGGCCCTAAGGAAGACCCGCGCGAGAAACTCAAGCGGCTGCGCGAGGAGATGGCGGCGAAGGCGGCTGCAACCAAAGCGGCTGCCGCCAAGACTCAGATCTGAGCCCCGCCCTGCACACAAGGACAACAGGCGCGAAAAAAAACCCGAGACCAATTGAGATCTCGGGTTTATATAAATCCACCAAAAGGAGGAGTGGAGGAGACAAACGAAACAAGCACGTGTAAGACAGTTCAAAATTCGAAAAGTTCCACACGGCTGAAACAAATTGTATCGCCCTTGTCTTTTTTTCGCAAGGGTTTGCCCCGGGGCACAATGCGGCTATACGAAAAAGCGCGTTTGAAGGATTGCTTGCGATGGAATGCACGATCAATTGGCAGCCTACTTCCGGCATGGCGTTCATGGCCGAAACCGGCAGCGGCCACATCATCAACATGGATGGCGCCCCCGAGGGCGGCGGTCGCAACCTGGCTCCTCGTCCCATGGAAACCGTGCTGGCCGGTACTGGCGGCTGTACCGCCTACGACGTCGTCCTGATCCTCAAGCGCGGCCGCCATGACATCCGTGGCTGCCAGGTCAAGCTCACGGCCGACCGCGCCGAGACCGATCCCAAGGTCTTCACCAAGATCAACATGCACTTCATCGTGACGGGTGTGAACCTGCCCGAGACCGCCGTGCAGCGCGCCATCCAGATGTCGCACGAGAAGTACTGCTCGGCCTCCATCATGCTGGCCAAGACGGCCGAAATCACGACCAGCTTCGAGATCGTGGCGGCCTGATCCCGCCTGAGCTCAGGCCAATGGGGCGTCAGATGTAGTGCGCCGTGGTCGTCATGACCTTGGCGGCCAGGCGCATCAGGCCCTTGACCGGTGCGGGCAGGTCCACGCCACCGGCGCGCTGGGCCGCATCGGCATGCGCCACCTCGTCGTCGCGCATCTGGGCCACGATGGCCTTGGAAGCCACGTCGCCCGAGGGCAGGCGGTCCATGTGGCTGTTGAGGTGGTGCTCCACCTGGCGCTCGGTCTCCACCACGAAGCCCAGACTGACCTTGTCGCCCGCCTTGGCCGCCAGCAGCCCGATGGTGAAAGCGCCCGCGTACCACAGCGGGTTGAGCAGGCTGGTGCGGCTGCCCAGCTCCTTGAGACGCTGCTCGGTCCAGGCCAGGTGATCGGTCTCCTCGCGGGCGGCGGCGTCGAACTGGGCCTTGAGCACGGGATTGCTGGTACCCCAGGCTTGCGAGGCATACAGCGCTTGCGCACAGACCTCGCCCACGTGGTTGACGCGCATCAGCGCAGCGGCCAGGCGTTTGTCGTCCTGGCTGAGAACCTCGCCTTCCATGGCGGGCTGCGGGCAGGGCCGTGTGGCGCTGTGGTCGGCGAAGACCGTGCGCAAGGCCGTGTCGATGGACATCAGCAGGCGGTCCATGCCGTCGTGGTGGATCGCTGAGGAAGAAGGGTTGTGGGGGGCGCTGTCCATGGGAACCTCGCTTCAAGCTTGCGTCAGGTGGGCGATGTTAGCGCTGGCCTGCACCCCGCAGCTTGCGGCCGATCAGGCCATCATGGGTATAGGGGTACGGGTGTGGCCGCCAGTCAACGCTGCATCAGCCCACGGCTCTTGGCGATCGACATCAGCATGCCCAGCGCCAGACCCAGCGTGACCATGGCCGTACCGCCGTAGCTGATGAAAGGCAGAGGCACGCCCACCACGGGCAGGATCCCGCTGACCATACCCATGTTGACGAAGGCATAGGTGAAGAAGCTCAGCGAGATCGCCCCGGCCAGCAGGCGCGAGAACAGCGTGGGGGCCTGCGAGGCGATCACCAGGCCCCGGAAGATCAGTGCCAGGAAGCTCAGCATCAGCGTGACGCCGCCGGCCAGGCCATGCTCTTCCGAGTAAGCGGCAAAGACGAAGTCGGTGGTGCGCTCGGGAATGAACTCCAGGTGGGTCTGTGTACCTTGCATGAAGCCCTTGCCCATCACCCCGCCCGAGCCAATGGCGATCATGCCCTGGATGATGTGAAAGCCCTTGCCCAGCGGGTCGGTGGTCGGGTCCAGCAGCGTGCACACGCGGTTCTTCTGGTACTCGTGCAGGCCGTGCCACTTCACGCCCGGCTGGCACAGCTGCGTCTGGTAAGACACGATCAGGGTGATGCCCACCGCAGCCGCCACGATCACGGGCAGGATCAGGCGCCAGCTCAGGCCGGCGAAGAAGATCACGTAAAAGCCGGACGACATCACCAGCATGGCCGTGCCCAGGTCGGGCTGCTTCAAGATGAAAGCTGCGGGCAGCAGCAAAAGGCCGCCGGCAGCCGCAAAGTCCAGGCCACGCAGCTGCCCCTCGCGGCGCTGGAACCACCAGGCCAGCATCAGCGGCATGGCGATCTTCATGATCTCTGAGGGCTGGATGACCATGCCCACATTCAACCAGCGGGTCGCACCTTTCTTGGTGATGCCAAAGAGCGCCGTGGCCACCAGCAGGATCACACCCACGGTGTAGAGCGGCACGGCCAGGGCCATGAGGCGTTGCGGCGGGATCTGCGCCACCAGAAACAGCATCAACGCCGCCAGCATCATGTTGCGCGACTGGTCGGCAAAGCGCGTGCCGTTGTCGTAGCCGACCGAGTACATGTTGACCAGGCCCAGCGCGCAAATGAAGACCACGATGCAGATCAGCGGAAGGTCGAAGCCCTGGAAGATGGGCTTGATGCGCTGCCACCAGGACGGTTTGTCAAAGGCCACGCTCATGGCTGCTCCTTCGATGCGGCAGGGCTGACTGCGCTGGACGGGTGACGTGGGGCGGGGGCCATCGCAGGCACGGCTGCTGCCGCGTGCGAGCCCGGTTCAGATGGTGCCGACGGCATCGCCGAGCTGGCGGGCTGCACGCGCGCAGGTGCCGAGGCAGCAACTGCTGGTGCGGAGGCGGCCGACGCCGCCGCAGAAGCCGCCGAGGTGGCGGCATCGGGCGTGGCCGGCACATCGGCACCGAAGGCGTCCAGGCCACGAGGCAGCGGCATGGCCGAGGCCTTGCGGGGCGTGCCGATCGGGCTGGCGGCCTTGCCCAGTTGTACGGCAGCGATGTCTTCCTCGCTGGGGTACTGGTCCATCAGCAGGTAGTCCAGTACACGGCGGGCAATCGGGGCGGCTGCCTCGGCACCGAAGCCTGCGTTCTCGACGATCACCGCCAAGGCCACACGGGGCTCGTTCAGCGGCGCGAAAGCTTCGTACAGCGAATGGTCGCGCTTGTACTCGTCCACCTTCGAGGCCACGTATTTTTCGTTCTGCTTGAGGCCCACAGCCTGGGCGGTGCCGGTCTTGCCGCCGCTCATGTAGCCGGCGCCCACGAACACGCGGGTCGAGGTGCCCTCCTGTGTCACACCGTACATGGCGTTGCGGATGAATTCGATGTGCTCCGGCTTGTAGGGCAGCGTGGGCAAGGCCTTGCTCGATATCACCTGCACATCGCGGTTAACGACATTCTCGATCTCGCGCACCACACGCGGCTGGAAGCGCTCCCCACCCGTCGCCAGCGTCGACAAGGCCGTCGCCATCTGCAGCATCGTGAAATTGTTGTACCCCTGGCCGATGCCCAGCGAGATGGTTTCGCCCGCATACCACTTGCGCTGCTCCGGGCGCTTGTAGGCATTGCGCTTCCAGGTCGTGGACGGCAGGATGCCGGTGACCTCGCCCTTGAGGTCGATGCCAGTCAGGCGGCCGAAACCCAGCGGTTCCATCTGGTCATGGATGAGGTCCACACCCAGCTCATTGGCCAGCGAGTAGAAGTAGACGTTGCTCGACTTGACGATGGCGCGGCGCATGTCCATGGCGCCACCCAGCTCGTTCTCCGGGCTGCGGAACTTGTGTCCGCCGAACATGAAGAAGCCGTTGTCCATGATGACCACGCTGGGGCTGCGCTTGCCCGTGTTGAGTACGGCCAAGGCCATGAAGGGCTTGTAGGTAGAGCCTGGCGGGTAGGTACCACGCAGGGCCCGGTTGAGCAAAGGCTTGTCGGCAGACTCGTTGAGCTCGCGCCAGTTCTCGATGTCGATGCCATCGACGAAGAGGTTGGGGTCGAAGGTCGGCTTGGAGACGAAGGCCAGCACCTCGCCGTTGCGCGGGTCGATGGCCACCAGGGCGCCACGGCGGTCGCCGAACAGGCGCTCGATCAGGGCCTGCAGCTTGATGTCGATCGACAGGTGGATGGTGTTGCCGGGCGTGGCCGGGTTGGAGCGCAAACGCCGCACCGCACGGCCACCGGCGCTGGTCTCCACCTCCTCGAACCCCGTGATGCCATGCAGCTCGCGCTCGTAGCTTTGCTCGATGCCCAGCTTGCCGATGTACTCGGTGCCGCGGTAGTTGGCCTGCTCCTCCTCGGGCCAATCGTCCATCGCATCGGCCTCTTTCTGGTTGATGCGGCCGATGTAGCCCAGCACGTGGCTGGCCAGCTCGCCATAAGGGTAATGGCGGAACAGACGGGCCTGGATGTCCACGCCGGGGAAGCGGAAACGCTGGGCGGTGAAACGGGCCACCTCTTCGTCCGTCAGGCGGGTGCGGATGGGGATGGACTCGAAGCTTTTCGACTCCTCGCGCAGGCGCTTGAAGCGGCGACGGTCGCGCGGCTGGACCTCGACGATGCGGGACAGCGCGTCGATCGTGGCCTCGACGTCGTCAACCTTGGACGGCGTGATCTCCAGCGTGTAGGCCGAGTAGTTGTTGGCCAGCACCACGCCATTGCGGTCGACGATCAGCCCCCGGTTGGGCACGATGGGCACCACGGCGATGCGGTTGTTCTCGGCCTGCGTGGCCAATTCGTCATGCCGCACGACCTCCAGCACCCACAGGCGAAACACCAGCAAGCCGAAGCAGAACAGCACGAAGCCGACCGCCGCCCACAATCGGGCACGAAAGCGGCTGAGTTCGGCTTCGAGGTTTTTGAGTTCGGTCATGGGCGGTTAGCCCGCTATCGTAGCGCCTACGACGCGGTTCGCCCGGCCCCGATCAAGCCGATATGCGCAAGAAGGCGGTGGTTTCGGGTCGGTCAAAAACGCCAGAGGCCCTGCAACCACAACCTGGTACGGCTATTGTCCGGCTCCGACTGCACCGGTTCAGTCCCCACCCGCGTGGCCAGCATCAGCTTGAGCCCCAGATCCTGCCTGGGCGCCCACAGCAGAGAGCCCCCAAGGGCATACAGGGACCGGCTTTGCGGGCCGACGCTGTTGTATGCCTCGTGGTCAAGGCGCACATGCCCTGCATCCAGAAAGCCCGCCCACTGCAAGGTGGACAGCGGTGGCGTGTAGCGCAACTCGACCGAGCCGAGCTGCCCCTGGTCTCCCGAGGCCTCGCCTTGCGGATAGGCGCGTACGCCGCTGGCGCCGCCGAGCGAGAACTTTTCGGAGGCATCCAGGTTGTTGAAAGCATGCTGCCAATAGGCGTTGGCATACACGCTCCACCCCTTATCCAGCGGCATGGTCGCGTTGCCGGCGAACACCAGCTTGTCAAAGCTGCCCTGAGTTCTTGGACCAGCCGCGTCTGCGGCCTTTTGGGCCATCGTGGGCAGATTGAGTTGGCCGTGACTCCAGATGAAACTGAAGGCATGGTTGCGGGCGTCGCGGTTGCCGAAGCCATTGAGGGCAAGGGACCAGACGTCGGACGACTTGCGCGTCACCGACGCCGGATCAAGCACTTCGATCCGGTCTTCAAACGTCTTGTGATCCCACGTCAGGGCCGTGCTCAGGCTGTGGTCGGGGGTGCGGACAAGGGTATAGCTGGTATCGATCGTCGCGGTGCGTGCCCACCCCTTGGCATCCAGATAGGCGAACTCCCGTGCAAGCTTGTAGTTGACCTGCGACCAGGCAACGCCGGCCGTCCACGCCGCAGTGTGCACGGGCAGGCGATAGCCCAGCCGCACATAGCTCAGGGATTCATTGGTCGTCAGGCCACGCAACTGGATCTGATCCCCCACGCCGGCAGGGCTATTGACGGTGGCCTGGGCCCCGACACGCCAGTAGCCGGTGTAGCGGTTACCATGGTTGTCAAAATCAATTTGTGAGATCAGCCTGTCGGCGCCATCGACCTGCACGCGCACATCGGTCTCGCCGGTGTGCGCGCCAGGCTGCAAAACGGCGCCTGCGCGGCTCGCACCAGGCGTATCGCCCAGCAAGAGCAGGCGACGCTCCAACTCAGGCTGAGAGACCACAGTACCAACGAAGGCATCGCCAAACAAGCGCGCCAGGCTGGACTCGCTGATCAAAGACTGGTTGTCGAACGAGACGGCCCCCAGCCGTCCCTCCAGCACCAACACCGTCACCACGCCATCTCGGATGTCCTGCGCAGGCAATACGGCGCGCGCCACAGGATAGCCCAGTGAGCGGTAGTAGTCGCCAACGCGCCGCAACACATGCTGCAATTCCGGCAGCGTGAAGGAGCGCCCCGGCACGTCAGACAGCAGTGCCTGCAACACAGGCTCCGACACCACCGTCGCCCCATTGATGCGCAACACCCGCACGGGAATCCGCAGCGCCACCTTGTCCGACGCCTCATCTGGCTGGGCCGGGCTCACTTTCACAGCTGGCGTGGCATCTTGGCGTGGCGCGGGTGTCTGAGGCGGCTGCACCGAGCGTTGCACATCGCCCGCACCGGGCTGGGCCAGGGCTTGAGCGTGAGTCGCCAGCGGACACAGAAGCAGCGTCCCAAGCAAGGCCCATACGGCTGCACTGACGGGGCGACGGGAAGGGAATGGCAAGCAATGGTTTGTCATGGGGTCGCGTGGCAGGCGCTCAACGAACGGTCAGCAGTGCCGGCAGTTTGACGCCACCATCGATCACACGGATGGGGCTGTTGATATCACTGCGGCCGGTGCCCGCTTTCTTGTCTTCGTCTTCATTGCCTGCGGCGGGTGGCGGCAGGTTGCTCAGGAGGTCGGACAAGGCGCCTGGATTGATGTTTTGCGCACTGGACTGACCGCCGCGGCGCCCGTTATCGATGACGCCGGACAGGCCATCGGGGATTGTCACGGGCGTCACGGGTGTCGGGGGCGTAACAGGCGCCGTGATCAGCGCGCTGGTTCGCCCGGAGAGCGCATAGTTGCCACTGGCGGCCCCCACCAATTGGTAGGCATACGACACGCCGACCGGAGCGGCGCTTGGCGCGGCACTGTCAAACGTCGCGTTGCTGAGTGTCACGCTCAATTGGTTGAGATCGGACGCCACGATACCGTTCGTCACCAGGCGGACGCTGGCCGCAGTGCTGCCATCGGCCACCTTGTCGCTCGCGTTGACACTCAGCAGCTTGGGCGTGATGCGCCCACTGGCGGAGTCGGAAAGCTTGTAGCTGCCTGCGGCCGCACCCACCAGGCGCTGCCCGCTCCATGTCACTGGCACCACTCCGTCCGGTGACACATTCGCCTGCGTAAACTGTGCCCCCGTGACAGACACACGCAAAATGTCCTTGTCAATGTCCAGTACATCGCCGGCCAGGAGATGTACCGTCGCATCGGTGCGGCCGTCATAGGTCTTGGTGTCGGCTTCCAGATGGATCTCGCGTGGGCTGATGCGGGCGGCCAGCGACCCCGGCAGCGCAAGGGCCGTCTCACCGGACAAGCGCGCAGTGAACCACACGTAGCCGGGCTCGCCATCGACCTGGACAAAGCGGTCGTCGAAATGAGCCTGAACCATGTCCAACGTCACGGGGGCCGCCGTGCGGCCCGGCATACTGGACAGATCGACGCGCACGGTCACATCGGTGGTGCCGTCGTATACCTTGTCCAGCGCCGAAACATTCAGCGCACCGGCCTGATCGGGCGCATGTGCCCGCAAGAACTCAGGACCAAAGTCTAACTGCCCCCCTTCAGCCAGGTCAGCAGTGACCAGCCCCGAGGCACCCGCATCCACCGTTCCGCGCACGGAAACCTTGCTGCCTGCCGCCCCCAGGGCCACCAATCGGATAACCCCATCCGGCCCCTCGGACACGCCGGCCGCTTCGACAATACCGCTGCTGTTAACCACAGCCTGCGCCAGCGAGCGTGCATCCAATGCAATCTGCCCACCTGCCGCCGAGATGCGCCCGGTGTTGCTCACGCTGGCGACCAGGCTGGCGCGATCCAGGCTGTACGACAGCAGGCCATTGCGGTCTGGGGTCAGCACGACGTGGTCCCCACCGAGCAGCATCACGCGGCCACCTGCAGCCGAGATCGAACCGCTGTTGCCAACCTGGTTGCCAACCAGCGCCACCGAGCCGCCATCGGCCGTGATAGTCCCGTCATTCTTCACCTGCGCGCCGTCAACCGGCGTGCCACGCTTGAGCACGAGCGCGCCGCTGTCCAGATCAAAGCTGTCCAGCGCCATCGTGCTGGCCACGAAACTGCCTACGTTGACCAGCGCACCACGCCCGATCAACACGCCATTGGGATTGAGCACATACACATGGCCGGGCGCTGTCACACTACCCAGGATGTTGGTGGCGGCGTTACCCGTCACCACGTTGATCGCCACGGAACTGGCGTCGATCTGGTTGAAAGCCAGCGTGTTGCCTGCGGGCACATCCATATTGGACCAGTCGATCCGTACAGCACCGGTGCGCTGGTTGACCGTGGTGGTCGACCCCGAGGTCTGCACCGTTGCCATGCCCCATACAACCTTGGCCTGAGAGGCATCGAGCGCCCAGGCAGACGGGCTGATCAGCAGGGCGCACAAGGCTGCGGCGCGCGCAACAGGGCACCACACGGCCAACGTGGCGTGATTTTTCATGACAACTCCTGAGCGCAGCGGGCCCTGCGCGGTAGCTTGCTTGGCTTGCCGATACGCGGCGTCAAGACACGCCGACACAGGCCAAAACGATCAGGCGGATGCAGCCCGCTTTGAGGGAGTGCGGCGAACACGGGCAAACAAGCCCAGACCCACCATACAAAGGGCGGCCGTACCTGGCTCGGGCACGGGCGAGATGGCCATGGCCGAAGCCTGGAAGGCCACAATATCGAAGTTGGCCGAACCACCATTGAGCGTGCTCGCACCAAAGCCAACACGCACGTCCGCAGGGTTGGTGAAGGTACCCGCACCGTACTGAGCGAACGCCACCTGCTTCCACAAAGACGTGGCCCCTGAGTCACGCATCTTCAGAGTCATCACCCACGAGTTGTAGACCGTGGAGTAGCTCACGCGCAGCTTGGCATCCACCTGCGTACTGTCGAGCATGTTCAGTCCACTCACAACAGGCGATGCGCCCAGCATGGTCGACGCGGTTGCCACGCTGCCCACGTCCAGCGATGTGGTCTTGCCCGCCGCCGGATCAACCGCAAACGCGATGCCGTCATCAAATTGACTCAAGCCCAGAAAGCTCGACTTGAACACGGGGACATCGCCGCTCGACAGCATCATCGAAAAGCCGTCCTTGAAGCTCGCGGACGCGGATGCGCCCGACACCTTGAAGGAAAACAGCACCTCGGTGTAGTTGGCCTGGTTCGACATGATACTGCTCAGGTCGATGCTGCCAGGGGCCCAGCCGGCACCAGCCTGCCCGGGCGTGTCGGACACGAGGCGAACCGTATTATCACCGCTGATCAGCGAAGACTGCCCCGACTTAGCCCACGACGAAAACGTGCCCGCTTGAGCGGCAGGCAGACCCGCGAGGGCCATAACGGCGACAAGAGAATAAACAGCAGTACGCATGACGCAACCCCAAAAAACTGTAACGGAGTGTCATCCAGGCGGGCACTCGCCACAATCCCGGGACTAGGCGACCCAAACACCCCATTTAGCGCGAATTTGTCGCACAGGCGTCATATGACCATGAGCAAGATGGCGCTACAGCGGACGGTTCTTGTCCCTGTCCGGCGCTCTTCTTTGCGGGGCCAGCAACACGAAGGATGCCAACGGCCACAGCATCGATTCGATCAGGGGCGCACCCAGCAGGCCCCAGCCCGGGAAGGCCGCACCCGCGATCAGGCGCACCAGCAGGGACACGGCATGCGCCGCCACGAACAAGGGCACAATCTGCACGGCCTGCGAGGCCACCGTGAACCACAGCAGGCGACGGTGCACGGTGATCGCAAAAAAGCTCAGCAGCGTGTAGGCCAGTGCATGCTGGCCGAGCAAGGCGCCCTGGTGCACGTCCATGATCAGGCCCATCACGAAGGCCACACCCACGCCCACACGGCGCGGCTGGTGCACGTTCCAGAACACCACGGCCACGGCCAGAAAGTCGGGCACGCCGGCCACACGCCCCCAGGGCAGCATGTTCAGGCTCAAGGCCAGAAACAGCGAGAGCCAGATGAACAATGGGTTGACCGGAAGCAGCAGTTCGCTGCCGCGGGGCATCATGGCTTGCCTCCCGTCGGTGAGGCCTGGGACTTGGCCGAACCATGGTGGGCCGAGGCCTTGCCCTTGCGACCAGGGTTCTCTGGCGCGGAGGCGGAAGCCGATGCGGCGTCTGCCGGGCGCTCGGGCAGCTTGCCCGCCGTGGGCTCCAGCAGCAGCACATGGCGTGTGCTGTCGGGGCTGGCCAGCGTCTGCAAGCTGATGCGGGCAAAGGCCGAGTCCGCGCGGCGGTCCACCTGCATGACCTTGGCCACAGGCAAACCCGCCGGATAGACACCATCCAGGCCGGAGGTTTGCAGCACATCCCCCACCTGCACATCGGCATTGCCGGCCATGAAGCGCAGCTCCATGCCATGCGCATGAGGCGTCCCATAGGCCACGCCGCGCTGCTGCGTGCGCACGTTCACAACCGGCACAGCCGCGTCCTTGTCGGTCACCAGGGTCACTTCAGAAGTCAAGGGGTAGACGCGCGTGACCTGCCCCAGCACGCCGGTTTCGTCGATCACGGGCGAGCCCAGCACGACCAGGTTGGCGCTGCCACGATCGATCACGACCTTGCGGGTGAAGGGGTCGGGCGCGTCATACAGGATCTCGGCAGCGATGCTGGAAACGTCAATGCGCGGACGCAAGCCCAGCAGACCCCGCAGGCGGGCGTTCTCGCGTTCCAGTTGGTCCGCCCGCATCACGCGCTCGGCCTGCTTGGCCACCAGGCGCTGCGCCGCCAGCTCCCGCCGTCTGGCCTCATCCAGCCCGGACACATAGTGCCCGGCCGAATCCCACCAGCGAGACGGCGCCATCAGCACTTCTTGAACGGGATGCAACACCGTGGCCACGAGCGCACGCACCGGTTGGGTCATTTTCCAGCGTGAGTCGGCCACCATCAGGAACACTGCCAGCGCCGAGAAAAACATCAAGCGAGTGAAAGCCGACGGCCCCTGCTTGAAGAAGGGGGGCGGGGTACGGTCCAGCGTGGCCAATGGCATGACGAAGCGTCAGCTCCCACAAAACACGACAGGCGCCATGGTGGGGGCGCCTGCGGGTCACGACAAGGGTGTTATTCCGATGTGAAGATGCTGCCCAGGCGCTCCATGCGCTCCAGGGCCATGCCGCAACCGCGCACCACACAGGTCAGCGGGTCTTCAGCCACCAGCACAGGCAGCCCGGTTTCCTCGGCCAGCAGGCGATCGAGATCGCGCAGCAGCGCGCCGCCACCGGTCAGCATCATGCCGCGCTCGGCGATGTCGGCGCCCAGTTCGGGCGGGGTCTGCTCCAGCGCGTTCTTCACGGCCGACACGATCTGGTTGAGCGGATCGGTCAGGGCTTCGAGGATCTCGTTGGACGAGATGGTGAAGCTGCGGGGCACGCCTTCGGACAGGTTGCGGCCCTTGACCTCCATCTCCTTGACCTCGGAGCCGGGGAAGGCCGAACCGATTTCCTTCTTGATGGCCTCGGCCGTGGGCTCGCCGATCAGCATGCCGTAGTTGCGGCGGATGTAGTTGATGATGGACTCATCGAACTTGTCGCCGCCCACGCGCACGGAGCCTTTGTAGACCATGCCACCCAGCGAGATCACGCCCACTTCGGTCGTGCCGCCGCCGATGTCGACCACCATGGAGCCCGACGCTTCGGACACCGGCAGGCCGGCACCGATGGCCGCGGCCATGGGTTCTTCGATCAGGTAGACCTCGGACGCGCCGGCGCCCAGCGCCGATTCGCGGATGGCGCGACGCTCCACCTGGGTCGAACCGCAGGGCACGCAGATGATGATGCGCGGCGACGGCTTCAAAACCGAGCGCGGGTGCACCATCTTGATGAACTGCTTGAGCATCTGCTCGGTGACGGTGAAGTCGGCGATCACGCCGTCCTTCATCGGGCGGATGGCCTCGATGTTGCCGGGCACCTTGCCCAGCATGGCCTTGGCCTCGGCCCCCACCGCCTGGATGGTCTTCTTGCCGTTGGGACCGCCTTCGTGACGGATCGACACCACCGAGGGCTCGTCCAGCACGATGCCTTTGTCACGAACGTAGATCAGGGTGTTGGCGGTGCCCAGGTCGATGGCCAGGTCGGTGGAAAAATACTTGCGAAACATTGAATACATGCGACGACGCTCCGGCTCGGAACCCCTTGCCTGCCGCCGCTTGCCGGTACGCGAACTCGAAGACCGACTCGCCCGTGCGTAACGGAGGAGCGTCTGGCGCGAAGCAAACGGAACACTGGCGGGCAAAGGGCCCTGAAACAACGCGCGCAGCCCGCTCACTGGCGCGGCTGCGCGTCTAAAAACCTCATCCCCATCGCATCTGCGCGCATTGCGTGCAAACATGACTTGTGGATAACCTAGGATAATACCCCAAGGCCCCGCCCTTTCCGGGCTGCGCCCCCATCTGTTACCCCTGGACGAACCATGGCCCTGACCCCCGATGACGTCAGCCGCATCGCCCAACTCGCCCGCCTGGAACTCAGCGGCGAGGAGCAAGGCGCAATGCTGACGCAACTCAACGAATTCTTCGACATCGTCGAAAAGATGCGCGCGGTGGACACCTCGGGCATCGAGCCCCTGTACACCCCGCTGTCTGCCATCGAGGACGTGACCCTGCGCCTGCGCGAGGATGCCGTCACCGAGAGCGACAACCGCCAGGCCAATATGGCCAATGCCCCCGCCCAGGATGGCGGCCTCTTCCTCGTGCCGAAGGTGATCGAATGAGCATCGCCACGTCCACGAGTCTTCACGACCTCACCCTGGCCGAGCAAAGCCACCAGCTGGCCACCGGCCAGACCACCAGTGTGGCGCTGACGCAGCACGCCCTGGACCGCATCGCCGCCCACGCCGAGCTGGGCGCCTTCCTGCATGTGGATGCGCAAGGTGCGCTGGCCGCCGCTGCCGCATCCGACGCCCGCCGCGCCGCTGGCCAGACCCTGGGTGCGCTCGACGGCCTGCCCATTGCGCACAAGGACATCTTCGTGACGCAAGGCCTGCCGACCACGGCCGCTTCCAAGATGCTCAAGGGCTATATGAGCCCCTTCGACGCCACCGTGGTGGCGCAGCTCAAGTCGGCCGGCGCCGTGGCCGTAGGCAAGCTCAACTGCGACGAGTTCGCCATGGGCGGCTCCAACGAGAACTCGGCCTACGGCGTGGCCCGCAACCCCTGGGACACCAGCCGCATCCCCGGTGGCTCCTCCGGCGCGTCGGCCGTGGCCGTGGCGGCCCGCCTCGTGGGTGCCAGCACCGGCACCGACACCGGCGGCTCGATCCGCCAGCCCGCGGCGCTCACCGGCATCACCGGCATCAAGCCCACTTATGGCCGCTGCTCGCGCTACGGCATGATCGCTTTTGCCTCCTCGCTGGACCAGGCCGGCCCCATGGCCCGCACGGCCGAAGACTGCGCCATGCTGCTGCAGGCCATGAGCGGCTTCGATGCGCGTGACGCCACCAGCGCCCAGGAGCCCGTGCCCGACTACATTGGCGTGATCAACACGCCGCGCGCCGACAGCACCACCGCCCAGCCTCTGCTGGGCCTGCGCGTGGGCGTGCCCAAGGAGTTCTTCGGCGATGGCGTCGATGCCGGTGTGCGCGACGCCACCCGCGCGGCCTTGGCCAAGCTCCAGGAGATGGGCGCCACGCTGGTGGACATCAGCCTGCCGCGCACCGAGCTGTCCATCCCTGTGTATTACATCATCGCGCCGGCCGAGGCCTCGTCCAACCTGAGTCGCTTTGATGGCGTCAAGTTCGGCCATCGTGCTGCCAAATACGGCGATCTCAATGACATGTACCGCAAGACCCGCGCCGAAGGTTTCGGCCCCGAGGTCAAGCGCCGGATCATGATCGGGGCCTATGTGCTCTCGCATGGCTACTATGACGCCTACTACTTGCAGGCACAGAAACTGCGGCGCATGATTGCCGATGACTTCCAGGCCGCATTCAAGGTATGCGACGTCATCGCCGGCCCGGTGGCGCCCAGCGTGGCTCGTCCCATCGGTTCGCAGACGGACCCGGTGGCCGAGTACCTGGCCGACATCTTCACGCTGCCCGCCTCGCTGGCCGGCCTGCCTGGCATGAGCATCCCCTGCGGCTTCGGTGAACACACCCTGCCCGTGGGTCTGCAACTGATCGGCAACTACTGGCAGGAAGCCGGCCTGCTGCACACGGCCCATGCCTTCCAGCAAGCCACGGACTGGCACCAGCGCCGCCCAGCCAGCCTGTCATAGCCCGCCCTCCATGAACGCCCCTGATTCGCCCCACCACCTCCATGCACCGGACGGCATGACTGTGCGCCACATCGATGTGGACCTCAGCCAGGGCTTTCCGATCTACTGGAACAACAACGATCCCTACCGTTCGCAATTGCTGAACGCGCTGTCGTTCATGTTCCCGGTGGGCGAGCAGTTCTTCATCGACAGCGTGCGTTTCTACGCCAAGGACGTGCAGGCCAAGGGGCTCACCGAACTGAGCGAAGAGATCAAGCTCTTCGTCGGCCAGGAGGCCACGCACCGCCACCTGCACCAGCAGTACAACGACTTCCTCCTCGCCCAGGGCTACACACCCTGGGTGGAGAACGCGCTCAAACGCGTGATCCACATGACGCGATCCTTCTCGCCCAAGACCAAGCTGGCCATCACCGTGGTATACGAGCACTTCACGGCCATGCTCGGCGACGGCCTGCTGCGCAACGCCAGCTGGACCGAAGGCATGACACCGATGATGCGCACGCTGTGGCAGTGGCATGCCGCCGAGGAGTCCGAACACAAGGCCGTGGCCATCGACACCTACCGCGCCATCGGTGGTGGCTATGTGCGCCGCGCCTTGATGTACCTGCTGATCACCTTCGAGTTCTACTTCTACGTGGCCGTACAGACCATGCTGATGCTGCACAAGGACGGCAAGCTCTTCAAGCGCCAGACCTGGTCCAGCGCGCTGCGCTTCTGGTTCGGCCGCGAGGGCATCTTCTGGCACATGGGGCCGCATTGGTGGGCCTTCCTCAAACCGGGCTTCCACCCCTGGCAACACGACAACCGGGATCTGTTGGTGCGTTGGCGCGAGAGCTACGCCAATGCCTACAGACCCCTCAAATAAAACAATCGAGCAAGCACAACCATGAGCGCCCCGTTGATCCGCGGCTACGAAGTCGTCATCGGCCTGGAAACCCACGTCCAGCTGTCCACGCAATCCAAGATTTTTTCCGGTGCCTCGACGCAGTTCGGCGCCGAACCCAACACGCAAGCCTGCGCGGTGGACCTGGCCCTGCCCGGCACCCTGCCCGTGATGAACAAAGGCGCCGTGGCCCGCGCCATCGCCTTCGGCCTGTCGGTCGGGGCGCATGTGGCGCCGCGCTCCATCTTTGCGCGCAAGAACTACTTCTACCCCGATCTGCCCAAGGGCTACCAGATCAGCCAGTACGAGATCCCTGTCGTGCAAGGCGGCACGGTCAGCTTCTTCGTGGGTGACAAGGAACACACGGTGCGCCTGGTGCGCGCCCACCTGGAAGAAGATGCAGGCAAGTCCTTGCATGAAGACTTCGTGGGCTTCAACGGCGAGAAGTCCTCGGGCATCGACCTGAACCGCGCCGGCACCCCGCTGCTGGAGATCGTGACCGAGCCCGACATGCGCGCCAGCAAGGAAGCGGCCGAGTACGCCAAGGCCCTGCATGCGCTGGTCGTGTGGCTGGGCATCTGCGACGGCAACATGCAGGAAGGCTCCTTCCGCTGCGACGTGAACGTCTCGGTGCGCAAGCCCGGTGCGCCCTTGGGCACGCGTCGCGAGATCAAGAACCTCAACAGCTTCAAGTTCCTGCAGCAGGCCACGGACTACGAGATCAACTGGCAGATCGACGAGATCGAAGACGGGCGCAAGATCCAGCAGGCCACCGTGCTCTTCAACCCCGACACAGGCGAGACACGGGCCATGCGCACCAAGGAAGACGCGCACGACTACCGCTACTTCCCCGACCCCGATCTGCCGCCGCTGGTGATCGCGCCGGAGTGGATCGAACGCGTGAAGCGTGAGATGCCAGAGCTGCCGCGCGTGATGGCCGCACGCTTCGTGAAGGACTATGGCCTGCCCGAGTACGACGCATCGATGATGACGCAGTCCAAGGGCTTTGGCGCCTTCTTCGAGGCCGCGGCCAAGGCCTGCGGTCAGCCCAAGCTGGTGTCCAACTGGTTGATGGGCGAGGTCTCGCGTCGTTTGAACGCCGAGGAAGAGTCGATCGAGCAATCGCCGATCAGCGCCGAGTTGCTGGCCGCGATGATCTCGCGCATTGCCGACGGCACGATCTCGAACAATGGCGCCAAGCAGGTGTTCGATGCCCTGTGGAGCGGCGAATCGGCCGACGCGACCTCGGATGCCGCGCGCGTGGATGCCGTCATCGAGGCCAAGGGCCTCAAGCAGATGAGCGACACCGGCGAGCTGGAAAAGATCCTCGACGACATCCTGGCGGCCAATGCCAAGTCGGTGGAGGAGTTCCGCGCGGGCAAGGAAAAGGCCTTCAACGCGCTCGTTGGCCAGGCCATGAAGGCGACCAAGGGCAAGGCCAACCCGGCCACCGTCAACGATCTGCTCAAGAAGAAGCTGGCCGGCTGAGTACCGCGCACCTTGGCGGCTTCAGCATGGCATTGGCGGATCAGGCACAGACGCCATCCCTAGGATGACGCCATCCTGACCCTGCCGTGCCCGCACCATGAGCCTGTCCGCCCCTGTTCCCCTGTCCAGCAGCACGCCGCTGCGTACCTGGCTGCTGCGTGCGGTCGCCCTGGGCCTGGCCATGGCAATGCTGCTCTATGGGCTGGTCGCCATCGACGCCGGCGTCGTCAACTTCAGGAGCGCTGGCAGCGCCGAAGTCGCGGCCAAGCGCATCGCCTTGCAGCAGGCGGCCGAAAAAGGCCAGCCCACCGGCACGCCCGGCGAGATCGCCGAGCATTCCACCGTGGGCATCGCCATCCTGGGCAAGGTCAGCTCGCCCACCTATGCCTATGGCGAGCGCGGCCTGAGCGAGCCGCTCATCCACTACGCCACCATGCCCAAGGCCAATGGCATCGCGCTGTCGCTGCACAACGCGCTGGCCGGCACCTGCATGCTCTTTGGTGCCCTGCAGTTCTGGCCGGCCTTTCGCCGCCGCTTCCCGCTATGGCACCGGGCCTTTGGCGCGGTGTATCTGATCGCCGCGCAATCGGCCATGATCGCGGCCATGGTCTACCTGGTGCGCACGCCGGTGGCCGACATCTACGACCAGCTCACCTTCTACATCGGCCTATGGGGCCTGGCCGTGGGCGTGACCCTCAGCCTGTGGATGGCCATCTACTCGATGCTGCGCAAGCAGATCGCCCAGCACCAGGCCTGGATGAGCCTGAACTACGGCATGCTGCTGACCGCCCCCATCCAGCGCTATGGCTGGCTGGCCTTCGGCGCCTTTGGTGAGCGTTTCGCGCCGCAACTGCGTCAGCTTGAAGGCAACTACGCCGTCACCGGCATGCTGGTGCCCCTGTGCGTGATGATCGGCTACGGCCTGTTCACCATCAACCGCTGGACACAAGCTGATCGCCCGGCCGCCGCGAAGAACAAGATCGCGCAGGCCTTCACCACGCATGCCCGCATCGGTCGCTTGATGGCCTATGGCGGGCTGTTGACGCTGCTGGCCGCCGCCGCCACCACGGTCGAGCACCTGGTGCTGTCGCCGGGCCTGAGCGTGCTGCCACACGCGGCCGAGTGGATCCCCGCTGGTGTCATCCACATGGAAGACACCGTCGTGGCGGGCCATGCCCTGCCACGGCTGCTGTTCGCCCTGGCCACATTGGTGGGCCTGGCCGGTGGTGCTCAGCTGGTGTGGTCAGGCTTCGCCACCGCACAGCCCGCCTCCCGCTATATGGGCGCAGGCAGCTGGGCTTTGGCGTTCAGTGGCATGGTCGTGGGTGCGGTGATGCTGATCTGGGGCGTACAGATGGGCATGCCCAGCTTTGCCACCCTGGCCGGCGGCAGCCTCTACCTGTTTGGCGGGGCCATCACGCTGTTGTTCTCCGCGCTGCTGGCCTTCGCGCTGACTCAAGGCCGCGCGGCCTGGGTCAAGGAGTGGGGCCTGTTCGTGGTCGCCTGCCTGGTGGCCACGCCCAGCTTCTACTGGTCCTTGCCGATGATGGGCCAAGCGGGTTTCGATGCGCAGTTCGTGCAGACGGGCCACGTCTTCCGCCTGGCCAGTTATGGGCAATGGATGATGCTGATCGGGGCTTTCATCTACGCCATCTACAGCGAGGCCACGCACAGTAAACTGGCCCGCTGAGCACCGCGACATGGCCAGCCCCGACCGCATCCTCAAAACCCTCACCTTCCCCATCCAGTACATGGAGGTGGGCGAGGCCTTGTGCCGCGAGCAAAGCCTGGCCCCGGAAGCGCTCTACCAACACTGCGGCATCGACCTGCCTCGTCCCTTCATGCCCTGGCAGACGATTGATGGCGTGCAGATGCGGCTGGCGCTGGCGCATTTCCTGGACCTGTGCCCACCCGGCCCGCCGCCGCTGGTGACCTTCATGGCGCACTTCCCGCTGACCACGCACGGGCCGGTGGGCATGATGGTCATCACCTCGGCCAACCTGGGCGAAGCCGTGGAAGGCACGCTCAAGTACGCCACGCTGATCATGCCGGCCTACGACTTCCGCCGCCAGGACATGGGCGATGAAGTCCACCTGATCGTCGAGCCCAAGTACGACTTCGGCCGCGTGCATGACTTCTTCACCGAGACGGTGCTGGCGTCCTTCCTCAAGGTCATGCCCTTTCTGACCAAGCCGATCACCGATGGCGAGGTCCACCTGATGCATGCCCCCATGGGCGACCCCACCGAGTACGAAGCCGCTTTTGGCGCGAAGTTCATCTTCCGGGCGAGGCAGAACAAGATCTTGCTGCCGCGCCAGGCCCTGCACACGCCCCTGATCGCGCCCAGCCGCGCTTCGCACATGCTGATGAAGGCCACGCTGGAGCAGCAGCGTCAGGCAAGACTGGACATGAAGCCCGTGACCCAGGAGGTCAAGCGGCGCCTGCAGACGGCCGCCCGGCAAAAGCAGCTGCTCGACGCGGGCGCGCTGGCCGAAGCCATGGCCATGTCGCCGCGCACCCTGAGCCGGCGCCTGAAGGACGAAGGCAACACGCTGCCGCAGTTGCGCACCGAAGTCGGCATCGAGTACGCCGAGGTGCTGCTGCTGGAGACCGACAAGACCATCGCCCAGATCGCCCACACCACGGGCTTTGCCGATGCAGCCTCGTTCACACGCGCCTTCAAGCGCGCCACCGGCCAGACACCCACGCAGTTGCGCACGGGCGTGGCCGGCACCGAAGCCGCCAACTGATCCTCACCACCGAGGCCAGACACCATGTCCACCATGTCCCTTACCCGCCGTCAAACCGTGCTGTGCACGCTCTACGCCCTGATCTCGCTGGCCGCCCTGATTGGCACGGCCTCGCAGCTCAAGCCCTATCTGCCCCTGGGCTTCGTCAATGCCAACATCCATTTCTGGCAGGACACCCTGGTGAACGCGGCCAGCCGCTTCATCACGGTGGACATCATGTTCGTCTTCCTGGTGTGCTGGCACTGGATGCTGACCGAGGCACGTCGCCTGAAGATGCGCGCCTATGGCTGGTACTTCCCGGCCTCGCTGTTCATCGCCTTCAGCGCGACGCTGCCCATCTTCATGCTGCACCGCGAGCTGGCGCGCCCAGCCGATGAGGCCCGCGCTGCCGACCGCCTCGGCCTGCTCGATTGGCTCAGCGTTGTGCTGGTGGCGGCGGTGGCCCTGGGCTACACCTGGCGGGCGATCACGATGGCGTGATGCTTGCTCGCGGTCCGTCTCGGCGGCCAACCGCACCTGCATGAGGGCGTCAGTGCGCCGAGGACGGTGTCACATCCGTTCCGGGCGCTTCACCTGCCCACAGGCGCTTGAGACGGGCCAGTTCCGCGTCATACAGGGCGTTCACGCGGGTGATTTCAGCCTGCTGCTGGGAGATGATGTCCTTTTGCGCCTGCTGCTGGGCCTCGTTGGCTTCCAGCTTGCTCCGCAGCTTGATCGGCAGGCGCTTGTCCTTGTAGAACTCGGTCTCAGCCAGTAGCGGTTTGCGGTCTTCCTGCAACTCCTTGAGGTGCTTTTCGGAGTCCGCGATGCCATGCCGCAGATCGTCCAGTGCCGCTTCTCTGGCCTTGTTGTGAACCGCCTCATTGGGAAAGCGCAGCATCAGGTTGCGGTCGCGCCGCACAGCATCTTTTTGCGCGGCCTCGGCCTGGGCTTTCTGACGCTGGCGCTCCTCGGCAGCCGCGCGTTCGGCGGCATTCATGCGCGGCGGCAGGGTCTGCTTTTGCGAGCCGTCCTTGTTGAGCACGCGCTGCTCGCGGTCCAGGCACTCGGGAATGGGGCGATCAGAGGTGAGGCGCTTGCCGGTCGAGTCCACGCAGGAGTAGATGCCGCCCGCGCCGTTGGTGGGTGTAGCCGAGGATGAGGCATGGGCCGAGATCGCAGCGGCCAGCAGCACACACGCCGCGACGCACCGCCTGCCGTTGAAGGCGACGGCCATGCGTTCAAGGACTCCCATCTCCAACGTCATGACATCTCCGTGGTACAGCGCGGACTTGGCACGCTTTGATCAGTGTGTCGATTGTGACCTGATCTGAGCGATGAAGTTCTCAGAATAAGAACGGATCAGACGCCATAACGTTGACGGTAGGCCAGCACGGCCGGGTGGTGGGCAGACAGCGCCGGGTCGGACTGCGTCTGCAGGTATTGCAGCAGGTCGCCGAGCGTGGCGATGGCCACCACGGGCAGGCCATAGTGCTGCTCAACCTGCTGCACGGCGCTCTCCGCCGCGTCCTGGCCATTGACCGTGGCTTTCTCCTGGCGGTCCAGCGCGATGGTGACACCCGCCGGCTTCGCACCCGCCTTGAGGATCAGGTCAATGGACTCACGCACCGAGGTGCCTGCGGAAATCACATCGTCGATGATGAGCACGCGGCCCTGCACCGGTGCACCCACCAGGGTGCCGCCTTCGCCGTGGTCCTTGGCCTCCTTGCGGTTGTAGGCGAAGGGCTTGTTGTGCCCCAGGCGAGCCAGTTCGATGGACACGGCAGCCGCCAGGGTGATGCCTTTGTAGGCCGGGCCGAAGAGCATGTCGAACTCGACGCCGGACGCGATCAGCCGCTGTGCATAGAATTGCGCCAGGCGGCCCAGCTTGGCGCCGTCATCGAACAAGCCGGCGTTGAAGAAATAGGGCGACAGGCGCCCCGCCTTGGTCTTGAATTCACCGAACCGCAGCACCTTGGACTGCACGGCGAAGGCCACGAAATCCTGGGCCAACGTGTCATGGGAAGAGGTGTTGCTCATTTGATTGGATACTCGTCGTGTTTCGTCTGGTCTCACTGAACCTCAACGGCATCCGATCTGCCGCCACCAAAGGCCTCGTGCCCTGGGCTGAAACCATGTCCGCCGATTGTATGGGCGTGCAGGAACTCAAGGTCCATGTGGACGACATGCCGGCCCCCTTGAAGGGCTTCGCCGGCATGCAGGGCCACTTCCACCATGCAGAAAAGAAGGGCTACTCCGGCGTCGGGCTTTACACGAAGCACGAGCCGTCGGACGTGGTCATCGGGCTGGGCAAGGGTGACCCCAGCGGCGAGTTCGACCCCGAAGGCCGCTGGGTGGAGCTGCGCTTCGACAAGCCCGGCCGCAAGCTCTCGCTCATCAGCTGCTACTTCCCCAGCGGCTCCAGCTCGGAAGAACGCCAGGAGGCCAAGTTCCGCTTCCTGGACATGATCTTCCCCCACCTGGCTTCGCTGTGCGGTAAACGCGAGTTCATCCTGATCGGCGACATCAACATCGCCCACAAGGAACAGGACTTGAAGAACTGGAAGGGCAATCTCAAGAACAGCGGCTTCCTGCCCGAGGAGCGCGCCTGGATGAGCAAGTTGCTGGACCCGGCCGGCAAGACCCGGCTGGTGGACGTCTACCGCCAGCTGCACCCCGACACCACCGATGCCTGCTACACGTGGTGGAGCAACCGGGGCCAGGCCAGAGCCAAGAACGTGGGGTGGCGCATCGATTACCACCTGGCCACGCCTGCCCTGGCCGAGACGGCCAAGTCAGCCAGCGTCTTCAAGGACCAGTGGTTCAGCGACCATGCGCCGCTGACGGTCGACTATGACTTCACGCTCTGAGGTGATCAGAGGTCGCGCCAGACCGTCAACAGCGCGGTGTACGGTCTGACCCGTGTCTCTGCCGCCGATCCAGGAGGTGCAGAGGCGGGGCGGACGCTGACGCTGGCCTGCTGGTATTGCGCGTCGACATGCCAGACCGCGGTCACACGGTGATCGACATTGACCGTCCAGGACCAGTCGCTCCATCCTGCCCTGTCGATGCCGGTGTAGTCCCGACGGTAGGTTCGGTTGCCGTACGTGGCGGCCAGGCCCACGCCCACAAAACCCCGGGCCAGGGGCAGGCCGCTGGTCAGACCCAATTCGGTTTGCACCCCATTCTGGCTTTGCCCACTGCCATAGGACACGGCGCTTTGCAGCAAGGCGATGTCACCCAGCATGCCGTTTGCAAACAGCTGTTTCTGCAATCTCGGCCCCAGACGCGGCTGGGACGCGGACGCATCCTGCCGATCCCGCCCGAACTGCGGCCACAAGCGCAGCCCTGCCTGCCAGCGCTCAGATGACGAGGCATTGAAGCCCAAGCCCATTTCCGTCGACGCGAACCAGCCATCGTGGCGGTCATACTCGATCGCCGGGGTCAGCAAAGCCGTCTGGTGCGCACCGTCCGGGGCGCGGGGCATCGACCACATCGTGCCGCCGATCGCCAGCGTGTCCTGCTTGGGTGGGGCCTCGATCAACAGCAAGGTGCCCCAGGCCAAGGCGCACTCTGGCCGCCAAATGGCAAGGCACACCAGCAAGCACCGTGCGATTGACCGTTTCATGGCCGACGCCAGCTCATCTCATGACCCAGCAGCTTCAAGCCCTGGTAGGCCACGACGCGCAGTGTCTTCGCATCGGCCGACAGGCGTATCTCGCAGTCATAGACCCGGCCGTCACTGGGATCAAGGATGGAGCCCGACGCGAGCACGCCTTCCACCTCTCGCAAGCCCCAGATGACCTCCAGCCCCTTCCAGGCTTGCCCTTGCTTGGGGCCAGCGCAATTCACGCACAAGGAACCGTCTCGCCACTTCTGATCTGCTCGCGTCACCAAGATCGTCTTAATGTGGCCAGACCATTGGCCCGCCTGCCGCGTCAAGGTGATGATGGCATCGACATCGTCGGCGTCCTCGGCGGGTGCCAGCCAGTCGCCCTCCAGTTTGGCCGCATCCCATGCCCATGCGGGCGAGACACCCACCATCAAGAAGGCAAGCCCCACCGACAGGCGTCGCCGCCAGTCGAAGCGCCAGCCGTCAGGCATCCACCGACCGCAATGCCAGGACCGCATTGCTGCCACCAAAGGCAAAGGAGTTGGACAGCGCCACCTTGAGGCCAGGGGACTCGCGGCCTTGAACGGCCACATGGTCCAGCCCTTCGCAAGCGGGATCGATCTGATCCAGATGGGCAGTGGGTGGCACCATGCGCCGATGCAGGGCCAGCGTGGTCGCCATGATTTCGATGGCGCCGGCCGCGCCGAGCAAATGCCCGTGCATCGACTTGGTCGAGCTGATCATCACCTTGGCGGCATGGTCGCCCAGCAAGGCCTTCAAGGCCTGGACTTCCACAGGGTCGCCCTCCATGGTCGCGGTGCCGTGGGCATTGATGTACTGCACATCGCTGGCGTTCAACTGACCCACATGCAGGGCCTGGCGAAGCGCACGCAACTGGCCTTGGACATCTGGCGCCGTGAGGTGCGCGTGGTCGCAACTGCCGCCATAGCCCACGACTTCGGCATAAATGCGAGCGCCACGTTGCGTCGCCCTCTCCCAGTCCTCCAGCACCAAGGCAGCTGCGCCTTCGCCCAGCACGAGTCCACGGCGCTCCGCATGGAAGGGGCGGCAGCAGGCCTCGACCTGATCGCCAGCTGGCGCCGTCACCTGCAGCGAGTCCCATGCCTTGATCATGCCGAAAGGCAAGCCCGCCTCGGCGCCGCCGGTCAAGGCGATGTCGGCCTCGCCACTGCGAATGCGGCGAAAGGCCTCACCCACGGCCACGGCCGACGAGGCACAGGCCACCGAGTAGGTCAGGCACTCACCGCCCAAACCCAGCTGCAGGGCGATGTGCGACGCCGCAGCATTGCTCATGCCCAACACGACGGTCAGCGGAGAGATGCGTGCGCGGCCCTTCACAAACAGATCGCGGTAGCTGCGCTCGGTCGTTTGCGTGCCACCACCGCCCGTACCCCACAGGGTGCAAGCCAGATCGCGTTGCACCTGCGGCAGCTCATCCAGGCCGGCGTCGCGCCAGGCCGATACCGAAGCCACCGTGCTCAGTTGGCTGACGCGGTCCATCGTGGCCAGCCGGCTTCGCCCCAGCACCGCAGCGGCATCGAAATCCGTGCACAGCGCGTAAGGCACCGTCATCGCATGAGGTTCGTCACCCACCGTGTGCAAGCCAATGCCGGACTGGCCCGCACACCAGGCATCGAAAACAGCTTGCGGCGATTGGCCCTGGGATGAAACCAGGCCCAGACCGGTGATGGCGACGCGGCGTGTCATGCCACGCTCTTGACTTCCTGGTCGTCGATGAAAGGCTCGATCAACGCCACCACATCAGAAATCAGACGAGGAACAGACTCGGTCTCGGAAATGGTCGTACCCAAGCGATCCTCCAGCTCGAACAGCAGTTCAGCCAAGGTCAGAGAGTCCACAGCCAAGTCAGCCAGACTGGTGTCGAGCTCAATGGCATCGGACGGCGTGTCCGTATACCGAGCCAAAGCTTGGCGGACCAGACTCAAGGCATATGCAGTTTTGTCGTTCATTGATCTGTCCCTTTGCGACTTTCAAACAGCGATAAGACCTTGGATCGCCCTGATGCATGGGCGCTGCGCTCCTCCTCGCTGTGGGAGAGGAACTGCACCATTTCTGTGAGAACGCGCTCTTTTTCCCGATCGATGCTGATCATGTGGTAGCAGTCGTTCAGCAGCACGCAACGGATGCGCGAAGACTGAACCCGCGAAGCCACTTCGAAAGAGCTGCGCGGCGTGGCGCATTCGTCTTCCTTGGCATGCAGCAACAGAACAGGCGCCGTGATGTCTGAAAGTGAAGGTCGAACCAATGCGATCAACTCGCGCGCTTTCAGCAAATCGGCCACGCGCAGATGAGATGCACCGGCATCGGACTCGCCCACTTCTTTCATCTGCCGAGCCACCCAGGCACGCATGCGCTCGTCCTTGAGACCAAACGGGGACCGCTCGCGGACCCTGATGCGACGGGCAAAGGGGGTATAGCGCGCCAGTGACAACAAGGGCGTGAACCACGGGTTGCCCCAGCCATCGTAATGCAAAGCCGTAGAGAGCGCCATGACCGACGCAAGCCGGTCCGAACGCAAGGCCGCCACGCGCAAAGCCAGAACCGCACCCAGGCAAATGCCGCCAACAGATACGGTGTCGTACGTCGCCAGCATCTGGTCGAGCTCTTTGAGCGCCGTGGCAACCCATTGACCGACGGTCTTGGGCTGTCCTAAATGGTGTCCGAATGTATAGCCCTCGATGACCGGCACACGCACCGAATACCCTGCCCGCTGGATGCCTCTTGCTACAAACTGTAACTCAAGGGGGCTGCTGCTCAAGCCGTGGAAGAGCAGCACGCCATGCCGCCCACCACTCAAAATCAAGGACTTAGGGCTTGCGGACTGAGGCAAATCAAGCGGGCCAGACATCGTGGCAGCAAATAAGTCAAAAAGAGGCCGAATTTTGGCGGACCAATCTTTCGCCAATCTTTCAATCGACCACCAAATTGCAGGCAGGTGTCCGCAAATGTGACTCACGTGCCAGGCAGCCTAATGAGCCAATCAGCTCACTTGCTCAGCACCACATGCATCGCATGCGGCGAAGCCACGTGCCGGGTGCAGCGAAACCCCAGGGCAGGCATGTCAATACCGGTCAGGAGCGGCTCGCCTGAGCCCAGCAAGGTGGGCGAAAGGGCCAGATGCACCTCGTCCACCAACCCAGCCTGCAAATACTGCCGCACCGTGGCCGGGCCGCCGCCGATGCGCACGTCTTGACCTTGCGCCGCGGCCTTGGCCCGCGTCAAGGCGGTGTGGATGCCATCGGTGACGAAGTGGAAGGTGGTGCCGCCCTCCATCTCGATCGAGGCACGCGGGTGGTCCGTGAGCACGAACACCGGCACGTGGTAGGGCGGATTGGTCCCCCACCAGCCTTTCCACTCGTCATCCGGCCACGGCCCACGGACCGGCCCGAACATATTGCGGCCCAGGATCCAGGCACCCACATTGGCAAAACCGCGCGCGGCGAAATCATCGTCCACGCCCGTGTCGCCACCGCCACCACCATGCATCCGCTGGAAGGTGCGGGTCGGGAAGACCCACTCCATCAAGGTGGTGCCGCCCACACCCAAGGGGTTGTCGAGGCTTTGATCGGGGCCGGCGCTGAAGCCGTCGATGGACAGGCCGAAACAGCTGACGATGACGCGAGACATGGTGCGATCCTTTTGCTGAAAGATGCGGAAAGAAAGTGGATGGAAGGTGTCACCTGAACGACGAACGAGCCATACCTGAATCGACAACGCGGCGCCCACTGACGCCATGCATTAGCGCAGCTTACGCACGCCGCAGCAATGATCGTTTGTCACGGTGTGTGCCCCTCGCTAGATTGCACACCAGGGTTGCGCTGCTTGTCGCGGCCTGCGACCTTCTGGAGAGCCCCCACCATGCCCACTGTCCTCTCGCTTGGCCTGAGCTACGCGCTGGTCTTTGCCGTTCTGGTCCACTTGATCGCCCGAGAGGACCGCTCATGGTGACCGGCCACTTCGCCACCGCCTTGATCCCATACGAACTGACACGCCGGCAAGCTGGCCGACGACAGGTGCCGTTCTGGGTCTTCCTGCTGGCATCGCAGTTTCTGGACTTTCTGATGCTGGCTTTGGTGGCTGCCGGCATCGAGCACCTGACACCGCCTGATCTGCTGGACCTGACGTTTGCCGGCATGCGCGCCGACATGTTCGCCAGCCATGACCTCTTGCCGGTCGCGGGCTGGTCCATCGGCTTTGGCTTGCTGGCCTGGGCTGTCACCCGCCATCGGGCGGCCGCCCTGGCTGTATGGGGCTTTGTGCGCCTGCGTGCCCGCGCCGGGCAAAGTGTTTCACGGGTCACGCAATGGGGCTTGTATGGCGTGCTGGCAGGCGGCACCTTGATCTCGCTGCCCGTCGCGCATACATCGGTGCGCACGCTGCTGGGTTGACGGATATGTTGACAAATGGATGAGCGCATCCGCTCAAGCCGGCAGCCCATGCAAGCCCATCCACAGGCACAACACGCCGGCAATCAGCAAGCACAGGAAGGTGAGCCCCGCCCCCACTGACCGACCCAACACAAACTGCTCGGTGAAGGCAAATGTATAGCCATGCAGCAAGCGCGCGACCAGCAAGGCGCCGCCCAGCGCATGCAACACCCAAGCAGGCTCCTTGCCCAGTTCCAGCAAGCCCATCAGCAACAAGATCAGCGGCACGTACTCGGCGAAATTGGCGTGCCCCCGAATACGCCTGAGCATCATGGGGTCGCCGCCATCGCCCAGGCTGGGCTTGCCAGGCCCCGATCGGCCCAGCACCACACGGACACTGAGGACGAAGAACCAGATCGCCAGCGCACCGGCATAAAGAGGTGTCACGGTCAGGGACATGGGGCCGCTCCTGTCTGTTGGTGAGATGCCGGACCTTATCGTGCCCACGCCCGCCCGGCAAGCGATGATGTCAGTGCGATGCATCAGCCTGGCTTGTCCATACGCAGCCCCCCGCAATGGCCAGGCACTGCTCCGCTGGCTCAAGCAGCGCTTCGACGATCTGCCGACCAATCAGGCCAGCAGACCACGGCGTTCGGCCTGAGCCCGCACGTCATACACCTTGATGGCCTGGCGCCCGGCCTGCTTGGCCTGGTACATGGCCGCATCGGCCTGCTTGAGGCGCTCGTCTTCGGTCCCGGGCTCGCCCTGGAACAGCACCACCCCGATGCTGGCGCTGCAGCGGTGCTCGATCAGGGCGTCATCTTCGTGAGGCTGGGGCACCGACAGGCGATAGGCCGCAGTCAGCGACTCCAGGGCCTTGCCGGCCACCGTCAGGGCATGAACATGAGCCGCCTCGTAGGCCACGTCCAGGTCGTTGATGATCACCACGAACTCGTCGCCACCGAAACGCGCCACGGTGTCGGCCTCGCGCACCAGACTCTTGAGGCGACGGGCCACCTCGATCAGCAGCAGGTCCCCGACATCATGCCCATGGCGGTCATTGAGCGGCTTGAAGTTGTCGAGATCGAGGAACATCAGGGCGCCATGCTGGCCACTGCGTTTGTGGCGGGCCATAGCCAACTGGAGCCGGTCCATCAGCAGGCGGCGATTGGGCAGGCCCGTGAGCGCATCGTGGTAGGCAAACTGCCGCACACGCTCGTCCATCTGCTTGCGGTCGGTGATGTCGGTCAGGAAGTTCAGCGTAGCCGGATTGCCCTCCCATTCGAACAGCGTGCCGCTCAACTCGAACCAGCGCGCGCCCTGGTGTTGGGTCATCACCCGGACCGGGTACTGGAACTCCTCGCCTTGCAGACGACGACGGCGGTTGCGCATCACCATCTCGCCATCATCCTCATGGATGAAATCGAGGATGGAACGACCGAGAATTTGGGCTTCCGGCTGGCCGATCAGCTCGCACAGCTTGGGGTTGGCAAAGCGGATGCTCTCACCCTGCACCACGCAGATGCCTTCGTTGGCGCCATTGACGAGGCGGCGGTAGCGCTCTTCGCTCTGCCTGAGCTGCACCGTTTCGCGGCTGCGTTCGATGGCGATGCTGGTCAGGCTGGCGAATTGCTCGATGAAGCCGATATCAGCGGGCGATGGGGCGTGCGGTTCGCGATGGTAGATGGCGAAGGTACCCAGCACATCGCCCTTGGCCGACAAGATGGGCTGGGACCAGCACGAGGCCAGCCCAGCCTGGGCCGCCTGGGCCGCGAAAGGCGCCCAATCCGGATGCCGTGCGATGTCGTCCACGATCACGCGCTGGCCGGTGGCCGCCGCCGTGCCACAGGAGCCCACGCCCGGGCCAATGCTCAGGTTGTGCACGACGTCATTGAAGAAGGTCGGCAGGCTCGGGGCGACGCCATCGCCAAAGCGCTTGCCATCGCGGTCCAGCAGCAGCACGCTGCACAGCATGCCGGGGCGGCGCTGCTCGATGCCCTGCACCATGGTCGTCAGCAACTGCCGCAGGGGCACGCCTCGAGACAGCTGCTCCAGGATCTGGCTGCGAAACAGCTCGGTCTGCCGCTCCCTCTCCAGGGCCTGCTCGGCCCGCTCCTGGTTCATCATCACCAGCCCCAGCGACAGGAACAAGATACCCAGGATCGTGGCCACATAGGTGTAGGTCTGCACCGGGCTGGACTCGGTGACGACCGCAATGCGCACCAGGCCGAGCAGCACCACCGTCATGCGCACAAGCATCACGCCCAGCACCGTCGTGATCCCCACGGCCAGGATGTACTTGCCTCGCCCAGGTGTTTCGCGCCAGCGCTGCCTGAGCGAGACCAGCATCATCACCGCCTGGGCGCTGAACAAGAGGCTGGCCAGCACGAAGCGCGCACGCTGGTTGTCAAGCAGGACGCTGAAGCCCACCGCCGCGATGGCCACCGGCATCCACAGCAACCAGCGCTGCGGCACGCGCTCCTGAAAACGCAGAATCCCTTCGCAGAACAGGGCCAGCGCACTCGCGATCGCGATATTGGCCACCACGATGGACAGCACATCGGCGATCTGCCCGCGCAGGCTGTAGAGCGCATAGCCCAGCCCGTGCAGGATCAGGCCGGCCGACCATAGCAGCAGATCGGCATGACGCCGGTAGGCGATCCCTGCAATGGCCACGCCCATGACGACGCACGTCAGCATGATCACCAGGAACATCGTCGGGGTATGAAGGACCATGGGACGTGGCAGATAGACCAGGGTGAATCTCGGCCGATGAGGGGCAAACTAAAGCTCGATAAATGCCGTCAAACACATGTTAGATGATCGACCGACCGCGCGCACCCCTGCGTACAGTTCGGCTTCTCACGTTGCGTGCACCACCCTACAACCCCACGGAGCCCCCGATGCCGATCCCGCGCCCATCCGTCGCCTGCTGCCTGATTCTGAGCATGGTCTCCCCTTTTGTCTGTGCGGGTGAGTCATATGTGAGCGTGGGCCTGCCAGGCCTGGTGGCCGGCTATGCCGTCACCGTCAATGAAAAGCTCGGCCTGCGCGCCGACGCCGGCACCATGGGCTCGGTCAACCGCACTCACACTGTATCGGGCGTGGGCTTTGACACCAAGGCCCAGTACAACCGTTTCGGCTTGTTTGCCGACTATTTCCCGTTCGGTGGTCGCTTTCGCCTGACGGGCGGCCTGACGATGAACAAGGCCCAGCTGACCCTAAACTCGCGCTTTGACGGCAACACATCCATCAACGTCAACGGCCAGTCCATCACGCCTTCGGCGTCCGATTACTTCAATCTGCAGATGAAGTTCCCCACCACCATGCCCTATGTCGGCCTGGGTTGGGGTCACCAGCCGCGCAGCGCGGGCATGGGCTTCATCGCCGACCTGGGCGTGTCCATCGGGCGCGCCAAGCTCAAGACCGACACCAACATCGTCGGCAAGACCTACAACGGCTACACCGTCACGCAAGCTGACGTGGACGCCAAGACCGACGAGATCCACGACGCGGTGGGACACATCACCTTTCTGCCCAGCGCCAGCGTGGGCGTGAACTACCGCTACTGACCCCCCTTTTTTGTTTTTTGGCTTGGTTGCCGCGCGTGGACGCCACGGCGGCGCATTGGCAAGTCCTGGGCGTGAGCCCCGAATGCCGCCACCGTTTCACGACGGTGCCGGCATTTGTTTTTTGAGCAGCGCATCTTGGCGCAGGCGCGCTTATATGTGATATTCGGACAAATTCATGGACCGAACCCATGGGTATCCGCAAGGTTCAAGCATGATCGAACCCAGCTCCACCCGCCTGTTGACCCGTCTGGCCGCGTTGATTGGCCTGATGCTGGTCGGCTTCGCGGTGCTGTTCGGATACCTGTCCTGGCGCGCCGAGAAGGACGAGCAGATCCGCCAGATGCAGGCGGTGCTGGAGATCTCCGAAAAGGCGCTGGACCGCTACTTCGCCCAGGTGGAGGCCAGCCTGCGGGGCCTGGCGCTGGATGTGCAAGCCGCCGATGGCCTGGCCCACCCCGCCAACGCCCAGGCGGCGCTGAACCGCTATCTGGCCCTGCACCCGGACGCCTTGTCCGTTCAACTGATCGCCCCCGACGGCCAATTGCTGGCCACGACCCGGCATCTGAAGCAGCCCCTGCCCACCCTGGCGAACGAGCCCACCTTCCGGGCCTTCCTGGCCTCGATCAAACCCGACACCCGCATCGATCTCAGCCGCCCGCTGATCAGCGCCTTTTCAGGCCAGTGGCTGTTCCCGATGCGCTATGTGCTGCGCGGCCCGCAGAACGAGGTGATCGGCATCCTCGCCGTGGCCATGCCGGTGGACTTCATGCAGACCTTCTGGCGCGGCGCACCCGTGGCCCCGGGTGCGACCATCGGCATCATGCGCGACGATGGCTATCTGCTGACACGCTACCCTACGCCAGCGAACTTCAGCCTGGAGCAGGTCTACGGTCAGCCCCGCACCGGCACGCTCATGAGCCATTTGCGTCAAAACGGCTTCCCCAGCCATGGCTATGTGCAAGGTCCCAACCAGCTTGCGCGCGGAGAGGAATACGGCAATGTGTTCATGCGCCTGGGGCATTTCCCTGTCACCTTGTTCGTGGCCTTGCCCCTGAGCGAGATCCGGCACCACTGGTGGTTCAATGTGCGGACCCCGTTCGCGCTGATGGCGCTGCTGTTGATCTGCGGCTTCATCGGCTACCGCTACACGCTGACGCGCCAGTTGCGGGCCAGCGATGAGATCAGGCGCTCCGAGCAGACCCTCAAGGCCCAGGAAGAGGAGCAGCGCTTTCTGATCGACCACCTCATGGCCGGCGTGATCGTGTACGGCCCGGATGGCCGCGTTACGCGCAGCAACCCGCAGGCCTGCCATCTTCTGAGCCTGAGCGAGGACGAGATCTGGGGCCGCAGCCCGATCAGGCCCGACTGGCAGGCCCTGCATGAAGATGGCCGCGTCATGGGCCCCGACGAGTTGCCCGCTGCCCGCGTCATCCGCACGCGTGAACCCATTTGCGACCTGGTGGCCGGCATCCGCCACGATGCCCAGCGCGAACCCGATTGGGTGCTGTGCAATGCCGCCCCTCAGTTTGCCCAAGACGGTCGCCTGCGTCAGGTGGTTGTCACCTTTGTGGATGTGACCGCGCGCAAGCGCATGGAACAGGCCCTGGCCCGCAAAGATCAGCGCTTCAGGCTGCTGTACGAAAACAGCATCAACGGCGTGTTGATGACGCACTCCGATGGCCGCATCCTCAATGCCAACCAGGCCGCATGCGATCTGTTCGGGCTGACGGAGGCCCAGTTGCGCCAGCGCAGCCGCCTTGATCTGACCGATCCCGATGACCCGCGCGTGGCAGCCTTGATCGCCATGCGCGAGCTCGAAGGGCACGCACAGGGCCCGCTGACGATGCGGCGCGCCGATGGCAGCTTCTTCGACGCCGAGATCGCCGCCGTGAACTACATGGGTGAGACCGGCGAGCCGCTGACCAGCGTGGTGGTGCGTGACATCACCGACCGCCGCCGCGCCGAAGCGGCCCTGGCCGCCAAGGAGCTGGCCGAGCGCGCCAACCATGCCAAGAGCGAGTTCGTGGCCCGCATGAGCCATGAACTGCGCACACCGCTCAACGCCATCCTGGGCTTCTCGCAGATCCTGCAGCTCGACCGTGAAACGCCCTTGAGCCCACGCCAGCGCGAGTGGTTGCAGCACGTGATGCAGGCCGGCAGCCACCTGCTGGCCCTGATCGACGACCTCCTGGATGTGTCCCGGCTGGAGTCCGGCAGCCTGAAGATGGCCTTCGAGGCGATCGATGTCTGTGACGTGGCGCGCGAAGCCGTTGGCGACATGCAGGTGCAGGCCCAGGCCGCGCACATCAGCCTGAGCTTCGAGCCCTGCGCCACGCCGCTGTCGCCCGTGATGGGAGACCGCACCCGGCTCAAGCAGGTGCTGCACAACCTGATTTCCAACGCCGTCAAGTACAACAACCCGAACGGGCACGTCAGCGTGCACACCTCGCAGGACGGGGCCCATGTGAAGCTGACCGTACGGGACAACGGCTGGGGCATGAATGCCACGCAGCTGACCGATCTCTTCCAGCCCTTCAACCGCCTGGGCCGCGAAAAGACCACCATACAGGGCACGGGCATCGGCCTGATCATCACCCGCAGCCTCGTCGAGCTGATGGGCGGCCACCTGACGGTGCACAGCCAGGAAAACATCGGCAGTGTCTTCGAGATCGCCTTACCGCAGATGGCACAGCCCAAAGCCGCAAGCAGCACCGTGCCGCCTGCGGCAGACCTCGCCTTGGCAACAGATGGCACCGCGCATGTGCACGTGCTCTACATCGATGACGATGTGGCCAACCGCAACCTCGTCGAGGCCTACGGGCGGTTGCACCCGACGCTCAAGCTGAGCGTGGCCAGCGACGGCCACAGCGGCCTGGTCCTGGCCAGGCAGTCTCCACCGCAGGTCCTGCTCATCGACATGATGATGCCGGACATGAGCGGCACCCAGGTGCTTGAAGCTGTGCGGGCCGACCCGCAACTGCGCCGCACGCCTTGCGTGGCCGTGTCGGCCAATGCCATGGAGATGCAGATCCGTGAGGCGCTGGCGGCTGGCTTTGACGGCTACCTCACCAAGCCCCTGTCGGCCACGGACCTGTTCAAGGAAATCGAGCGCGTCCTGCGTGACAGAGTGGACACGCGGGAGGGCGCCGACGTGGCTTGAGCTGGGCGCCTGCCGGATGGCGCCCTGCATCCATCCTCGCGCGCCAGGCGTAAGGAGAGGGTATGCCTCCTACCCGATTTGTCCTCATCAGCCGCTGGCGCCTGCATTGCCCCGCGCAGCAGGCCTGGGCCTTGCTCACCCACATCGAGGGCTGGCCCCTGTGGTGGTCTCATGTCAAGGAGGTACGCATCCTCCAGCGCGCCCAACCTGGGCAGACCGGCACCCATGCCGAACTGACCTGGCAGACCGCACTGGGCTACAGCCTCAAGATCGACGCCCTCAACACCCGCACCGAGCGCCAGCCCGATGGGCACGGCGAGATCGAGGGCCGTTCAGGCGGCGACCTGCAAGGCCACGGCTTGTGGGTGATCGAGCCGGTGTCGATGCAGGCAGTGGACGTGACCTACCGCTATGAAGTCGAACTCGCTCGCCCATGGATGCGCCGGTTCGCGCCACTGCTGCGCGGCCTCTTCGCTTGGAACCACTTCAAGGTGATGAGGGCCGGTGCGCAGGGCATGGCACGCAGGCTGCGCTGCGAGGTCTCGGAGATCGCCAACTGGCGTGGTGGCCCGGCCTGAGCCGTCAAGCGGCCGGGCGCACGGCCGGGTCGATCACCACCGGGTCGATGGCCCCGTGGAAGTACAACAGGCAGCCCACATCGGAGTGCAGGCCCTCGTGGTGACCGGTGTCGCGCGGGGCGAACTGGAAGTCACCCTCGCACAGCAGCACATCACCCAGGAAAAGGTCGCCTTCCACCATCAGGCATTCTTCGCCATGACCATGGCTGTGAGCTGGCACGGTGGCGCCCGGCTCAAAGCGTACGAACATGGAAACGCGCTCGCCTTCGGCATACAAGGGCTTGATCTCAACCCCTTGTCGCAAGGGCTCCCAGGCCAATTGATCGGCCTGTGCCAGATGCGAAGCCACGGCCTGCCCGTAGGCATCCACGTCCGACCGGATGCGGCGCCAATACAGGCTGGTGCCGGCCTTGGCACGCAAACGCAGAGGCCCGCTCGCGTGGATGAGGTAATCGTGTGCCCGCAGGGTGGACGCATCGGCGCCCTCACCCACGGTCAGCTCGCCTGTCAGCACCAGGCACTCGTGGGTCAGGCCTTGACTTGGCAAGTCGAGTTCGGCCTCGTCCGCCCATTGCAGCACGTAGGTCTGGGCCGCCTCATCCGCGTGCAGCAGGCGCTGCTGGATGCCGGCTTGCAGTGTCTGCCAGTTGCCGTCCTGGCGGCGCGTTGTCACGAAAGCCTGGTTGGCTGCGGCACTGCGGGCCACGCGTGCCATCAGGCGTCCACGCAAGGCGGTGTCACGCGCGGGTGTCGGTGCGATCGGGTCCAGGGCCACGGCCAGCGAGGGGGCCAGGCCCACGGCCGCCGTCGGCGCCACACCGGTACGGGTCTGCGGCTCCATCTCCTCGGGTGCGATCCACGGGGTGTCGGTGGGATTCATGGCGGTGCGTTTCATCTTGTCGTCCTCACGCCGCATCATACGGAGCAGAGGCATCGCCTTGCCCCGGTGAAAGCCATTTGCGCAAGACATGGAGCGCCCGGCGGATATGGGACTTGACTGTGCCCAGCGGCAGGCCGGTCTGGCCAGCGATCTCTTCGTGTGTGAGCCCTTTGAAGAAAGCCAGCGCGACCAATTGCCTGGACACCGGCTCCAGCTTGCACAAGGCACCATGCAATTGCGCGTGGGACTGGGCAGCCTCCAGCAGATCGTGCGGTGCATGGGGCATCTCGGCTTGATCGTGCAGCACCTGAGCATCGAGTGCCTCGCCCATGGCATCGGCCGAGACGGTATCGGCCTGCGCCCGGGCACAGGCCCGCACAGCGTCCAGCGCCCTGCTGCGCGCGATGGTCAGCACCCAGGCCAATGCCGTGCCGCGCTGCGGATCGAACCGAGGCGCCTGTCGCCACACTTGCCAGAAGGTGTCTTCCGCGACCTCCTCGGCCACGGCGGGGTTGCGCACGATGCGCAGGGCCAGCCCATACACGCGGCCCACGGTGGCCCGGTACAGATCAGACAAGGCGTCTTCATCTTGCTTCACGATGCGCGCAAGCCAGACCTGCAGTTGCACCTCATTGGCCGAAGCCACCGGGCGCAGCGGCACCGGCTCGGCGCTCTCTTCTTGATCGACGGCCTCGTGCGCGATGTGCGCATCGACATCGTCGTCGGCAAAGGCATTCAGATCAGACACCTCGGTCATGGACATGTCCCGACTCAGCTCGGCCCCGGAGAACATCACACGGACTGCCCGCGTCTTGCGACGCGCGGCCCCCTGCAGCGAAGAAGCAGCAAAGCGGATTGGAACATGGACGCGGCCCCCCGGGGTAGCAAAGTCTGCCAGGAATGCTTACGCACCAACGCTCGCCCTGGATGCAGAATAACCATTCTATCAACATTGTTTTTGTTCATGGCTCAGCCGGGCAGCCAGCCCAGAGAGACGTCGGCCGTGCGTTCATACAGCCACAGCGCGGCCAGCAGGGCGATGGCCAGGGAGCCCGGCAAGACCACGGCACGGCGGTACACCGTGGTGCGCCTGAGCCAGAAGGCCACGGGCAGCACCGCAGCCACCAGCATCAACTGCCCCAGCTCCACGCCGAGGTTGAAGCCCAGCAGCGGCCAGGCGAGGTCTTGCCGGGCCAGGCCGAGATCCTGCATGGCGCCGGCAAAGCCAAAGCCATGCACCAGGCCAAAACCGAACACGACGATCCAGCGTGGCGCACGCAAGATGGGCCAGATGTTGTCCAGCGCCGCCACCAGCACGCTGAGCGCGATCAGCGACTCCACCCAGCGAGATGGTGGCGAGACAAGGCCGAACGAAGCCAGTGCCAGAGTCAGGGAATGCGCCAGCGTGAAGGCCGTGACCAGGCGCAGCACCTCGCTGATGGCACTGCGCCATTGCGCTCGCGCTTGCCAGCCGGCCAAGGCGGGTGACCAGATCGCCTGATCTCCCCGACGCCAGACCGATACGAGCAGCAAGGACACCAGAAAGAGGATGTGGTCCATGCCCGAGGCGATGTGGTCCACCCCATCGTGCACGAAGCGCAGCACCTGAGAGGCACGCGTGTCGATGTGGGGCGTGTGCGTTGGCGGCAGAGGCTGCGCCGATGTGCTGGCCTGTGGCGGCCTATGCTCGGATGCCGCTGGCGCGATCGGCTTTGCGACAGGCTGGCCAAGCAAGCCCGTCCACATCGCGTGGTACTGCGGGCGGTCCACACCCAAGACCACCGAGGTGGTTTCGTGCGCCGATGTGTCTGCACTGCCCTGCGCCCGCAAGCGCACGATGCCACGGTGCGTCGGGTCGGTCAGCGCAAACAGGCGATAGTCCACATCCATGTCCGACCAGGGCTGCCCTGGTGTCAGGGGGCACTGCATGCGCCACGCGAACACGGCGTACTGGCCATCGGTGTGCTCGATCACGGCGGGGTGCTGGTCGCTGTCGGCCACGAGCTCACAGGTCTGGGCCGCATGAGAGAGGCGCAAATGAGGCCTCACGTAATGCAGCAGGTCCTGCCAGCGCGTGCGGACCTCGCCCCACGTGAGCCGGCCGTCGTCATTGGCATCGAGGTTCAGCTCGCCGTCCAGATCGCGCAGGGCCACATGCCAGCTGACATCGACCACACCGCCATCGTGCGCTGTGAGCGTCACATAGCTGTCGCTGGGCTTGTGAGCCCAGGCCGGGCTCACCATCAGACCCCACAGCATCCACAGGCCAAGCCACAGGCGCTTCATAGCCAGCCCTCCAGGCGCTTGTCGGACCAGCCCCAGCGACGCACGAAGACGCGCACCTCATCGGCCGCAGCGTCGTTGCCGGCGGCGCGTGCCGCTTCCAACAAAATACGTGCGTCGGCAGGCTCTTTCTGCACCTGCCAGTTCAGCTGGGCCAGCTTCAGGGCCTGCTGGGGCCGCTTGAGCAAGCGCAAGGTGAAGCGGGCCTCCTCGCGGCGGTGAACGCTGTCCCCGCGCTCACGTGCCGCCGCGAACCGGGCGCGCAAGGCCTCGACGGTGCGGTCGCGTGCCTGGTCATCTGTGGCGGCATAGGCCTCGGCCAATCTCAACAGCAAGGCATCGTTGCGCTCTCGCCCTTTGAGCCGATCGATCACCTCGTTGGCACGACCACGCTCCAGCAGCAAGTCGGCATACGCGCCTTCGGTATAGGCATCGCTCTCGCGCAGCAGCAAGCCTTGATAGAGCGCCACAGCCCGATCCGCTTGCCCCAATCGCTCCGCCAGCTCGGCCCGCATCAAGTCCAGGTAGCCAGACAGCTCGCGGGGTGCGCGGGCCGTCAGCACATCGAGGCCGCGTTCGGCCTGGCTGGCCTCGCCACGCAGGCTGCTCAGGTCCAGCGCGCAAGCCTGTGCATGCCAGGGCGCACCAGCACGCTGCAAGGCCGCACACGCTTGCTGAGCCTCGTCATAGCGGCCCGTCACCTGAAGCACCGCGCTCAAGGTCAGCCAGGCCTGAGGACGTTCGGGCTGCTGCTGAACCAAGGCCCTCAGGTCCAGCAAGGCCGCGTCGAATTGGTGTGTGCTCTGCAAGATGGTGGCACGCAGCAGTCGCACCTCGTAAGGCGGCGCGGGCTGCGCCCACCAATGGGCCAGGGCGGCCTGTGCCTGCCCTAGCAAGCGCGGGTCACCATCCTGCCTGGCCCAGCGCACCGCCTGCCATGCCACCTGCGTGGCGAGCTGGGCATTGCCCGGCTGGACGCGCGCCTGGGCCCGCAAGCTACGCCAGGCCCGCTCCTGCTCGCTCAAGGGCCGCTCGCGCAGCACCTCCACCACCTCACTGTCTTGCTGAGGCACACGCGGCTGAGCAGCCTGCGCCGACTGCCCCACCATGAGCCATGCCAGCAGCATGGCGGGACAGATCGCGAGCCAAGGAGAGGCCTTCATGGCTTCAGTGCGCCACGGAGGCCGGCTCACCCGTGTCGTCGGTGGCCAGTTGCGCGGGCACGGGCAGCGGGTCCAGTGTGTCCGTGGTCGATGGCGGCGTCGAAGCCAGGCTGGCGGTGTAGCTGGTGGCCACGGCCGCATCGCTGCTGGCGGCAGGCGCCACGGCCACTGTAGGGTCGGACGTGGCTTGCGCGTTGCCGTCCTGCCCACCGCCGCCACCGCACGCAGCCAGCGTCAGCAAAGCGAGCGTGGCGATCGCTGTGCGCGGCCTTGTCAGCAAGCGCATCATGTCGATATCAAGCTTGTGCATGACCGACTCCTCACTGCTTGGGTGTCGAACCGGAGTTCGGCGTGTTCAGGTAAGGAAAGCGCAACAGGAAAGGCACCTGGGCCTGGTCCACGCCATCGTGCACATTGGCCGCATTGGGCAGGCCATTGCTGCCCGTGGCCTTGGCCGTGGGCGTGAGCGAGGCCGTCGTGCAGGTCGAGGTCAGCGTGCCGACCTTGGGCACCACCACCGAGCTCAAGCCCAGATCGATGCTTTCATTGATGGCGCACAAGCCACCGATCATGGCCACCAGCGCGATGTCGACCACGTCGTCCTTGGGCCTGCGGCCATTCGGGAAGCCCGCCAGGTCTGTGGCGCCACTCACCGAGCCCGCAGCCAGGATGGAGCCGGCCGCACCCAGTCGGTTCTGGCTGCCTTCGGCCACCGGCGCCACGTTGGTGTTCAAGCGCAGCTCATCAGCAGCGGCCGTGAGGTTGGCAGGCCGGTTCAGACCATTGATGCCGGTCAAGAAGGCCGCCACCAGGTCGGTGCGAGGCAGGTTGGTCGGGGCCAGGCCGGCCGTGTCGTTGACCAGCACCAGGCCCAGCAAGGCCGGCAAGGTCGGGTTGGTGACATAGGTGGCGAACTGCAGATCATCCTTGGGCTTGGAGCCGTTGAACTTGTCCTTGTCGCGCAGGCCGATCACGACCTCGTTGACCAGCGGGTTGCCCAGGCGGGACACCTGCACCCAGGCGCCGCCGTCCTTGTCGGTGGTCTGCAGGCCCGATGCAGGCGAGCCATCGAGCAAGCGGGCCTGGCGCAGGCTGGCCGTGGTCCAGCCGCCGATGACCGGGTCACCGCTGCTGGCCGTCAGGCAGGACTTGTGCACTTCCAGCGCGATCGTGGTCACGTTCTTGTCCTGGATGGAGTTGGCAGCGAAAGCGTTCTTCAGAGCCGGATTGAGGATCTGGGCCGGTGTGGCATTGACCAGGTCGAAGATGGGACCGAGGTTGACGGCAAAGCCATCCTGACGCTGGCCCACAAAGACCTTGGCCGGCATGCCGCATCCGGGAATGGTGACGTTGTGGATGTGCTGCTGGGCGTAGGCCTCATAGGCGGCGCTGTTGCCCAGGGTCTTGTCACCGATGTAGTCCACCGGCTTCTCAAACGTCGTGGTGTTGGTACCGGCCTTCGTGAGGAAGGCGGAAGTGCCTTTGCGGCGATCACCCCGCACCACCTTCACGGTATAGGTCTCGGCCACATTGAGATGGCCATCGGCCACGGTGCTGACAGCGCCTGCCTGTGTCAAGGGGATGGCCACATTGGCATTGCCGATGGGCAGCTCCACACCCTTGCCGCTGTTGGCCAGCGTGTTGTTGAAGCGGAACTGGAAGCTGATGTCTTCAACCGCATCACCGTTGTTGTCGACGTGGATCTCGTACAAGGCATTGGGGTCCATCTTGAAGTAGTTGGGCCCGCCATAGGCATCTTGCAGCGGCTGGTAGTTGGCGATCAGCGTGACGTAGCCCGGGCGGCCCGTTTCGTAGCTCATGAACATGTAGAAGTCGGTGCCATCCACCTTGGGTGAGGTGGTGATGAAGGGGGCTTCGCGGTGGCTCGAAGCCAGCGCGGGCTCCAGGCTGGTGACACCGGCCAGTGCGGCCAGGGTGCAGACAACCATACGGCGCAAGGCCGGTCGATAGACGTGTGACATGAAAGGCTCCTGAGGTGGGAATGGCGGTGGAACCGCCGGGGTCTGGTGTTGCGACCTGTTCTCTACGCCACACGACGGGAGTTGGATGCAGTTTTTTGCATCGCGAGCCATTCCCCCCTAAACTTGGGATGCTTGACTTTCCCCCCATGTAAAGGTTCACAGTGGGAAAGTCAGCTTGTGAAAGTCAGCCCATGCGATTTCGTCCCCGCCCCCCTGCACAGCGCCGCTTCTGCGGCGTGATGCTGCTGGTATGGCTGTTCGCGGTGCTGAGCGGCACGGTCAATGCCTGCGTGCTGACCGAAAGGTCGGGGCCGGCTCACGCAGAGCACACGACCCACACACCCCACGTGGCGGTGGCACTGCATGACCATGCCCACGATCACCCAGGCGCCAGCCCCGCCGGCCTGCGCCATGTCGATGAACACCTGGTCTGTCACAAGTTCTGCAAGGACCAGAGCGCTTCGCTCACCCCATTCAAGAATGTGCATGACCAGGATTTCCATCCTGTCTTGCTGGCACTTGGCAGCGCCTTGCTGCCCGATGCATGGGCTGCTCAGCCTCTGCCCCCTGCCGTCGAACACAGGCCGCCCGCCCATGGGCCGCCGGTGCACATCCGACTCCTGCGTCTGACGCTATGAAGCGCCCGGCGATCAGCCCTGCCTGGGCTGTCGCACGCCCGGGCTTCTGATCGCCGTTGTGATGGCCGCCTGCTTGCGACGCATGTCGCGCGGGCGGGGCTTTCGCGTGCCCGTCCGGGGCCACGCGCTCCACCTGTCAACGCTTCATCATGATCAGACACTTCATGCGCCGTCTCATGCGCCATCTCATGCCTTGCCTAGCCGGCCTGAGCCTGGGTGCGCTCATCCTGCATGCCGGATGGGCCTGCGCTCAAAGCGGGCCGCCTACCAACCTGGCTACCACCCTGGCAATGGCCCTGGCGCAGGCCAGCGCCCGTGATCCGCAACTCACCCTCTTGCAAGCCCGCCTGGCCGAAGCCCAAGCGGGCATCGACCTCGCGCACGGCCCCACACCCGGCCCCGCCTCCGTGTCCCTGAACCACTTGAGTGATCGACTCAACCACAACCAGGGCCATCGGGAGTGGGAAGTGGAGGTCGCAACGCCCATCTGGTTGCCAGGTCAGCAAAGCGCCCGCCTGCATGCCGCACAAGCCGCGCTCGCCCAGCGCCAGGCCCAGTGGGATGAACGCCAGCTGGCTCTGGCCGGCGACTTGCGCCAACGCTGGTGGCAACTGGCCCAGACGCAGGCCTTGGCCCAACTTGCACAACAACGTGTGCAGACCGCCCGCCAGTTGGAGGCCGATGTGCAGCGCCGCTATCAAAGCGGCGACGTGGCCCGTGTCGACCTCAACCTGGCCCGCACCGAACGCCTCACGGCCGAGGCCGAAGCGCTGTCCAGCCAGGCAGAGCAGCTGCGTGCGCAGCAAGCCTACGCCGCCTTGACCGGCTCGACACCCCCGGCGCAACTGGCACCCGAGAACCCAGGCACGCTCGAGCCCCAGGCAAACGATCTGCGCCAGCACCCTCAAGCACGCGCACTGAACAGCACACGCGAGCTGGCCGCCAGCCGCCTGGCCCTGGTCGATGCCAGCCGACGTGATGCCCCTGAAGTGGCGCTGCGCTGGACCAGTCAGCGCAACGACGCCTTCACGCCGTACGACCAGGCCATCGGTGTCAAGCTGACCGTGCCCTTGAGTGTGAGCGACCGCGTGCGCCAGGACAGTGCCGCTGCACGGGCCGAACTGGCTCAGGCCGACAGCGAACAGGCCCAGGCCATGCTGCACTTGGAACAGGCACGGTTGCAGGCCCTGCAAGACATCGAGACCGCGACCACGCAGTTGGCGCTGGCCCGGCAACGCAGCGAGTTGACCGCCGACAACCTGCGCCTGGCTCAACGCGCCTTCGAGCTCGGTGAACAGGACCTGGCCACGCTGCTGCGCGCACGTGCGGCCAACCATGACGCCCAAGCCTGGCTGACACGCCAGACCCTGGCCCTCCACGCAGCCCAGTCCCAGCTCCGGCAAGCACAGGGCGTGCTGCCCGAGGCCCAACCATGAACACCCTTTCTCTGAACCACATGACAAGACTGCCCCCGATCTTGCTGGCCTTGCTGTCTGCCGGCCTGCCTTGGTCCGCCTGGCCCCATGGCGGCGAAGACCACGGTGACACCCCCGCCGTGACGGCTCCTGCCGAGCAAGCACCCCGCGCCGTGGCCCAGACCGAATCCTTCGAACTGGTGGCCGTGCTCGACACGCACGCCAAGCCCCCCATGCTCACCCTGTATCTGGACAAGGTCGACACCAACGAGCCCGTGAGCCAGGCCTCGGTGGACGTGGAAGGCGGCACCGTGAAAGCACAGGCCACAGCACGGGAGCCCGGCGTCTACACCGTGTCGGCCGACGCCTGGTCCAAGCCCGGCCGCTACCCCTTGACCATCAGCGTGCAAAGCGCGGAGGGCGCCGACCTGCTGGACACCACGCTGGTTCACCAGGCCGATGACGACGCGCACGATCACCCAGACGCCATGGCCTCACCTCGTCACTGGCCCTGGTTGGCGCTGTCCATCCTGGCCGCCGTGGCCATCGTGGGACTGGGCTGGTTCATCCGTCAGCACGCTCGCCGCCGCCCCCTCCACAAAACAGGGACCTGAACATGACGCCCGCTCAACACATCCGCATCCTGCTGCTCGCCCTGTCAACCCTGCTGGCCGCACCGGTCTGGTCCCATGGAGGTGAAGACCACGATGAACCCGCCGCACCAAGCAAGCCGGCACAGACGCTGGCGACCTCGGCCATGGGTACACCACGTCGCCTGCCCGATGGCAGCCTGTGGGTGCCCAAGCCGGTGCAACACAAGCTGGCCCTGCGCACCCAAGTCGCCCTCACGCAGGACCATGCCCCGGCCCTGGAGCTCAACGGGACCGTGCAGGCCGACCCCAATGCCGGCGGGCGCATCCAGGCCTCGCAGGCCGGCCGCATCGAAGCCGGGCCGATGGGCTTGCCCTCGCTCGGTCAGCGCATCAGCAGAGGTCAGGTGCTGGCCTACCTGAGGCCGGTGCTCAGCAGCGTGGAGCAAGGCAACCAGCAAGCTGCACTGGCTGATCTGGATGCGCAGTACGAGGTGGCCGAGCGCAAGCTGGCCCGCTACAGGCAATTGGAAGGCTCCGTCCCGGCCAAGGACATCGACGCAGCCCGCATCGAGCAGGATGCCCTGCGCAAGCGGCGCGGAGCCCTGCGTGCCAGCCTGGGTGCGCCCGAGGCACTGACCGCACCGGTCAGCGGCGTCATCGCGGCCAGCCACGTGGTACTCGGTCAGCTGGTGGATGCACGCGAGAGTTTGTTCGACATCGTCGATCCGACGCGGCTCATGGTCGAGGCCCTGGCCTACGACCCCACGCAAGCTGCCCATCTCGGTGAAGCCAGCGCGTCGGTACCCGGCGGCATCGTGAGCATGCGCTTTGCGGGCGCTGGCGCCTTGCTGCAAGAACAGGCCCTGCCCCTGCGCTTTCGTGTCGTCAGCAGCACAGCCCCACTGGCCGTGGGTCAGACCTTGCACCTGAATGCGCGCACAACCGGCAAGGTGCGCGGCGCGGCCATCCCTCGCAGCGCGCTGATTCGCCTCAATGGCAGCGACACCATGGTCTGGCTGCACGATGCGCCCGAGCGCTTCGTGGCACGTCCGGTGCGCGTTGCCCCGCTCGATGCCGAGCACGTGGTCGTCACACAGGGCCTGCATGACAAGGACCGCGTGGTCACGCGAGGCGCCAGCCTGCTGGCCCAGATCCGCTGAGCCTCGCAGGAGCAAACCGTGTTTGACACCCTCATCCACACCAGCCTGCGCCAGCGCCCGATCGTGCTGACGCTGGCCTTGATCCTCGTCATCTATGGGGTCTTCGTCACCCGTCAGATGCCGGTCGATGTCTTTCCCGATCTCAACAAGCCCACGGTCACCCTGCTGACCGAGGCCGGTGGCATGGCCCCCGAAGAGGTCGAACAACAGGTCACCATTCCCATTGAATCGAGCCTCAACGGCATGCCCGGCGTCAACCGGGTTCGTGCGGTATCGGGTGTGGGCCTGTCGGTGATCAATGTCGAATTCGAGTGGGGCTCGGACATCTATCTCAACCGCCAGCAGATCAACGAGCGGCTGGGCCTGGTCCGCGCGCAGCTCCCCGATGGCGTGACACCGCAACTGGGCCCCATCTCCTCCATCATGGGCGAGATCATGTTGATCGCCTTGCCGGCCGACCCGGCCAAGGCCCATCCCATGCAGGTGCGCGAGTACGCCGACTGGGTCATGCGACCGCGGCTGTTGACGGTACCGGGTATCGCGCAGGTCATCCCCATCGGCGGCCAGGTGCGGCAATACCGCGTCGAGGTGCTGCCCGAGCAACTGCATGCGCTGCAGATCGAGCGCGCGCAGGTGGCCGAGGCCTTGAAGGACTTCGGCGGCAACAGCAGCGGTGGCTTTCTGGAGGCCAATGGGCGCGAGTACCTGATCCGCCAGATCGGCCGAACCAGCAGCCTCGAAGACCTGCAACACGTGGTGGTTGGCAACCGGCAAGGTCAGCCCATCTTGCTGATGCAGGTGGCCCGCGTCAGCATCGCCCCTGCCACCAAGCGGGGCGATGCCAGCTACCAGGGCAAGCCTGCGGTGATCCTGTCGGTGCAGAAGCAGCCAGGCGCCGACAGCGTGCGCGTGACCCAAAGCGTCGAACGGGCACTTGCGGAGCTGGACGCGTCCCGCCCGCCCGGCGTGGACAGCCCACGCATCCTGTTCCGTCAGGCCAACTTCATCGAGCATTCGGTGCGCAATGTGGAGGAGGCCCTGCGCGATGGTGCCGTGCTCGTGGCTGTGGTGCTCTTCATGTTCCTGCTCAATGTGCGCACCACGCTCATCTCGCTCAGCGCCATCCCGCTGTCCCTGCTGATCACAGCGCTGGTGTTCCACTACATGGGCCTGAGCATCAACACCATGACCCTGGGTGGCCTGGCCATCGCCATTGGCGAACTGGTGGACGATGCCGTGGTGGGCGTGGAGAACGTGCTACGGCGCCTGCAACTCAATCAGCAGACCAGCACGCGTCAAGCCGCGACGGCCGTGATCGCGCAGGCCACGCTGGAGGTGCGCTCGGCCATCGTCTACGCCACGCTCATCATCGTGCTGGTGTTCATCCCCTTGTTCATGCTGCCAGGCATCGAGGGCCGGCTCTTCACGCCGCTGGGTGTGGCCTACGTCGTGTCCATCCTCGCCAGCATGCTGGTGTCGATCACCGTCACACCTGTCTTGTCGGCCTACCTATTGCCCAAGTGGGTCGCACGCAAATGGGCGGGCACTGGTGAGCAACAGCATGACACCCGCCTTGTTCAGGTTCTCAAGTGCTGGGATGCCAAGTTGCTGAACTGGTCGTTCGCACGCAGTCGCTGGCTGCTGGTGGTGGCCGGGCTGGCCACGGTGCTGGCCGTGGCCTCACTGGCCTGGCTGCCGCGCGCCTTCCTGCCGCCCTTCAACGAAGGCACGCTCACGGTCAGCCTGCTGCTCAACCCCGGCACGGCGCTGGCCGAGTCAGACCGCGTGGGCGCCTTGGCTGAACAGCTGATCGCCAGCGTCCCCGAGGTCGTGCAGGTGGGACGACGTACCGGGCGCGCCGAGCAGGACGAGCATGCGGAGGGCGTGCACGCATCCGAGATCGACGTCGACCTCAAGCCCTCAGAGCGCTCTCGCGAAGAGATCGTGACTGACCTGCGCGCACGCCTGAGCGCGCTGCCAGCGGTGGTCGGCATCGGCCAGCCCATCTCGCACCGGCTCGATCACCTGCTGTCCGGCGTGCGCGCCCAGATCGCACTGAAGATCTATGGCGATGACCTGGACACGCTGCGCGGTCTGGCCGCCGACCTGCAGGACCGTTTGCGCGGCATACACGGCCTGACCGACCTTCAGGTTGAAAAGCAGGTGCTGATCCCCCAGCTCAAGATCCGCATTGATTACGAGGCCGCCTCGCGGCTGGGTGTGGCGCCGGGCACCTTGCTGCGCACCCTGCAGGACCTGATCGAAGGCGAGCACATCAGCCAGGTGGTGGAGGGCACACGCCACTTCGATCTGGTGATGCGTCTGCCCGAAGACCGTCGGCAGACCGATGCACTCAAGGACGTGCTGATCCCCACCGCGAAAGGCACGGTGCCGCTGTCCCAGCTGGCCACGATAGAAGAGAGCGATGGCCCCAACCAGATCAGCCGGGAAAACGCCAGGCGGCGCATCGTGGTCTCGGCCAACGCCAACGGCCGTGACCTGTCCGCCGTGGTCGCTGACATCCGCCAGGCGATGACCCAGCAGGCCTTGCCCCAGGGCTACTTCACCGACCTGGAAGGTCAGTTCCAGGCGCAAGAGCAGGCCACGCAGCGCATGAGCTGGCTGGGTGCGGGCTCGCTGACGCTGATCTTCATGGTGCTCTACAGCCGCTATCGCTCGGCCGTGCTGGCCGCCATCATCATGGTCAACATCCCGCTCGCGCTCGTGGGCAGCGTCATCGCCTTGTGGTGGTCCGGTCAGCCCTTGTCGATCGCAGCGCTGGTGGGCTTCATCACGCTCACGGGCATGGCCACGCGCAATGGCATCCTCAAGATCAGCCACTACATCAACCTGTGCCTGCACGAAGGCGAGACCTTTGGACAGGCCATGATCGTACGCGGCTCGCTGGAGCGGCTCACGCCCGTGTTAATGACCGCGTTGGTGGCCGCCTTTGCCTTGGTGCCCTTGCTGCTCTCGGCCTCGGCGCCGGGCAAGGAGGTCCTGCACCCGGTCTCGGTGGTGATCTTTGGTGGCCTGATCAGCGCCACCCTGCTCGACACCTTGCTCACCCCTGTGATGTTCTGGATGTGGGGCCGCAAGCCGCTTGAACGGCTGCTGGCCAACAGCCAGGCTGAACAAGCCCACAGTTTCTGATCCACTTGCTCAACGCGAACCACGAGAGGAGAAACCCATGCCCCGACTCTGGCACATCCCCGCAACTTTGGTGCTCACGCTGGGCGTCTGGGGTACTGCGCACGCCCATGACGACGCCTACCTCGACAGCCTCACCGCGCCCCATGGCGGACAGATCCGCATGGCCGGCGCCCTTCACCTCGAACTGGTGCTGGACAAAACCGCCAAGGGCGACCAGCCCCACCCGGTCGAGGTCTACGTGACCGACCATGCGGGCAACAAGCACGATACGGTTGGTGCAGCAGGCACTGCCACGCTGCTGTCCGCAGGCCACAAGGTGACCGTGCCGCTCAAGCCGGCCGGCGACAACAAGCTCGCAGGCCAGGCGCCCTACACCGCCAGCGCCGATATCAAGGCAGTAGTCACCGTGACCATGCCGGGTGAAGATGCCCAGCAGGCGCGCTACACGCCCCTGGCAGCGCGCCCCAAGCAGGCGCACTGAGCAGGCTGGCCCTGGCTCAACTCTGACGCTTGAGCCAGGGCCGCACCATGCCCTCCTGCGCCACCGATGCCACCAGCTTGCCATCACGCGTGTAGAAGCGCCCCTGGCACAGGCCGCGCGCGCCGCTGGCGCTGGGCGACTCGAACACGTAGAGCAGCCAGTCATCGAGCCGGAAGTCGCGGTGGAACCACATCGCGTGGTCGAGACTGGCCAGACGCACCTCGCCCTTGAACAGGCTCAGGCCATGGGGCGCGATGGCCGACAGCAGCAGGCCGTGGTCCGAGCCATAGGCCAGCAAGGCACGTTGCAAGGCCGGGTCATCGGGCAGCGAGGCCATGGACCGCATCCACACGGCGATCTGACCCTCACGCTTGGGCGGGTTCATCAGGTCCACCGACTCAACCGGGCGGTACTCCAGCCCACGCGGCCCGAGGATCTTGTCCTGGAAGTAGGCCGGCAGGTACGGCAGCACGGCCTGACGCAGTTCGCGCTCGGTCTGCAGGCCGTCGGGGCCGGCCACCTGGGGCATCGCGGCCTGGTGCTCGACGCCATCGGAGGCACTCTGGAAGGACGCGTTCATCTCGAAGATGATCTGCCCGCCCTGACGTGCCACGACGCGGCGCATGCTGAAGCTGCGGCCATCGCGCACACGCGTCACCTCGTAGTCGATGGGCGCATGCTCGCCGGGCAGGAGGAAATAGGCGTGCAGCGAATGCACGGGCCGGTCTGCGGCAATGGTGCGGCAAGCCGCCTGCAAAGACTGCCCCAGCACCTGGCCGCCAAACACATTGAGCGTGCCGATGTTGTCGCTCTGGGCGCGGAAGCGGTCTTCACCCAGGTCATCCAGCTGCATCACTTGCAGCAGTTGGTCAAGCTGTTGACGGGCGTAGGCGGTATCGGTCATGGATCAAAAGTCAAAAGGCAGACAGACCTTGGCAGTATGGGCGATCTTTAGGTAGATGCCGTCCGTTTTTGCCGCGTGGAGATGGCCTCGGATTGAAGGTAGGACAGACCCAGCGTCACCAATTGATCCCGCAAAGCCTTCAACATCTTGGGCGGCGCGCCACCTTCAAGCATGGCGCGCGTAGACCCGACCATGGCCGTGAACCAGATGTAGGCGCTCAGGCGGGCATCGACAAAGCGCACCCTGGGCGCCGTGGACAACATGGCCGCGACGGCCTTGCAGCAGCGTGCCCCGATCGCATTGACGATGTCGGCAGCCTCCAGATCACTGGCCACGCCATACAAGGCCCGGGACTCGTCCACATGGGCCAGCTTGGCACCCACGAAGGCATCGACCACAGCCACCACCATGTCTGGCAGCGACCGGCCGCTCGCCGACTGCGCAGCCACCTCCACGGCATCGCCCACCTTGTTCAGATGCTGTGCCAGCACGGCATACAGCAAGGCCTGTTTGTTGGGGTAGTACTGGTAGAGCGACCCTACAGAGACACCCGCACGCTCGGCCACCCGCGTGGTGGTCAGGCGGTTCGCCCCCTCCTGGAGCAAAACCTGAATACAGGCTTCAACAATCACCTCGACCGTGGCCTGCGATCGGGCCTGACGCGGCTGTTTACGGGGGTTCAGTGTGGCGTGGGCAGGCCTGGCCATATGCGAATTCCATATGTGAATCTTTCTTCATATTATGAACAGCATCGACCTTTCACTACATATACCATGGCCACCTTGCTCATCACTGGCGCCACCTCGGGACTGGGGCTGCATGTCGCCCAGCAATTGGCTGATCAAGGCCGGCACCATCTGATCCTGCCCATGCGTGATGCCCGGCGAGGCCTCGCGCTGGCCGACGCGCTGCGGCAAGGCGGGGCGCTGGCCGTGCACACGCCCGAGCTGGACCTGGCCTCGCTGCATGACGTGTCCCGCTTCCTGCGGACGTTCGAGAGCGCGCATGCCCTCTCGTCGATCGACGGCGTACTGCTCAATGCCGGCGTGCAATCCGCGCAAGCTTTGTCATTCACCGTGGATGGCCTGGAAACCACCTTCGCCGTGAACCACCTGGCGCACCTGATGCTGATCCAGGGCTTGATGAAGCACCTCGCGCCTGGCGCCATCGTGGGCTGGACCGCCAGCGGCACCCACGACCCTTGCGAGCTGATGGCGCGCCTGTCGGGCTTCAGGGGCGCGCGCTACACCGGTGCCCAGGCACTGGCCAAAGGCGAACACGATGCCGGCACATCTGATGCCCAGGCCTGTCGAGATGCTTATGCCACCTCCAAGCTCTGCAACATCGTGACGGCACAGGCTTTCGCGCAGACATGGGCCGAGACCGGTTGGCGCTTCTTTGCCTTCGACCCCGGCATGATGCCGGGCACCGGCCTGGCGCGAGAACACGGCGCCTTGACGCAGTGGATGTGGCAGCACGTCTTGCCGCGTCTTGCCCGCATCCTGCCTGGCACCAGTCTGCCGGCTTCGTCGGCCGCTGTGCTGAGCCGCTTGATCACCGACCTGCCTGCGGCAACGCCCAGCGGTGCCTACTTTGGCTTCAAGGGCCAACGCCTCACGCCTGCGCGAAGCGCCCGCTCAAGCTGGGTCATCGAAGACCTGATGCGCACCAGCGCGACGCTGCTCACGCCCTTCCATCCAAACTAACGTCAGCACAGCGAAGCCCCAAAAGAAAAAGGCCAGGGCGTGAACCCTGGCCTGGCTGCTTGCCGCAAGCCGCCGATGCAATCGATGTGGCTTACTTGCTGGCTGCCGATGCAGCGGGAGTGGCTGCTGCAGCCTTGGCCTTGTGATGGTGCTTGGCCTTGTGGTGCTTGGGAGCCGGTGCGGTGGCCTTGGCAGGCTCGCTGGCGGCAGCGGCGGCAGCAGGTGCTTGCGCAAAGGAAGCGGCGGCAAACAGACCCAGCACGGAAGCGATGACGAGAGACTTTTTCATGACATACCTTTCGAGAGACAGTGCTCAGAGAACCTTTGAGGTGGCTGTTCGTCAGCCATGGTTCTTCAACGCAAGCCAACTTGAATCGGTTGACAGCGCTTCGCTATCATCGTCCGATGCCTGCCACGCCCACCCACCCCGTCACCGCGCCAGCCCCGCGTTTCGCCGAGCTGATGGCCTGCCTGGCCGGTGCCTGCGAACTGGCCATGGGGCAAAGCGCGGACCACGCGCTGCACAGTTGCGCCGTGTCCATGCGCCTGGCGCAGGCCGCCTCGCTGTGCGGCAATGAACTGCGCAATGTCTACTACCAGGCCTTGCTGCGCTTCATCGGCTGCAACGCCGATGCCGAAGCCATGGCATCGATTGCTGGCGATGTGATCGGCCTGCGCCAGGCCACAGCGCCACTGGACATGGCACAGACTCAGGCCGTCGTGGCCGCCTTGATCCGCAACATCCGCCAGACGCACGATGGTGAGGCCATGATGCCCAAAGCCGCTGCCATCCTGCATGGCCTGCTGCATGCCGGACGCTTTGCGCAGGACATCTTTCCTGGCCATTGTGAAGTAGCCCAGCGACTAGGGCGGCGACTGGGCTTCGACGAGCGCTTCATCACCGGACTGGGCCAGTTGTATGCACGCTGGGATGGCAAAGGGGTGCCCGCCATCAAGGGCAACGCACTGATGCCAGCCGTGCGCGTGGCCATGCTCGCGCAAGACGTGCTGATCCACCATCGCCAGGGCGGCTGGCCCGCCGTGGAGGCACTCATGCATGCGCGCAGTGGCAAACAGTACGACCCTGATCTGGCCGCACGGGTGTTGACGCTAGGTCCCGCCCTGGTGGCCGATCTGCCCGGTGACTGGGCCAGTGTGCTGGCCATGGAGCCACCGCCCCATGAACACCTTGAAGGCGCAGCCCTGGACAGCGCCATGGCAGTGCTGGCCGACTACAGCGACATCCAGTCTCCCTGGCTCATCGGGCATGCCAGGCGCGTGGCCGCTTTGGCCTGTGCGGCAGCCCGTAACATGGGCATGCCCACGCAAGACGAACACACCCTGCACCTGGCCGCGCTCGTGCACGACATCGGCCGCGTGGGTGTTTCGGCGCACATCTGGGCACACCCCGGTCCCTTGTCTCAAAGCGACCGCGATCGCATGCAGTTGCACAGTCTCTACACCACGCAGATCCTGTCGAGAGCGCCATCGCTGCGGGCGCTCGCGCGTCTGGCCGGTGGCGTGCATGAACGACTGGATGGCAGCGGCTATGTCGGCGGCCTGGACGCCTCGGCCCAATCACCGATGGCGCGTGTGCTGGCCGCAGCCGATGTGGTGGCCGCACTGGGTGAAGCACGCCCGCATCGGCCTCCCTTTCAGCCCGAACGCATCGTCGACATCGTCAACGATGAAGTCCGCCAGGGCAGGCTCGACGCCCAGGCCGCTCAGGCCGTGCTCCATGTCGCCGGCATGGCCTGTCGGCCACAGACCGCCCCCCCCTTGCCAGCCGGGCTCAGTGCCCGCGAGGCCGAGGTGCTGGGTGAGTTGGCACGAGGTCTCACCAACAAGGAAATCGCGCGCCAGCTGGGCAGCGCGCCCAAGACCGTGGGACATCAAGTCCAGTCGGTCTACCGCAAGATCGGTGTGAGCACGCGAGCCGGCGCCACCTTGTTCGCCATGGAGAACGGCCTGGTTGCACCACCGCGCTGAAGCCTGCCAGCAGATAGGCGTGGGGCCATCGCCGATAGGGCATTCGCCCGATGCCGCCCCCCCCTTGGCTGCCTAGAGTGTCCTCACCGCAACGCAATGACACAGGAGCACACCATGAGCGCACTATGGCAACTTCCGGCCCAGGATCTGGCCCGGCACATCGCCCACAAGGAGGTCTCGTGCGTCGAGGTGATCGACGCCCACCTCCAGCGCATCCACGATATCAACCCCCAGGTCAACGCCATCGTCAAGGTGCTGCACGACGAGGCACGCGAGGCCGCCCGCGCCGCCGACAAGCTGGTGGCCAGTGGCGCACCGCTGGGGCCCCTGCACGGCGTGCCTTTCACGGTGAAAGAAAACATCGACATGGCTGGCCAGCCAACGACCTGGGGCGTCGTGCCCCTGGCACATGCTGTGGCCCCGTTTGATGCCCCCGTGGTGGAGCGCATGCGTGCGGCAGGCGCCATCCCCATCGGGCGCACCAACCTGCCCGACATGGCCTTGCGCGTGCACACCGACAGCAGCCTGCACGGCCTGACGCTCAACCCCTGGCACCCAGCTCGCACGGCGGGCGGCTCCAGCGGCGGCGAGGCAGTAGCCCTGGCCACAGGCATGAGCGCGCTGGGTCTGGGCAATGACATCGGTGGGTCGCTGCGTAGCCCGGCCAGCGCATGCGGCATCGCCTCGATCCGGCCATCGACCGGTCGCGTGCCCGATGCAGGCCTCATCCCCATGGAAGACCGCCTGCTGGCGGTACAGCTGATGAATGTGCAAGGCCCCATGGCCCGCACCGTGGGCGATGTGCGCGCAACGCTACGTGTGCTGATGGGCGCCCACCCACGCGACCCGCTGGCCATCGATGTGCCCTTCTCAGGCCCTTCGGCGAGCAAGCCGATCCGCGTGGCCGTGCTGGCTTCGCCCCCTGGTGGTCCGACCGACCCCGCCATCCAGCAAGCCGTGCGACGCAGTGCCGATGCTCTGGCCAATGCAGGCTATGACGTGGTCGAGGCCAGTCCACCCCGGTACGAGGAGGCCGCTGCCTGCTGGGCGCAGTTGCTGCTGGGTGACTTCGCCCTGGCCCTGCCTCAGCTGCTGCCCATGATGGGCCAGGACGCGCGCACCTTCCTGGACCGCGCCTGCGCCAGCGTGCCGGCCTTCCCGGATGCTGCGGCCTTGTCAGCGCTGCTGGTTCAGCGCGACGGCATCGCCCGTGCCTGGTCCCAGTTCCTGGCCGATACACCTTTGCTGCTCAGCCCCACGTGGACGCAATTGCCGTTTGAAGTCGGCTTCGATGTGGCCACACCCGCAGGTACATCGGCCATCACCGAGCTGATGCGGCCCCTCGTACCGGCCAACCTGATGGGCCTTCCATCGGCCTGTGTGCCCGCCGGCATGGACCAGGACAGCGGTCTGCCCATCGGCGTACTGCTCACCGGCGCCCGCTTCCGCGAAGACCTGTGCCTGGATGCGGCCGAAGTGGTCGAACGTCAATCAGGCCTGTCCACACCGATGACACCCATCACGACGATCAAGCCGAGGGCTTGAAAACCCCTTCGTCATACGCCTGTGCAAACGAGGCGAAATCCTTGAGCGTTTGCTGGGCGCAGGTTTGTGAAGCGTCCAGCAGTTTGCCCTGCCACTTCTGGCCTTGGGCAAAGTCGATCAGCTCGTCTGCCGTGGCCGACCCCTGCCGCCCACCGCTGCGCAACTGCCCCCAGGCCACCAGTTGCCCCATGGCATGCACCACGGTGCGGATGTCAGACAGGGACTGCCTGGCCCCGTCCAGGCTCACGCGGTCTTCGGTGGGTTGCAGGCCGCGCAGCACATAGGGCTTGCCTTGCATCTCCACAGGCTGCAGGAAGGCCATGGACACGGCCTGCACGCGCCGCTGGACGGCCACCACGCGATGGGCCTCGCTGGGCCACTTGGGTTGCTTGCACTTCACATGGGGGGCCAGGCTGGAGGGCAGGGCCTCCTTGAGGTCCAGCAGGTAGTTGCCATCCGGCGAGCCCTTGCCTTCCACCAGCACCACGAAGCGCTCCACGCCGAGACTGCCCGTGCCGGCAATGCGGGTGGCCACATCAAGCACCTTGAAGAACTGGGGATTCGCCTGTGCCTTGGCGAAGTGCTTCATGAAGTCCTCGACGCGGGCACGATCCTGCGCTGTGACCGGATCCGTCTTGCCATCGATGAGGCGCAGTTTCCGCTGGCGGTTCTTGACATGCGCGCGCGCTGCCAGCAAGTCCTTGCGCTGTCGGTCGCGCAGCTTGAGCAAGAGATCGCGGATCAGGCCCTCGGCCGTCAGGCGCTCGATCCAGTAGGCCTTGCCCGCCGACAGCGCTGCACCATAGGCCTGCAGGAAGGCTTCGCACAGGCCTTGCGCCTCCTTGACCGGGATGTCCAGGCTCTTGCTTCCGACGCGCAGGCTGGTCAGCATGCGCACCACATCCCAACTCGCGGGCGCCAGCAAGCCTTCATCGAAGTCGTTGAGATCGAAGTAGACCAGGCGGTTGTCGCCCTTGTAGCTGCCAAAGTTCTCCAGATGCAGGTCACCGCAGGACCACACGGGCGGCGCATTCTTGAAGATGCCCGATGAAGGTAGTCGGTCGTAGAACAGGTGGCAGGCACCGCGCAGAAACACGAAGGGGTCGCTGCGCATCTTGCTGTACTTCAATTGCAGGCGCTTGGCGTCCCGCCCCCGGTTGTACTGCGCAATCCGTTCGTTCACATTCATGGCCATCCCCTTGTGCTGCTTCTGATGCGGCTCCCTTGGCGAACTCTAACGCCATCTGCAAGCACTGTCCCTGATGCGCCCACCACCTTCGATTGACCACGGACAATGCCAGGCGTACAAGGAAGGTCTGTTCGACCCCAGCCAGATTGGAGGCCCAGATGGAACGAGCCACGCACACCTTGAACGAACTTTTCCGCCAGCTGGGATTGCCCGATGGCAGCGCCGATATCGACCGCTTCATCGCCGCGCACAGACCGTTGCCGCCGCAGACGGCCCTGGCCGACGCGGCCTTCTGGCAGCCGGCTCAGGCCCGCTTCCTGCGCGAGGAGATCGCCGAGGACGCCGACTGGGCCGAACTGGTCGACATGCTGGACGCCCGCATGCGTGTGCACTGAGCACATCGGCCAAGGACCGGTCAGCTCGATCAGATGACCTGCTTGGGCGGGGCCGCCAGCATGGCCTCGAAGGCGTCCGCCGGCATCGGCTTGGCAAACAGATAGCCTTGCTGGTGCGGGCAGCCATGCGCCAGCAGGAAGGTGGACTGCGCCATGGTCTCCACGCCTTCGGCCACCACGTGCAGGCCGAACACACGGCCCAAAGCGATGACGGACACAGCGATCGCACCGTCGCGTCCGCCCTTCCACGCATCGGTCACGAAAGAGCGGTCGATCTTCAGCTCGTCGATGGGGAAGCGCTTGAGGTAGCCCAGCGATGAGTAGCCCGTGCCGAAGTCGTCCAGCGAAACGCGAAAGCCCAGCTCGCGCAGCTCCTGCAGACGCAACACGGCGCGCTCAACATCCGACATCAGCAGCGACTCGGTCACCTCCAGCACCAGGCAGCTGGGCGTGAGGTGGTAGCGCGCCAGCAAGGCCTCCAGCTGGCCGCGCAGGCCGTCATCGGCAAAGCTCGGGCTGGCCAGGTTGACCGACACCGGCACGGGTTGCAGGCCCAGGTCGGCACGACGTCGGATGTCGGCACAGGCGGTTTCGAGCACCCAGTCGGTCAGGGGCAGGATGAGGCCGGATTCTTCAGCCAGGGGAATGAACTCGCCCGGAGAAACCATGCCGCGCTCGGGATGCTGCCAGCGCACCAGCGCCTCGGCCCCGACGATCGCGCCATCGGCAGCGTCCACCTTGGCCTGGTAGTGCAGGCGCAACTGGCCCTCCGAAATGGCGCGGCGCAGATCGCTCTCGCGTGCCAGGCGGGCACTGGCCCGCACATTCATCGCCTCGTCGAAGAAGCGGTACTGGGCGCGACCAGCCGACTTGGCCGCATAAGCTGCCTGCTCGGCACAACGGGTCAGGCCTTCGGCATCGGCCGCATCGCGCGGGTACAAGGCCATGCCGATGCTGGCCGTGAGGATCAGCTCGCGGCCATCGACCGTGATGGGCGTGGCAATCGCGCTGAGCAGCCGGTCGGCCACCAGGGCGGCCTGCTTGTCATCGTCGATGTCGACCAGCAACATCGTGAAGGCATTCGCCCCCACGCGCGACACCATCGACTCCTGGCCCGCGCGGCCGTCCATGGCCAGGTCCGAGGTGCGGACCGAGGATTTCAAACGCGCCGAAATCAGCCGCAGCACCGTGTCGCCCTGGGCATAGCCGATGGCATCGTTGACGCTCTTGAAGCGGTCCATGTCGACGTAGACCATGGCGCAGCCCGTCCCCAGCCGAGTAGACCGGTCCAGCGCCGGCGCCACCAGCTCGCCAAAGAACTGGCGGTTGGGCAGGCCTGTGAGCACGTCGTAGTGGGCCAGGCGCTTGATGCGCTCTTCGGCTTCCACGCGGTCGGTGATGTCTTGTGTGATGCCCTCAACGGCCACCTGCCGGCCATTGTGGTCGATCACCGTGGCCGCCTGCTCGAACACCGTGCGCACCACGCCGTCGAAGCGCTGGATGGCAAAGGTCAGCTGATAAGGCTTGCCTTCCTGCAAGGCCGTCTGGCGCAGGGTACGCACGGTGTCGCGGTCGGCATCGGCCACCAGAGACAGGAACTCTTCTGGCTGCGCACGCGCCACCACCGCAGGCGATGCCGCCAGCACCCGCATGAGTTCGGGCGAACACAGGAAGCGTGCGCCGTCATCGACCAGCTCCCAACTGCCCATGTTGGCGATGTAGTGGGCCCGCTCCAGGCGTTCGCGGCTGCGCATGGCCGACTCGATGGCCAAGCCGGCCCGCACCGAGTAACGCACGCGGTGCGACAGCAGCGTCCAGTTGATGGGCTTGGAGATGAAGTCCGTGGCGCCCGCTTCATAGGCCAGCTCGATGGAGGCACTGTCGTTGAGCCCCGTGAGCATCAGCACGGGCACGCGCTCGCCATGGCGCGCCTGGCGCACACGCCGGCAGACCTCGTAGCCATCGAGGTCGGGCATCATCACGTCGAGCAGCAAGAGATCGAAAGGCCCCTGCTCCTCCACCTGAGCCAGGCCCTGGAAGCCATCTTCCGCCTCGCAGACATCGAAGCCCGCGTGCCGCAAGGTGTTGGCCGCCATCCCCCGTAGCAGGTGGTCATCGTCAATGATGAGCAGGCGGGGACCCGGTTTGTCGAGGTTCAGCGTGGTCATACTGCGCTTTCTGAGGTGGCGTTTTGTTGTTGTGATCCGAGTGTGATCTGCAGCCTTTGCAGCTCCATGTCGAACCGTGCCGGCAGGTGCGACATATCGTGTTGTCCGGCACGCAATTGCGCTTCGGCGTGGGCGGCGCAAGCGGCCATGGCCATCGCGCCGACCGCGGCGCTGGAGGACTTCAGGCTGTGCGCCACCCGCTGGGCTGTCTTGGTGTCGGCCGTGTGGACGGCCTGCCGGATGGACGCCAGGAGCTTGGGCAGCGACTCAAGATACAGCTTCAAGACCGCTTGCCCGTACTCGGGCTGGGAGCCATCGGCCACCATGGGCAGCGCCGCCAGGACCGTGTGGTCGAAGACGTCCGACAGCGAAGATGCGGCCATGGCCGTGTCCGCCAGCGGCGCACGCTGCCCGGCGCGAACCTCAGCCCGGCAACGGCCCCAGCGCCCGACGGCGGCCATCAAAGCGTCCACCTCGACGGGCTTGGTCAGGAAATCATTCATGCCCGCCTTGAAACAAGCTTCACGGTCCGCGGCAAAGGCCTGGGCGGTCAGGGCCACGATCGGGATGGTTCGCCCCTGCTCCCCGGCCGCTCCCGCCCTCAGGCGACGGGTGGCCTCCAGGCCGTCGAGGTCCTCCATGCGGCAGTCCATGACCACGAGGTCATAGGAAGACGCCTGGATCGCCGCCAGGGCTTCCCGGCCGCTTTCCACGGCGCTCACCAGGTGACCAAAATGCCGCAGCATCTGGCAAACCACGTCGCGGTTCACGGCCTCGTCCTCAACCACGAGCACGTGAATCGGTGCTTGCTCCTGCATGGTTCTCCCACACTCACTTGAATGGCTTGAATCGACATTGTCGGCACGCGCCGCGTCAAACTTGAGACAGACAGCGATGCCAGGCCATACCTTACACTCCGTCACCATGCCCCGCCCCCTCGCCTGTCACCGCCAGATCATCTGGATGGCCGCTCTGGCCGTCTTGCTGGGTGCGCTTGCGCCCACGGTGTCGCGCTGGCTGATGCTGCGCCAGTCGGTGCCGCTGCCGATGCTGGAGGTCTGTGTCAGCCAACTGGATGGCCCGTCTCAACTGGTGATCAAACGCGGCGCTGAAGACACGACGCCGGCCAAGCCCGGCGTGGACCGCTGCCCCCTGTGCGTCCTGGGTGACCACCTGCCAGGCCTGCCCCTGAGCACGGCCATCGCCCTGCCTCAGGTGCCCACCTTGCAGGAAGCCGTACCCGCGCTCTTCCTGCGCGCGCCTGCGTCCTTGCATGCATGGGCCAGCGCCCTGGCCAGAGCGCCGCCTGTCGACTTCAGCTGACAGCGCGAAGCCGGCCTTTCCGCTTTCCGGACGGGCCCTCCCACTTATTCAGACATGTCCGCCACGCATGACCGTGCTTGGCCGGTCGCGGCCACATGCCTGCAACCGCTTGCATTCACACCATGAAACGCGTCGCCCTCTCTCCCGTCGCAGCCGTGCTCGCCACGTCTTTGCTGAGCCTGACCCTTCCCACCCAATCCGCCTGGGCTTGCGCCAGCTGCGGCTGCAACCTGAGCGCCGACTGGGACAACCCCGGCCTGCTCGGCGACACCGGCTTCAAGCTCGACGTCCGCTACGACTACCTCAACCAGAACCAGCTGCGCAGCGGCACGGGCACCATCTCGTCCTTTGCTGCCAGCCAGATCGTCCATGGCGACGAGCCCCAGGAAGTAGAGAAGTACACCCGCAACAACTACCTCACTGTGGCGATGGACTACACCGTCAACCGCGACTGGGGTGTCAACCTGCAACTGCCCTACGTCGTTCGCAACCACAGCACGCTGGGCACGGCATCTGACGGCGCCACGCCGGGCGCCGATGGCGGCCAGTACGACTCGCGCACGGCCAGCCTGGGCGACGTCAAGCTCATCGGGCGCTACATGGGCCTGCTGCCCGCGCGCAACCTGGCTCTGCTCTTTGGCCTGAAGCTGGCCACGGGCAGCCACACCGAGACCGGCACTTCCACCGACCCGAACAACCCAGGCCCCGTCGACATCGACCGCGGGCTGCAACCCGGCACCGGCACCACCGACCTCATCCTGGGCGCGACCTACGTGGGCTCGCTCACGCCGACCGTGAACTACATGCTGCAAGGCCTCTTCCAGTCTGCCTTGAGGGCCAGCGACGGCTACCGCCCCGGCAACGGCGTCAACCTCAACGCCGGCCTGCGCTACACCGCCTGGTCCAGCGCCCAGCCACAGCTGCAGCTCAACATCCGCCACGCCCTGCGCGACATGGGCGAGAACGCCGACCAGGTCAGCACGGGTGGCACGCTGGTCTACCTCAGCCCTGGTGTCAACGTGCCGTTGAACCGTCAGGCGGCGTTTTACGGCTACATTCAGGTGCCGCTCTACCAGGACGTCAATGGCGTGCAGCTGGCGCCGAAGTACACAGCCTCGGTGGGCGTGCGCTACGCCTTCTGACAAGCCCCCTGCGCCAGCCACCACCATGAAGACCCTGAGCTTGCTCAAGCCCCTTGTCGTTGCGCTGTCCCTGTTCCTTGCCTTGTTGGCGCAAGCTAGGGAGCTGCCTTACAACGAATCGGCCGACGTCAAGGCGGAAGTGGCCCAGGCCCTGGCCACTGCGGGCGCCGCACACCGCCCCGTGCTGCTGATCTTCGGTGCCAACTGGTGCGAAGACTGCCGCGCGCTGGATGCCGCCTTGAAGAAAGGCCGCAACGCCGAGCTGCTCGCCGCCGAGTTCACGGTGGTCAAGATCGACGTGGGCAACTTTGACAAGAACCTCGATGTGGTCAAGCGCTATGGCGACCCGATCGCCAATGGCATCCCCGCAGCGGTGATCCTGTCGGCGGACAACCACGTGCTGTTTGCCACACGCGCCGGTGAGCTGGCCGACGCCAGGAAGATGAGCGATGACGGCATCGAGCGCTTCTTCAAGCAGGCATTGGCGCGGTTCACCCCGTCAAGCCCAGCTCCTTGAGCCGCCTGCACAAAGAGCGGAGGCTCAACAAGCCCGGCTTCGCGCCCCGTTCACACCGAGCGCGCCACCAGTAATCCCGACACCAGCACGCAACTCAAGGCGAACAGGCCTCGGCTGACCTCAGGCGGCAGGTGCTCGGCCCATCGGCGGCCGAGCCACATGGCCAGCACGGCCCCCGCAGCGAAAGGCAAAGCTCCATCCCACCTCACCTGTCCGTGTAGCGCCGCCGAGGAGACACCGGAGGCCGACACCAGGGCGATCACAGCCAGCGAGGTCAACTGGATCTGCCTCAAGTCCAGATCGGTGTAGCGCATCAGGGCCGGCACAATGACGAAGCCCCCACCCACGCCAATGAGGCCGCTGAGCACGCCGGACAAGGTGCCCGTGGCGGCCATGGCGCGCGCACAGGGTGACGTCCAGTTCAGGCGTCCGCTGCCCGGGTCCACGACACAGGGCGGCAGCTTGCGTGGCAGGAATGCCGTAGCCTGATTGGCCTTGGGCCACTGGCGCCAGGCCAGCCACAACATCAGCCCCGCGAACCCCCAGAGCAAAGGCGTAGGCGGCAGGCGCTGCCCCAGCGCCACGCCCAGGGGCGCCCCCACCATGCCCATGCCGCCCATCAACAGCGCCGCACGCCAGCGCACCAGGTCTGCGCGCAGGCCTTGCAAAGCCCCCAGCGAAGCCGCCAGCCCTACGGCCAGCAAAGCGGCCGGCGCGGCCTGTGTCAGCGGCCAATGCAAGAGCAGCACCAGCAGGGGCACGGCCAGTACGCCACCTCCTGCCCCCGTCAGCGCCAGCACACCACCCACCGCGACACCCATGGCACCGGCGGCCAGAGGCTCAGCCAAGAGCAGGGCCACCTGTCAGCCAGGACGTTTGCAGGTGGACAATCCGAAGGGGAGATAGGCGGGACACCAGCGAAAGGTTCCGGTCAGGATGGGCACGATGCCCACCCAGCCCCATACACCGATCTGCCCGGACACGGCCAGGGCCACCAGCAACACGCCCACCACGATGCGGGCCACACGGTCAACACCACCAACATTGGCTTGCATGGTCTTCTCTCCTTTGCTTAGGTCAAACGGAACAGCCCACGTCACCACCGCAGGCCTGGAACAAGGCACTGGCCCGGCCGCCGGAACGGCAGAAGGTCGCAATGGGATGCACCAGGGGCACGCTGAATCTCATTTCTTCGTCCTCGACTTGACTGCTCGAGCGGGGGAACACAGGCGCTCATGCAGCACCTGCAACACAGCCAGCGCGTCCTCGCTGGCCAGCCTGTAGTGGATGTGCTTGCCCTCCCGCCGGGTCTCCACCAGGCCCTCCTGCCTCAGCACGCCCAACTGTTGTGACAACGTGGGCTGGCGAATGCCCAGGTCGGCCTCCAGATCGCCGACACAGAACTCGCCTTGTGTCAGTCGACACAGCAGGACAAGCCGATCGGTGTGCGCCAGCGCCTTCAGCAAGGCACAGGCCTTCTCAACCGACGCCTGCATGTGCGTCAAGTCCATGACTTCAGGTTCATTGGGCAACACTTTCATTTTTATAATTATGTTCATAAACAATATATAAGTCAACATACTGATGGGCGGGCGACATGGCATAAGCTTTGGCACATGAAAGCTTCACCTGCCCACCGGCTTGCCTGGCGACTCTTCCTTCAAAGGCTGTTTCGCGTATCGGAGTGGCAAAGCCTGCTGCTCTGGGCCATCGTGGCCGGCTTCATGGGCGCCCTGGCCACGGAGGCCTTTCGCCTGTTGCTTGATGCCCTGGACCACCTGCTGCTGGGCCAGGGGGGCAGCCTCGTGGCCATCGCCGAGCACCTGCCTTGGTGGGCCAGGGCACTCACACCGGCCGTAGGCGGGGCCATCGCGGGCCTGCTGCTGGTGGCCGCCAGCCGGTTCGCACAGCAAAAGGAAACCTCTGACTACATGGAGGCCGTTGTGCTGGGCGATGGCCGCATCCCTGCGGCACAGACCCTCGCGCGCAGCGCCTCCTCGCTGGTGACGATCGCCAGCGGCGGCTCGATCGGCCGCGAGGGTTCCATGGTGCAACTGGCTGCGCTGTGTGCCTCGTTGCTGGGCCAGCGGCTGCGCTTTCCGCTAGAACGCATGCGCCTGTTCGTGGCCTGCGGCGCCGCAGCCGGGATCACCGCGGCCTACAACGCACCGATCGCGGCAGCCTTCTTCATTGCCGAAATCGTGCTGGGCTCCATCGCCATGGAGAGCGTAGGCCCCATCCTGATTGCCGCCGTCGTGGCCAATATCGCCATGCACCGCCTGTCGCTGGGTCAGCCGCCGTATGTCGTGCCGACCTTCGCCGAGATCACCGGCCCGGAGGTGCTGTTGTTCGCTGCGCTGGGCCTGCTTGTCGGCGGTTGCGCGGCCCTGTTCCTGCAGGGGCTTCGCCTGGGGCGCATCCTGTTCCAGCGTGTGGCGCCGCCCTTGCCATGGCGCCTGGCGCTGGGTGGCGCCATCGTGGGCCTGATCTCGATCTGGTGGCCCCAGGTCTGGGGCAATGGCTACAGCGTGGTCAACGATGTCCTGCACCACAACTGGCCTGCCGCCCTGCTGCTGGCGCTGCTGCTGGTCAAGGTGGTGGCCACGCTCGCCACGGTCGGCTCGGGTGCGGTGGGCGGCGTGTTCACGCCAGCGCTGTTCTTTGGCTGCTTCATCGGGCAGCTCTTCGGTCTGGGCGTGCACGCCTGCTGGCCGGGCGCCTCGGCCGCGCCGGTGGCCTACGCCGTGACCGGCATGGGGGCATTCCTGGCTGCGGCCACACAGGCCCCGTTGATGGCCATTCTCGTCATCTTCGAGATGACCCTGAGCTACCAGGTGATGCTGCCGCTGATGGCCTGCAGCGTCGTGGCTTATTTCGTGGCCCGCTCCATCGGCGCCGGCTCCATGTACGAGATCACGATCAAGCGCCGCGAGCAGCGCGATGAAAAGCAGCGGCTGAGCCATCTGCAGATGGGTGATCTGGTGCAGTCCACGCAGACGGTGGTACAGCCTGACGCCGATCTGGAGACCATGAGCCAGTTGTTCCTGCGGCACCCGGTCAAGTACCTGTATGTGGTGGACGGGCAGCAGCGCTTTCTGGGGGTCGTGCCGCTGAAGGCCTTGAAGACCGCCGACATGAAAGCCTCGTCTCAGGACCTGCGCGCGGCCGATCTCCTGAGCCAGGAGATCACGCCGCTGACGCGGGACATGGACCTGGGCACGGCGCTCCAGCGCTTCGTCGACCACCGGGGCGAGCGCCTGCCCGTGATCGAGTCGCAGGGGCACCCCATCCTGCTCGGCATGGTCGACAAGACCGCCTTACTGCGGACCTATGTGCGCCTGAGCGAATCGTATTGATGCGCTGAGCGGCAATCACGATCAGCACGCCCACTTGCGCCCGATCTCCAGGATGTCGTCGCGCCGGGTCTCGAATTAGGGCCCACGAGCATGGTCAAGGCGGCAGCGGCATGCCCGTTATCATGGCCTGCTCCTCGTTGTTGAGGGGTGAACACGACGCCCACCCGGTCATGCCCCCAACGCCACCAGCTCCCGCACTCAGCACCTTCAAGCAGATCCCGGCCGGCGTGTGGGTGCTGGGCTTCGTCAGCCTGTTGATGGACATCTCCTCGGAGATGATCCACAGCCTGCTGCCCATGTTCATGGTGGGCACCCTGGGGGCCAGCACCCTGACGGTGGGCATCATCGAAGGCCTGGCCGAATCGACGGCCCTGATCGTCAAGGTCTTTTCCGGCACCCTGAGCGACTACCTGGGCAAGCGCAAAGCCCTGGCTGTCTGCGGCTACGCGCTGGGCGCACTGACCAAACCCCTGTTCGCGCTGGCGCCCACGGCGGGCGTGGTGCTGTCTGCCAGGTTGCTGGACCGCGTGGGCAAAGGCATCCGCGGCGCGCCACGCGACGCGCTGGTGGCCGACCTGACACCTGCCGCCATTCGGGGCGCGGCATTCGGCCTGCGGCAATCGCTTGACACGGTCGGGGCCTTTGTGGGGCCCTTGCTGGCCGTGGTGCTGATGCTGTGGTGGTCGAACGACTTCCGGGCAGTGTTTTGGGTCGCGGTCATCCCGGGCATGGCCGCTGTCTTGCTGCTGGCACTGGGGCTGCGCGAACCCGCGCCACTATCAACCCAGCGGCGCCCCAACCCGCTGAGCCGCGCCAACCTGCAGAGGCTCGGCGCCACTTACTGGTGGGTGGTCGGCATTGGCGCGGCCTTCACCCTGGCGCGCTTCAGCGAGGCCTTTCTCGTGCTGCGCGCGCAGCACAGCGGCATCCCCGTGGCCTGGGTGCCCCTCGTGATGGTGGCCATGAATGTGGTGTACGCGCTGTCGGCCTACCCCTTTGGCAAGCTGTCTGATCAGGTCAGCCACCGTGCCTTGCTGGCCGTGGGCCTGGTCGTGCTGGTGGGGGCCGACGTCGTGCTCGCCCAAAGCTCGCATTGGCACGGCGTCGTCGCTGGCGTGGCGCTGTGGGGCATCCACATGGGCATCACGCAAGGCCTGCTGGCCGCCATGGTGGCTGACACCGCGCCACCCGACCTGCTGGGCACGGCCTATGGCTTTTTCAACCTGGTCAGCGGGGTGGCCATGCTGGTGGCCAGTGCATTGGCCGGCTGGCTGTGGGACAGCCATGGCGCCGCCGCCACGTTCTATGCCGGCGCGGGGTTCAGCATCGTCACGCTGGTGGCGCTGGCCACGTTCGCACCGGCATCGATCAAGAAACAGCGCGTCAGCACTTGAATGCGTCAGCGCGGCACAAACACGATGCGCATCGTGTCGTCCACGTCCTGCCGGGGCAGATAGGCCATCAGGTGCGGGTTGCGCGCCATCTGCTCCTTGACGGCACGCACGTCACCCACTTCACGCGGCGGCTTCCCGCGTCCGGTGAAGATCATGCGGGCCCAGTAGGCCGTCAGTTGCGGGGCGCTCATGGCGGCAATGCGTCGGTAGAAATCGTCACGCTCCGCCGCGCCCTCGGCCAGATCGATGGGCTCCAGCATACCGCCTGTCACCGGCAAGCTCGCACGACCAAGAAAGAGATCGGCCACCTGTTCCTCGCTGAGCTTTTGCACCGAGCTGCGCGCAGAGACAACGACCACGACCTCCGCCCTCGCCAAGGCCAGGGTGGTGAGCAAGACCGCTGCCACGATCCGTCGGAGGGCACGCACGCTGATCCTCCTCAGTAGGCAAAGTCCACCGCGAGGGTGATGACGTGGAAAGCCTGACCTGTTGCGGTGCCGGGCGCCACGTTCTGCTCGGTCCCGTAGGAGCCCGATCGGGGTCGCACATGATCCCATTGCAGCTTCAGGTCAGCGTGCCGCGCCCAGTCCCAGCGAAGCCCGATGGCCCATGATTGCTGCGCGACCGGCAACTGGCCGGTATCGCTGAGCTGCTGCAAGCTTGAGGCGAGTAAAAATGGCGTGAAGGCCTGCACCCGGTAGCCCACCGTGGCGTACTCGGCCTCTCGAACCAAGGCCCGCCCTGACCCCGTGAAAGCAGAGGTTCGAACGAACTCGCCATAGGCAATCCAGGGCGAACTGTCATAGCGCAGGCCAAGTGAGTAGAAATGGCCAAGCGATGGCGACTGGTTGTCGACGCGCCGCTGCTGGTAGGCCGCATGCAGCGTCCAGGGCCCATGTTCGGCCGTGTGAAACAAACCCAGCACGTCGGTGGAGTGGACATGGGCACCTCTCACCGTGTCGACCGTCTTGTGCCCCACCAGCACCGATGAATTTTGCCGCCAGGCGCCCCAGCGCCACTTGAGGTTGGTGTCCATGCCATCGGCGTCGTACAGCGGCAGCAGGCGATACACCTCGATGGGCAGCCTGACGCTGTAGTAGGTCAAGCCGACCAGGCGAGAATCCGACAGCAGGAAGCTGTCCAGCGCGATGCGCCCGACTCGAAAACGCCATTGGCTGTCGACGGCGTAAGTCAGGTTCGCCCAGCTCAGATACGGCGCGTAGCTGCCATCCGGCCGATAGTCCGACACAAGCTGAACCTGCGCACCCACATCGCCTGCCTGCCACGAAAGCTGCGCGCCCAGGCGGCTGTCCGTGTCCATCGTCCACTGGTGGCTGCGGCCGGAGCCTTGAGGCTGCAGGTTGTCTCGTGTGTAATCGCCCCACGCCAGATCCGCCTTGGTGGCCGCCAGCGTACCGAAGGCATGCAGCGCCACCTGACTGTCCGCCATGGCAGCCCCGACGACGCCCATCGAACAAGCGCCGAACAAAAAACGCACCAGGGAAGGTGAGCATGTCATTGCATGTAGCGTCCAACGATGGTGTTCAGTTCATTGTGCCGCTCAAGCTCTTCGAGCCCTTGGTTCAAGAGCTGCAAGAGCGCCGTGGAAGACGGGCCACTGTCGGCCACCCCAAAGTACAGCGCTTGTGGCGGCACGTCTGACAGAGCCTGAAGATCAATGGTGCCATGCGCCAGTTGCGCACGCATGCCGTGGTTGACCAGGAAAGTCCCGCCGATGACCTCACGGCTGTCGATAAACAGGTCGCAGCGCCCCAGATTCAGCTTGGCGATGACCTGATCGTAGCTCTGCGTCGTGCCCCGGTCCACAACACTGCTGTCCAGCCCGAAATGCTCGAAACGGTGCCCCCCGAAACCACAGACCTTCAAGCTCGCCCACGCGGAAGGCGCCCGCAGATCCAGACCGTTGGGGTACCTGGATCTGGCAAACAAGGCCACGGCGTGGGTGCGGAAATAGGCGTGTGTCAGGCGAAAGCTGCGGTGGTCCGCCTCGTTCTGGGACACATTGAGCGCCAGCTGCACACGCCCTGCATCGACCTCCGCCAGACACCGGGCCCAGGGCAACAAATGCACCTCCAGGCGCTGCCCCGACGCTTTGAGAATGCTGGCCAAAATATCAACACTGGCACCCACGACGCGCCCTGTCAACTGGCCGTTGGCGCGCTCGGTGAAGGTGAAAGGCGGCATTTCCGCCCGATCTGCGCATGCATCGACCGTTTGCTTGTCGGTTCGCGTTTTGGTTTGCGTTTGGGTTTGCGCTTGCGCCACCTGCATCAGCAACTGCACCACGAGCGCGGCCAGCAGCTGGCATACCGTGGCAATGCCGCGCCCGCCGATGTCGAAGCGGGGATACATGGAGTGCCCTTCTGAGTTTGTACCGCATGCAGGACGCGGGAGGCCCTTGGGAAGCTCACGCCCACCAGATGCTCAGGCCATTCTAAGCAGATTCAGAAGGATGCTTTGAGTTTGACGGCGCCGATGGCCCCTACCCAGCTCGTGAGGCACGCACACCGATCAGGCAGCCAAGACCCAAGAGCGTCAGGAGCCAGGTGGATGGTTCGGGCACGGGCGGCGCGCTGTTTCCAATGCCGTCACTCAAAATGATCTGGTATGCGCCGGCATCCGGGACGCCGGCTGCGATGGAAAACGTCGGGTCGACAGATGCACTCGCTTCTTCAGGGCTCTGTAGAACCGAGTTGGATCCATACCTCGTGGCCGTTGTCCTGGCGGTCATGCCGATGACATACACCTGCCCCGTTTCAAAGGAATAGACACCGTTCTCGGCGTATTGGCCCGTAAAGCCCGTGGTGCTGTTGCCTGTACCGTTGATGTTGGCGTACCCGGCCAAGTCGAAGAAAACCTGGTCATTGACGACATAGTTGCCCGCATTCTGCTTCTGGACATAGAACGACGCCGAGACATCGCCAGCTGAAAAGTTGGCCGAACTCTTGGCGCTGAGCAGCGCAGCCACATTCAGATTGACCGTAGGGGTCGGCCCGGAAATGGCCATGAAGTAGTACAACTGGATGCCCGCGCCCGCGTAGTTGTAACCCCAATACTGACCAGGCGCTTGCTGAACGCCCGCAGACGTCAACCCCGTTGGCTGAACCAGTGTGTGCACGCTGATGTTGGGCGAGGGGCCGTAGTTGATCACCCCGTCCGCCTGGGCGATGCCCGGCGCAGCCGCGCCGGGCGACGATGTGCCAGAAACGGATTGCGGCCCCGGCGCATGAACCGTGATGTCTTGCGTGGGATTTTGAGTTTCCACGCCCGAGACCGGTGTGCCGCTGGTGCGGACATTCACATCGAGCGTGGGAGAAGGCGCTTGAATCTGGTAGCCCGCAGGCAGGATGACGGCGAAGGCGCAGGTACTGCTGCCCAAGGCAGCCAGGGCGGCAACCCGCATGTAAAACGACTTCATTGCCTTACTCCCGCCCGTCAAGGTGCTTGTGAACTGGGTGCAGACCAAGGCCGCCAATTTTGCCGCTACGGGATGGCCGGCCACTTGGGCATGTTTGCAGGATGGCATGTAACAGCCCGCGCTGGCATCCCTAACTCATGGCGATCAAGGCAGCCGGGTGGCTGCCGGACGTCTTCACGTCATCAAAGGTGTGTGGCCATGCTGACAGGCGTTGGCGTGACCCAGGCCCAGCCATGCTGCGCCTGGAATCGGGCTATCCGCACTCGCGTCGAGCGCCTCAAAATACGCCTTGCGCTCTGAGTTCTTCCAGCATCGCTTTGACAGCGTCCAAGCCTTTGTTCGCATAGGTCAGGAGCATGCGCTCCTGGCTCAGATGAGCGAAGACGGGGTTACGGAACTTGTTGTTGTAGTTGGCGGCATCGGAAGGGTCGAAACCGAACTGTGGTGCGAGCTTGGCCAGCAGCAGCGCCGCGTCGCCGGCAGCAGGGATGGAGAACGTGAAGTCGCCGTCCGACAGGTTGTGGATGGTGTACTCGGCAAGCAAATTGGTTTGCCCTGCGGCATGAAGGTCCACGCTGCTGGCCAGTTTGCGCAAGGCCGGCAGGTAGAAAGCACCGGAGGCGTCTTGAGCCAGGTAGCCGGCTTGCACCGGGTCGACCTGCGCCAGAATCGCTGCCGCGCGGACCCAGTTGACCACTTTGAACTCGTTGCCCAGCGTTGGTGCGGCATGGGCCGATGCCTGTGCAATGACAAAAGCAGCGGGCAAACCACGCTTGATGCTTTCAGCGATGCTGATGATGTGGTGGCCGCCCGTGGCCGAACCATTGGCCTTGTTCCCACCGAAGTTCAGTTCCTGGAACTCCTGACCTTCGGCTGTCCACTGGAACACCATGGTCTTGGCCCAATCGTGCCAGATGGGCGCCGCGATGATGACGTCCTTGTCGAGTATGGCCGAGGACTTCAGCCAGCCATGATCCTCGTCGTGATCACGGTCATCGGCGATATAGCTTTCGCGATAGCCGTGTGCCAGACCAAGTGCTGCACGCTCGTTATTGGCTTCGTGGATGGGCAAGCCGCCCGGGTAGCCATGGTGGCTGCTGAAACTGCTGCCAGGTGCCGCGTCGAAGTTCATCGGACGATGAGGGCAAGTGCTGGCTTCATCGAGCAGCGGAGGGAACACGCCCGTCTTCAGCCCGCCAGGAAATGCCGCGTCATCCGCAGGTTCGACCAGGCCAGCGGCTTGCAGTTGCGACAACAGGCGAGCCTTGTCGGCATCGCTCAAGCCAGCACGGGAAGTCACGCAGAAGCGGTCGCTGCTCAACAGGTTCAGCGTGGCCTGGCGCAACTTGGTATCGCCGATCTGTTGAGCTTGCGCCACCAGGAAGCGATGCGCATCCTGCACCCGAGGTGAACCGGCAGCAATCTGGTTGGCTCGGACATTGCCCACACCAGGGGCAGTCTGATCGGTGGCGTGGGCATTGAGTGCCAAGCAACTCAGCAAGGTGCTGACCAGAACGACAAGGCGCGATGGCGACATAGTGGGCTCCGTGATCATGTAGATACAAGCCCAGTATGGAGAGCGGACATGACCAGAACGGGACGGTCTGCTCACTCGAATGGCTCATGCCTTGTCAGTTGCAGGGTGAACCTGCATCCGCCGTGCTGGTCTGGCCGAGGCCCGAGACCTAGCCCGGTACCCTCCGCCGTATCGCTCCTGGACTTGTAGAACGGCTCGAAAACGTGGGGCGCGTGCTCTGCGGGCACACCAAGTCCTGTGTCGTCCACGAAGCGCGTTGTCAACCTGATCGGCTGCTGCGCCAAGGCATGAACGGGACGCGGTATTCAGTGGATCACATCGCGAATGACCAGAATCAGCACGGGTACCCATGAGTCCACACGCTTGTTTGTCGCCACAGCATCATTCTTCACTATCGGGGCCTAGGTCGCACGCCGCAACGATGCTGTCCGATATATGGAGGCCAGGGCGATGAATCACCTGCAAATGCAGGTGGCCAAGCGATTTTCAGCAAACTAGAATATCCGTTCGGTAAGCAGGGATGGATAACAATGCGCAAGATTTGGATGCAAGGCGGGGCTGCTGCAGTGCTGATGTCATTGGCAGCTTGCGGCGGTGGAGGCGGATCTGGTGGGCAGGCTGATACCGAGGCAACGGCGCAAAGCCATGACACGGCGCAAAACTACTTTCCGCTGAAGTCAGACGCGCGCTGGATTTACAAACTCGACGATGACAGTTTGGTTCAGATCGATGCGTTGGGTTTGAGGCAGACCGCTGATGCATCGAGCGCTCAACTCAGCGTCACAGACGCAGCAGGTAACCTGCTTGACCAAACAGAGGCCATGGCCACGGCCTCCGGGGTGAGCGAGTACCCATCCGAAAACGGCAGCGCATTTGAACAGGCGATTGGTCCCGTCAAGCTCCTGACCTTCCCAGCTGAGGCAGGGCAAAGTTTCACGCAACTGGACCGCGTCTTCACCGACTGGGATGTCGATGGTGACGGCACAAAAGACCGCATCGAGATGCACTCGATCGTGAGTGTCGTAGGCTACGAGAACATTGATCTGCCTGTTGGCCACCTGGCGAATGTCCTGCATGTACGCACGGATGCCAACAGCAGCTGGAGCTACAGTTCGTCGAATCAAACGTATCTGTATCGAAGCGTTGTTGATGAATGGTATGCCCCCAACATCGGCTTGGTGCGCAGGGCCGAGACAGACTACCCGGATGGCATCACGGCATCGCCCGCAAAGACAAGAACCTTGCAGGCTTACCGTATCGGCGACATGAGAAGTGAACAGATTGCACCCACGGCATCGCCCCTGCTGACCTCCGGCGCACAGCGCGCGGTTGGGGCAGATATTGCCGTGACGTTCAATGAGCCGGTCGACGTGGCCACGTTGAACGTCGGCTGGCATGTTGTTGATGCAACGGGTGGTGTGTTATCTGGGCATGTTTCGATGGTAGGCACGACAGCACACTTCATCCCAGATGGTGGCTGGCACGACGGTGTGTATACCGCGACATTGACGACGGCGGTGACGGATCTTGTCGGCAACCCGCTACAGCAGGAGGTGACGTGGACGATCACACTGGATGGCGTTTCGCCGAGCGTCATTTCTGCCTCGCCGGCTGATCGTTCATCCGATGTACCTGTGCTGTCGCCGATCCTCCTTCAATTCAGTGAACCGATCGACCCGGCAAGCGTGAACATCGGCAACCTGCTTGTATCCGATGGCAGCAATAACTTGGCGGTGACAACGGAGGTCTCGGGCTCGACCCTGACCATCAAGCCAATGACCGCATGGCCACGACAAAAGACCATTCAAATATCCCTCGGATCGGTCAAGGATGTCGTCGGCAACGTCATGCAGACAAACTACACGATGAGTTTCCGCTCGGACCCTGGCGAATTCAGTTATCCGCAAGATCTGGCGGCATCTCTTGGAACACAGGCCGTATCGATCATTGACCTCGATGGGGATGGGTTGGGAGACTTTGTTTTCACGACACCGGTCAATCCCAATGGGGCACTGGCCACGACCTATGTACGTTATGGGCGTGCCGATGGCACCCTGGAGGATCCCGTGCAATTGGTGACAGGCGATACCTTGCGCTGCATGCTGGACCAGTTGACAGTGGCAGACCTGGACGGTGATGGTCGCAAAGATGTCGTGGTGGGCGGATCATGGTGCGGTTGGCATGTGCTGCGGCAAGTGGCCTCGCGGGTTTTTGTCGTAGCCGAGCAGTCCAACTACTTGGTGACCGGTCCCATCAGTGCGGTTGACTTGGATGGCGACGGGCTATTGGAGTTGGTTGGGCTCGCGACACTGAACGGCGATACGCAATTGTTCGTCTGGCATCAGGATGGTTCAAATCGATTTCGGTTCTCGCCTGGCCGCGTGAACTTGTCAGTCAGCTACGGCAACAAGGTGCGGGTGGCAGACCTGGATGGCGATGGGCGGGCGGACCTGGTGATCAGCGCCACCGGCAGGGTCACCGAGGACATCATCGTTTTCCGACAGCAATCAGACGGCAGCTTCATCCGTAACCAGATTTTGACGACAGGAGAGGGACAGGCCAGCGACTTTGCTGTAGGTGACATCGACGGCGACGGCCGTCCCGACATCGTAGTCGCCGCAGGAGGCAACTCACCTGTCTACCTGGCCATCTTCCACCAGCAGCCGGATCACAGCTTCGGGGCGCCAGAGCACCGCAGCAGCTACGACATCCCTGCGCAGATCGCGCTGTCCGATCTCAATGGTGATGGTCGACTGGACATCGTGGTGAAGCATTCTGGCTGGGGACATGTGGGCACGTATCTGCAGCAAGCGGACGGCACTTTGAGCGCTGAGTCCTTGTACGTGGCGGGATATGGATCATCCGAATTGGCGGTGGGCGATTTGACGGGTGATTCCCGCCCAGACATTGTCCTGGATGGACAACTGTTGCGGCAACGCACACCCGACAGTGGCACCTCAACCGCCTCACGTGCGACCGGTATGGCTCGAGCAGCACGGATGGTCGCACGTCAAATTGGGACCACATCGCAACGAATGAGAACCGCACAATGAGAACGTACCGCCCATACAGGATTTCTCTCGTCTTATGTGCACTCTCTCTTGGCTTGTTGTCCGCTTGTGGCGGTGGAGGAGGTGACAAAAACGACACATCTCGCAATAGCGGCAGTGTCAACCTCGATACATCAAATACACAGGCATCGGCCAGCAACGACTATTTCCCTCTCGGGGCCAGTGATCGCTGGGTATACGAAGAGACTTCCGATGGTAAAACGAGCACATACCAGGTAGATGTTGGCGTGACCAACACGGTGAACGGACAGCGCAGCACGAGTCTGGTGCCAACAACGCTTTCAGGCTTGCCACGGGATGAAGTGACACCCTATGTCACCACGGCGTCCAGTGTGACCGAGCTCCCGTCCGAGGGTGATGCGTTCATGACCAGCCTTGGGCCGCACATATTGTTCCAGCTGCCCGCGCAAGCTGGGGATTCCTTTGTCCAGATCAACAAGACGATCGACTACGGTACCGATCTGGATGGGGATGGCGTAAATGAGCGCGCGCTTTGGCTCTCGACCGTACAAGTTATCTCCAATGGCCCTTTGACGACACCTGCAGGTGACTTCAAGGGCGCCATGCATATTCGCACCACCGTACACGAGACGCTGATTTACAGCGCCACGGGCAATCAACAGCCCTATCAGTTCGTTGTCGACGACTGGTATGTCGCCCATGTTGGACTGGTTCGCTCGGATGTGACGTCCATGACCGCCGGTCAACCGCAATTGCTGTCCTCAACAGTGTTGCTCGCCTACCGGGCAGGGAACGCTCATGGAGGAGTGGCGCCTACGGTTTCGGTTGTCGCGCCGGCTGACGCGAAAGTCCACACCGGCGCCGTCGCAGTCACGGCTGCCTTCAGTGTGCAAATGGATGCCGCAAGCCTGAATGCAGGGGGATTCACAGTGGTGGACGCCGCCAACAATCCAGTGAGCGGGACCGTCACGCTGTCACAGGACAAGACCTCAGCGACATTTGTACCGACCGCAAGCTGGTCCAGCGGTCAGTACACAGCCATCATCTCCACATTGGCAACGGATCGACAGGGCAATGCGGCGATACCGCGATCCTGGACCTTTGTACTGGACACCGTTGCGCCAGCGCTTGCTCAGGCCGCGCCAGTTGACGGTACTGTCGGCTTGGCCACCGACGCAAAACTCAACTACGTTTTCAGTGAACCGCTGGACCCGATCAGCGTGATGCCCGGCGGTGTGCCCGCATTCACGATCAAAGACGACGCGACCGGTGAGGCCGCTCCTGTGCTGGCCTCATTTGATGGCACCGCCGCCATCAGCTTCACGCCACGTACATACTGGCCGCACGGACACACGTACACCGTGACCTTTCCAGCCAGCATGGCGGACTCGGTGGGCAACACATTGGGCACTGACATCAAGGTTCATTTCTCAACCTCGACGGGGCTGTTCTCCAACCCGGAGCCCGTTGCGTCGTCCTTGGGACAGCAGCCGACGATGTCGATCGGTGACATCGATGGTGACGGCTTGCCCGACTTGATCTGGGCGGCCTGGGACGATTCCGGGTTCCCTTTGAAGATGCGTATCTTCGTCCGTCGTGGGCAAGCCGATGGATCCTTGTCTGCGGCGGTGGAGGCCACATCCCCGCTAACTTCTTTGTGTGGACTCTATGCCATCGCCATTGGCGATGTGAATGGTGACGGACGCAATGACCTGGTCCTTGGAGGCAGTTGCGGCATCCGCGTCTTGTTGCAAGACGCAAGCGGATCCTTCACCACCGGGCCACTCTATTCGCTACCAGGCTACGACTATGCGGGCGTGGTCAAGCTGGTGGACTTGAACGGTGATGGACGACTGGACATGCTCACGGCGGGCAATGGTTCTGCATTCCGCGTCTGGACGCAAACCAGCGCGGGCGCCTTCGTGCAAACCGCGACGGTTGAAACCGGACTCGGGGCGCTCACAGGGCTTGAGCTCGCAGACCTTGATGGCGATGGCATCGTTGATGTCGTTGCCTCGTCCATCGGGTCGCAAGACAGCCGATTGGCGGTGCTACACGGTTTGACAGGCGGGGGTTTCGGTGCGCCTTCCGTTTTGCCGACAGGCGACGGGTGGGCGACCGGCGCGGCCATCGGTGATCTGGATGGGGATGGCCGGCTCGATATCTTCGTCGCGATTCCGCCTGGTCTGATTGGCACGACGGCATCACGCGTGGTCGTTTTTCGCCAAGCTTCGGATCACAGTTTTGCGGCCGCGACCACGATCCCCGTTGCATCCAGCCCTCGCGGCATCTCACTGATCGACGTGACAGGCGACGGCCGGCTTGATCTCGTTGTCGCACACGAGAATGCATTGGGTGTGTTGCCCCGTCTGGCCGATGGCAGCTTTGGTGCCGAGGATCTGTATGGCGTGCCGCAGCTCTCCAGTTCGACCACCTCGATAGCCTTTGGCCCGCGGGATGCACAGGGCCGAGCGTTGATCGAGTTCAACGGTGTGCTGTTTCGCCCCAACGCAGCGTCGCTGGCGTCCAATCACCTTGGGGCCGTCCGGCGCGCAGCGCAACTGCTGGGGCGGGCCAGCGTGCAATCGAAGGCCAGCCGCTAACAGCACGGCCCTGCTGACTTCTGTGTGCAGCCTATGCGCGCGCCTGAGGACAGTGCGGCAGTGACTACGCCCGCTTGCGGTTGCGTGCGACGGTTCCGAGCAAGCCGCTGCCCAAGGCCAGAATGGCCCATAAGGGCAAAGGCGTATCTCCCATGCCAGCCCCTCCCCCGGAGTCGCAGTAATAGGTGCAGAGTATGGCGTCGAACGCGTCCGGGAAATCGGCCTCGATCATGGGCTGCGTGGGGTACGGGGAACAAAACCAACGCCATCATGGACCACTCGATTGAAGTCGCTGAAGAGTCAGCTACATCAGCTTGACGTGCCGAATGAAAGTCATTGATCGAATCATCGAATGTATTGGCTCCGTGTCAACACTGACGCACAATGCAGCCCATGACAAACATCGCTGCCGTACTCAAGTCTGAGATCTCCCGTCTGGCTCGCAAGCAATCACGCGCCGAGACTGAAGCCCTCAAGAAACTCGTCTCCGTTCAACGTACCGAAATCGCCTCACTCAAAAAGCGGGTACAAGATATAGAAAAGGCTTTGAAGGCTCTGGCCAAACTCCAGGCTGTGCAAGCGCCTGCCAAGCACAAGCAGATGGAGCAAGCCGATGAAGGCTCGAACCACCTGCGCTTCAGCGCAAAGGGCTTTGCCAGCAATCGCAAGCGCCTGGGTTTGTCGGCAGCGCAATTTGCATTGCTCATTGGTACAACGCAGCAATCGATCTTCGGTTGGGAGAGTGGCAAGACTCAACCTCGCGCGAAGTTCCTGCCCGCCATCGCTGAGCTGCGAGGCCTTGGCAAACGCGAGGTTGCAGAACGCTTGGCCAAGCTTGAAGCACCACGTTGAGGAAAGGCTGTCGGTTTGGCTATGGCCCTTGGGCCATAGAGCGCGAGGCTTCGCAAGCCGCGCTTGATCCGTAAGGACAGCTTTCGGGACATCAACGCGGAGACGCGCGATAAGCTGTATGTCGCATGCTCCCGAGCCAGGGGTAACCTCACATTCATCCGTGAGTCGCTTGCTGAAAGCCCACAAGCGACCCTCAAAGACACCCAAAAGGGTTTACGGCAATGCAGATGATGTATGGCAAAAAGGAGTGCTCTTGCTCGCCACGAGCTATCACTCGCCAGCTCCTTTGCGGGCCCTACTGAATGGCAAGGCATCTCTGCTACTCCTCGCTGCTGGAGTTCCAGAAAGCCTGGAGCACACCACGCTGGGCCTCAAGTAGCGCTACAACTTTGTCCAGCTCGTGTGAGTCCACCGCCGTGGCATACAACGTAGCCTCGATTTCCGCATCTGATTGGCCAAACGCATGCTGCTCGACGTCGCGGACTGGATAGTTGACCGCTTCAAGCAGTTCTACCAATTTTTCGCGAACATCACCCTGACTACCTCTCTGGCAGATGACGTAAAAGCGATAGATGGCTTCGCTGGCCTCTTCGTTGACAGGGCGTCTGTTGATACGGTTCACAACAGGGCGCAGCAGCGTATTGCTGGCCAGCACAAACAGGGCTGCGATCACCGCCTCACCTATCAAGTCAGCACCGGCACAGGCCCCCACTGCAGCCGATCCCCAGAGCGTGGCAGCTGTATTGAGCCCGGTCACGTTTGCTCCCTCTTTCATGATGGCGCCTGCACCTAGAAAGCCTATGCCAGAGACAACATAGGCCACCACATGGACTGCACCATCATGTCCGCCAAGACGATTGGCCATGTCAACAAAAACCGCTGAGCCAACGGCAACAAGCGTGTTTGTGCGCAGCCCAGCCGTGCGCTGGCGAATCTGACGCTCAATGCCAATCAGCCCCCCCAGTGCAAACGCCGTAACGAGGCTGACCAGCGTGTCTAGCAGGGAGGCCGGATTGATGTTGTTGATGGCTTCCATTTATTTATGGGCAGATTGCAAGGCGTCGTACTGGAGCTACATGCGGTCTTGGGTGCAGTGTCGCGCCGGCACATCAGTGAGATGCCCTTGTTAGGCGCCCGTGGGGTTGCTGCCTTTGCCATTGGCTACCGTGGTGCTGAGCCGCTCGACAGCGCAGTCCTGCGGGCTGACGCGACCCGCATCTGCCGCCTGGCTCGCGATATCGCTTCCCTGCTCACATGGGTGGTCGGTGAACGTGACTCGTCCGCCACTGGCACATTTGTAGATGGTCTTGCCCTGCGCCACTGGCCCCGTTAGCAGGCTCGCCATCAAGAAGATGGCCAATGGGTATGCACGATTCGAGCGAAGCGGCATGCGCAGCCCTTTTCTTGTGAGGTAACCAAGACCGGTCAAGGGTGACACTTCGCCCGGTCTCAGGCTTGCACGGGATGAATCAAGCCATGCCAGCCTTGTACGCCCATATAGACGCCGACGAGCAACATGATCACACCGGACAAATAGGGTGCATGCTGAGAAACCGTACCAAAGCTGGGCCAGCGCTTTGAAAGTTGCTTGACGCTCAACGCGGCCAGAACACCCGAAGCCACCATCGTCAGGGCCAGACCCACGCTGAAACTCATGACCAGGGTGGCCCCCAAGGCAATGCGCTTGACCTGCAAGCAAAGCAGCAGAACGGCCACGGATGCAGGGCACGGGATGAGCCCACCCGTCAGGCCAAACATCACGATTTGAGGTGTTGTCACGACCTGATTGGCAAAGCGCTTTTGGATGTCTGCTTCATGTGCCGCGGCATGACTATCAGCATGATCGTGCTTGTGCCCATGGTGGTCACGGTGCCCGTGATCATGATCATGGTGGTGACCATGCGAACCGTGATCGTGAAGGCAAGTGGCCTGAGCACGGCTGGTGCGCCAGATCATCCATGCGGCCACGCCGAGCACGATCACGGCGGACGAGAGCTGGAAATAGGGCTCCACACCCTCCACATTCCAGTTGCGCCCGAAATAGAGTCCAGCCATCGCAACAGCCCATACGACGGCCGTATGAGAAAGCGTCGCGGACAGGCCGAGCACGACGGCCTGCCAGACCGTCCCTCTTACTGCGACGATGAATGCCGCCATCATCGACTTGGAATGGCCGGGCTCCAGTCCATGCAGAGCACCCAGAAGGATGGCGCTCGGTATGAACATCCAGGCGTTTCCACTTTGCAGCAGGCTTGCGAATTCCATGATGAAGGGCCTCAGAGGTATTTGGTGATTTCTTTGAACTCGCGGATCGTTTCCTGCGCGCTGTGTTTGCCTTCGCTGACAACGTGCTCCAGGCAATGATCGATGTGGTCATGCACGAGCTGTTTTTTGGCCTTGGAAATGGCACTTTCTACGGCGAGCAGCTGCTGCGCAATGTCCAGGCAATCACGACCACCTTCCACCATCTGAATGATGCTGTTGAGGTGGCCATAGGCACGCTTGAGGCGCTTGAGGACATCCGGGTGTGTTGTGTGCATCGGCATGGGCGTATCCTATCCTCCAGGGGGGGATGTTGGCAACAGGGTTTTGCGGTGCTACACTGCCCTCCATTGCAACTTTTGGGGCCTCTCCTGTGGACATACCGAGTCGTCGATTGAGCTTCGACAAACCACAGGCAAGGTAAAAGCGGGTGTCAAATCTCGCTGCTACCTTGCCGTTTTGGCGGGTAGCAAGTTGTTTGGCGCCATCGCGCTGAACGTCGCGCTCCCTATCCTGATTGACAGGCCCTCACCTCGAAGAGGGCCGCAACCGGCGTCCACTGCTTGCGTCGGGGAGCGGATATGCGTTTTGAATTCACGAATGAACGCCAGCTCGGTTTGAGCTTGGGGCGTCGGGTGGTCTTGTGTGCATGGTTTTGGGCTGGCACCTGCCATGCAGCCGATACCGTTGAGCCAGAAAGCTGGAACATCAAGTTCCAGTCGACTTATGTCTGGCAGCAAAAAAATCCCATGTCGGCCAGTTACTCAGGCACCAACAGCCTGTCGACGGACAAAGAGCGCAGTTACTCCTTTACCGCCACGGTGGCCCTGGGCTTTCGCCCCTGGGCTGGTGGCGAGTTCTATGTCGATCCCGAAGCTGCGCAAGGCGTCCCGCTCTCCAATTTGACGGGACTGGGGGGCTTAACCAATGGAGAAATGGCGCGCTCTTCGGGGCCGACGCTCAAGATCTACCGTGCCCGCGCCTTCCTGCGTCAGACTTGGGGCGACGGTGGTGAGCAAGAGGCTGTGGAGTCGGCTGCCAATCAACTGGCGGGCATGGTCGATAAGCGCAGATGGGTGCTGACAACTGGCAACCTCTCCGTGCTCGATATCTTCGATGCCAATGCCTACAACCATGATCCACGAACCCAGTTTCTCAACTGGAGCGTGATGACCCACGGCGCCTTTGACTACGCAGGCGATGCCAGAGGCTATTCATGGGGAATCACCTTGGAGCGCTACCTCGATGACTGGGTTGTGCGTGTTGGGCGCTTCATCCAACCCAAGGAGCCCAACCAGCAGATCCTTGATGATCGCTTGTTCAAGCACTACGGCGACCAGATCGAGTTGGAGCACGCCCATGAATTCGAGGGGCAGCCCGGCAAGGTTCGACTGCTGGCGTTTCGCAATCGAACCAAGATGTCGCGCTACCAGGATGCACTGAATCTGGCCGCACAGACTGGCGATGCCCCGGATATCAACGCGGTGCGCACAGGCGATCAGGTCAAGTACGGTCTGGGGCTCAATCTGGAGCAGGCCATCACACCTGATATTGGCGTGTTTGCGCGCGGCAGTTGGGCAGACGGTGCAACCGAGACCTATGCCTTCACGGAAATCGACCGTTCTGTGTCTGCGGGAACCTTGATCAAGGGAAAAGGGTGGGGGCGAGGGCAGGACAGTGTTGGCCTGGCTTTTGCGCGCAACGGTTTGTCCCAGGCCCACCGCCGCTATCTGGCTGAGGGCGGCTACGGCTTTTTCATTGGCGATGGCGCCCTTCGCTACAAGCCAGAGACGATTGTCGAGGGCTTTTATGACCTGAGTCTGTGCAAGGCCGCCTGGATCACACTAGATTGGCAGCGGATTTTCAATCCCGCCTATAACGCGGATCGCGGTCCCGTGTCGGTCGGCACGCTGCGCTTTCATACCGAGTTCTGACCATGAAGATCACTTCTCCGCAACTGGTCGTCGAGACTGTGCAGCCCAGCTTCACCAGGGTGGATGGCATCGTCTTGTTGGCCATCTTCGGGCTGCTCTGGAGTGTCATGCACTTTGGGCACGGCATGTTGGTGTCCTTTGATCCTGCCAGGATGCCCGAGCTCGACACATCGACGAGCCAGATCCCCTACTACGCGGGCAGAACCCTGCTGCGCATGTGGATCGCCTTTGCCTTCTCCTTGTTCTTTGCGATTTCTCTGGGCTACTTGGCTGCGAAGAACGCCATGGCACGCTCCGTTATCCTGCCGGCCTTGGATGTGCTGCAGTCCGTGCCCGTGCTGGGCTTCTTGTCGGCCACGGTCACCGGGTTCATGGCGCTCTTTCCCGGCAGTTTGCTGGGCGTGGAGTGCGCGTCCATCTTCGCCATCTTTACAGGCCAGGTCTGGAACATGGCGTTTGGCTTTTACCACTCGATGGTCACGGTGCCCAATGACATGCAGGAAGCGGCCACCAACTACGGCTTGTCACGCTGGCAGCGGTTTCGGGTGGTCGAGTTACCAGCCTCTGTGCACAGCCTCATCTGGAACTCGATGATGTCCTTCGGCGGCGGCTGGTTCTTCGTGGCGCAAAGTGAAGCCATCAGCGTCATGAACAAGGACATCAAATTGCCAGGCCTGGGCTCCTACATGGCTTCAGCCATTGAACGAGGCGATAACCAGGCCGCCCTGCTTGCCGTCATCGCCATGCTCGTGCTGATTCTGGCCAGCGATCAATTGGTTTGGCGGCCCATGCTGGCCTGGGCAGACCGATTCAAGATCGAGCTGACCGGCTCCAGTGCCGCGCCCACGTCCTGGGTATACGACTTGCTGCAAGGAACCGTGCTGTTTACCTGGCTCAACGAGCGGGTGTGGACGCCACTGGGCGATGCATTCAACCGCTGGTCCGCTAAAAGCAGCATCTCAACTGCGCGGGTCAAACCTGAGGTGTCGCTTCGCATCTGGCAGGCGCTGGGTTCGCTCATCGGGCTGTGGCTGCTTTACCAGATGGTCACGGGGTTGTTCTCCGCAATTGCCATCCTGCACGGTGCACTGACCTTGCCGCTGTTACTCAAAGTCATTTGGCTTGGGGTGTTGACCTTGCTGCGCGTGTTGGCCATGACGGTCGTTGCGACATTGATCTGGACACCTATTGGTGTGTGGATCGGCTTTCATCCAGGCGCGGCCCGCTTCGCACAGCCGCTGGCCCAGATCGGTGCATCCTTTCCCGTCAACATGACCTTCCCGGTGGTGGTGGGCTGGTTTGTGGCGACGCACACACCCATGAACTGGGGCAGCATCCTGTTGATTGCCATGGGTACGCAGTGGTACATCCTGTTCAATGTGGTAGCTGGTGCCATGGCCATTCCCAATGATCTGAAGGAGGCTGCCGACATCAACAACCTCAAAGGATGGCAGCGTTGGAAGACCTTGATCCTGCCGGCGATCTTTCCATATTGGGTGACCGGTGCCTGCACGGCGGCCGGTGGTGCCTGGAACGCCAGCATCGTGGCGGAAGCCGCTACCTGGGGAAGTACGACACTGAAAGCCGATGGCCTTGGCGCATTCATCGCAGACGTGACTAAGACGGGCGACACCCCCATGATCATCGTCAGCATCGGCGTCATGTCGCTCTTCGTGGTCACGATGAACAAGTTCATCTGGCGACGCTTGTACGGCTACGCGGAACGCCGCTTCCGTCTGGATTGACCTTGGTGACCAAAGAGGTTTGACATGAATAGCACAGGCAACAAGAAAACACCCATCGCCGAACTCAAGGCCGTCACCAAGTCTTATCTGACCGAAGGTGGCCATGAGCTCAAGGTGCTTGACCCCATCGATTTGGCCGTGAGTGATGGCGAGCTGGTCGCGCTGCTGGGCCAGTCGGGCTCAGGAAAATCGACCATCCTGAGATGCCTCACCGGCTTGATTAAGCCCAGCTCCGGCATGGCGCTGCATAAAGGCTCACCCTTGCATGGTGTGAACACCGATGCGTCCATCGTGTTCCAGACCTTTGCCCTCTATCCCTGGCTGACGGTCGAGCAGAACGTGGCTGTGGGCCTGATGTCCCGCGACATGAGCCGAGCAGACAAGCAAGAGGCGGTGGACCGCGCCATCGAGATCATCGGCCTGGCCAACTACCATGCGGCTTATCCCCGTGAGTTGTCGGGTGGGATGCGGCAGCGCGTGGGCATTGCCCGGGCGCTGGTTTCTCGTCCCAGGATGCTGTGCCTTGATGAGGCGTTCAGTGCACTGGACGTGCTGACTGCTGAGAACCTGCGTCAGGAATTGCTGACGCTTTGGCGCTCGCCAGGAGGCGATCTCAGCTCGATCTTCATGGTCACGCACAACATCGAAGAGGCGGTCGAGATGGCCACGCGCATTGTGGTGCTCTTCCCGAGGCCGGGGCGTGTGGGCCTGGTGCTGGAGAACCCATTGCCTTATCCACGCGACAGTAAGAGCCCAGAGTTTCAGCGTCTGGTCAAGCTGATCCATGAGTCGATCACGACGACGACACTGCCCGACCTGCCGCCAGAAGTACCTGTCCCAGGACAACCCATATCTCGTGGGCGCTCGCGCATGGAGTCGATCCCGCTGGTGCCTGTGGGGCAGATTCTGGGCTTGCTCAGCCTGTTGCATGATGCGCCAGAGCTTTCCAATATCTACGACATCTCAGATGAGATCGGGCGTGAATTCGGAGAGACCATCGCCATTGTCAAAGCCGCCGAGATCCTGGAGTTCATTGACACACCTAAGGACGAGGTCGTGTTCACCGAGTTGGGCCGCAAGTTCATCGCGTCGGATCCTGCAGGGCGTAAGGCCATCTTCGCTGAGCAGGTTTTCAAACTCAGGCTCTTTCATATCATCTTGGCACTTTTGAATGAGCATGAGGAGATTGACTCGGAGCGCATCGTCCAGGACATCGCCGCTGCGCTGCCTTATGACAACCCGGAGAAAATTTTCCAGACCATGATCGCATGGGGACGCTACGCCGGTCTGATGGATCACAACACCAAGACTGGCATGGTGTTCGTACCCAAGGAAGAAAGCGAACAAGGGTGATGTGTGGCCACTACGGCATGAGGCGCCAGGAGACTGGTCGCGCAATGGCCGCTACCTTGAATTTCGAGAGGCCGCTCAGGGTCGGCCGCCGGCCCTGGTGAATGACCGCTGACGGGCATTCAACCCAGTGCTCGTATCGCGATGAGGTCGAGGAGTGGTAACCGGCTGCTCCCAGCCTTGCCCGGTCACAAGCACTCGGCCGAGTACGCCTGCCTGATTGCTGCGCGCCCAAATTGTTCAAGCCCGTCATGCAAGTTCGAAACTTTGGTCAACGGGCTCTCGCCCTCGCCGGACAGAAGTTCGATACATTGACACAAAGTTCGAAAATATGTTTTCAGATTCCTTCTCTAGGAAGCGGATAACAAAGTTTCAAAACCGCATCCTAGGAAGCCATCCCTTTTCTTGCGTGGGCGCTGCTCCGCATAGTTTCAAAATTTCTGATGTTTGAGCTCTTGCTGCTATGCATGAGAGAAAACATAGTCTCAAAAGTTGTTGTCACGCTTGATGATTCCATCCTTCCCTGAAGACGCGACGATTACGTCAATTCATCTTGCTTGCGTTCACGCTGGGCGGGCACCGGACATCAGATCGTCGTGGAGCGAGGTGTATTCATCAGTTTTCCCTCGAAAGGAAAACGTGTTTGGCTTCAAAGCGGAGAGGTTCGCACACGTCCTTCTAGGCAGAGAACGCCATGCCCTAGAGCTTGTACGCAAGCACTCCCTTTTGCCCTGGGTAATCGATCCACTTAGTGATGTTGGCAGGCAAAGTCATGAGGCCATTGCATGCGGTGATAAAAGCATGTTGATGAGCATCATTGCGTCCCGATGTGGCGTACGCATGGCTCCATCACCGCGCATTTGCCGGTTCTGCACAAGCAGCGACCTACTCAATTTCGGATTTGCCCACTTGCGCGTTTTGCATCAAGTACCGGGAATCCATTTCTGCCAACACCATGGAAGCGCGTTACACGATCAATGCGCTCATTGCCACGCGTCAATTGCGATCGACGGACCATGGCGCCTCACTGGAGGAGGATGCTCGAATTGCAACGGTGATGAGACTACTGCTTCATTTGCTCACAATGAAAGTCCTGGCAGCAAGTCCTTCTCGCTGCTATTGCAGCGCATCCTTGGTGGCTCGGAAAGCAAACAGCTTCTCCATGCCCCCACACGAGAGCAGATGCGCCGAATCTACATAGGCAAGCCGCACTCGCCACAGCAACTACTTCGCCAGTTCTTAGATTGGTGGCGCGTTGAAACAGTCGATGATCTCGCGCTCATTCTTGACACCGAAATCAACGTGGATCGGACGGTTACCTTTCTCCGCGGCAATATTCAACCGCTTCCATACCCGCTTCTTACAGCCTTGGCCGCTTTTACACGGCATCTCGCATCGGATCCACAAGGCTTTGCACAGACGGATTGAGGATCGGCCATCGCCCCTACTAGAAGCGACTTCCGCAAATGTTCGCGCAGAGCGTCATCGACGCGGGTAGCCCACAATCACCAGACACATCATAAAAAGGTAGCTTCCTCGGTCTGCATACGCCTCATAGCTATTGAGCCCTCGTTTGAGGCTGGATCAACCGTGATGAGCCGCGAACCATGCGGCCCCCATCACCAATAGGAATCCAATCACGCCAAGAACAAGCGCCAAGTTTAAAAATGCTTGTTGAGCATGCGCCGAATCTCGAAACCAAATTTTTCGCTTCATAAAGATGAATCCTGCTGTGGCTTCTTGGTCATGGTATTGACCTCTTTGCAATGTTTTGGAGAAGTTGGACTTGCATGTTCTGTAAAGGACTCACTGCAGTCGCGAACCCCATTGATGCGAAGCACGAGTGAGTGCCGCAATCGACTCATTCGTTCACATGCGAACGAGCGAGCTTGACCGCAATACGCTGCGGCGAAAATACGAGCGGGTCACTACGCATGCGGCAACCGAGATCTCTCTGGTGAGCGAATTCATTGCAGGCCTCTCGCTATGGCTCGCCTCACGCCCGTCGAGCCACACAGCGCCGAACGCGGGTCGAGACATATCGACCCGCAGACCACAACACCGGAGTGGCTTGAACGACCAATCGATCACCCTTCATCAAAAAATAGACCCGCTGGCCAATTGGCATCTGCTGCAAGCCTGTTGGCAACTGAACCATATTTCGCCAGTTGATCAGCACGGACTGTGTCGGCCCGTCCGATCCGCTCGATCGTGCGAGCCTAGAAGGAGTGAGCTGGTTGAGTCGCATCTGGGTTCTTTGCAATTTTCCAGATGTCTATTGAATCGCCAATTGCAGACATATGCAAGGGTTCCCAAATGTGCTCACCTTATGCGCGGACAGGCAGGTGATTTGGCTTCGTGCTCAGTTCAGATAGAGCAAGGCATGCCTGTCAAACACTTGAGCGTGAATGAATGAGCCGGATGCCCCTAAACAGCGGACTGGATGGACGACAGAGCCCTCTAGTGTCCCGTCCCGCTGATACGTGAGCAAAGTCGGTGTAGCTTCTCCAGGATCGAATCAGCGGTAGCAGTCCATTTGAACGGTTGGCAGTTCAC
>RXJQ01000079.1:0-12224 GCA_003963115.1 Burkholderiales bacterium
GTCACCGGGTCAAATGACCAAGTTGTCTTACTGGACTCAGCTTGGGGTTTTCACTCGGTAGAAAGCGGGACTTTCTGCGCCGAAACCGAGATCACCCCAGGGCGCGCACAAGAAGACGCTGGCCAAGCCGAAATTCGAGCGCAGGCGCGAGCCTGTGGTGATGGACTTCGCGGCCGACGATGTGATGGGCTACGGTGTGCCAGGTCAGGGCACTGAAGGGCTGGCCAGGATGATGGTCGGGACGCCAGGAAAGAAGGCTGAAACACACGAGACGGGCGAGCCTGCCAAGAACTTCGGGGCCGACATAACCACACTGACCGAGCTGATCGAGTCAGGCAAGCTCTGACGGCTCAAACACAGCCAAATCCGGATAGCCGGAAATTGAAGGAGAACTCCGAGGTGGAGTTCGATCTGGAGCTTGCAGCCAAGGGCTTCATTGCCAGCCAGGTTCGGCTATGTGCCGGGCCTGCGACCACACTAAACAATGAACGTCTGGTGGATGCGAACACTTGAGAAAAGGCTCGCTGACCAACGGGTGATCAGCGAGCGCGAAAAGCGCATCGCTGTCACACGGTACGCCACCGGCTCAGGGAGATAAGCCAGGCTGTAGGTACGAACCTTCAGCGAAGTCGATGATAGCCGATGGCCGCTATGCCAAGTGTGATCGGGTCACACTGGATGCTCAGCAGATGATGGCACGCAACCCCATCAAGCGCTATGGACTGACCGTGCTGCTTGTGCATGCTCAGTTTCAGAAAGCGTGTTTAGCGTAAGCGTCCGACGATCACCCTCTAGCCAAGGCGAGAGGGCGGCATGAAGATCGCGTCCACGATGAAGAAGATGGTGGACGCGATCGCAAAGCAAGAGTCTGACGCCAAGGCAGGCGTTGTGGGTGTACGCAGGCGACGTACGTACAGCAAGCAGTTCAAGACCGAGGTGGCGGCACAGTGCCTGATGCCCGGCGCATCGGTGTCGGCAATTGCCCTGAGCCATGGCATCAACGCCAATGTGATTCGCAAGTGGCTGCCGCCAGGGCCTGCTCCCGTGGCTCGCGCGCCAGTGCTCTTGCCCGTGACGATTGAGCCCGATGCGCAGCCTGCTGCCGCACCCGCCATCGAACTGAGCGTCCATGGCGCCACCTTACGCCTGCCACCTGGATTTGCAGCGCAGGATCTGCGCAGCATCCTGCAAGTGCTGCGCTCCCTTCCATGATCGGATTGCCAGCGGGCACCCGCGTCTGGCTGGCCGCTGGCCACACCGACATGCGCAAGGGCTTTGATGGTCTGGCCGCCGTGGCGCAAGAGGTCCTGCTGCAAGACCCCTTCGGTGGTCATGTGTTCGTCTTCCGTGGCCGACGCGGCGACATCATCAAGCTGCTGTGGTGGGACGGCCAGGGCCTGTGCCTGCTGAGCAAGCGCCTGGAGAAGGGGCGCTTCGTGTGGCCACAGGCCGATGGCGGCAAGGTCAGCCTGAGTCCGGCGCAGCTGTCCATGTTGCTGGAGGGCATCGACTGGCGCATGCCCGAGCGCACCTGGCGTCCAGAGCGTGCAGCCTGAATCGGGTTGACATCGCATCTCCCGTGGCGTGATCACTGTCGCTTGGGCACAGTATCGTCATGCCTGTCGATCCGCACCCGCATGACCACTGTGAACTGTCTCGCCAGTTGCGCGACAGCCGCCAGGAGTTGGCCCATGCCAGGCTGCTGATCGACAAGCTCAAGACCGAGATCGCCTACCTGCGTCGCATGCACTTCGGTCGCAGCAGCGAGCAGCTCGATGCTGCTGTGCAGATGGAGTTGTTGGCTCCCTCCACAACGATTGAGGTCCACGCAGCCAACGACGAGTCTGAAGGGGGCGCCGACGGCCGCAAGCGCTCACGCAAGGGCCGTCAGGGCCTGCGTGACTTGCCAGCACACCTGCCTCGCGAGATCGTGGTGCACACGCCCGATGCAGGTTGCGCCTGTGGCGCCTGCCTGGACGCACTGCGCACCATCGGCCAGGACGTCAGCGAAGTGCTCGACTACCTGCCCGGTCAGTTCAAGGTCATCCGCCATGTGCGCCCGCGCCTGGCCTGCCCGGCGTGCGACAGCATCGTGCAAGCCAGCGCGCCAAGTCGGCCGGTTGATCGCGGCATGGCCGGCGCTGGCTTGCTGGCCCATGTGCTGGTGAGCAAGTATGCCGATCACACCCCGCTGTATCGTCTGTCGCAGATCTACGCGCGCCAGGGTGTCGATCTGGAGCGGTCCACCCTGGCTGACTGGGTTGGCGCGGCTGCCGCACTGCTCAGCCCCCTGGCACAAGCCATCGGCCGCCATGTGCTGGCGGCGGCCAAGATCCACACCGACGACACGCCGATCCGCGTGCTGGGCGGTCAGGGCCAACAGGCACGCACTGGGCGCCTGTGGACCTATGTGCGCGACGACCGCGCTAGCGGCGATGCCACGCCACAGGCCGTTTGGTTCCAGTACTCGCCCAATCGCAAGGGCGAACACCCCAGGCGCCACCTGGCGGGCTTCAAGGGCGTCGTGCAGGCAGATGCCTTCGCGGGCTACGACCGGTTGTTCGACAGTGGCGAGATCATCGAGGCTGGCTGCTGGGCCCATGCCCGGCGCAAGTTCTATGACGTGCACATGCAGCAGCACCAGCAAAGCGGCACCTTGGCCCATCAGGCGCTGCTGCGCATCGCCCAGGTGTTCGCCATCGAAGCGGACATCCAGGGCCAAGCACCCGATGAGCGACGACGACAGCGACAGCAACGCACCGCACCCATCTTGGCTGACCTTCATGCATGGCTTACTCAGACGCAGGCGCAGCTATCTGCCAAGTCACCGATGGCGCTGGCCATCGGCTACAGCCTGAGCCACTGGCGGGCACTCACACGTTTCGTGGACGATGGCCTCATGGAGGCGCATAACAACATCGCCGAGCGATCATTGCGCGGTGTGGCCATTGGGCGCAAGAACTACCTGCATCTGGGCTCGGATGCGGGTGGCGAGCGAGCCGCCATCGTCTACACGCTGCTGGGCACGGCCAAGCTGCATGGGATCGATCCGTATGCCTACTTGCACCAAGTGCTGAGGCGCATTGCCGATCACCCGATCAACCGCATCGATGAGCTGCTGCCGTGGCGGCTGTGCCCACCCCAGCAGGCCCCGTCTGAGCAACGCCAGGCGGCATAACCCACCCCCAGACCATCGGCACAATGTGAGCCATGGTCACCTCATCAAACAGACCCTCGCTCAAGCTCGTCGGGTCATCCACGAGAAACGTCAAGGTGTTGCAGCTCAAGGTCGAGCTGCAGGGCGTGCGCCCCAAGGTCTGGCGGCGCGTGTTGGTGCCCGCCAGCATCCGCCTGCCCAAGCTGCATGTGGTGCTGCTGCGTGTCATGGGCTGGGACGGCGGCCATCTGCATGAGTTCGAGTTCGCTGAGGGCAGATATGGCGTGCCGGATCCGGATTGGCCAGATGAGTCAATGGACGACGAATCCAAGGTGACGCTGACCAAAGCCCTTGGCTACGGCACCACGTTCACATGGACATACGACTTCGGGGACGACTGGACCCACAAGATCAAGGTCGAGCGGGTTGACACCATGCCTGCCGAGCTCAAGCTGCAGTTCCCCATGTGCTTGGCCGGCGCGGGTGCCTGTCCACCTGAGGACGTGGGCGGCACGCCTGGCTACGCTGACTTCTTGCAGGCCATCGCGGACCCTGAGCATCCGGAGCATGACGACATGACAGCATGGATCGGGCGTCCCTTCGATCCCCATGCCTTCGATGTGCAGGAGGCCCAGGATCGCTTGTATGAGATCAAGCTCTAGCTGACAGGGGATGCGTTGGCAAGCTGGGCCTCGGTCGGACGCTTACTGTTTAGCATCCCTGTTGCACCGACGAAGCGATGACGAAAAGTGCTCACCATGCCCCCAAATCGGATCATGGGGTTAACACCAAGCCGAAGGCGGGAGTTTTTGCGCCGGAACCGAGATCACCCCAGCTGCGAACGGTAATTGATTCAAATCAAGCTGGAAATGTGAATTCTTGGTTCAAGATGGGAAATGCATTAAGGTAGCCGAAGCGCGTTGTTGGCGCAAATAGTCGGTTCATCGTCCATACCCCACTGTCATTGGAGCGACAAATCATGAAACCTTCCATCCTGGCCATTTCGTTGATCTCTCTGGCCGCTTTGACAGCGTCTTCACCCACGCTCGCGCAGCCTGCTAAAGCTGCCGACAAAAGCGCGGACAAGGACGCAGCGCCCCAAAAAGTCACACAACCAAAACCCGCTGAGTTTGACAAGCAAATGAGCCAAATCCAGGCGCACATGCAGCTGATGCAGACGCAGATGGACAAAATCCGGCAAACCCAAGATCCTCAAGAGCGCCAACGGCTACTCCAGGACCACTGGAACTCGATGCAAGCAGCCATGAGCGCAATGGATAACATGTGGGGTCCTGATGGTTGTTTTGGAGGCGCCAGCATGATGGGTGGCGGTCACATGATGGGCGGCAACATGATGAGCTGGGATCACATGCGAGGCTATTACTCCGGGCTCACACCTGAACAGGCAAAACAGCGCCAATACATGATGGACCGATACATGCCCATGCAACAAAAGATGATGGATCACATGTTATGGCACCAACGCTGGCAAAGTACGCCACCAGCGGTACCTGAAACCAAATGAAGCCTCAGTTAATAGTTCTTGCTCCGGCCCACTTCTGAGCGAGGACCAGGCAGGCTCCCAAGGTTCCTGCCCCTAGACCAAAGACGCGTCGGACTGCGCCAAACTGGTGGGTTCTTCAAGGCGTGTTGCGAGGACTTTGATGGCAATACAGCGTGACGCTGCTGCCATGGGTGCAGGACCAAAGCACCAGAGAGGGCAAGCTCTTTTGGCAATCGATCGTCGCCATCCATCGTAAATCCGTCCAACACTGCCTCCTGTGCTCCCCCAATTGCCATGAAACAAAGGAGCCAGGGGCGCTATTGCGAGTTCATGGGAACTCCTAGATTCACGATTCAGGCATTCGCTGACACGCTGAGAGAGGTCGGGTTGCAGTGGCCGTTGCCAGGCTCGATTGACGACAAGACCCCACCCATCACCACCGTGGTAGCAAGGACTATTCGACCGCGAGAGCGTCGAGGCAGCCGCTGACGTAGACCAAATTGCCGACTTTCAATGCCTGCCCCTGCTTAATAGGCACGATCCACTTGTTTCTCGTCTTTGGCACCCCCGTCAGTTCCTCCACAACAACAAGTGCGAATTGCCCGGAAGGCCGATCACCGTACTGGCGGCAGTCTTTTGCAACCGGACCTACGGAATCCTTTCGATCCACAATATCCAAGACCTGTGCGCGCAAACGGCCTTCAGCCTCAACTGGAATTGGTTTCCATCCCGCACAGCCCCCGAGTGCAAGCGCTGCAGCAATCATGCCGATGAGATATTTCATACCAAGGGTACCTTTCATAATAAGTCAACGATTAACCATATTGGAGCGAATAGGGCTCGCAATGTGATGCGCTTTGGAGGCGCCTTGAATCAGTTTTGCCGCATGGCTGGCTGCCTTGCCGAACGAAAATTGATGGTGAACGCCACCACGACAACGAGCAAAACAGCAAACTGGGCCAGCACCGTTTGCCACGATGGATAGATGCCAAGCAAGTCGATCCGAGGAATTGCCATCGAATTGACATGTACCAGCCCAGCCTCTTGCAGCCCGGCAATGCCCTTGCCGGCCAAAATCACCGAGAGCGCGGCTACCAGTGTGGAACTCGCCGCAAAAAACTGACCAATCGGCAACCGAGCACTGGTGCGCAGCAGCACCCAAGCCAGCAATGCCAAAAGCGCCATGCCTGACCCCAAACCGGCAAGCAGCGGCCATCCATTTCCCTCTGACCAAAGGGCTGTGTAAAACAGCACCGTCTCGAACACCTCGCGGTACACCGCAACGAATGCCAACGAGAACAAGAACCACGCTGTACGCTTGTTGAGTGCCGACGACAGTTTTTCCTTGAGGTAAATCTGCCAGCGACCAGCGACGCTTTTGTTGTGCATCCACATCCCGACGCCGAGCAAAACAACAGCCGCAAACAATGAAGAAAGACCTTCGGTCAACTCCCGACTGGCGCCACTGACGCCGACCAGATAGGTCGCGACACCCCAAGTGATGCCACCCGCCGCTAGTGCGGCCACCCATCCCGCATGCACATAAACCACGACATCGCTGCGCTCAGCCTTTTTGAGAAAGGCCAGCATGGCAACCACCACAAGCAAAGCTTCCAAGCCCTCTCTGAGCAAAATAGTCAGAGCCCCAATAAAAGCCGCGACCGCATCGTTCTCCGAGGGAGCGAGTACCTTATCTGCTTCATCGAGCATGCCCTGCAACCGTTGATGCGCAGCCTGCACTTCGGTCGGAGTGCCGTTTGCCACCAACGCTCGATAAGACACCATCGCGGCTTCGATCTTTTCAAACAACTGGCGATTGCGGGTGGCAAGCGCAGGTTCGACAGGCTCGAAACCATCAAGGTAGGCGGATAAAGCCAACTTGGCCGCAGCCGCGCGATTCCCGCTTTGCAATGCAATCACGCTCTCTCCGAGCTTGGTCTTGGCTATTGCCGTACCTTTCTGGTTTGCTTCCAACGCAGTTGGGTTAGCGCGTAGATAGGCGGTTAGCGCTCTAGCTGTGGGTTCATCCAACCTATCTGCCAATACATGCTCAGATGTTTGCGTCAAAGAGTCCAGATTGGCAATCGCTTGACGGGTTTGGACATTGGCGTGCCAGAGCTTCGCCCCTTCGGTTTTGTCGCTCTGCTTATAGGGCAACGTACCAACAAAGAACGCCAGCGCCCAACGATCTTCGTCCGAGAGTGCAGCAAAGCTTTGCATCGCAGTACCCGGGACGCCGGTGGTAATGATTTGATGCAATGCGAACAAGCTGCGCTCCCGCGCCCGCAGGTGTTCGGCCAGCGCGGTCGGTTTGGGGCTCAGCGACGCAGCCAATGGGCCATCGCCATGTCCCTGCTGTCCATGACATGCCACGCACTGCCCCTGGAATATCTGCGCACCCCGAGCCAAGTCCGGCAAGGCGGTGGGAGCGACCGGAAATGGATATGCCGCCTGTACAGCACTGGACAGCGCATGCGCCAGTTGCGCCACGGAGGCTGAATCGACTTTGCTCGCTACCGCTCGACGTAGCTCTGCCGCCTGCTGTTGCAAACGGCCCTTGTTGGAATGGCTTGGCAACTCGTCCAACTGACGTTCGGCCAAAGCCGCGAACTCTTGCATCTCCGCATATTCCGAAGCCTTCAGCACTGCGCCGTTGTTCACCGCACCGCCGTAATCGACGGCCACGTAGTCCAGAAGCTGCCAGACTTGCTTGGCCTTGGTCTCAGTAGCGTCTGCAGCGTGTGCGGCCCCACCGACGACTGCAAACGCTACCAGCAGCAGCGCCTGCAGCCAAGAACAGGATGCACGACAAAGCATAGAAATCCCCCAACAACATCAATGCGAATGATTGTAATTCTCATCTAAATTCATGTCGAGCACTTTGCTTTGCCTCAAGGCGGCACACGTCCGCCAGACGACGCGAGCTTGAACTCCTCATACTCGTCCATGTGGCGCTGTGCGGTGTGGTTCAGGCTGTCTTGGTTCACTTGGAACTTCCAACTCGACGATCAAGGAAGGCTATAACCGAACACTCTTGAACAAGCCGCAAACCTTCATGGGAGTCAATCTGCTCCAGTGCAAAGCCCAAAAAGTCTTGCCTGCTGAACGAGCGCCGCAAGCGCACCACAGCCACCTCACCAGGCTTGCTGAACAGACGCAATGGCAGCCCTGCACTTGTCTTTGGGCCAGCTTGAAGCACATGCTCACCGGGATCAATATCAACCGCCATGGTCGAGAAAGGAATGGTGTCCACCAGTGGACTCCCGTCCAGGTCCACTGCGGCATGACCATGCACATCAAACCAGTCATTCCTGATGATGACGATGCGACTGTTTACCTTGGAAGTGCCCCGAAGCTGACGCACTTCAGCGATCTGGGCCGAAGAAAGTGGCGAAATGGGAACGCATGTTTTCACCACGCCTCGCCGATGGCAGCGCTCTTTGGCTTCACTGGCGCTATTGCCTGGCATGTTCGCGCACCCGGTAATCAGGACGACGCTTACCACGAACAATGTTGCAGCAGCCCTCAACGCGCAACTCCAGTTGAGTAAGGGGCGACGATTTGGTCGAGCACGGCCTGCCTGTTCGCGGTGAACGCATCCTCATCGCTCGACTGAGCAGCGTTGTGCAATCTCACAGGCTGGCTGCAATCGACAATGTTGATGTCAACCTGATCTCCAACCGTCAGAACCAAGTCACTCGGCACGGCAACGATCTGCTTGGCGCGCAATGTTGAGCGACCTCCGAAGCTGTAGGAAACCACCGCATAGCGAGCGTGAAGTAGATCTGGCGCCAGTTCCTCGCGGCAGTCTTTTCTGACCACCCGTTCCGCAGTTCGTGTCACTCCGACCTCCAATACCTTGGCGTGACGCCACCCATTGTTGAAACTGTATGGGTCGTTTTCGGTGGAGGCGCAGGCCGTCATCAGTAACGATGCACCGGCCAAAGCACAGGTCAATATCTTGGTCATGGCTCTCTCCTTGATCACAGAAGGTGAGTCGGTTAAATGCAAATGCGCATTTACGTCTTCAACTCGCCTGCCAGAGGTGCCCCAATTCCTGGGCGCACCTCTGGGCCGCCTTCGGGCTCGTCCTCATCGCCACCATGCGCCAAGCGGTAGAGCACTGGCAGCATGAGCAAAGTTAAGATGGTCGAAGACAAGATTCCTCCAATCACCACCGTGGCCAGCGGTCGCTGCACCTCAGCGCCTGTGCCAGTGGCAATGGCCATGGGGATGAAACCAAGGGATGCCACCAGCGCGGTCATCAGGACGGGCCTCAAGCGAGTCAATGCCCCTTCCTCAATGGCCGAATCAAGGCCGTATCCATTGTCTCGCAGGCTGCGGATGAACGAGATCATCACCAGCCCATTGAGCACAGCAACGCCAGACAAGGCGATGAAGCCCACCGCAGCAGAGATGGACAAGGGGATGCCCCGTGCCCACAGTGCCAGCACGCCACCCGTCAGCGCAAAGGGAATGCCCGTGAACACCAGCAAGCCGTCCTTGATGTCGCGGAACATCGCGAACAGCAAGGTGAAGACCAGCAGCAAGGCAACAGGCACCACCACCATCAGGCGCTGGCGAGCCGTCTGCAGGTTCTCGAACTGACCGCCCCAGACGGTCCAGTAACCCGGTGGGATCTTGACCTGCTGCAAGGCGCTTTGCGCGTCGCTGACAAACGAGCCGATGTCACGACCTCGCACATTGGCGCTGATCACAATACGGCGCTTGCCGTTCTCACGGCTGATCTGGTTGGGGCCCGGCGCGAAATCAATGGTAGCCACCTCGGACACGGGGATGAAGCGTGCCCCACCGGCCTGTACATCTTTCGCAGGCAAGGGAATGGGCAGCCGCTTGATCGCATCCAGATCGGTGCGCACGCCTTCGGGCAGGCGCACGACGATGCCAAAACGACGGTCGCCTTCAAACAAGGTGCCCGCTTCTTGCCCACCGACAGCGATGGCCAAGGTCTCTTGCACGTCTCCCACGTTCAGGCCGTAACGAGACGCCTTCTCGCGGTCGATGTCCACGGTGAGCATGGGCAGCCCCGTGGTCTGCTCCACTTTGACCTCTGACGCACCGGGCACCTGTTGCAAGGCCTGAGCGAGCTGATTGGCCGTGGTGTTGAGCACCTCCATGTCATCGCCAAACAGCTTGACGGCCACGTCACTGCGCACCCCTGAGATCAATTCGTTGAAGCGCATCTGAATCGGCTGCGAGAACTCGTAGTTCTGCCCGGGCAGCTTGGCCACTTCCTCTTGAACAGCGGCAATCAGCTCATCGCGCGTCTTACGCGGTTGTGGCCATTGCTCCGTGGGCTTGAGCATGACGTAGCCATCCGAGATGTTTTGCGGCATCGGATCGGTGGCCACCTCTGCCGTGCCCGTGCGCGCAAACACGCGCTCGATTTCGGGAAATTTGGCCTTCAGGTGGGTTTCGAGCTGGCGCTGCATGGCCACTGACTGCGTCAGGCTGGTGCCTGGAATACGCAAGGCCTGTACCGAGAAGTCACCCTCGTTCAGACTGGGTACGAACTCACTGCCCATGCGCGAGGCAACCCCCCCCGACAAGGCAATCATGACCACCGCCAAGGTCAGCACCACCGGCTTGGCCGCCAGGGCCTTTGCGAGCAAAGGCGCATACAGGCGCTTGGCGCCTTGCATCAGGGCGTTCTCCTTCTCGGCCACCTTGTCGCCAATGAACAGTGCCACCGCCGCTGGGATGAACGTGACCGACAAGATCATGGCCCCCAACAGGGCCATCACCACCGTGAAAGCCATCGGGTGGAACATGCGCCCCTCCACACCCGACAGCGCAAAGATGGGCAGGTAGACGATCATGATGATCAACTGCCCAAACAGCAGTGGCCTGCGAGCTTCTTGCGCGGCCAGGAACACTTCATGAAAGCGCTCCTTGAGCGTGAGTGTCCTACCATGGTGGGCCTGCGCATGTGCCAGGCGGCGCACGCAGTTCTCCACGATCACGACGGCGCCGTCCACGATGATCCCGAAATCCAAGGCCCCCAGGCTCATCAGGTTGGCGCTGACTTTCTGACTGACCATGCCACTGAAGGTGAACAGCATCGACAGCGGGATCACCAAGGCCGTGATGAGCGCTGCGCGCAGGTTGCCAAGGAACAAGAACAAGATGGCAATCACCAGGACCGCCCCTTCAAAGAGGTTCTTCTTGACCGTCGCAATGGCCTTGTCCACCAAGTCGGTGCGGTTGTAAACGGTGACCGCGTGAACGCCGCTGGGCAAGGTCTTGTTGATCTCGGCCATCCGCTTGTCCACGGCCAGAGAGACCGTGCGACTGTTCTCACCAATCAGCATGAAGACGGTGCCCAGCACGACCTCGCGGCCGTTGTCCGTGGCCGCCCCCGTGCGCAACTCCTCACCCAACCCCACATCGGCCACATCGCGGATGCGGATGGGCACGCTGTCAGCTTGTTTGACGACGATGTTGCCGATGTCCGCCACGCCCCGGACCTGGCCAGGCGCCCGGATCAGGTACTGCTCACCTCGGCGCTCGATGTAGCCCGCGCCCACGTTGGTGTTGTTGCGCTCCAGCGCCTGGACCACGTCGGCCATGGTCAGGCCGTGCGCGATCAACTTGTCGGGCCAGGGGGCCACCTGATATTGCTTCGCGTAGCCACCGATGGCGTTGATTTCGGTCACACCCGCCACGTTGCGCAATTGCGGTTTGATGATCCAGTCCTGGATCTCGCGCAAATCGGTTGGCGTGTACGGTGTGCCATCGGCCTTCTTGGCACCTTCCTTGGTCTCCACCGTCCACATGTAGATTTCGCCCAGGCCGGTCGAGATCGGCCCCATTTCTGGCGCGATGCCTTGCGGCAAGCGCTCCTTGGCACCCTGGATGCGCTCGTTGACCAGTTGGCGTGCAAAGTAGATGTCCGTGCCGTCCTTGAAGATCACGGTGATCTGCGACAGGCCATAGCGCGACAGCGAGCGGGTCTCCTCCAGACCCGGCAGGCCCGCCATCACGGTCTCAATCGGATAGGTCACGCGCTGCTCAGCCTCCAGAGGCGAATACCCCGGAGCCTGCGTGTTGATCTGGACCTGGACATTGGTGATGTCCGGCACAGCGTCAATGGGCAGCTTCTGGTAGCTGAAGCCCCCCAATGCGGCCATGCCCAGCACAGCCAGGATGACCAGCCAACGCTGCTCGATGGCAAAGCGGATGATGCGTTCAAACATATTGATTTCCTCGCATCAATCGTCATGCTCGGCCGAAGCCTTGCCGACCTCGGCCTTGATCACAAAGCTGTTGGTCGAGGCGTAGCGGTCCCCGACCTTGAGCCCACTGGTGATTTCGGTACGCTGGGCATCCGCGTGTCCGATCTTGACCGTCTTGGCTTGAAAGCCCCCCGGCACTTCGACAAACACCACATCGCGCCCTTCGAGGCTTTGTACGGCACTGGAGGCCACCGTCACGGGCGCATCCACTTCACCTGCGACGACTTCGACGTTGACAAACAAGCCGGGACGCCAGGCCAGCTTGGGGTTGCTCAAAACCACCCGAGCTGTCGCGGTGCGGGTCTGC
>RXJQ01000079.1:12274-28346 GCA_003963115.1 Burkholderiales bacterium
GCGGCCACACTGACCTCGGCCCACACCGTGGACAGGTCCGACAGTGTGAAGACATGGGCGTCTTCCTTGACGGCCTCACCCAGGGCCAGGTGCTTTTCCACCACCATGCCATCGAAGGGTGCGCGCAACTCGTAGCGATTGAGCTCACCCGCCACAGGCGAGGCGCCCAAAGCCTTGAGCTTCTGACTTGCATTGGCCACAGCGATCTCGGCCTCTCGCCATGCCTGCTGCGCCTGCAGATAGTCCATCTGCGGCGATATCTTGTCCTCGAAGAGCTTCTTTTCTCGCTCGTACGTTGTCTTGGCCAAGACCAGGCGCTTCTGGGCTGATTGCAACTCGCTGCGCAAATCAGACAAGGCCACGCTGGAGATCACAGCCAGCACCTGGCCCTTCTTGACCTGCTGCCCCAGGTTGGCCGATACGCTCTCGACCACCCCGGCCAGACGCGGCACGACGTGTGCGGTGCGGTCTTCGTTGAAGCGCACCTCGCCAGGCATCTGCACCGCGGTGCGGACTCGCCCCGCACCGGCTTGCTCGACCACAATGCCTGCCGACTTGATCTGGTCGGCGCTCAAGGCCACGGGTGGCTCTGCCCCCTCGTGACCGGCAGCCTTCTCATGGCGGTCCTCATCGCCATGCTCCTTGGCATCTTCATGGGCAGGCTTGCCTTCGCTGGGCTCCTTGGTATCTTGGCCTTTTGCCTCAGCTTGGCCATGCTCCTGGCGAGCCCCCTCCGGGGCCGAAGAACCGTCGTTGCGGCCTTTGAGCACGAAGGCGCCAGCGACCAGGCCAAGCACAACGATGACGGCCATGGCAATGAGTTGGGGTTGGCTGATGCGCCCAGCCTGGCGCTTGAACAGGGGATTCATTGGTGTGCTTTCTCTGAACTGGCGGGAGGCGCTTCTGAAGCCTCTGTGCCCAGCAAACGGTCGATGTCGGCGGCGGTGCGATGCATCTCAGCCAGCGCACGCAGGTACTGGGCGCGAGCCTGGAACAAGGTTCGCTGTGCATCCAGGGTTTCCAGGAAGCTGAACTTGCCCAACTCGAACCCCGTCACGGCGGCCTGCCACGCGCTTTGCGCGCCGGGCAGCACGTCTTGCTGAAGAGTCTGAACCTCGGCGTGAGCCGCCTGGTAGCGCTCGGTCAACTGCGTCCATTGGTTGTCCACCCGGATCTGCATGGCAGCAAGGTCCGCTTCGGCCTTGTCTTGAAGGCGCATGGCTTGCAAGACATTGCCCTGGTTGCGATCCCACAAGGGCAGCGGCAAGGCCAGACCGATGACGGCCTGGTTGCGCCCCAGCTCCTCCGAGCGCTTGGTACCCAGCGTCACCGTGATGTCGGGGATGCGGCGGGCCTCTTCCAAATCGGTCAGGGCTCGTCGACGGTCCACTTCCAGTCGGGCCTGACGCAACGCGGGAGCGTCGGCCAGTCTGCCGGCTTGCTGGTTCATGAACGCTGGGTTGAGCGCGACGGTGCTTTCAACCAAGGGCGCCCAGTTGATGGGTGCCAGATTTGAAGCAGACTGGCCCATCAAGCTGCCAAGGCGTTGCTGGGCCACACGCCACTCGCTTCGCGCCTGGAGCAGCTCGACATCCACGGACGCTTGAGCCACCTTGGCGCGTGTTTCCTCCACCGGGGAGACCTTGCCAGCCTGAACACGTTTGGACACGGCCAGGGAGGCCCGAGCGGCCAACTCCGACGACGCTTGAGCCAGACGCACGCGCTCTTGAGCGATGGCTGAGGCAAAAAAAGCCTCGGTGACATCGGCGCGCACTTGGGCACGCCGCGCCTGCCATTCGATGCCGACCTGAGTCTGGGCCAGTTGTGCGGCCGACACGCGTGCGGCACGCTTGCCCCCCAGCTCAATTGGCTGGGCCAGCTGCACGGTGGTTGTGCGCGTCTGCGCCCTGGTGTCTTCTATCAGGGTCTGCAGTTCTGGATTGGGGCGTGCGCCAGCCTGGATCACCGCGCCTTCGCTGGCCTGAACGTCCTGCTGTGCAGCACGCAACTCCGGGCTGTGTTGCAACGCCAAGGCCATGGCCTGAGCCAGCGTCAGCGCAGGTACCGGGGTGTCCGCGCTGCGCTCAGGCAAATGCCCAGCCTGCGCGGCCTCTTTGGAGTCGGTAGAAACTTGAGAATGGACTTGCAGCGGAAAAACTGCAGTCGTCAGTGTTGTCAGTGCCGCCAGCGGCACCCATAGCCTGTGCATCGAATTCTCCGGGTTGTAGACACAACGAGGGTGAGTTCGACGAGCCAGTACACGCCAGCAGGCGCGTTACCTCAACAAAAAACCATGATGGGGTAGACCGTCTCGCCGAATCAAAGCGAGACCGACCAGTTGGGGCGTTCAATCCTGGGAGGATCAAGGTACTGGTAGGCGCGAGGCACGACAGCATTGAGCTGCTGCCCGTGAGCGCCATCTGGCAACACGCTGATGCCGGAGGGCAGCAAGTGCGCGCCGCACAAGTGGCCCGCACAGCCACAATCGCGATCAGCCTGCTGTTTGCCTTTGGCCAGCTTCTTCGTTGCTTCCACACCCGTGTGATTCAGGTGCCCGTGGTGGCCAAAATGCGGCGCGTGCTGCCCTTGCTCGTCCTGGCAATAGTTCGCCGCTACCGCCCAACTGAGTTGAAGCGGCAGCACGAACATCAAGAGGATGGCAATCCAGCGGCGCATAGGTTTGAGTATATCGGTTGGGATGTGAGGGCCCTTGAACCCATCAGCGGGAAATGGGGGCACGCAGCAAGCGCAAACCATTGCCCACGACGAGCAAACTTGCCCCGACATCCGCGAACACGGCCATCCACATGGTCCCCAGGCCAACCAGCGTCAAGACCAGAAACACCGCCTTGATGCCCAGGGCCAGCACGATGTTTTGAACCAGCAGGACATGGGTGCGGCGTGACAGACGCACAAAGCGTGGCAGCTTGCGCAGGTCGTCATCCATCAAGGCCACGTCGGCAGTTTCGATGGCCGTGCCCGTGCCTGCTGCCCCCATGGCGAAGCCAATGTCGGCACGGGCCAGCGCGGGCGCATCGTTGATGCCATCGCCCACCATGCCCACCGAACCGCCCTGCCCGATCTTGCCCTCGATCGCCCTGAGCTTGTCCTCGGGCAGCATGTCACCCTGGGCTTCATCGATGCCGACTTTCCCAGCGATGGCGCGGGCCGTGTGGGCGTTGTCACCCGTGAGCATCACCGTCTTGATGCCCAGCGCATGGAGTTCGGCGATGGCCTGGCGGCTGCTGTCCTTGACCGTGTCAGCCACCGCAAACAAACCTTGCACGCTTTGCTCATCGCTCAGCAAGATGACGGTTTTTCCTTGCTCCTCCAAGGCCTTCAAACGAGCCTCAAGCTCAAGGGAGCAGCAGCCTTGCTCGTGGATCAAGCGGTGGTTACCCAGGTAGCACAGCTTGCCGTCGATCAGCCCCTTGACGCCACGTCCGGGCAGCGCTTCGAAGCCCTCTACGTTTCGCAAGACAATGCCTTCTTGTTGGGCGGCTGCAGCCACAGCGCGTGACACGGGATGGTCGGAACGGCTGGCCAGACTGGCGGCCAAGCTGCGAACATCCGCCTCGTTGTGGCCGTTCAACGCGACAAAGTCCGTCTGCACCGGCTTGCCGTGGGTGATCGTGCCGGTCTTATCAAGGGCCAGCCAAACCAGCTTGCGACCTTCTTCCAGGTAGACCCCACCTTTGATCAGGATGCCTTGGCGCGCGGCGGCGGCCAGGCCGCTCACGATGGTCACCGGGGTCGAGATCACCAACGCGCACGGGCAGGCGATGACCAGCAGAACGAGCGCCTTGTAAACCCAGTCGAACCAAGCCGCACCCATCAACAGCGGCGGCAGGATCGCCACCGCCAGCGCGATGGCAAAAACCACGGGCGTATAGACGCGTGCGAATTGATCGACGAAGCGCTGTGTTGGCGCCCGCGCACCCTGAGCCTCTTCCACCGCGTGGATGATGCGTGCCAAAGTGCTCTCGCCTGCTGCGGCCGTCACGAGGTATTCGAATGAGCCCGACTCGTTGATGGTCCCGGCAAAAACCGCATCACCCTGTGCCTTGTCCACCGGCAGGCTCTCGCCGGTGATCGGGGCCTGGTTGACCGTTGATCGACCGCTGACCACTGTGCCATCCAATGCAATGCGCTCACCTGGCTTGACGCGAACACGCGCCTGGATGGCGACCGACTTCGCCTCAACATCCTGCCAAGTGCCATCGTCCTGCAGGACGGAGGCACGCTCTGGCGCCAGTTGAATCAAGCCCTTAATGGCGTTGCGCGCACGGTCCAAAGATTTGGCTTCGATCAACTCCGCCACCGTGAACAGCACCATCACCATGGCCGCTTCGGCCCACTGCCCCAGCACCAGTGCCCCCGTCACGGCAATGCTCATCAAGGCATTGATGTTCAGGTCACCATGGCGAATGGCCACCCAACCTTTTTTGTAGGTACCGATGCCGCAGGCGAGCACCGCCACCAATGCCAGCGAAGCAGGCAGCCATGTGGGCAACCCCAGCCAGACTGCGGCCTCGGAGCCGATGGCAGCCACTCCGGCCACGGCGAGTGGCCACCAGGGTTCGGCAGGTTCTGGCGTGACAACCGCATCGGATGAGGCACCGGTGATGACCTCTGGCGTGAACCCCAAAGAACGGACTGCCTCCAGGATGGGGTCGATGGCCTGTGGCTCGTGCGACACCGTCAGCACACGCTGCATCAGGTTGAACTCAATACCCGATACACCCGCCATGCCGCCCAGCCTCTTGCGCAAGAGCGCCTCTTCCGTCGGGCAGTCCATCTGCATGATGCGAATGGGCGTTTGCGTGTAACCGCCTTTGGCCACAGCTTTGCCCAATGTCACCTTGGAGGGTTGGGCATCTTGGCCACAACACGCCGTGTTGCAGGACGCAATAGGTGGCGCTGGCTCAGCGCAGCAAGGCCCATCGTCATGAGCAACGCCGCCATCTGGGTTGTGGTCACACGGTAGGTTTTCTTCAGGGGCAGGCATGGTCATGGCGAATCTGTTTACCGTATTACACAACCTGAAGTTACTATAGAGTCAAGGGGTTTCTGGAGTCCTCATGAAAATTGGTGAGTTGGCGCAGGTTGCGCAGTGCACGATTGAGACCATCCGCTACTACGAAAAGGAAGGCCTGTTGGCTGCCCCCACCCGTACGAGCGGTAACTTCCGGGTGTACGGGCCCGAGCAGGTGGAGCGCCTGCGGCTCATTCGCAACTGTCGTGCGCTGGACATGAGTCATGATGAAATCCGCATCTTGCTGGGCATGACAGACCAGGTCGAAAAAGGATGTGGCGCGGTGAACGACGTGGTTGATCAGCACATCGCTCACGTTGACGAACGCATACGTGAGCTCAACCACCTCAAGCAACAGCTGACGGCATTGCGCCAGCGATGTCAAAGCGAACGAACCGTGCAATCGTGCGGCATCCTGCAGGGGTTGGCGATCATGGAAACCGAAGCCAAACCTGAAAGACACACCCATCTTGGTTGAACGCGCCAAGGAGTGCAGCATGCAAAACAAAGACCACTGGGAAAAGGTCTATTCCACCAAAGCGCCGGACAGCGTGAGCTGGTTTCAGCAGCACGCCGAGACGTCCATGCGGCTGATCAAGGCAAGCGGCCTCGACCGAAGCGCGGCCATCATCGATGTCGGTGGCGGAGCCTCCACGCTGGTCGATGATTTGCTGGACGATGGCTACACCAACCTGACGGTGCTGGACCTGTCGGCTGCAGCCTTGGCAGAGAGTCGGCACCGCCTGGGAGCCCGATCGGATCTCGTGACATGGGTGGAGGCTGACATCACCCGTGCGACCTTCGCCCCGCACAGCATTGACCTCTGGCACGATCGCGCCGTGTTCCACTTTCTGACGTCGCAGTCAGACCGTGAGGCATATGTCAAGCAGGTCTTGCGTGCGCTCAAGCCGGGTGGCCACGTCATCATGGCCACGTTTGGCAGCAAGGGGCCGACACAGTGCAGTGGCCTGCCAGTCATGCGTTATGACCCAGACGAATTGCACGCCGAATTCGGCGAGGTTTTCACCCTGCTGACCCACGAAGAGCAGGTGCACCACACGCCCTTTGGTACCGAGCAGCAGTTCATCTACTGCATGTGCAGAAAGCGGTCAACATGAACGGGCTGCACCGCGCAGCCTGGCCTGCTTTGGGCGCAGCCATCCTGTTTGGCGCCAGCACCCCTTTCGCCAAGCAACTCATCGGCGCAGGCAGGATCACCTCGTCGCCCTTTTTGCTGGCCGGCTTGCTCTATCTGGGCAGCGGCCTGGGTTTGACGCTGGTTCGACTGGTACGTGACAAAGGTTGGCAATCGCCCGGCATACCAAGCCACGAGTGGCCCTGGCTGCTTGGAGCCATCGCTTTTGGCGGCGTGCTCGGTCCGCTGATGCTCATGGTTGGTCTTGAACACACCACTGCGGCCACCGCATCTCTATTGCTGAACCTGGAGTCGGTGCTGACCGCCGTGCTGGCGTGGATGGTGTTTCGTGAGAACACCGATCGCCGCATCGTGTTGGGCATGGTGCTGATTGTGATCGGGGGCGCCGTGCTGGCTTGGCCAGCAGGCGGGACGTTGGCAATCGGCCTCGGCCCATGGGCTTTGGCGAGTGCCTGCCTCGCGTGGGCGATCGACAACAACCTCACGCGCAAGGTGTCCGCATCTGATGCCTTGTTCATTGCAGGCAGCAAAGGCCTGGTGGCTGGCAGTGTCAACACCGCATTGGGCTTGGCGCTGGGCGCCACATGGCCTCATACCGGGTTCTTGTCATCGGCCATGCTGATTGGCTTTTTAGGCTATGGCATGAGTCTGGTGCTGTTTGTGCTGGCCTTGCGCGGCCTGGGTGCGGCCCGCACGGGCGCCTATTTTTCGACAGCGCCGTTCGTTGGGGCGGCGCTGTCAGTCGTGATGTTGGGAGAACCCACCAGCGCCGCGTTCTGGGTGGCGGCCACGCTGATGGCGGTGGGAGTTGCCCTGCACCTCACCGAACAGCATGTGCACGAACACGAGCACACCGATCTGTCTCATGCCCACCCGCATCGACACGATGTGCATCACCAGCACCTGCATGAGTTCGAATGGGATGGTACAGAGCCTCATGCACACGCGCATCGTCACAGCAAGCTGAAGCACAGCCACGTGCACTTCCCAGACATCCACCACCAACACAATCATTGAGCACGCTTTATGCGCGAGGTTCCCGAGCAGCAAGTGATTGCAACAGGCCTGCCTGCGGCCTTGAGCGTTGCCGGTACCGTCATCTCGTGCGATGCCGGCGTCACGGTATTTCACGCCGGACAGCCCGCCCGTGCGGTGTACTTTCTTGTCTCTGGTTCTGTTCGCCTGGTGAGGCATGGGCGAGCCGGTGAAGAGGTCTCGCTCCACGAAGCTCGGCCCGGCGAGTTCTTCGCCGAGGCCTCGCTGGACAGCGATTGCTACCACTGCGACGCCATCGCAAACGAGTCGAGCGAGTTGCTTCAATTTCTAGCCCCGGCTATGCGAAACCACTTGGCATCAGACGTCACGCTGTCGCGTGAGTGGATGGCCCTGCTTGCTCGGCAGTTGCGCACGGCCCGCACCCGCGTCGAGCGGCTGTCCTCAAAGAATGCGGCGGAACGGATTCGGCATTTGCTTTATTCAGAGGGACGAGGCGATCGGTGCGAAGTCACCTTGCCCGGTACGTTCAAGGAACTTGCGCGTGAGTTGGGCCTGTCGCATGAAGCGCTGTACCGAACACTGGCCACGATGGTGCGAGAAGGCATCATCGAACGTGAAGGCATGACCTTGCGATTCAAAGAGTCGGCGTCACGCATATGACCGAAATCACATGAAGTCACCCGCATGCTGCTGCACCATGGCGCATTTTCATCACGTCAAGGCCCATTCATGATCGACCTATTTCGACGCACTGCCGTAGCAGCGCTCATCCTGCTACCGCTGCTGTCCTGCGCGGCTGACAGCCAGCGTCAGGCAGAGGTGGGCAGGCTCGGCGCAGATGTGATGCCTTTCAGCCTGAAGGCAACAACGCACATTTTCACAAAAACGGCCGAAGGCGGTATTCAGCGCGTGGTTGCAAAAAGCACGACCGACACACCGCAAGTCACTTACGTACGAGAACACCTGCATGAGATCCAGGCCCAGTTCCTCAAGGGCGATTTCTCAGGACCGACACACATCCATGGCAGCGAGATGCCTGGCCTGACTGAACTCAAGACCGCCAAACCAGGGCAGATCGCCATTGCATATAAAGATGTGGTCGGTGGTGCGGAGCTGCGCTTCAGCACGACCAATGTCAGGCTGGTGGAGGCACTGCACACTTGGTTTGATGCACAACTGTCTGATCATGGCGCTGACGCCATGGCAGGTCATCACCACCATGGTCATCAAGACATATCTGCGCCTTGACTTGTCGCACACCATCAGCGAATCCTGGCGCTCACCATCACAGGCAAATCAGATTGAACGTGGATGGCCTTGCAGCAAAGATCGACTCAACGCATGAAAATGCATTTCGATCGAGCTTGCTTGCTAGGCACGATTGGATTGCAGCCACCAAACAAGAAGCTGGAACAAGACGCCGCCAAGATAGTGGGCCTTTGCCTGGGTCTTTCATAAACGCCGGTAACCAATCACGCGCGCCTCGAACACCAACTCAACGAGAAGTTCTCGAAAACGGTCTTGCACGAAATGGCCGGATCGGCGCCCCAGCATCGCCTGAAAGACCTGCCGCTGTTCGTGCACATGGAGAACAGTCCGCCTGCCCCGACTGCGCCAACGATGAAAATGATGCCTGCTCACGTAGTGCCGTATGCAGGCCTCCAAAACCTCCCATGAGCAGACCTCTTTGATGGAACATACAAGTAAAAGGTTCACCCGCCAATATTAGCGCGTTGGCACAGCAACTGGATGTCAATGCCATCCCACCGGCGTTCGACAAGCGGTGCCAGGAGTGCGTGACGAAGAGCCTCTCGCGTGCGAAGCACTCGCCGGTCACCGAGAGCCCGACCAATTCGGCTAGGGAGGGTCTGCACAAATGAGCACTGACCGAGGATAGGGCACTGATATGACCAGATTGAGGCTAGACGGCATTAGCGCCGATCGAAAAAACGAGCTCAAATTCGGATTAACAGGGCCAAACATGGCTTCAGCAAGACGAGGGCGATCCTCTGATTTGATGTTGCCTCGCCAACGTGACAAACAGCGCTGGAGCTCCTTTCAAGCGGCATCAAATATCGGATGATTTCCGACAAACCACCACATAGTGCGTGCAATACATTGAGCGGAATGGATACATTTTAAATTTCAAATCACCCTTCAAATTGTACTTTTCTGCAAACCCAGAAAAAACAATATAAGCAAGCTGAAAGGGATACAAAAAAATAGAAGGAAGTAACATCCAATAATTTCTTCTCTTGCCAACAAAATACTCAATCCCCTCCACTTTGAATCCTGAGTCCTGCAACAACCGGATCATCATGCCCATTGGGAATAAATTCCATATATTCTCCCCTTGCAAACGAAGAAGCTTTTGCCTTCTGGTTCTACCCAGAAAAAAGAACATGATTCTATCTTGCAGGGTTTGCACGCTGTCGTTTGAAACAATCAGCCCTCCACCGTCAGCCAGGTTTTCGTGACAAAAATCCAAGAACCTCGACGTATTTCCAAATTCCATGATGCCGCTGATGCATGTAACGACATCAAAATTCGGATGCTTGCCTTGATCGATGCATGGAGATGCCGCATCGATTCTCTGATAAAACTTCTCCGACAGATACTTTGGATCGAGCAATATATCAGCCCCCAAAACATCCATACCGACATGCATTTTAACAGTCTGAGCGAATAAACCATTCCCACACGGGATGTCAAGCAACCGCTTCCAGCCACGGCTCCGCGCATGAGCCAACAAGTATTTGACAATATATGCGTTTACTCCGCGAGTGGTATTGCCTTGCGGAACATGAAAAACACCCACCCGATCAGTCGTCAATTCCTTCTTCTCGATTGCCTTGAGTGGCGAATTTTTTTGACCGGCAAGGCCAGGCTCACGCTCAATGGGAATAATGGTCTTTCTGAACATTGTGTCTATTCAAATTCGAGTCAAGTCTGCTATTGCGTCACCAATGACGCAGAACCGAAATTTGATCTCATGTCTGCGCCCGAAGAGTTCAAACCATGTCCGATGCCGCTCATGCTGGCGTCAGCCGCTTGAGCGGCAACACGCAATCCACAACGTTCACTGACACCCAGGCGCCAACCTCCAGCCCCCGGTCAGCTGCGGGGATGCCGACAGCGATTTTCTTTCTCAGATTGGGATCCCCTCCGAAGCTGTAGGACACGACTGCAAACTGGGCGTAGGAAGCACCAGGTGGCAACATCGTTTGGCAGTCTTTGATGGCTGACGGCGTCACGGTGCCAGCGCGGACGATTTCCAGCACTTGTGCACGCCGCCATCCGGCTTGGTAATCGCCAGCCTCACGTTCAAGCGAAGCGCATGCGCTCAAAAACGACACCCCGCCCCAAAGAATCAAGGACATGTGTTTGGCCATCGTGATCTCCTGTAACAAAAATCGTCAACGCCCTTCACCGCATTACGATCTAGGCCTCGAACCACAAAGCAAGTCATGACGGCGGGCCGTGAACTCACGAACCGCCTCAACCACTCATGGCATCACTTCAAGGCGAACCACGACAAGCGCACCAGCCTGTCTTTCCGCGCGAAATTTGACCTTGTCACCGGCTTTGACCGTGTTCAACAACGACTCGTCCTTGACCTGGAACACCATGGTCATGCCCGGCATCTCCAGGTTCTTGATTTCCTCATGCTTGATGGTGATCTTCTTGGTCGACGCATCGACCTTGCGGATCACGCCTTCAGTCAACGCCATGGCGTCAGACTCTGCGCCAGCGCCAGAAGCCATCGCTGTGGCCTGGGGCATGCCATGTCCAGCCATGTGATCGGCCGCCTGTGCCCCCGTCAATGAGTAAGCCAGCGCCGCCAACAAGGTTGCGCGAGCCAGATGGGTGTAGGTCTTTTTCATGTCGGTCCTTTGAGTAAAAAAGAATGTGCAAACTGCGCCTGCAGTCAGCAATGAACGGGCTCAGTGCTGATGGGTTGCCTGTGAGGCAGGTGCACCGACAACGTTGACACGCCCCTTCATGCCCGCGTCGAAATGCCCCGGCTGAAGACATGCGAAATCGACAATGCCCGCTTTGGAAAACGTCCAGATGATTTCACCCGTTTGACCAGGGGGCAACGTGATCATGTTGGGATCGGCATGTTCCATTTGAGGGTTCTTGAGCATCAAGGCGTAGTGCGATTTGAGTTCTGCCGTGGTCCCCAGCACCATCTCGTGCTTGAGCGTCCCTGCGTTCTTCACCACAAAGCGCACGGTTTCGTTTTTCTTCACCTGAATCTCAGCCGGTGTAAAACGCATGCCATCGCTCATCTCAATGGTCAGCGTGCGTGTGGCTTGGCTGGCCATTCCAGGTTGACCGATGGCCGCATACTCCGAAGCATCGTCACTGCCATGCGCATGGCCTGCGTCTTGGTGATGCGCGCCCTGAGCTGTGTCGGCCATGCTCAGATTGCTGGCGACAAGAAGCGGCAGCAACAACCAGATTTTCTTCAAATGCATGATCAAGTCCTTGAGGTTAAAAGAGTTGAAGTTGAATCAATGACCTGCATGCCCCGTCGGTTTGCGAACCTGAAGGTCGATACTGGCTGGAGTCTTGGGGGGTGTGGGCGTTTCTCGAACAGGCTCGCTCAACTGTCCTGACCATTCATAGGCCACTGATCCTGCTGGCGGCTTGAACCAACCGGGGTCCTTGTAGTCCCCGGGCTTTTGGTCTTTGCGCACCTTGACCATTGAGAACATGCCGCCCATCTCCACAGACCCGTAGGGGCCCTGCCCCGTCATCATGGGGGTCGTGTTGTCTGGCAAGGGCATTTCCATTTCTGCCATGTCTGCCATGCCACGCTCACCCATCACCATGTAGTCGGGGATCAGCTGCGTGATCCGCTTGGACACGTCTTTGTGGTCTACGCCGATCATCGTTGGCACATCGTGTCCCATCGCGTTCATGGTGTGGTGGCTTTTGTGGCAATGAAATGCCCAATCACCCTCCTCGTCAGCCAGAAACTCGATTTGCCTCATTTGCCCCACGGCCACGTCGGTGGTCACCTCGTACCACCGGGTGGACTTGGGTGTCGGGCCACCGTCCGTGCCTGTGACCAGGAACTCGTGCCCATGCAAATGGATGGGATGGTTGGTCATCGTCAGGTTGCCGATGCGGATGCGCACCTTGTCGTTCTTGCGCGCGACCAATGGCGAAATCCCCGGAAACATGCGGCTGTTCCAAGTCCACAAGTTCTGATTCAACATCGTCATGATCTTGGGGGTGTAACTCCCCGGATCGATGTCATAGGCATTGAGCAAGAAACAGTAATCCCGCTGAACGTCGTCAATCAATGGGTGTTTGCTTTTGGGATGGGTGACCCAAAAGCCCATCATGCCCATGGCCATCTGCGTCATCTCATCGGCATGAGGGTGGTACATGAACGTGCCGGGGCGCCGGGCCACGAACTCATAGACGAAAGTCTTTCCCGGTTGAATCGTCGGTTGATTCAACCCACCGACCCCATCCATCCCGTTGGGCAGACGCTGACCATGCCAATGGATGGTCGTGTGCTCCGGCAGCTTGTTCGTCACAAAGACGCGCACCCTGTCTCCTTCCACCACTTCGATGGTCGGACCAGGAGACTGTCCGTTGTACCCCCACAGGTGAGCCCTCGTCCCCGGAGCCAGTTCACGCACGACGGGCTCGGCCACAAGGTGGAACTCCTTGACACCATCCTTCATGCGCCATGGCAACGTCCAACCGTTGAGCGTGACCACGGGGTTGTAAGGTCGACCGCTGTTGGGCACAAGCGGAGGCATGGTCTCTGGCGAGGACTGAGACATGGGCTCCGGCAGGGCGGCCATGGCGACTCGACTGACCGCACTGGCCGCGACCGCCCCGCCAGCGAGCCCCAAGCCTTGTAGAAAACGTCTCCTGTCATCCATGGATGTACTCCGTCAAATCTTGATCTGTTCAATTACTTGCCGCGGTCGATGACACGCTTGCTGCCGAGCTGCTCAAAGGCGGAGGCCCAACCAGCGCCAACTGCATGTCACTTTGAGCCAACCAGAAATCCCTTAATGCATCGATGTAGCCGTTGACGGCCATCACCTGCGAGCGGGCATCCGCCAGCAGATCAAAAACACCAATGAACATGCCGTTGTAGCGAAGCTGGTTTTCTTCCGAAACCCGCTTGCGATTGGGTACGACCTCATCCTTGTAGTGACGTGCGATGTCATAGCTGGACCGATAGGCCGCATAGGACTGCCGGATCTCAGAGCGGGCATTGACAGCCGTCTGCGACAGGCGGTCAACCGATTGCATGTACATCGCTTCGGCCTTTGCCGTTCGCGCACTGCCCCAGTCAAACAAGGGCACCTCTAGGCTGACAACGTAGCCACGTTGCGTCAGCGCCGCGTTGGACGTGTTGCTGACCGCGCCCAACTCCAGCACGTTCAAAAAGCGTGTGACTTTGCTCAGCCCCAGGTTGCGCGCCAGGCCTTCGCTTTGGGCCTTCATTGCCTGCACGTCCAGGCGCTGAGCCATGCCGACCTGTTCGACGTCAGGCTGATCGGTCGGCATTTTGGGCAGCTCGGGCAAGCGATCAGGCAAGTTGAAACTCAGCTGTTCACCCCACACACCCATCAAGCGGGTCAACTTCTCGCGTGCATTGAGCTCAGCTTGCGTTGTACGGGCAAGACCCAGCGCTGCGTCAGCATAGAACCCCTGCTCCCGTGCGTGATCCAGTTTGCTCCAATTGCCTGCAGCGGCCATGCGAGACGCCAACTCTTCACCGATCTCTGCTGACTGCAAAACCTGCTGCGCATATCGCACCGCCTCCTTGGCAGCCACAGCGTTGAACCACGCCTTGCGTGTTTCAAAGACCAAGCTCAAGGTCTCCAGGGTTGCGATTCGGCGCGTTTGTTCAAACCGCCTGGCCTCAATCCCGGAGACCAGCGGTGCAGTCAACATCCTAGCCAGATTGAACTGCAGACCATGATCAAACTCGACCTCATCACCTCGTCGTAGGCGACCAAATGAAATGCTGGGGTTGGGCAGTCGAGACGCCTGGACCAAATCGGCTTCAGACACCCCCAGTTCAGCATAGGCGGCTTGCAAGCCCCTGTTGTTGAGCAAAGCCACCTGCACCGCATCGTCTACAGATAACGTCTTGGACAACAGCGCGGAAACCTCCTGACGCGCACTGGTTTGCTCGGCGTCACTTCTGAGCCACTGCGCTTTGAGCCCTGTTCTCAACTGCGTCTCGCGCTGAACCGGTGCAAAGCCGCCATCAGGCTCAAACGTCGAGCACCCACCCAGCACGACGACACTGGCAGACAGCAACAAGGCGCCAGTGCGCGAAGACAGCAAAAGATTCATCCGCATGTTCACTTTCCCCGATGCCCTTGATGAGGCGCCTCCGACGGCGTCATCGCGCCACCTGTTACTTGGTCCGGACGAGCATAGCCACCGGACTCTGGTGCTCTGCCGCCTGAGTTTTTGTTGACCATCGCGTTGCTTTGCCTCCAATCGTTGACTTCTGGGCTCGCCAGACGACGCACGCCAGCCAGTGCAGAGCGATAGACAACCATGGGCACGCTCGCCAATGTGTTGGCAGGATCAGCCTGTTGAAGCCTTGCCCTCTCCATGTCATTGGCTATGGCCTGTGATTGGGATTGCGCAATGGCCCCGACTGATGCTGTTGCCAATGAGGCAAACATCAGCGCACAAACGGCTGATTTCATTGCCGCACGAGAATTCAAAAACATGACAGCCCTCGTAAAAGTTGACCGCATCTAACTCAACGCCGGGAAAGGCGATCCGGTGCCACGTACACCATCACGTTGGCAAGACCTGACGCCAACCCTTCTGGTGCCAACTTCGACAGCGGATAGGGCTGGTTTGACAAAACGTCCATGCGACGAATGAATTCATCAGGTGTGCCACCAGCGGGCTTCACAACGAACCGAATCACCTCCGCCCGCCGGACATTCACCCACCGAGTCGCACCTGGCTCAACCGTGATGGTTCGGTCAACGCCAATGCGAAAGTTTTCAGCGATGGCAGATGTGTCGCGCTCGGCGTGACGCTTGGGTGGCTCATGGTCAGGGCGGGCCCCTGCCCCCACAGAGCACAAACTAACAAGCAGGCTTGCAAAAATGACGGAAAGGCGTTTCATGATGATTCTCCGAATACCGAGGCATGAGCGCTTCGCTTTGTGGCTTGGCTCAGCACACGCCACCTCAACGGCACACCCGCCAGCATCAACCAGCAAGGCATTACCTTGAGACTGCATCCTATGCAGCCAGGATCACAGCAACCTGACCCGCAAATTACATTTTTGCAATGTAGTCACTGCTCAACGAGCGTTCGCCACGCTCATGACCGGACCATGACCAAAATGACATGTAAGACCACACGTCTTTCGCACGTTGATCCCCCCACTCTCAATCAGAGGAAAACCCAGAATCGGCCCATGCTTTGGAGACCCGCATGGATTGGCTGCAACCCCTCATCATCCTCATGGGCCTGTCCGGCCAGCTTCTCATTGCCAAGAAAAATCCTGCGGGATATGCCTGCTGGATCGTTGGCAACATCAGTTTGATGTTCGTCTATGTCGATCTGCATCAGTACGGACTGATGGGACTGCAAGCGGTCAACACGGTCATCCAAATCTACGCGCTCAACGATTGGCTCAAAAGCTTTCGGCACAGCAAAGCTGTGCAACCGACGTGATCATCAATCGACCACGTGCTACAGCCTCTGCGAGATGTCGATGATCGGCTTGATCCCCGAACCGAATCGGGCAATGGCATCTCGGTGCTTCTGCAACTCACCGTACGGCAGGTAGCGGATCCCCAACTCGGATACTCGGCTGAACGCAGGTCTGGCCAACTGTTGTTTGACTTCGTCGCGTCGGC
>RXJQ01000013.1 GCA_003963115.1 Burkholderiales bacterium
CCGCTGCTGCAAAAAGCAGCAGGGTATGGGGATAACGTGGCTCAAATTTGGACGTGACGGATGCCCTTTAGTGGCTCAGTTTTGCTCGTGATTCAACAAGATGGTTGGCTCATCGCACGCCATCCCTTGATGCGCTATCGAACTGACCGCTCTACTTTACGGGTAGACATCCCAACTTCGGGGGATGAGCTGGTGCCATTTCATCCCGCACAATCACGATCGGCTCGCAATCGTGGAGTCAAAGAATAAATGAGGGAACGATGGCCGCAAGACCATTCATTGTGTTGGGCGATCAGACGGATCATGGTGGCGTGGTCATCGAAGCTTCTGTGATGACGGACACGCACGGCAAAGGCATTGCGCGTGTGGGAGATCAGGTCACCTGCCCCAAGCGCAACCACGGCACCACAGTCATCGTGACGGGTGATCCAACCATGATTATTGACGGCAAGCCTGCCGCTCGACATGGTGACAAGTGCGCATGTGGCGCCACGCTGATATCCAGTCAGTTCGTGAGCACGGTTGGCGATGGGGCGTCGTCTGGCGCGCAAACATCGTCAAGCCAGGCGCAACGAAGCGCGGCCACAGCAGGCGTTTTTGCCGCATACGTTGAGCACCCAACAACCACGACCGCCGCCGATGACGATCTGGAGTACTTCTTTGTTGCCGAGCGCGACGATGGGCGCCCAGTTCCTCTGGCCTATCGCATCAATGGCGATGAGGGCAAGTTGCATGAGGGGCGCCTCGGCCACAACGGTGAGACCAAAGCCTTTCCGATGTCAACGCGCGGTGAACCTGTCTTTTGGATTCCAACGGTATGACGATCGACGCACAAACCAGAAAGCTGGCGGCCATTGCCTATGGTGAATCATCTGGCGCCAATGACCCGAACGAGATCGGCGGTATCGCATGGGCCGTTGCCAACAGAGCGCGTGTCTGGGGCGGTAAGACCATCGAGGAGATGCTGTCGGCCGATCCGAACTACACCTATGTCGTTAAGGACGGAAGCCCTCGGTACAACCGATTCATGAAGTCTGACGAGGCGGCCATCCAGGCCGATTCAGGCATGGCATTGGCCTTGAAATGTGCCCAGAACGCCTTGGCCAACACCGGCAACGATCCGTCGAACGGCGCGTACTGGTGGGATGGCTTGGACTTCAAGACCAACTACGCTGGTCATCCCAAGGTACGGGACGGATTTCACTTCTCGGCGCCCGAGCACAACATCTATGACGTCAAAGAGACGAGCCATGAGACGACGATCTACTGGAAGGTGCGCGACAAGAAGACGGGCAATGAGGTGAACTCGAAAGTCCGGGGCAAGTTCAAGTATGTGTGGGTGTCTACCGCAGCATACGGTGGAACCATCTTCTGGAAGCACGACGCCGACTACCTGACGGCAACCGGCGGAAAGGCCCACCGATGAAGCGCATCCTCGCTTTGCTGATGGTGCCGGTGTTGGCTCAAGCGGCAACCACCTTCGATGGTTACGAGGCCTTCTATGCCTCCTTTCCTGACGCACTCTTTCATGGTGATGGCATCCAACTCCAGCCTTATGCCATGGAAGGCGACGACGAAATGCGCTACGGCTGGCAAGGCGTGGCTGCGGGCCGTCGGCAAGTGCTTGAGGTACGTGATGGCGTGCTGACGATCAATGGTCGCGTGTTGAAGCGCAACCGGATTCAACCGTTTCCGGGTGAAGCAGTTAGCGATACGGACCTGGGTATGGGAACCGTGGCTTACTTCTCCTCTGGCTGGACTTGTGTCGAGAACACGCCGACATCTGCGTCTGGTTCTGCTGTGCGGCACCGGGTCGTTTATCTGATCAAACGTGGCGCAAAGGGATACGAAGCTTGGAAGTTGTCTAGCCTCTTTGCGCATTGCACATCGATCCGCGTGACGGGGAAAGAGGTTTTGGTGCAGGAGGCGACCTACCGTTACGTGGACGGCCAAGAAAATCCGGTAGGCGTGAATTTCAGAGTGTTCTCGCTGAACCAAGGCCGATTCGTTCCAACCGATATGAGGCGATCCATCACCTTCGTGGAGCCTGGCAATGTGTACAAATTCGCCTTGGATAAATAGCTAAACCATGACGGGTAAAAGGTGACATAGATCGACGCGTCAGTCCTTCCTAACCACGAAACGCGTCACCTTTCACCGAACGGCGTTGCACTGTGCCCACGATGTGGTCGACAACTCTTTCAGCCCGCTTCCACGCCTAACCTGTGCGAAACCGCTGAATCAATACAGGCCTTTATCGTCAATTTATTGCTGTAAATAATATGGGATTATCTGAGAGGCGACTGATTTTCACCCTCCGGTGGCGTGCAGCGATGAATATTCCACGCTCGAAGCATGTACGCAATTGATTCGTAATTTGATTTGATGATCGTCCGAAATTTGTGTCGGCGCCAGCACCGCTACGGACTTTCTTTTTTTGGCGGCTTTAGGTTTTGCCTTAGCTCAAGAACTAAGCCGTCAACAAAATTCGTATTCAAAATAGGGTCGCTTTTTGGGGATTGGGCCAAGCCCATTTTCAGCAATTTATCTGTTTGCGCAAGCTTAATGAGCACGGCCTCCACGGCCTCATTTGTTTGTTCCAGGCTTTTGTTCTGACCTGCAAGCATCGCTGTCTTCTTGATTATTTTTTTCATTGCGTCGCTCCTTTGCTGGAAGAGTCAGGCTCATCCCTTGCAGGGATGACTGTTTTGTCGGCAAAGCGTGTGCCCGCTTGAGGCTGCTCTGCTGCCCCCGCCCTTCGATTGACGAAGTAGTGTGGATTAAGTTCCGGTTTGAAGTAGTGCTTACGCTCCACCCACACGAAGCCATCTCCCCGTGTAATTACCGCGACGTCGACGGGCCCCCCCACAGTTTCATCCTCATACATCGACACTCGCTTCTGAAACGAACTCAAGCCGACCAATGTGGCAGCGACTTGTGCGAGTTCGTTTTTGGGCAAGTGAGCAATGGATTGGATGATGGGGTCATAATACTTTTCATCCCGTCTTTTGCGAATTTCTTCAAAGAGGGCTACCATGCCATCTTGAATCAATGGTATCACGCGCTCCTTGTATTCATTTTTCTTTGCTTTATTGGTCCGTGGGTAGCCATCAATAATGGCTTCCGCTTGTTGGATAACGAACGAACTTAGGTTCCGTATCATCGATGTATGAACCTGCATGCTGGAGCCATAGAGGAAGTTCTCGGCCACTTCAGTTTGGGCAAATGTACGAATGGCCGCTGGCTCCGAGCCCGTTATCCGCAGCACCCCGCCTATATTTCGATGTTTAAGACGGTCGCCAAATACGCCGGCTACTTCGAATTCTTGGAGTGCAGGCAGATAATCTTTGTTGCCAAAACCAGAAATCACAATATTCGATATGGTTTCTGGCATGACCCCTTCCTTTTCGACAAGGAGGCGTGCGAGCTCATACAGGAGCTCAGTGCGAGTTTGTGTGGCAGTCTGAATGTATGGAACGGACTCCAAATAGATACGCTTGGACATCCGCGTAATGACGTCCGCGCTGTGGCCCATTGCCGGGTGTGATGGTTTAGATTTCCATCGTTCAATAGTTCGCCTTAGGGCCTCATCCAGGCCCAAGTCGACCATATAGTCTTCAGTCCATCCCTTGTGAAAACCATACTGTTCAAAAACTATCTCAACGGCCAGTTCCTTGAGATTCAGGATGCAATTGCGCAGGGAGTCAAGAATGAAATCTTCTTGGGCCTCGCTGGGAAACAGTTCCGTACGTCCGGCGAGGAATTGAAAGAACGCTTCAGAGTAGCCTTCCAGTCGGTCGAATGACCTCGAGCCCAGCTGCTCACGGAAGACCTTGATGACGGTTTCCCATGGTAGGTTCGTCAGCAGCGAACTGTTGTTCACCATGATGCCTACGGGCTGGCTGCTTGATAGCATGAACAGCTTGTCAGCGTGGTACAGCTTCGTGCGGTAATTGTGACAAACGCTGGCAGCGCTATCGCTGGCCATCGCCACGCCCAGCCGATTTAACACGGCGACTTCTGCGGTCATCCCCACTCCTTGTAGCCCGACGTCACTAGCGTCGATAGTGCTTACTTATCGATTTTCTTTTTCAGCAACTCTACAGCAAGACGCTCAATATCTATTTGGTCTGGCGTCTGTTTTGAACTAAATGCGGCTGACAAATTAGGGGATAGCTGAGGTTTGGACTGAGCAAGCTTGCGCAGATAGGAAACCAATACTCCGGCACCAGCACCACTATTCGTTGACGAAGCTCGCTTCGAGGAGGGCGTCTTGAGCGGGGTTGTTTTGACTGAGCCTTGGAGTTGCGGCTTGAGGATGGACGCGACTTGTGCGTGAGCCAGCTCGGCTTGCGCCCCAGCTTCTCTTAGAACGTCAGCATCGGAAGACTCAAGTAGAAGCCGCTCTGCGGCATCCACAAGTCGGATATTGCGTGAGCTCGGGGTAGTCATGGTTCAATGCCCTTGAAAGCAACTAGCTTGCGGCGGATGCGCCGCTGTATCGTTGCGTATTGGGTTGGTGTAAGTCCGAGTTCGACGCGAATGGCCTCGGGAGATTGATTCTCGGCCATCGAAACGAGCACGGAAAACGCAACTTCATCCCCTTCGAACAGAGTCTGCACCTGGGTGAGAGTCTGCTTGGCTCCGAGTTGCTTGTCTGGGGTGTGCTGACCCGAAGCACGGAGCATGAATGCTTCGTCGGCTGGTGATAGGTCAGACTCACTGACCTCGATCTTTCCCGAGTGCCGCTCGTCGTAAGCAATGCTGCGCATGGTTTGCGCAAGGAAGGCGGCAAGGGCCACGCACTTAGGCCAGCGCCTTGTCCCTTCAAGTCCCCGCGCAATCGCCTCCTGCAGAAGGTCCTCCCACGTCCATGCCGTCCCGGCGGAGCGTAGGCGTGCGATTTGTCGTAGCCGTACAGCATCAGCGGCGCTGAGCTGTGCCAAGGCAGCTCGGAGCTCGTCTGTGCTGGCCAGGTCGGCCCGGATGTTTGGCTCATTTTTCATGGGGTTATCGCTGTATGCGGGCGACAGGGCCTTTCACAGACATCACATCAGAAAAATTTTCTCATGCTCGAAATGTCCGGGCGAGGCTTCTCAAGCCGCACATAACGGTGTGGGGGCAACAATGCCCCGATAGAAAGGCAGACGATGAACGACCAGACCAAACCTCAGTCCGACGTGAACCGTACCTACCAGGTTCGAATCGACAAGGACCTGTATCAAACCTTCGAGTCCCATCCGACGGCGACTGAGCTCCTGGCCCTGGCCAAGAAGCTGCCGACGGAGCATGCCCTCTACAGCAAACAGCCTGGCGAGCAGCCTAAGCGCATCGCGCCGGACGAGCGGGTTGACCTCACCCAACCGGGCGTCGAGCGCTTCGTTACGCTGCCGCTGGACCAGACCGAGGGTTTGGGGGCAGGGCGCCGCGACTTCAGTCTCCCGGCGGAAGACATGGAGTGGCTCGAACTGGGGGGCAAGCGCTACGAGCTGGTCACGGAAGCCGGTGTGCAGCGTGTCGTCATCTATGAATTGTCTGTGCCGCCCGGCTACAACGTGGCGGCGACCTCTGCCCACGTCAAAATCGAACCGGGTTACCCGGACGTGCAAATCGACATGGTCTGGTTCCACCCGGCCCTGACGCTCACGTCTGGGCGCCCCATTAGTGCTGTCTGTGACGAGAGCTTCGACGGCAAAAGCTGGCAGCGCTGGAGCCGCCACCGCACGGGGACCAACCCCTGGCGCCCTGGCCTGGACAACCTGGCAACCCACTTCGGCCTCATCGAGGAGTGGTTGGCTCGGGAGTTGCGCAAGTAAGGTCAGTCCCGAAAGGACCGTGCATGCAAACATCGCTCATCCTCACTAGCGAGCAACGGCAGCAACTCGCCCAGCACCTGCTTCCCGCCGACGGCTGCGAAGCTGTTGCGGTGGTGCTGTGCGGCATGGCACAGACCAACGGTTGCCGTCGCCTCATCGCCCGTGAAATCCACCTGGTGCCGCATGACGTATGCACTGTTCGCCAGCCCGACCGGGTGACCTGGCCAACGGAGGTGATGCTGCCATGGCTGGCCGTGGCAGAAAAGCGCAACCATGCTGTCCTGAAAATCCATGGGCACTGGGGCTTCAACCGGTTCTCTGAAACCGATGACCATGCCGATCAGCAACTGTTCCCGTCTATCTATTCCTGGGTGGGCGGCATAGCCGTGCACGGCAGTGCGGTGCTATTGAATGACGGTAGCTTGTTTGGCCGTATCGTCAACGAGCGCGGCGGCTTTGAGCCGTTCGACACCGTACACGTAGTAGGTGATGACATCGAAATTTTCCGGTATGAAGCGCTGGAGCGTGAGGTGCCAGGCCATGCGCGCCGCATCGCCCAAACCTTCGGCAGCAAAACCTTCGAAACGCTCCGGCGACTCAAGGTGGGTGTGGTCGGCGTGTCTGGTACGGGCAGCCCTGTGGTCGAGCAGCTGGCGCGCAACTGCGTTGGAACACTGGTTCTCGTTGACCCAGACCATATCGAACACAAGAATCTCAACCGCATCGTCAACTCGACTTGGGCCGATGCGGATGCTGCGACCCTGAAGGTCGATGTTGCCAAGCGCGCCATCACTGCCATGGGGCTGGGAACTGAGGTTACGACCTTCGCCACGACGCTGTTCGACCGAGATGTCGTCAAAGAGCTGTCGACGTGCGACCTGCTCATCGGCTGCATGGACACCATCGATGGGCGGCACCTGCTCAACAAGCTAGCGACCTTTTACAGCATTCCGTACTTTGACCTTGGTGTCAAAATCGTTGCCGATGGCGAGGGTGGCGTGAGCCAGGTCGTGGGGACTGTGCATTACCTCCGACCTGGCGGTTCCAGTTTGCTTAGCCGCAAGGTCTACGGCCTCGAACATGTTCGCGCTGCAGGACTCAAACGTACGGACCCGGAGAACTATGCCCAGCTGCTCGAAGAAGGTTATATCCGCGGCATCCAGGAAGACAGGCCCGCGGTCGTGCAGCTCAACACCCTCCTGGCCAGCCTAGCGGTCAACGAGGTATTGGCGCGCCTGCATCCCTACCGGCTTGACGCCAATGGCTTCTACAACGTAACACGTGTCAGTTTGAGCCACGGCTTTCTCACCTACGAGCACGACGGCGAGCCTTGCACAGTGCTGGCTCGCCATGTCGGGCGTGGCGACGTAGAGCCACTGTTGGACAACCCTGAGCTGAGCATCAAAACAAAATGAGTCTATTCAATAGGTTTGTGAAATGGTTCGACAACCTGACTTCGGACAAGTTAGATAGGCGCCCTGGCGCAAAGGGACGCACTGAGTCACGGCGAACCAAGCCGCCACGCGACATCGAACCTCCGGCCCCTCCTAGCCCGAGGTACACCTGGTCGCGTGTTGAAGACCGGCCTGACAAGTTGGCTGTGGGAACCGTCTACCTTATAGGTGACACGGCAAAACCGTGGAGGGCCGCCCTGGTGTGCCCCTGCGGCTGCGGCGCAGCCATCGACTTGAGTTTGGTGCCCAATGACGACCCGGGCTGGCAGGCGACCATCACTCCGACAGGCCAGATTTCATTGCATCCTTCTGTCTGGCGCAGCAAGGGATGCAAGAGCCACTTCATTCTTCGAAACGGCGCTGTTCATTGGACAAAGCCTGAGCGACGTGCTCACTAGCTCATCGCGGTGGTAAGAAGTGAAGTAGAAAACCAGAAGGTGGAGGCCATGCAGTGGCGAATGAGCGAGTGATAAAGATTGCTGTTATCGGCGCAGGGGCCAAGGCCGCCGCTATCGCTGCGAAGGCAGCAGTGCTCAAACAGACTGAGGGCACAGAAGTCCACGTGACAATTTTTGAACCGCACAGCGTCGGTGCGAATTGGTCCGGCAAGCATGGCTACACCGATGGAGTTCAGCGGCTATGCACCCCAGCGCTGCGGGACGTGGGCTATCCCTACAGGTCTAACGACGATGTGAACCGCCTAATGCACGCCCAGTTCTCGTGGGCGAGCTTTCTGCTGTCGGAGAAGGCAAAGTTCAGTCAGTGGGTCGACCAGAGCTCCAAACCCCCCGAGCATGGCTTGTTCGCCAAGTACCTGAAATGGGTGGTGGAAATGTCCCGCTTCCCTGTCATACGCGCCCGCGTGATGGGGCTTATGCCTCAAGGCAAGAAGTGGGTCGTACTTGTTCAATACAACGGGCAAGACCCTGAACAATCATACGACGATGAGTTCGATGCGGTCGTAGTGAGTGGACCTGGTCCAGCACGCGCCCTCAATGGCTCGGGTGGAGGTCACCTCGTCTTTGACGGCGTCGACTTTTGGACCAGGACAAAAGAATTTGGCAAGCTAGTTCCAAAGAGAAACAAGGGGGCGCAAATCGCTATCGTGGGTGGCGGCGGCACGGCAGCTGCCGCTCTGTCTTGGATTGTTCGTCATGGATACAGGGACCATGAGATTGCGATGGTGGCTAAGCAAGGCGCACTCTTCACCAGGGGCAACAGTGTCTTCGAAAACAGGCTGTTCTCTGACGATGAGGCATGGAATGCTTTGAGCAAGGCAACGCGAGATGCCTTCTTCAAGCGCTTGAATCGAAGCGTCGTTTGGGAAACGGTAATGCAAGACATCGAGAGTGCATCAAACCTTAGCTTCATTGACGGTGAAGCCGAGCGCTACGAGATAGATAAGCAGGGGTACCTCAGCCTCTTCGTCAAGCGCAGCGACAAACAAGCTCCGATTTTGCGGCCCACTGTGGTTGTCAATGCGGCAGGATTCGACGAATGGTGGTTCCTATCGCTTGTCAACGGCTTGCCGCCAACGCTGGCGGCAAACGCCAAATTCAGAACCTCGCTGCGCGACACCATGGTCGCCGACCTTAGCTTCAATACCCGGCAATGGAAGTTCCCGCGTCTACATGTGCCCGCACTTTCAAGCGTTCATGGGCCTGGCCTCGGAAGCTTGATGACGCTGGGGAGCATGTCGGATCGTGTGCTGCGCCCCTACAGGGGTTGACATTCTGCATGTTTATGTGTATACGTATACATAACATGTGTGCATACATTAATAGCATCTACCATGACTAGCAAGAACCTCGTGCTTCGCACCGTCTACCTCAGCCCGACCGTCGATGACGAGCTTCGGGACAAGGCTTACTCCAGCCGAAAGAGTAAGAATGACCTCATCCGCATGTACATCGAGATGGGAATGAAGGCAGAGCGCGACGCCAAGAGGAGCGGCCCCAAGCCTGCTGCAGCGAAGAAGGCAGGTGCCATTGCGGTCAAGGCCGCAGCAGCGAAGAAGGCTGTCGCTAAAAAGGCTCCTGCCAAGAAGACGGTCGCTGCCAAGCGAGCAGGTGGAGTCGTAGCTTGAACGTAGACTAGCTGGAGTCGGCCTTTTGGCTGGGGTGCGAGCGCCCCGGCTTCCCTAGATACTCTTGAGCCATCCGGGATGACGGCGGATAGTGCCGAATTGCTCCAGTATGTGACCCAGCGCATGCAGGACCCGACCGCACACTCAGGGTAGACCCATTTGCTAAAATCCGAGCGCGTTAGTCATCGCTCTTGCTCTAGCAGTTAGCGCGTCTTCTTGCAATCGATCGGCCGTCCGTTGAGGAGCAAAACGTGGAACAAGTGTGGATCGAAATCAAGCGAGCAGCTAAAGAGGCGCCTTCTATGTATTTCGCACCGCTCATAGGTGCTTGTCGAGGGATCAGGTTGCAGTACCGGTTACTGGAGAGGTCCCGCAGGCTGGATGAGCGGTCCTAAGAGGTGTTGCCTTCGGTAGCGACTAGTTCTAGACCTTCTTCTGGCGGTGACTAGCATTTCCCGTGATGCGACTTAAAGAAGTCGCTCGCCTGGCGAGCAGGATGCCTGGGTGATGTAGGATCTTCGCAAGTCTCTGAGAAAGGTGGCGAGTGGTGTTCTCGTTGAAGTTGCGAAAGTCGTTGATCTGCAAAGCATGCGCTTTGCAGAATCAATGAGAACCTACAATATTTTGTAGGACCGCCGTAGGGCGCCAGAGTAATTGCGACTGGCGCCACTCAAATGCGACTAGCGGCCAAAGTGTGCGTGTGCCCGCAGTGATTGTGTCGCCTTGGGTCCAGAAGGGGCTGGTGGATCACACCGAATACGACCATAGCAGTGTGCCGGCAACGTTGCAGACCCTCTTCAACTTGCCGGCACTCACGGCGCGCGATGCCGCCGCCAAGGACTTGCTGCATCTCATTCAGGACAATGCTCGAACCGACTGCCCATTGACGCTGCCATGAGTGACAAGACGAACCCCAATTTCGCTGCCCAGGTGGACGACGTATTGACCGTTCACGGAAAGTTGCGCGCGCATCTCTTTTTGATCCACAAGGCCCACGTAGACTTGGATGGACGTGACAAGGCTATTGCGCGACTTCGACAAGTCCGGAGCCACTCGGATGTCGAGGCTTATGTCAACGAGATCGTGCCTCGGATCAACGAAGCTCGCGCCTTGCGCCGTGCACTGCGCAAGCATGGATCCGCGCGATAGGATTTTCGCAAGTTGATGAGAGCGACGAGAGTACATCCTGGGTAGCGGCATCTAAATAAAACAAAGGGAAAGCCCGGATAGCTTTTCCGTCGTTCCTGCCAAATATCGCCTGAATGCCGGGTCATGGCCAAGCGATGTCATTTGATGACCCGTATGAAATTCTGTGAATGAATGTCGCCCAGCTGACATCGCCCATCGGCGTTCATTGGTAATGTTCTTGCAACTATTTTTCAGGAGATATCATGCGTTCCTTTGAGCTTGATCGTGGGCTGATTTCGGGTATTGCTTTCTCCTTGCTGCTTTTACCCATTATTGGAACTGCTGCCACAATCCATGTTTATCCTGGCCAATCCATTCAAGCGGCTGTCAATAAAGCCGCGCCAGGTGATACTGTTTTGGTGCATGATGGAATTTACCAGGAGGCCGGGACGGCTTATTGTGCTCCATGGGTTGATGGTTATCCGTCAGCCTGTGGCACTGCGCGTACCGCTGCGGTCTTGGTAACCAAACCTCTGGCATTGCACGCATCGGGCAACGTCCGTCTTATCGGCTCAGGCGCATCTGGCTTGACTGACGGTATCGTCATAATGGGACCAGGCCCCAACCCCAAGAACCCTAAACAACCCTCAACCATATCTGGCGTTGAAGTCAAAGGCTTCAATCTCGACAATTTTGCGAGAAACGGCATCGTATTGGGTTATGTCACCAACTTCAACGTTGAAGAAAACAGTGTTTCCAACATGCAGGAAGTTGGCATTTGGCCCATGCTTTCCGCAAACGGGCAAGTCAAGAAAAACGTTGCTTATGGCACGAAGGACAGCGCGTTGTGGGTTGAAGCGTCCGAGAACATTCGTGTGGTCAATAATGACCTCAGCGCCGCGCCGACGGGGCTGGAAGTGACGATCTCGAAAAATATCGTCATGGAGAGCAACAAGATTCACGACAACACGACGGGTATTGGCCTCTATCACCCAGCTGGCGCGGGCTTGCCTCAGGCCTATTGGCCAAAATTCAAATATGGCAATTGGATTGCCGTCAACAACAATGTGTACGAGAACAATATGCCCAATCCCGTCAATGATGGGGGCTATGTTGGGCAGATTCCCTCCGGTATCGGCATGTTGGTGATGGGGGTATCTGACATTGCCTTGTCCGCCAATAAGATTTCCAAAAATAATTTCCTTGGCATTGGTGTCATGGATTGGTGTGTCGGTCAGGTGATGGCCGCATCCAGTTTCGGTATCAGCCTGTCGTACGCGGATTGCGTCGCCTCTCTGCCAGATGGGTTCAAGGATGCGACGGTGAAGTCAGTCAGCGTGACGCACAATTTGTTTGGCAATAATGGCAGCACCCCCCAATTACCTGGCATTCCGGGTGCAGACCTGCTTTACGTGGGTGCGGATGCTTTCGGTGGGCCATCCGGAAAAAACAATTGCCAAAGCAACAACAAAAACTCGGGCGCAACGACCACACCCAGCATTGTTGCAATGCCTGCGACCGGCCTGGCCGAGTGCAAGGGATGGAATCGCTGATTCAGATGAGCGAAGAATTGGCCTTGGTTCATCGATTTTCAGGTCGGCTGGCCAATGAGTTGTCAATCATCTGCCGGCCAGAAAATCCCTTCGCACCTGTGTCACAGCAGGCCGAGTCGGTGTTCAAGAAGCTCGACGGCATATTGGCAGCGCATGCAGCCTCCAACCAGCATGTCGTTCGCGAAACCATTTTTGTGCGGGACATCCAGCAAAACCTTCCGGCCATCCTCGAGCTCAGGTCTCAGCTTGGCATAGCGTCAGATCCGACGGCTGTTGCCCCTCCTGTCAGCTTCATCCAGCAAGCCCCGCTCATCGACGGAAACAGTCTGGAAGTTTCGGTTCAAGTGCTTGCGCCGCGTGACGGCAATAGATGGTCGGTGCGTGATGTGTGGGCCGAGCCGGCCTGCACCTGCGCTGGCTGCTCCAACACCCAAGCCAGATTGGTTCACCTCGGTGATCAGTCTTCGCTGCATGCCACCAACGTCTACGGTATTGGTCGAGACACCTACGAGCAAACATTGAACATGTTTCACGCTGCGGAGCGCTTGCTTCAGCAGGGCGGCATGAACTTTGGCGATGTCGTTCGGGTATGGATTTATATGCGCGACATCGATCGTGATTACGCGGACTTGAACAAGGCCAGACGCGTGTTTTTCCAGCAACTTGGCATCGATCTGAGGCCGGCCAGTACCTGCGTGCAAGGCAGCCCGATGCCGCTCGAACATGACGTCACCCTGACCATCGAGGCGATTCGCTCTTCTCCGCGTCCGCGCATTCAACGCATGTCGACACCGAAGTTGAATGAGGCATGGACTTACGGTGCCGACTTCTCTCGCGGGCTGAGGATCTCTGAAGCCAACAAGGTTGTCTTGCATATCTCTGGAACCGCCAGTCTTGATGAGGCGGGTCAAACAGTGCATGTCGGCGAACTCGAAGCTCAAGCACACCGAATGATCGACAACATCGAATCGCTGCTTGCGAATCAAGGTGCCAGCCTTGCAGACATTGCGTCCGGTGTGGCGTATGTGAAGCATGCAGATCATGTATCCGTGCTGCGCACGATCTTTCATCAACGCGGTTTTGATCGTTTCCCTTGCGCGGTGGTCCATGGTCCGCTATGTCGGCCGGAGCTTCTGTGCGAAACGGAAGTCGTGGCCTGGTTGCCCGCTGAGACAGAACAATCCTGAAAATGAATCGGTTTCACTTGCGTCGCTTGCCTGTGCTTGTCACCGCGATGGTGTGCATGCTCGTATTTGGTTTGCTTGCGCTTTCTGGCGTTGGGCGCGCGCAGGCAGGCGAGCCCGCTCAGGATTCGCTTCGCATCACCTACCCCATGGACGAAACGATCTTTCCTCCGGAGATCGTGTCACCGACGTTCGTGTGGTCCGACGCCAATACCCTTGCGCATCAATGGCGGGTTGTCGTTCGTGATGGCGCCGGGCGCCTGCTGTCGCAGGCTGTCGTGGAAGAGCCTCGTTGGCGACCATCCGAAGCTCAATGGAATCACATCAAGCGGCAGAGCATCCTGCACAGTGCAGATGTGATGGTCGCTGGCGTCGGCCAGGATCAACGTGTCATGCCCGCAGCGCACGTGCGCATCCGGACGTCCAAGGACAAAGTGGGCGATTCGATCATGTACCGCGAGGTGCCGCTGCCGTTCCTGAAGGCTGTTCAAGACCCTTCCCAGATTCGCTGGCGCTTTGGCTCGGTGGACCAAAAGGCTGGGCCGCCCGTCGTGCTCAAGAATCTGCCTGTTTGCGGCAATTGCCACTCGTTTGCTGACAACGGTAGCGTCCTTGGCATGGACGTCGATTACGGCAATGACAAAGGCGCCTACGCCATCATGCCCGTGTTGAAACGCATGGTCTTGGACGACGCCAAGATCATGACGTGGAGTGACTACAAGCCCGAGGACCTTGAGTTGACATTCGGGCTGTTGTCGCGGGTGTCTCCGACCGGACGATACGTGATCAGCACGGTGAAGGATCGGTCGGTGTTCGTTGCGACACCGGACATCGCGTTCTCCCAACTCTTTTTCCCCATCAAGGGCATTCTGGTGGTGTACGACCGCGAGACGAAAAAGTTCGCTGCCCTGCCCGGCGCGGACGATCCGCAATATGTCCAGACGAATGCAGCCTGGAGCCCGGATGGCAAGGAGATCATCTTTGCCCGCGCCAAGGCGTATCAGTCGCCACGCTTGCAGGAGAACAACTCTGCGATTGTCGCAACCAAGGATGTGCCTGAGTTCACGGTCGACCACCAGCCGTTCAAGTACGACCTCTACCGCATCCCTTTCAACGACGGAAAAGGTGGCGTTGCGGAACCATTGGCGGGCGCCGCTGCCAATGGCATGAGCAATTTCTTTCCGAAGTATTCACCCGACGGAAAGTGGATTGTGTTTTGCAAGGCTCAAAACTACATGCTGCTGCAGCCGGACAGCGAGCTGTACATCGTCTCAACGAAGGGTGGACCGGCTCGGCGTTTGCGCCACAACACCTCGCTGATGAATTCCTGGCACAGTTGGTCGTCCAACAGCCGGTGGCTGGTGTTCTCGTCGAAGGTCAACACGCCCTATACGCAACTCTTTTTGACGCACATTGACGAGGATGGCAACGACAGCCCACCCGTATTGCTGGAGCGGTTTACCTCGTCGGATCGCGCTGCAAACATCCCTGAATTTGTTCGCATTCCGAGCGATGGCATCACCGAAATCAAGGAGCAGTTCCTTGACCCGTACTCCTTTTTGCGTGCGGGTATGGTCAACGAGAACACGGGCGATCACAAGGGTGCCGAGCGTATCTATCGCCGAGGTTTGGAAGTCGCCCCCAAGGATGCCGACCTCCACAATGCTTTGGGCTGGACGCTGTTTCAAGAGGGCCGCTCCATCGAGGCTGTTGAAGAGTACCAGCGTTCCATCGAGATCAATCCGAGCAGTGCCAAAGCGCACAACAACCTCGCACTGGCACTTGTCGATCTGGGTCGATTGAATGACGCGCTTGGACACTTTCGCCAGTCTGTGGCCATCGATCCCAAGCCTGAGATCTACAGCGACCTTGGGGCAACGCTGGCACGCCTGGGACAGCAATCAGATGCGCGGGCGGCTTACCAGCGGGCGCTTGAGCTGGACCCCAACAACGCTTCGGCCAACTTCAACATGGCCGTGTTGTTGACCCAATCGGGGGCTCTGGTGGACGCGGAAGAACACTATCGTCGCGCAGCGCGGGAAAAAGCAAACGCAGAGGCGTACAACGGCCTGGGCTATGTGCTGGCCCGACAGGATCGCACGGATGAGGCTATCGCAGCGTTTCGCAAAGCCATTGCCATCAACCCCAAATTCACGGCAGCACACCAGAATCTGGCCGAAGCGCTGACCAAGGCCGGCAAAACGGAAGAAGCCTTAGCCGAAAGGGGCAAGGTCGAGGCTTTATCTGTGAGATGAGCCCCGCGATCACACTGCTGCCAGCGATATCGATCCGAAATTCCTCACAACGAGGCTGAAGCGCCCCTTAATTTCGGTGCTTCTCTCGTTCAACCTCACATCAAACGAGGTCAATTAAGCTACCCTCACCAAAATTCTTGTAACGGTCCGAGGGAGCAGCGGGCGGTGATCATCTATCAGGCGACGAAGCGCGAATTTCTGCATCACGCCTTGCGTGACGACATCGAAGATGTGGTGTCTCGTCACTATGTGCACGCCACCGGTCATCGTGTTGGCCCTTCGGAGATCCGCTCCTGGACATCCTCTTTGCTGCACATGGCCAAGGTGATGGGCGATGAAGAGATTCCCGACACGGCAGGCGTGGCCATCGAATACCAGGTGCCGCAAACGGCCAAGCGCATCGACTTCCTGATCACGGGGCTGGATGCCGAGCGGCAACCCAAAGTCATCATCGTCGAACTCAAGCAGTGGTCTGAAGCGCGTGTGAGCGACAAGGACGGCATCATCTGGGCGCGGCGCGGTGGCCGTGCAGGCGAAACCGAAGGCCCTCATCCGAGCTATCAGGCCTGGTCTTACGCGGCCTTGCTGGCCGACTTCAATGCCACGGTGCAGGACGAAGCCCTCGCGCTGCAGCCTTGTGCCTACCTGCATAACTATCCGTACCGCGACGGCGTGATCGATCACTCCAGCTACGCTGCGCACATCGGGCGTGCGCCGCTGTTCGTCAGGAGCGAAAAGTCTCGCCTGCAAGCCTTCATTCGCTAGCATGTACGGCATGGCGATGACCGCAACCTGCTCTATCGGATCGAACACGGGCGCATACGGCCTTCCAAGATGCTTGCCGATGCCGTGGTGGGCCTGCTGCAAGGCAAGAGCGAGTTCGTTCTGGTCGACGACCAGAAGCTCGTGTTCGAGAGCGTACTCAAGGCCGAGGCGAAGACACCACCGGGCCGCAAGCAAGTCGTGATCATTCAAGGCGGACCGGGTACGGGCAAATCAGTCGTGGCCTTGAACCTGCTGGGCGCATTGCTCGCCCGAGAGAAGAATGCACGCTATGTGTCGAAGAACGCCGCGCCACGTGCTGTGTTCGAAGCCAAGCTCGCCGGCACGTTCAAGAAAACGCGCATCAGCAACCTGTTCAGTGGTTCGGGTTCGTTCACAAGCCCTGAGAAGGACGGCTTTGATGTGTTGATCGTGGACGAAGCGCATCGGCTCAATGAGAAGTCCGGTCTGTATGGCAACCTCGGCGAAAACCAGATCAAGGAACTGATCACGGCCTCTCGCTGTACCGTGTTCTTTGTGGACGATGACCAGCGCGTGACGCTGGCTGACATTGGCCACACAGGCGAGCTGCGCCGATGGGCCGCCGAGCTGGGTGCCGATGTGATCGAGATGGAACTGGCCTCGCAGTTCCGTTGCAACGGCAGCGATGGCTACCTGGCCTGGCTGGATGACACCCTGGCCATACGCCCCACCGCCAACACCGAGCTGGACGGCCTGGGCTACGACTTTCGCGTGGTGGATACCCCGGCCGAACTGCACCAGCTGATTGAAGCGCGCAACCAAGCCAGCAACAAAGCCCGTGTGGTGGCCGGCTACTGCTGGGGCTGGCCCAGCAAGGACAACCCGCAAGCCGATGACATCGTAATCGTGCAGCCCGACGGCCAGACCTACCGCCGCCAATGGAACCTCACCAAAGACGGCAGCCTGTGGATCATGGCGCCTGAATCCGTGCAGCAAGTGGGCTGCATCCACACCTGCCAGGGCCTGGAGGTGGACTACGTGGGCGTGATCATCGGGCCCGACCTCATCTACCGTGAAGGCCGCGTGCAGACCCGGCCAGATGCCCGCGCCCGATCAGACAAGAGCATCAAGGGACTCAAGGCCATGATGAAGGCCGACCGGCAAGCCGCGCAGGAACTGGCCGATCGCATCATCAAGAACACCTACCGCACCCTGATGACGCGCGGCATGAAGGGCTGCTATGTGCACTGCTGCGACCCCGAACTGGCCGACTACTTGCGCTCACGCCTGGCAGGCCGGCCACCATTGCCAGAACCCCTGCTGCAGCCCGAGCCCCTGGTCGTACACACCGCCAAGGTATTGCCACTGCGCCGTGTGAGCGAGCAGGAGCGCGCCCAGTCCGGCGTGCACGCCGTGCCGGTGGTGGACTTGAAGTTTGCAGCGGGCCACTTCTCAGAGCCCCAGGCTTTGGAAGAAGGCGCGAGCGACTGGGTGGAGTTGCCGGACTGGATCGCCCCGCAGCCAGGCCTGTTTGTGGCCCAGGTGGTGGGTGAATCGATGAACAAGCGCATCCCCAACGGGGCGTGGTGCCTGTTCCGCGCCAACCCGCAAGGCACCCGCAACGGCAAGATCGTGGTGGTGCAACACCGCAGCATCAGCGACCCAGAAACGTGTGGCAGTTACACCATCAAGCGGTATCGCAGTGAGAAGTTGGTGGATGCGGATGGTGGTTGGCAGCATACGCGCATTGAGTTGATGCCGGAGAGTGATCGGATGGGGTTTGAGATGATCACGTTGGAGGCTAGTGATGCTGAGGACTTGGCTGTGGTGGCTGAGTTCATCGCGGTGCTTGATCCATAACGTAGCCTGAGGACTGTGATGGAAGTCAATACAATTTTCTAAAGCAAGGAATAGACGATGACAAGCGAGGACCAAGCGAGCACTCAACGTGTGGATTTTTTGTTGGAGATGTATAAACAGTGTTCGTCGCATCTCAATCGACATGTATCGGCCATGTGGCAATGTGTTGCCGTGATTGCAGCCGCTGCGGCAGTTCTTCGTGTAGAACAGTCTTCTCCTATGTTCGACCTTAGTGTTTGTATTGCAATTACGTTATGCGCTTGGCTGATGGCTTCTACATACGACGCATGTAATTGGTTCAATAGAAACATCGCTATTATTTCAAATATAGAGAAGCTTTTTTTGGAAACTGATGATTTGCGTAAAGTTCATCCATATTTTGATCGAGGCATGAGGCCTGGTAAGGTCATCGGGCATTTCAAAATTCAACTATATCTAGCTGGCTGTGTTGCGACGGTACTTTTGCTTGGGCATTTCTATTTACGAATTCTCCCTGGATTTTTTGCTAAAGGATGCGTGATTGAACCCTTGCGAGGATTGCCTTACTTGATGGCCATTATTGCAATGGTTTTTATAAAAAATCTGCGAACGCAACATATTGAGCATGAAAAAGACTTTGCCCAGCGATCGCCAGGCATAGGTGTCAGTTAAGTCAATCCGAATTTACGATCGACGAAATTATTGGAGAAAAAATGACCACATATAAATACGTCGGAATGAAATATTCTCAAGGGGATTCCACAACAGAAATGGTCACTTTTTGTGCACCTGCTGAAGACATTTTTTCATGGGGTGGCGTTCCGGCAAAGAATGAGCGATTCCACGGCGGATTTCAGCGAGCGTTAAGTCCAAGATATAAGAAAATCATTGACTTTTTTAATTCTGGCCAAACGTCTCCAGGAGCGATTGTTGTAGCCTTCCGGGAGAACGTTCTAAAAACCGAATCTTTGGGTTTGCCGTCGACTTGGAATACAAAAGAACTCACATACAAGCCAGAATTGGTTCAACTCGAATTTTCATCAGGAGTCGATGAGGGCGCTTCCATAGAACAGCTTCGCACAAGCGTTCAAGCAATGCTTGCCGCCCGGCTAAATCTTGACACGCAACCGTCGTCCGATCTAGACACTCGTGAAGTCGAAGCAGACGCGAACGAATCCTCGGCTGTTGAGGAGTTTGTTGATGATACGAATGTAGATTCAGACTCTGATGAGGAATTAGATGTTGGGCAGTCTAAACTATTACAGTTCTATGAATTTATTTCATCCGATGAACGAGTGAATGAATGGATTAATAGTCAAGCGTCGAAAATAACGTCTCTAAAAGAAAAAGGAAATCTGACGCAGGCAGAGAAAGAATTTGTCGCCTTCACACCCGAGGAACGCTTGAGGTTTATTTTGCAATCTCTATTGCGTCCAGCAATGATTGTGGACGGCCAACATCGAGTGAATGGTGCGAACGAATGTGATAAAGAAGATATCGTTTTTACTGTTTGTGCATTAAAAGATGCAGACTGGGTGGAGCAAGTATTTCAGTTTGTAGTACTGAATAAAATGGCGCGACCAATTTCTAAGGATTTTCTGACGGAATTGTTGAATACGTCACTTACAAATTCAGAGATCAAAGTAATTGACGAAAAATTAGAGTCTGTTGGTATTAAGAACGCCGACAGAATAATACACAAGTATATTAATCATGATCCGAAAAGTCCCTTCGCTGGAATGGTTGCTGAGGCATCTGAGTCGATAGGGTTTGAAAAATCAGGAAAACTTAGTCAGCAAGGCATGCTGGCAGTAGCAAAGCGTTGGAGAACCATCAATAAAGGCGGCAAAACATTAGAAATGGCGATGTTTTTGCCTGCGCTTGGTGTGGATACGCTGACGGTTGCTAGAAAGAAATGGGAGGGATATGAAGTTTGGGTCCCTTATATGTTTGCTTTTTGGGAGGTTCTGAAAACGCAATATGAAAAAGAGCAGGTCTGGGTGAAGGCGCCTAATTTTCATCTGCTGTACATAGTCACCTTACAAGCTTTACAAGATGTTTTTTTGGAGAGCAAAGCAGAGGGAGATGCACGGTTTTCTTCCATCGAGAATTTCAAAGAGCAAGTTAGGGACTTTTTTGATGCTGTTCCAGGGTCTTTTTTCCAAAACTGGTCAGCAACTGGATTGCAAAGCGGAACTGGATGGGACGATATCAAAGAGGCGATTCGTGCGTTCAGAAAAGGGCAGAAATTATCGACCGTGAGAAGCACATCTTCTTTGTTTAATTAATATGCTGCACGGGAATCTTTATATAGAGCCCCTGTTGAAGTTTCTAGAGATAGTGAGTCGGGGCAATAGAACTGACAGACAAGCACTATCTCTGATTGATCAAAGTGCTCAACCGTTATTTTCAGGAGCCTTTGATGCAGTCACGACTATGGCGTATGGGTCCCCAAATTCCTTAAAAGCACATGCATCGCTGACAGGAATTGTTCGTATTCTTTGGAGCTTGGCGCCTATTGAGTTGTTTACTCAACCGGCGCCAAATTTTAAATATTTGGCAGAACGTTCAGTTAATGAGCACTTGAGTTTTGGCGCAGGTAGGGAGCAACTTGTTAGAGATCTTTCCGTTGTATTTAAAAGAATCCGCAAATTCTACCGATATGGGAGGGATACAACTTCCTTCAATCCTGGCGATGTGAAACAGTTAAATATATTGCATAGCCAAAGTTGGCGTTGTGCCCTTTGTTTATTTCCTTTTGAAGAGGATTTAGACCGATACGCTGCTGAAGAAGAGGGCGTAGTAATCGATAGGCATGGAGCGCAAATTGGCGAGGTTACTTTAGATGCAACATATAGACGTCCTGAACTAGATCACATCATTCCCCACCTAATTGGTGGTGATGATCCTGAGAACTGGCAAGTGCTCTGTAAGTCCTGCAATATGGGCAAGAGCGATGTGATCGGTGGACTATCGAGACATTTTTCACAAGTGTCCTTGAGGGTCGGTGACTTATATAGCTTTACCGCAGGGAAGCGATTCTCGGTTTTGGTAGAGAATAGAAATTATAAATATCCCAATCTGTCTGAGGGCGAATATTTAAGGATTTTTAAGAAAAACCCTAACGGATTGCTGAATGTAGAGAATTTAATCAGTAAATTTAGGTGACGCGATGTCAGTATGCCCTTTTGGTACCGCGCAACGATTTCTTAAGGCAGCGAACCAAGTAATTTGCGAGTAAATCTATGTCTGCTGACGTATTTTGAATTCCATTCCACGGCCGGACGTCCTCCTCGCTAAATTTCCATTGCCCACTTGTCCAGGCCGTGTGTTCTCGCAGTAATAGGAGCCCTTTTTCAAAAGCCGTTCGGGTTGTCGCCCCTTCACCTGAATAAAGCAACTCCATGACGAAGCCCATAGCAACGAGCCCAGCACCATGGCGCAGTCTCGAAGTCTTGGGGTTCATGCCTGTCCATTCACTCCCAAATACCTTCTTTACCGCTTCGAAAAATTCATTGATGAGGTTGACCGACTGTTCTTCGTAATCATCAAATTTAATGAATTCGCGAATAGCGCCATCTGATGCTGAATTCATTACAATTTTCTGCATGGCCATATCACTCAACACACCTTTAGGATTGGTATGTTGCTTGATCTCACCGTGAAGCGCTCCGCCGCGCTTGAAGTTCAGTCGATCAACAATGCGCGCTGAAAACTTTCTGGAGCTGAAGCGTTCAGGAAGGCCTTCGACAGTTGGCAGCAACTCATAGATCAGGGTCTTGGGCAAGGGCCGCGTGTTGTTGATCAAGACGAACTGCTGTCGCAATTCGTTGTAGTCCTTGCAAACCAATGCGGACACAAAGACTTGGAATCCTGGCTTGTTGATCCCGGCTAGCGCTGTGAGTCGCTGTTGACCATCAACAACGAAACCTGGCTTGTTGTGTTTGGTGTTGATCTCAACGTTCACCACACCATGCCCAGCATCTTTGACCTTGACCCCATCGATGAAAGCCACAATCACCGCGTTGGGCAACAAGGCATCTTCACGCGATAGATAGTCTCGAATCTCCTTGATGTGGGCAGCTACTTGGTGACGCTGAAAACCCTTAAGGTCTCCTTCATCGTTGCGGCCTACACGCTCAATTTCAGAGAACCCTAGGACTTGCTCAGGTGTGGCTGCGAAAGAAAAGACCTCATGTTCATCAGCTTGCCTTGCGCGGATGGCCTTGAATCGATAAATGCTCACCTTGCGTTCTCCAGGGTGTTTTGTAGGTGATGGTGGTACACGCCCAGGTTGTGAAAGCCTCGACGTTTGTTTCTGTTGCTCGCGCGGAAGATGATCACTTCCACACCTGCCTTGCGGCAGATGTCGCATCCGCATTGCTGCCAAGGCTTGTCTTCAAGCGTGCGGCGAACCAAGGTCACTTGCTTGGCGAGTTCCTTTTCAATGGTCTCTTTGGACTTCTTTTCGCCCAAGGTCAAAAAGGCTTGGTAGTCCGTCAGCGCGCCCATGGCGTCTTCTAGGCCCACGGAGCCTTTGTCGTACGACCGAATGGCGTTCAGCGCTTTGATCTCGCGTCGCTGTAGGTCTTCCGCACTGAAAATGCCCCGTTTGATGCCTTGCATCAAGCGTGCGTTTTCAATGGCTTGTGGGATGCGAACTGCAGCGTAATAGTCGATGCCACCTCCTGGCCGCTCCAAGTAGTAGTTGGCCTTGGCATCTTTGAACGCGCGAATCAAGGGCGATGTGGAGTCGAAGCTCGTGATGCCATAGTTCGTGAACTCGTGGATCTTGTCGGCTTTGGCAAAGCCAAGCAGGTGAATGTCCGTCTCGGGTTTGATGGCGCCTCGAAGTGCCTGAAGCACTTGGTGAATAACTGGCACAGACAATGGGACCAAGCCCCCAATGGCCAAATAGCGGTAACCCATCTTTTCAAGTGAAACAGCCGCAGCGGCCATGCTCTGAGGGGACCAACCTTGCACGGCACCCATAGGCTCAAACGGCCAGTCATCCGCTTTTACCAAGCGAATGAACTCGCGTGCGTTAGCTTGCGTGATTTCATAGCGCGCCAGGGACTCTGGGGGCATGGCAGAGGCTGGCGGGTTGCTCACATCACATTCAAAGATGATGTGGTCAGGTGATACGCCGTGCGTAAAACCGGCTTCGGTGTAGAACTCAACCACCTCTGCAGGTGAGTAGGCGGGCTTGGGGTGTTCTACATAGGCGAAGGCACCGCAGTCGCCCATCAGCATGGCGTCTCTGAACTTAGGGCCGCCGTAGCGCAAGAACCTACGGGCACCATCTCTCAAGAGCCGCTGCTCTTCAGCTGTGGAGTAGCGTACTTTAGAAGTGGCCACCCCCTCGGCTTGCCTAATGGCGCTCATGGAAACCAGCAATCCATCGTAGGGCGCCGGGGTCATCATCTCGTGAGCGTAGCAGTCGTCCCAATAGCGTTTGCGTCCTGGTGCAGCGCGGTCGTTCAAAAAGTCATACTCAGGATCAACATAGTCCTGTGTATCAGAATAGAGAAACTTCATCGTTTGGCACTGCCTGCATATGCACGGACCAATGCATCTTGTAGTTTTTTGATGTCTCGTGTGGTGCTTTGAATCTCGTTCCACGCGAGGCCTAATGATTCCCACTGGCCCTTGGTCCAGTGGCAATGGGGTGAGACACGTTCAAGCTCCCGCTTCACGGTCTTCAAATCGTCAGCGCCAACTGGCAGCTTGGCAAAGATGCGGTCCATCAGCACGCCCATGGCGATGATGCCTGCCGAGTGCATCAAGCGGCTGTGGCGAGGGTCTTTACCCCATGCGTCTGGGAACACGTCGCGTACAGCGTTCCAATAGGTCAAAAGCACGCTGTACATGCCTTCAATGTCATTGCCCTCGCGACCCGAGGCCTTAAACGGGGCCAGGGCGCCGAGAGGGTTGCTCATGCTGTTTTTGATCATCGAGATCACGGCTGTATCGGTGATCACTGCGGGGGACTTGCTTTTGTCTGACGTGCGCTTGATCAACTGATAGAACGGCGAATTGGAGTCCCGGTTAAGCAAGTTGCAAATTTCAGAAGGCACCTTGCGAACACTCAGTTCGCGTGGCAACAAGATCCCTCTGGTTTCGGGCAGCAGCTCGTTAATCAGGCGTGTCGGCAAAGGCTTGGCCTTGTTCACCAAGATGAACTGCTCGCGCTGCACTTCCAGGCTGTCTGACACGAACGCCACCACAGGCACTGGGATGGATTTGTGGCTGGCCTGTGCCAAGGCAAGAGAACGCTGCTGGCCATCCACAATCCAGGCGACGCGCTTGCCTTCTTCGTAAATCGGAATGCTCAAGGTGCCAGAGACAGAGATTCCGTCATCCCCGCTCTGCTTCGGCCCACGACTTGCCGTGAACTTCACGTCCGGCGACATGGCCAGGATGATGGCATTGGGGAACAGAACCTGACCTTGGTTCAGGTAGTCCACGATGCCCTTGACGTGGTTCTTGATCTCAGGTCGCTGAAAGCCCTTGAGTTCATCTTCTTCGTCGCGCTCAACCCGACTGATGTCCGCCACGCGAACGATGTCTGAGCCTTTGATGAAGAACGAGTACACGTCAAGCCCTTCGCCCTGAGTGGTACGCAAAGCTCGGATCACGACTGGTTTTTTAGATGTCGCCATATGTCACCTCACGCATCACCAGTAAGGCATTTAACTTGCCGCCATAAGCTAGCAAATCTAGATTGCTCACAAGACACGAACGCCTCATCGCGCAGGTAGCGAAGTAGCGGCCCGCTATGGCCATTGAACCTGTCCCATTGGCTGGCAATGAGTTGGAGGATTTCCTCGTCCGTTCGACGTGTTCTTGTTGGCAGCGTGGGCTTCTTGAGTCGCTTCAGTGACTTAGCGACAGCCGCCTTGCTGGCATCCAAGTCCATGTTTTGCCCTTCAACGACCTCGACGAAGTGCCGTAGTGCACGTTGAGGAAAATCCGTCCGTGTGCCGGCGTAGGAGTCATGGCCTTCCAGCCGCTCGTCATAAGGCATGCACACGGATTGAAGACGCATTGGCAAGCTGGATGCGCCGGCTTCGCTGGTGAAGATGCGAACCGACTTCAAAGTTGCATCGCTAAGGCGCTCCAAATCGGTCGCAACCATCTGGAGATATGTGGAAGGCATCGCCAACAGCGTTAGGCCGCCCTTTTGTTTCGCCAATGCAGTGCTGATGGGCTCCTTTGTGCCCAACGCGTTTGTCAGCGCCATCCACCAATCGGATGGCGTGGCTTGTGCAGCCTGCAGTGCGTTCTGGACAGAGCCCTTGCCCGTAGAAATGGTCAGGTCATAGTGCGGAACAGCCTCATCTGCTTTGACTAAACCAAGGCCTGCAGAAACGACCCACAGCTCCCCTTTCAAGGAGCTAGCGACAGTTCGGGCATCGCTAAACGACCGCCCCTTGTACAGGTCAGCAACTTGAATAGGCTTGTTGGCGTCACGAACCTTTGCTGCCCATGCTTCGGCAATGCCAATTGGGTGCTTTTTCAGATCACGCGGGGTGAGCGACAACAACTGACCACCTGCGCTTTTACGGTTGGTGCAGTTTGTGATCACCCTACAGTTGCGGGCAAAAACTGTCATGATCTACAAAATATTTATTACGCAGTTTTTGAGAGAATCAGGTATTTTAGTGCTTCAGTTATTGTCCACGAACTTAGATGTACCCCGCAATAAGTGAGAATTTGCCATCAGCAGGCTCAACCATGTCACCTAACACCCTCTTCACGGCGTCGCGCAACTTTGAATCGGCGCGTCAAGTCAGCTTGTTGCCCGATGGGCACAAGGCACGCGGTTTGCATGGCCACAGCTTCCTGGCGAAGATCCGCGCGGATCTGCCCTCAGGTTGGGCGCCCTTCCCTGGTGCCGAGGTCCATACGCTGGGTGAACGCTTGGCTGCTTGTACAGGGCAACTCGACTACCGCTTGCTCAACGAAGTTCTGGGAAGCCATGCGCCGACCGATGAAAACATTGCCCGTTGGGTTCGTGACCAACTGGTGAGTCAACTGGGCGTACCAGGCTTGGAGCAGGTGGGTATCCAGAGCATGGCAGACCAAGGCGTTGATCTTGATCGGCAAGATCAGGCACACGTGTGGCGCCGCTACCGCTTTCAGTCGGCTCACAAGTTGCCCAACGTGCCAATTGGCCATAAGTGTGGCCGCTTGCATGGCCATGGCTTTGAGGTGATCTTGCACGCGAACCAAGATGCTGGTGGCCGAGACATCAGCATCGACTACGACCATTTGGATGAAATCTGGGCCCCGTTTCACTACGAACTCAACCACAAGTACCTCAATGCCATTGAAGGGTTGAGCAACCCAACGAGCGAGGTGATCGCGGGGTGGTTGTGGGATCGGTTGAAGAAGGTCTTGCCCGAACTGTCTTGGGTGACCGTGTATGAGACCGGTTCGTGTGGAGCCAACTTCAATGGCCGCGAATACAGGATCTGGAAGGAAATGACGCTGGACAGCGCCTTGTTTCTTCGTAATGCACCTGACACAGATCCCTTGAGTCACATCCATGGCCACACCTACACCTTGCGCTTGCACTTGTCCGCGCCATTGGACGAGGTGATGGGGTGGACGGTTGATTTTGGTGACGTGAAGGATCGCTTTAATCCCGTCTTCAAATCACTAGATCACCATCCCTTGCACGAACTGCCTGGCTTGGATGATTGTGATTCGGCTTCGCTGGCGCAATGGGTGTTGGCAGAAGGGCGGCGCAGCTTGCCACAACTGGACCGGGTTGATCTGTACGAGACTCGTGGGTGCGGTGCAATCGCCCTTTGCGATCAAGAAGGCCCTGCGCTGCCGGTGTGATCGGCGCGTGTTTTCAATGCAATTGAAGGAGTACCAAGAATGAGCACGTCGGCCCTTGTACTTTTCTCAGGTGGACAGGACTCTGCAACTTGTCTTGCCTGGGCCCTTGAGCGCTTTGATCTAGTGGAGACCATTGGTTTCGACTACGGGCAACGGCACCAGGTAGAACTTGAATGTCGCCAGACCTTCTTGACCAAGTTGAAAAAGAGTTTCCCTGCCTGGGGCGCGAAGCTCGGCCAGGACCACATGCTTGATTTGCGTTTGCTGGGCGGCGTCAGCGACACAGCCCTTACAGCCGAAAAGCAGATTGAGTTTGAAACTTCAGGCCTGCCCAACACGTTCGTGCCAGGCCGCAATCTGATGTTCTTCACCTTTGCCGCAGCCGTGGGTTATCGGCGAGGGCACAAGGTGTTAGTGGGTGGTATGTGTGAGACTGACTATTCAGGTTACCCCGACTGCCGTGATGACACTCTCAAGTCCTTGCAAGTGACACTGAACCTCGGTCTGGCTTCACGCTTTGTGATCGAAACACCACTGATGTGGATCGACAAGGCCCAGACCTGGGAGATGGCGACGCGGCTTGGCGGTGACAAGTTGGTGGAACTCATTCGGGATGAGACACATACCTGCTATGTCGGTGATCACACGACGAAGCATGAATGGGGCTACGGTTGTGGCGTTTGTCCCGCTTGCGATTTGCGGCGAAACGGGTATCAAGAGTTTTTCAGTAAATGAGCCTGTGGGGGAACTCTCTTCCTCTCTACTCGCCAAGGTGCTCTGATGTAAAAAACGCCTGTCCAAGCAGGTATGCAGTATCTGGAAGATTGCTGTTTATTGCACTGGATGGCTCTTCTCTGGGTAAATGCCTGTCTTCACTGAGCTGCCTTGAGCACGACGACATGCAGCACTGGACCTGGAACGGCAGCCCGCTGTACTACTTCGCTGGCGACACCAAGCCCGGCGATCGCAATGGTGATGGCCGGGGTGGGGTGTGGCATGTGGTCAAACCTACCCCCTAGTTCATCTGACTTGCCCCTAGCTTGAAGTAGGCCGCGCACCGGTCTTCGCTAGGGCGAACGCCCTCCGTTCTCCGCCTATCCCACCAAAGGGGTAGCACGTTCGCGGCACTGCACACAGGCTAGCGATAACGTGTGGCTTTCTCCACTTTGCGCCCATTCCTAGAGTTCGCTCCCATACAGCGCCGACAGACGGTGCTGAACACATGCCGCAGTTCGCGGCAGAGACGGACAACAGGATATGAGTGCAGCATCCATGACATTGGCACCGACAGGGCCGCTGGCGCAAGCGAGCAGGCAGGCCTTGGCCGGCGTCGTCGTACCTGCGGCGGAGCTGGTGCAGGTCAGCAAGCACTATGCATTGGGGCAGACAGATGTCACGGCCCTGTATGGTGTCAACCTGAGCATCGAAGCAGGTTCCTTCACGGTCATCAGTGGGCCTTCAGGCAGTGGCAAGACCACCCTGCTCAATGTGCTGGGTTGCCTGCACCAGCCCACGCATGGCAAGGTCTACATCGGGGGTACCGATGTGGCCACGCTGCCTGACAGGGCCCTGTCGGCCTTTCGGGCGCGGCACATCGGCTTTGTCTTCCAGCACTTCAATCTGCTGCCGGTGCTGAGCGCACTGGAAAACGTCGAGTACCCGCTGCAGTTGATCGAGCCCCATGCCGACGTGCGCCGCGAGCGTGCCATGGAGGCCTTGAAGTCGGTGGGGCTGGGGCAGCTGGCCCTGCGCAGGCCTGCCGAGCTGTCGGGTGGACAGCGCCAGCGCGTGGCCATCGCACGGGCCCTGGTCAAGCAACCCACGCTGGTCATTGCCGATGAGCCCACGGCCAATCTGGATCAGAAGACCGGTGCTGAGTTGATCGCCCTGATGCGCGAGATGCAGCACCGCAGCGGCACGACCTTCGTCTTCTCTTCGCATGACCCGCAACTGCTCGCCGATGCCGATGAGCGCGTGCATATCGTCGATGGCCGCGTGGTGGAGCCCGTGACGGCGTCACGCGCAGCGAACCTGCATCTTGCCAAGGGGGCCAGCCATGAACACGGTTGAACTGGCCTGCCGCAACATCGTGCGCAACAGCCGGCGCTCGATGCTGACCTTGATGGCCCTGGCCGTGGGCGCCATCGCCATGCTGCTCTTTCGAGGCTATGTGGCCGACACCCTGGGTGGCTTGCAGACGACCACGGTGCGCAACCTGGGGCACTTGCAAGTGATCCCGCATGGCTTTCTGGAGTTTGGGCGAGGCAACCCGGGGCGCTTTTCCATCCATGGCTATGAGGCCTTGATGCAGGCGATTCGCCGCGATCCCGTGCTGGCAGAGATGGTGACGGTGGTGACACCCGAGCTGCAGCTGCAAGGTGTGGTGGGCAACGCCACAGGTGGCGCCTCCAGCAGCTACATGGGTGTGGGTGTGGACCCGGCCGGCTACGAAGCCCTGCATGCCTGGAATGGCGTGGGCATGCACATCCCAGCCGGCAAGAGCGTGCTGCGCGGTGATGTGGCCGATGGCGGCGTGATCGGCGTCGGGCTGGCGCAGCTGCTGGGCATGTGCGATGCCTTGAAGGTGGCCAACTGCAAGAAGCTGGAGCCCCTTGGCAAGGCCGATGCGGCCCGATCGAGCGGTGAAGCCGCCGACCAGGCCCTGCCTTCTGAACTGGCGAACCTCAGCGCACTGCAGACACCGCAGACGAACGACGCCGCGTCCATCGACGTGCTGGCTGCCACGCCCAGCGGGGCACCCAATGTGGTCCGCGTCAAGGTGCTGCAGGCCGAGCGCCAGAGCATCCGCGACCTGGACGCGCTCTACCTGGCCCTGCCCCTGCCCATGGCGCAACGCCTGGTCTTCGGCCCGCAAGAGAAAGCCGTGTCGGCCGTGATCGTGCAGCTCAAGCGCACGGACATGCTCGATGCGGCCCGTGTGCGCCTGGAGGCCATTGCCCATGATCTCGGCAAAGCCAGCGGCGAACAACTGGACGTGATGGACTTCCATGACATCAGCCCGGTCTATGACCAGATCGAGGCCTCCTACATGAGCGTGTTCCAGTTCATCGCCGTCTTGATGGCCGTGATCGCCTTGTTCTCGGTGGCCAACGCCGTGGGCATGTCGGTGAGCGAGCGCACAGGCGAGATCGGCACCTTGCGTGCACTGGGCTTTGCCCAGGGATCGATCCGCGCGCTGTTCATCGCGGAGGGCGCCTTGATCGGGCTGATGGGCTCGGTGCTGGGCACGGTGCTGGCGGTGTTGATCGCGCAGTACGCCATCAATGCGGCGGGCCTGAGCTGGACGCCTCCGGGGCGTTCCACCCCCGTGCCCATTGCCGTGAACGTGTTTGAAAGCCAGGCCGTGCTGTGGGGAACGATGCTGGGCCTGACCGTGATCGCCACCGTATCGGCCTGGTTCCCGGCGGCACGCGCCGCCAAGATGGAAGTGACGGAGGCATTGCGTCATGTTTGAACGTCAACAAGCTACCCGCACGATGCGCCGTGCCCTGCTCAAGGCCTCGCTGCTGTCTGCAGCCGCGCTGTGGAGCGGTACCGCCGTGTACGCCACGAGCGACAGCAAGGCCCAGCAATGGCTGGCCGCCACGGACGATGTGCGCAACCCCAGTGGCGCCTTTTCGGTGAGGGTGGTGCTGAGCGAATACCGGCAGTCCAAGCTGGCCGCGACCTCGCAGATGGTCGTGTTTGCCAAGCCTTCGGAAAACACGGGCCAGTTCAACAACCTCATCCGCCTGGAGACACCTTCTCGCGATGAGGGCAAGCTGATCCTGCGCAATGGTCTGGACATCTGGTTCTTCGACCCGGCCAGCCACGCCAGCGTGCGCATCTCGCCTCAGCAAAGGCTGCTGGGCCAGGCATCGAACAACGATGTGATGAGCACCAACCTGGCCAAGGACTTCGAGGCCACCCTGCAAGGTGTCGAGACCATCACGGGTGGTGACAGCAAGCCCGTTCGCTGTGTGCACCTGCAGCTGCAGGCACAGCGCGCCGATGTGGCCTACCCCTTCGCGGACTACTGGATCGAGGAAAGCACGCAGCGCCCGGTCAAGGCGCAGTTCTACACGGCCGAGCGCCGCCTGCTGAAGACGGCCTACTTTCGCCGCTATCAAAGCGAGCTGGGCAAGGACCGCCCGACCGAGACCGTGATCATCGATGGGCTGGACCCCTCCTGGGTGACCGTGATGCGGCTGTCGGAATACAAGACGCGTGACGTGCCCTCTTCCTGGCTGCAACGCGAGTACCTGCCGCGTTTCACCGAGCAACCATGATGGAAGCGGCAGCCGACATGAAGATCGACAAAGCCTGGGCCGCTGGTGCCGCCTTGTGCCTGGCTTCGACCACGCACGTGCAGGCGCAGACAGCGGAGCTGGACGCCTTGCAACTGGGCATCTCGCCATCGGCCAACGAGGCAGCGAGCACCGAAGTCTCGGACTGGGGCAAGGGCTTGCGCCTGGAAGCCTGGGCGCAGCAATACAGCACACGAGTTGGGGCCACCACGCCTGCCGAGACCACGAGCAATGCCCGCGCGGTGGCCGACTACCGCCGTGAATGGAACCTCAGCAGCGACACGCGTGCGTGGCTGTCTGACCGGCTGGAAGCCAGCAACCAGGCCAACGGCCAACCCAGCACCTGGCGCAATGCCCTGCGCGAGGCGGCCGTGTCATGGCGCCTGGGCTCGGCAGACAAGCCGGCCTACGTGGATGCAGGTCGCATCGTGATGAAGGCCGGCAGCGCGGCGGGCTACAACCCGACGGACTTCTTTAAAGCCAATGCCGTGGTCACGCAGACCACCTTGGACCCGGCTGCGCTGCGTGAGAACCGCCTGGGCACGGTGATGCTGCGCGGTCAAACCGTGCAGCCCTGGGGCAGCTTCACTGCGGCCGCTGTGCCTCGCCTTTCAAGGTGTGACAGCCGCGATAGCTTTGATGATGCCCCCGCCGCATTGGGCCTGGAGCGCACCAACCGACATGCCGCCGTCTACCTGAAGGCCTCGCCGGATGTGGCTTCGGGCCTGTCGCTGGATGTGAGCGCCTTGGCGCGTGAAGCCGATCAACCTCGCCTGGGCCTGAGCAGCTCCTGGCTGATGAGCGATGCCTGGGTGGCCAGCGCCGAGTGGACGGGTTCGCACGATGTGCGCCTGCCCCTGCCGGGCCAGACCACGCAGGACCGAAGCTGGACCAACCGCTGGGCCGCGAATGTGAGCTGGACGGCCCCCTGGGGTATGAGCTTCACGCTGGAACACGACTATGCGGGCGATGCCTTGAACCGCACGGGCTGGCAAGCCTGGCAACAGGCCCAGGCCACGAACCCGGCCTTGTACGGCGCTCCCCTGGGCGCATTGATCGACGCCAGGGTGGACCAGCAGGAGCCCCTGGTACAGCGCAGCTGGTATGCGCGGGCCATGTGGCTCGATGCCATCAAGGGGGTGGACCTGAGCGCCTTCGTGCGCCGCAACGCCTATGACCGCAGCCGGCTGTGGCAGGTCGATGCCAGCTGGCACCTGAGCGAGCACAACTCGCTGTCCGTGCTGGCTGGTCGCTTCGAAGGCGGCCCGTCCACGCAATACGGCATGGCGCCTCAGCGCAACTACGTGTCCGTGTACCTCACGCACTACCTCCATTGACCGAGGTCGCCAAGATGAACAAGACAAACAGCGTGGGCATTGCCCACACCGCCTACGTGCTGCCTTCCCATGTGATGAATGTGGAGGCCTGGTGCGAAGAGCAGCAATGGCCTGGCGAGCAGGCTGCGGCTTTGCGTGCCAACGGTGCAGACCGCTTCCACCGCGTGCAGGGCGATCACACGCAGATCGATCTGGGCGTGCGTGCCGTGCGCAAGCTGTTGAGCGAATGCCCTTCTTTGAATGCCGAAGAGATCGATGCTCTGGTGATCTGCCACACCTCGCCGTGCAATGCCCTGCCCATGCCTTTCACGCTGGCTGGTGAACTGCGCCAGCAACTCGGCCTGACGCGGGCCCTGGCCTGGTCGATTGCCCATCAGCAGTGCGTCTCACCCATCCACGCTTTGCGTGTGCTGCGTGCCATGTTTGCCAAGCACCAGGCATGGCAGAACGCGCTGGTCGTGTGCGTCGACACCGTGCTGCGCGAAGACCTGCGCGCCATCGGCACGGCCGGCATCCACAGCGACGGGGCTTCAGCCATGTGGGTGCAGCGTGGTGCCGCTGCCCGGCTCACCGGCCTGCAGACCTTCAACGACCCGGTGGCCGTACACGGCATCCTGCCCGATGGCCGCTATGAGCCCAATGACAACTACCTCTGGACCTTGATCTCGGTGATCCGTCGCGTGATCAAGGACGCGGGCCTCAAGCCTGGCGACGTGAACACGGTGCTGCCGCACAACGTGAACCTGTCGGCCTGGCGCCAGGCCATGGACGCGCTGCGCCTGCCTCAGGAGCGCCTGTTTGCCCACAACTTCAGCCGCATCGGCCATGTCTTTGGTTCGGATGGGGCCGTCAACCTGGCCGACTCGGCCGTTTTGGAAGAACCCGGACACCACCTCGTCTTTGCCAGTGGCATCGGCGGCTGCTTCGGGGGATTCATGCTCAGCAAGGAGGGCGTATGAACGCTTGCCATGACCTCATCCCCGGGACCGATCTGCCCCGTGTGAACTTCAGCCCGGTGGGCTTTGACCATGCCGACATGCTGCATGCCTGGCTCAGCGACGACCGCGTCTGTTGCTGGCTGGACTTCGGCGGCGGCCGACAGCAGCTCACCAAGCTGGCGCTCTATGCCCTGCTCACCAGCAAACGCAACCTGGCCCGCCTGTTCCACCCCGCTGGTGACGCCACGCCCATCGGCCTGGTCTGCATGACCGACATCGACAACCCCATGGGCTCGTCGGAGGTCTGGGGCATGCGTGGCCTGTATGGCACCGCGCCCAAGCACATCGCCACCTCGGCGATGTTGACGGCGCTGGCCACGGGCTTTGTGGATCAGGGCCGCGAGGTGATGGGCTCCTGGCTGGTCGATGGCAACGCGCCCTCTATGCAAATCCACCGCAAGCTGGGCCTGACGGAAACGGGTCGCCAGCGGGCGCGCCATCGCATGCATGGCCGCTTGCATGACCGCGTGCTCTTTGACATCACGCGCGAGGAGTTCATCCAGCGCTTCCCCGATGTGCCGTCCGAGACCGGCCGCACCTGCCGGAGCATGGGCTGGCTGGGCACCGCAGACCAAATGCTGGCCGCCGCAGCCTGAGGGAATCGACACCATGTCTGTTCAAGACCAACAACAGGCCACCATCGGCCTGGTCGATGTGGCCCACGGCCTGCCCGGCCCCGCCATCGACATCGTCGACTGGGTGCAAGGCCAGAACGTGGCCCCCACCGTCATCGAGCAGTTGCTGGAAAACGGCTGCCGCTATTTCCATGACGGCACGGACCAGTCGGATGCCCAGTTGATCAGCCTGGCCATCGACCAGATGACCGAACGCGGCCTGAATCCTCTTGACGTGGCCTATGTGATCCACGCCCACACCGAGGCCTTCAGCATGCCGGCTCCGCCCGTGTCGGTGCTGAGCCAGTTGGCGGCCCGCTATGGCTGGCGCACCCGCATGGCCTTTTCTGTCGGCCATCTGGCCTGTGCCTCGGTGGGCAATGCCCTGCAATGGGCAGCCACCCTGTTGCGTCGCGATCCGAGCGCCCGCTACGCCCTGGTGGTGACCTCGGACCGCGTGTTCGGCCAGGCCAATCACCGCATCCGCCAGACGGCGGGCATCCAGAGTGACGGCGGCTCGGCCCTGCTGATCGGGCGCGAAGGCTTGCGGGCCGTGCTGGACCACATCACCGTGCGCAACCATGCCGAGCTGTTCGACGGGCCCAGCAATGCCGTGAACACGGCCGCCATTGCCCGCTCCGCTTGGGTGCAGACCAAGAACCTGCTGCAAGACCACGCCCGTGAGCGCGGCCTGCCCGTTACGGAGATGGGCGAGATCCTGCCCATCAATGCCGACAGGCCCTACTGGTTGGCGATTGGCAAGTCCCTGGGCCTGAGCGCGGAGCAGTTCTTCCTGGACAACATCGGCCGCCGTGGTCACGCCTGCTGTGCGGACCTGGCCGTGAATCTCGTCGATCGAGGTCTGAGCCTGCTGGATGCCGGGCGGCGCGTCGTGTACTGCGCGCAATCGAATGTGGGCGCCTATGCCGCCGTGGCCTTCAGTCCCATTGGCCCCGTCGCCGCGCCTCTCGCATCGCCACAACAGGAGGCCGCATGAACTTGAAGCTCATGGCCTTGGCCGTGGATGTGCCACAGGCCACCACACACCAGAATCTCCTGGGCACCGTGGCCTCCCAGACCTACAAGCATCTGTTTGACGAGGCCGGGGCGTTCTCCAGGCCTTCCACCGTGCGGCGCGGCATCACGCGCATGCACACCGACAACTACCAGGCGCCCGCCTGGCCGGCCGAGACCCGCAACAGTGCGCAGGCATCAAGCGTGGTGGGCCTGTTGGCACAAGCCCTGCCGCAAGCCATGGCGAAGGTGGAGGCGATCCTGCACACGCAGTGCACGCTGGACCAGCAGATCCTGGGCTCGACCTGCCTGCGCCTGCAACAAGAGCACGCCATGCAAGCCCGCCTGACGCAGACCATCGGCCAGAACGGCACAGCCGGCATCGCCATGGCCATGCAACTGGCCCGCGTGCTGGGCGAGCAAGCAGGCGCAAACGGCTTGACACTCATCAGTGCCAGCGACAAGTGGATGGCGCCTTTCTACCGCCGCGTGCCGGACGTCGTCACTTATGGCGATGCAGCGGCGGCCTGCCTGGTCCAGGCGGACCTTGCCGGCACAGGGCTGCAAGACGGCGCCCTGGCCGTGATCGAAGACCTCGTCTGGCACGAAGCGCCCTTGCATGAAGGGCCCTGGGCCGAGCCTGCAGCCATCGTCAACACACGCCTGGTCGAGTGGGCCGCCACCCAGGTTCGCCAGGTGATGGCCGCCATGCCCGAAGCGCGGCGCAAGCACGCTGTGTTGATGGGCGACGCCTACAGCCAGGCCTTGTCTGAACAGGTCGCCGAACAAGCGGGCTGGTCGGGCGAGCTGCGGCTGGCCAGCGACGCAGGCCAGTCAACCGGCGTGCACCTGTCCAGCGCTTCGCCGCTGGTGGCTCTGGCTGACTTGGTGGACTTGGCCACGCAACGCGGCCATGACATCGATGCCGTGATCTGGACCGCCAGCCTCAGTGGCCATGCGGCCGCCATGCGTGTGCGCTGCTCGGCAACAGCGCGCCGCATCCCCCAGGGGTGGGTGTCTGTCGGTCCGGCTGACAACGCCCCGTATTGCCAATAAGGAGATTTTGAGATGAGCAAGAAGATGTTGATTCTGGCGCGTGGCGATGGCCGCGCATTCTTTGACCTGCAAGGGCGTTCCATCGTGGCGGACCTGCCCGTGAACGTGACCGTGTTCGTCGACAAGGCCAACGCCCATTACTTTGAGGGGCAGGGCGACCACGTCGAGACGGAGGTGGTGAGGTGGAGCGACCTGAACGACGTGGCCCGCCGCGCGCAGGCCCTGCATGAGCGCACACCCTTGAGCGCCATTGCCACGCTCGATGAAAAGACCGTGGACTTCGCGGCCGAGCTGCGTGAGCGCCTGGGCGTGCCCGGCCTGCACACGCAAGATGCCGCCCGCTACCGCGACAAGATGGTCATGAAGCAGCACGTGCTGGCCGCGGGCTTGCGTGCGCCGACCTTCGTGCGCTGCGACGACCAGGACACCGTGCAGGCCTTGCTGGCGCAACAAGGCAAGCTGGTCATCAAGCCCGTGGATGGTCTGGGTTCCAAGGGCGTGGTGTTCGTCTCCACGCCGGACGAGCTCAAGGCCTGGTTCGCCGCTGAAGAGGCCCCGGAAGGCTTTGAGGCCGAGACCTATGTCGAGGGCGTGCTCTACCACGTCAACGCCATCGTGCGTGACGGGCAAGCCGTCCTCACGGCCAGCGCACCCTATGCACCGGGCATGGCCAACATCGACTTTGCCTCGGGCACACCCTTCGTGACCGTGATGCTGACCCAAGGCGCCCTCAAGGACAAGCTCGAAGCCTTCTCGGCCCGCGCCATCAAGGCCCTGAAGCTGCGCAACGGCGTGACCCATCTGGAATGCTTCGTCACACCTGACGAGGACATCGTGTTCTGCGAAATGGCCGTGCGCCCGGGCGGTGGCGGCATCGTCTGGATGATCGAGTCGCAATACGGCGTGAACTATGGCCGTGCGACCCTGCTGCTCGAATGCGGCCGTGGCGACCTGATTCGCATCCCCTCGCCAACACGCGAAGACGTGGCTGGCCTGGTGGGCTTTCGCTGCAGCCAGACAGGCATCGTCAAGCGCGCGGCCAGTGCGCAATCGTTCAGCGAGCCCTGGATCAAGTCTGTGCAGGTGGACGTGGCCGAAGGCCAGTTCGTGCCGCCCAGCTCGCACTGCACCGATTACGTCGGCCTGGTGGTCTTCTCTTCTCGCGATGAAAGCGAGTTTCACCAACGACGCAACGCGCTCTACCAGCGCTTCTTCGACGCGCTGGAGCTGCAGGCGCTGTGACGCCTCGCACCAAGTGCACTCACCTTTTCTCTACATATATCTAGGACACAAGCCATGCTGACCACAGCCCTGACCCAACAAGACATCGCCGACCAACTGCGCGACGCGGTGCTCACCGTGCTGCAACTCGATCTGCCCAAGGACGCCATCACCCTGGAAACCAACCTCCATGATCTGGGTCTGGAATCCATGAACGTGGTGGAGTTGCTGGCCGAGATGGAAGCCCGCTTCGACATCACGATCGACGTGGAAGACCTGTCGGCGACGCTCTTCTCGCGCTTTGGCAACCTGGTCGACTTCGTTCAGCGCAAGAGCGATGAAGCCCGCTGAACCCACCCTGGCCTTCGTGCAGGCCTGCGCCGTGTTGCCGACCGGGCAGACGTCGGTCGCACAGTGGCAGCAAGCCGCGCTGGCAGACCACGCCGCCGAGATCTCGTCCACCTACCGGGTGTTGACGCGATGGCAGTTCGGCGAAGTGAGCCAGCAAGCTGCTGCATGGTGTGCTGACCAGGCCGTGAAGCCGCATGCTCAGCCCCAAGCCCGCTTTGCCTGCGAGCCCTCAGCCAGCCAAGCCGACATGGCCGAAGCAGCCGTGAAGGGTTTGATGGACGCCCTGCCCGAGAAGCCGGCATGCGGCGTGGCCGTGTATGCCACCAGCGGCGTGGACGAGAACTTCTTCCAGTCCAGCATCTCGCGTCTGGTGTGCGGCATGGGCATGTCACGCGTGCCGCACTTCGGTGTGGCGCAGTGGCAGGGTGCATCCTGGATCGGCGCCATGGACATCATCGCGTCCCTCAGCGCTGAAAGCGATGGTGACCACTACGCGGCACTCATGGTCTGCGCGGAGAAATGGCCCTTGCCCTTCCCACGCGCGCTGAGCCTGCCTGCTGTCATGGGCGATGGTGCGGCTGCGCTGTGGATCGAGCGTGTGGGCGAACAGGTGCTGCAACCGGCACTGGTCTGTGTCGACACCGGCATGCGCAGCAACGCGCCCTATGTGACCCTGCCCGACGCTGCTCAAGCGACCCTGCCCGATGTGGGCCGCGCACGCATCCTCGCTGATGCCCGCGAGCTCATGGGGGCGCTGTTGGTGAAGCATGCGCTGCAACCAGACGATGTGCAGGGCTGGTTGCCATCCGGCTTGGGTCGTGACTGGGACCGTGCCCTGCAGGACAGCCTGGGGCTGGATGGACTGAGCTGCCCACCAGCCTGTGAGAACGAATCATCTGGCTACCTGAGTGCGGCGGCGGGCCCGGTGGCCATCGAACGCCTGCTGAGCGCGATGCGCGCCGGTCATGTTGAGAACGGCGCACGCTTTCTCAGCTGGGGCATGAGCCTGGGGGGCACCGTGGGCGTGGCCTTGTTGCAGGCACGTTGCCCTCAAGCCCGAGGAGCATCAGCATGAATGCACCTGTTGCAACGGATTCTCGTCCACGCCGGGAAGCGGTGTTCATGCCGCTGCTGAGCCTGTCGGCCAAGATGGCCTTGGTGCAGACCGCACCCTTGCTGATGAGCGTGCTGGTGGCCGGCCTCATCGCCAAGCACAGCACACACAGCTATGCGGCCTACGCGCTGATGGCGAGCTTCAACCTGCCCATCTTCATTGCCGCGGCCAGCATGCTGCAGGCCCTGTACTACTTGGGCGGCCGGGCCATGGGCCAGGGCCGGCATGAAGACTATGAAGCGGCCATGCTGGCGGGTTTTGTCTTTGCCAGCCTCGTGGCCCTGGTCTGCTCCGGCCTGAGTGTGCTGAGCAGCCAGGCTCTGAGCCTGTTCGGCGTCGACCCCGACCTGGCCCAGGCTGCGCACGGCTTTGGCATCGCCAACGCGGTGGGCCTGTGGCCGGCCTTGTTGATGGTGGTCTTTCGGGTGCACGCGTCCTTGCGGCAACGTGCCGGTCTGGCCTCGGGCCTGTATGTGGTCGCTGCCTTGTGCGGTAGCGCGTGGGCTCTGCTGGCCATGCAGTTATGGGGCCATGACCTTGCCCAGGCCAGTGAGATGACCGTGGGCGCCGTGAGTCTGTCGAACTGGGTCATGGCGGCCTTAGGCCTGGGCGCGCTGCTGGGCATGAAGCCTTTGCAATTGAATTGGCGCGCACATGGTTCGCGCATTCAGGAGGCTCTGGCCCAGCTCTTCGCCGTGGGCTGGCCAGTGGGGGCCGTGGTGCTGCTCGACAGCCTCATGCTTGCCTTTGCCGCCCTGATAGCTGGCCGTTATTGGCCACAGACCGTGCCCGTGCATTCCGCTGCGGCCTTGTGGGTCACTTTTGCCCTGGTGCTGCCTCTGGGCATCGCCCAGGCGGTCGTGCAGTACGTGGCGGTGGCCCACGCCCGTGGCGATGTGCAAGAGCGCAATCGCCGCGCGGTGCTGGCCATGCTGCTGACCCTGATGACCGGTGCGGTCACGCTGCTGGCCTTCAGCCTCGCTGCGGTGCCGCTGGGTGCCGCAGTGCTGGGTCCTGTTGCCTACCAGGCCGACACCGCTTCAGCGCTGCACCAGATCATGCCCTGGGCCGGCCTGGTGCTGTGCATGCAGGCCGTGATCGTCGTGGGCGCCGCCATCTTGCGGGGCCTGGGCCAGACCCGTGCCCCTCTGCTTCAAGCCCTCTTCGGCTACGGCCTGGTGGGCATCGGTGGTCAGTGGCTGCTGGCTGTCGTGTATGGCGGTGCGCTGCTGGGACTGTGGCAGGGTCTCGCGGCCGGCTTTGGTCTCACGGCTGTCGCCTTGTGCTGGCGTTGTGCCAGGGAACTTGAACTTTCAACCCAAAAGGGCGGTGTCTATCGCCCGACCCTGCCTTGAAGGCAGGACCTCAACCCGTCAGGAGAAACATCATGAGCATCATCAAACTGGACGACTGCGAACACGCCATCCATGCCTCGAACGCCAATCTGGCCAACAGCCGACTCGAAGACGTCCGCCTGGCCGAGAGCACGGTCGAGCAGGTCACCTTCGAAGGCTCGACCTTCAAAGAGGTCTATTTCGACCAAAGCCGCTTTGACCGCGTGAGTTTCGCCGGTGTGCAGATCACCAATGGCGTCTACAGCGGCATGAGCATCGATGGCATCGATGTTCAGGAGCTGATGACGGTATACCGCCGCGTCGTCGTGGCGGCGTGATGGCCAACGGAGTCTTGCCATGCACATCGACACGAAACACGTGATCGCGCAAATCCAGCGCGAAGATCACGACAGCTGGCAGCTGATGCAGAGCCTCTTGAACGACCTCGGTGGTCTGGCCCAGGAAGCCGACCGCCTGGGCGACATGCCCGAGCACCTGTGGGGCCGCGTACCCGTGGGCCTGCTCAACCGCATGAACCTGCCGGTGGTGCATGGCGGGCTGCCCTTGACCGCCACGGCCGTGCGCCGTTGTGTGGTGTTCGAACAGGTGGGCCGCGTGTGTCCGGGCCTGCCCATCGGCATGCCGGGGCCAGGTCTGTCCATGCCACCCGTGTTCGCCCTGGGCACGCCAGAGCAGCAAAGCAGCTACTTCGCACGCTTTCATGATGAGAGCCGCCCGGTGTGGGGCGCCTTCGCCATCACCGAGCCCGAAGCCGGTTCCGACGCCACGGCCCTGCGCATGAGCGCACGCCGTGATGGCGATGACTACATCCTCAACGGCAACAAGTGCTTCATCACCAACGGCCGCCGTGCCGATGCCGTGGTGGTGTTCGCCACGCTGGATGCCAGCAAGGGCCGCTTCGGCATCCGCGCCTTCATCGTCGACAAGCACACGCCCGGCTTCTCGGTGGACCGTTGCGAAGACATGATGGGCCTGCGCGCCAGCCAGCTCACGGCCTTGTCCTTCCAGGACTGCCGCGTGCCCGCCTCCAGCATGCTGGGCCACAACGGCAAGCGTGGCCCGCTGATCGATGCCTTCACCGGTGCCCAAAGCGCCTGGGACTACATGCGCCCTGCGCTGTCGGCCGTGATCAACGGCTCGTGCTTTGGCGTGCTGGATGCCGCGCGCGAAGCGGTGTCCGGCAAGGACGCCGGACTGAGCACCCTGCAGGCCCAGGTGGTGCAGCGCGATCTGAAGGTGTTCCAGGCCCGTCTGGAATCGGCGCGCCTGCTGGCCTTGCGCGCCGCCTGGCGCTACGACCAGGGCCAGCGTGCCTCGCTGGACGCCTCGATGGCCAAGGCCTTCTCGTCGACCTTGTCGATGGAGCTGGGCCAGTACCTGAGTCACCACTTTGCCTTGGCCGAGCCCGGCCAGCGTGCCCGGTTCGACAAGTTCTACCGCGACGCCAAGGCCTTCGACATCCTGGAAGGCACGGGCGACATGCAGCGCCTGATGATCTCGCGCGCCTTCGACCCCACCGCGGAGCAAGCAGCATGAACATGTCAGACAACCACACCCCCGTGTCCTTTGCCGTGTCGGCGGACATGCAGTCCTTCATCGATGCCGCCCAGGTCGTGGCGCGCGATGTGGACATGGACAAGGTGTCCCAGCGCGACAGCCAGGCCAGCCTCGACCACGCCTTGCAGGCCGTATCTGCCCTGCAGGTGGACGCGCTGCTGGAAAGCCTGGGTGCCGATGAGCGCGACCCCGTGCTCTTGCAGTTGGCGCACACCCTGGGCGCGGCGCGTCCCGAAGCGGCCTGGCAAAGCCTGCTCGCCGCACTGGAAAGGCCGCTGTGGCAGGCGCTGGGTGAGCCGTTCGCCAAGGCACAGACCGGCCGCGTCGCCTGGGCCGTTGGCGCCACGGACACCATGTCAGACGGCTCACCACGCTGGGTGGTCTGGTCGCCCGCCAGCACCTTGACGTCCGATGTCATCTGGCTGCTGCAAGCTGAGGGCGACCGCATGGTCGGTCCCTACACCTTGGCTGATCTGCAAAAGGCCTTCGACGTGACCGTGGAAGAGCCCGTCATGGGCTTGCCATCAGGCCAAGCTTTGTGGATCCGTACCAAGGTCGCAACCCAATGGGCGCCCCAAACCGGTCTGGCCTTGTCGACAGCAGGCATGGCCGAAGCCGCACGGCATCAACACCAGGTGCTGCTCGCCGGCTTGCTGACCGGAATGGCCCAGCGCGTCAGCCAGGCTGCCTATGCCTACGCCAAGACCCGCCAGTCCGGCGGCAAACCCATCATGCAGCACCAGGCCGTGGCCCTGCGTCTGGCTGATATCGCCATGAACCAGCAAGCCCTGTGGCTCTACGTGCAGGCCTGCTTCGGTGGTGACAAGGCCGGCACGACGCTGTCGATCGGCCATGTCCATGAGCTGGCCTCACGCGTGACGCGTGATGGCGTGCAAGTGGCCGGCGCACACGGCTTTGTCGAAGGCCTGCCTTTCAAGCGCCTGTTCGAGCAGACCCGCACGGTGCTCACCGCCCTGCGTGCCACGGCAGCAGTTCAACCCCAATGATCAGGAGGGATGCCCGATGACCACATCCACACTGGTGCAACACCTGGCCCAGGTCGCTGCACAACGTACCCCCCAGGCCGTGGCCCTGCGCCATGATGGGCAGGACCTAAACTACGAAGAGCTGGCCCGCCTGCAACGCGGCTTTGCACAAGGCCTGCTGGCCAAGGGCCTTCAGCGCGGCGAACGCGTGGCCGTGTTCCTGTCCAAGCGTTTCGAGACCGTGGCCGCCATGTTCGGCACGGCCGAAGCCGGCTGCACCTTCGTGCCGGTGAACCCCGCGCTCAAGCGCGAACAGGTCGCCCACATCCTGCGCGACTGCGATGTGCGCGTGCTGGTTACTTCGCCAGACCGCTGGCGTCTGCTGGCCTCGGTGGCCGAGCAATGCCCAGCCTTGCAATGGGTGGTGCTCGTTGGTGAGGCCAGCATGCAAGCGGAGCGCTGTGAGCTCATCGCCTGGGACCAGTTCGTGCAGCCCGAAGGCCGCCGTGCCCATCACGCCGTGATCGATGTCGACATGGCTGCCATCCTCTACACATCCGGCAGCACCGGCAAGCCCAAGGGCGTGGTCGTGTCGCACCGTAACCTTGTCAGTGGCGCGGCCAGCGTGGCCAGCTACCTCGGCAACCATGCGGCTGATCGCATCCTGGCCGTGCTGCCCTTGTCCTTCGATGCGGGCTTGTCGCAGGTGACCACGGCGCTCACGGTCGGGGCCTGTGCCGTGCTCTTGGACCACACCCTGCCCAGCGAGGTACTGCATGTCATGCAGCGCGAACACATCACCGGCCTGACAGCCGTGCCACCTCTGTGGATCCAGTTGGCCGAGCTGAGCTGGCCGGACAGCATCAAGCAGCATCTGCGCTACTTCGCCAACACGGGTGGCAAGATGCCCCGCGAGATCCTGGGCCGTCTGCGCAGCCTCGCGCCGCAAGCCAAGCCCTATCTCATGTATGGCTTGACCGAGGCCTTCCGCTCCACCTATCTGCCGCCTGAAGAAGCCGACAAGCGCCCCGACTCCATGGGCAAGGCCATGCCGAATCAGCAGATCCTGGTGCTGCGCCCTGATGGCAGCGAGTGCGATCCGGATGAGCCCGGCGAGCTCGTGCACCGTGGCTCCACCGTGGCCTTGGGCTACTGGAACGACCCCGAGAAGACAGCCGAGCGCTTCAAGCCCCTGCCAGGTCGAGCCTCTGGCCTGATGTGCCCAGAGTTGGCCGTGTTCTCAGGCGACACCGTGCGCCGCGATGCCGAGGGCTACCTCTACTTCATCGGCCGGCGCGACGAGATGATCAAGACCTCTGGCTACCGCGTCAGCCCCGTCGAGATCGAAGAGCTCATCTATGGCGATGAGCGCATCGCCGAGGTGGCCGCCTTCGGCATCGAACACCCTCGCCTGGGCCAGGCCATCGTGGTCGTGGTCTCGGCCCGATCGGGTGAGGCACTCAAGGCAGAGCATGTGCAGCAACTGTGCCGCAAGCACCTGCCCGTGTACATGGTCCCAGCCCACGTGGCCGTGCGCACCGGCGCTCTGCCGCGCAACCCCAACGGCAAGATCGACCGCAAGACCTTGTCTCAACCATTCACCAACTTCTTCCAAGCGCCAGCTCTGGAGGCCACAGCATGATGGACACCACCAGCACCTTGCAACAAGACACGGCGGATGTGGCCCAGGCCTGGCCACGCAACCGCGATGGCGATCTGCTCATTGGCGGCATGCCCTTGTCACAGGCCGTCAGCCGCGTGGGCGGCACCCCTTGCTATCTCTACGACCGCGCGGCCATCGAGGCCCGGGTCGCGCAACTGCGCTCACTGCTGTCTGATCGCATCGAGTTGCACTATGCCGTCAAGGCCAACCCCATGCCGGCGTTGGTCTGCCATCTGGCCCGGCTGGTCGATGGCTTTGATGTGGCCTCGGCCATCGAGCTGGGTGTGGCGCTCGACGCTGGCATGAGCCCCAAGCAGATCAGCTTTGCGGGCCCCGGCAAGAAGGAAGCCGAACTCATGCAAGGGCTGGCTTCGGGCGTGCTGTTCAACGTCGAGTCGGCGCGCGAGTTGCGTGCCCTGGCCTCGATGAGCGAAGCCACCGGTCACCCTGCGCGGGTCGCCTTGCGCGTGAACCTGCCTTTCGAAGCCAAGTCCTCGTCCATGAAGATGAGCGGCGGGCCTCGTCAGTTCGGCATCGACTCGGAACTGATTCCGGCCATGCTCAGCGAGATCAAGTCCAGCCACCTCCAGTTCGAGGGCTTCCATCTGTTCGCGGGCTCGCAGAACCTGCGCGCTCAGACCTTGGTCGATGCGCAGTCCCGCAGCTACGAGCTGGTGATGAGCTGGCTCGACCAGATGCCCCAGGCGCCGCGCATCCTCAATCTAGGGGGTGGCTTCGGTATCCCCTACGCGCCAGGGGACAAGGTGCTCGATCTGGCATCGGTCACGGATCACCTCAACGCCCTGTCCGAGCGGCTAGAGCGTGATATCCCTGGTGCGCGCATTGCCATCGAGCTGGGGCGCTTCATCGTCGGTGAGGCGGGCCTGTATGTGAGCAGTGTGATCGAACGCAAGCTCTCGCGTGGCCACACCTTCCTCATCGTCGATGGTGGGATGCACCAGCACCTTGCGGCCTCGGGCAACTTCGGCCAATGCATCCGCAAGAACTACCCCGTCGCCATGGGCCATCGAGGCCGTGAGAAGGAGATGGCCAGCGTCGTGGGGCCTTTGTGCACCCCCCTGGATCTGCTGGCCGATCGCGTGGAGATGGACCGTGCCGAAGAAGGCGATCTCTTCGTGGTCTTCCAGTCCGGGGCCTATGGGCGCTCAGCCAGCCCGCGCGACTTTCTCAGTCACCCTGATGTTCGCGAGGCCTTGATCTGAATCTGAAGGCCTTCTTCACACGTAAGGGGGAGGCGGGTTAGGGGTTGAGCCCGCGCCCCAACTCATCAATCATTCATGCCATTGCAAACCATCGCCAGCAAGCCACGCGCGGCTGGCACGTTACCTGAGTAGTGAGAGAGACCATGTCAGTCGCACTTAATGAGAGAGCATTCGATATCCAATTGAAGACGCGGGCCCAAGCCATGGTGCAAGCCATGACCTTCATCGAACCCGTGCCTTTGAGCCTGACCAGCCGAGAAGCCGACATCGTTCGCCTGGTGGCTGCAGACCTGTGCAACAAGCAGATCGCCGATCGCCTGCAGATCAGCGAGTGGACGGTCGGCACACATATGCGCCGCATCTTCGCCAAGCTGGGCGTGCGCTCGCGCGCGGCGATGGTGTTTCGGGCCATGAGCCTGATGGAGGGGCGCCAGCTTGTGTAAGCCAAACGGGCCATTGGCCTCAAACAAAACCAACGTTGCGCGTTGACACATCAAAGTTCTTCAGGTTGGGCAATACCGTCAGCATGTCTGAGGCCGAAACGCCAAACCATGACGCCAGGGTTGCCGCGTACTGGTCCACGCTGGTCGTCGGAATCAACCGGCCCTGGCCGACATCGTCAGGGCCATTGCTGGCAATCACGGGCGGTGTGCCATAGAAGCGCTGCCCCTTGACGGCGCCGCCAAGTACAAAGTGCGTGCTGCCCCAGCCGTGGTCTGAGCCATCGTTGTTGCCGCTGAGTGTGCGGCCAAAGTCTGATGCGGTGAAAGTGGTGACCCGATTGGCCACACCGAGTTCAACTGTCGTGTTGAAGAAAGCGGCCAGGGCATCGGCAAGCTGTGTCAGCAGTCCAGGGTGAACCGTCAACAGGCCGTCATGTGTGTCGAACCCACCCATGGAGACGAAGAACACCTGGCGCTTGGCACCGAGCGCGTCTGCACTGGCGATCATGCGGGCCACCAGTTTCAATTGGTCCCACAAAGCGTTGCTGGGTGCTTGGGTTTGGTTTGGGGGGACAGGGATCGTGCTTGTGATCACACTGGCCGGTTGCAGATTGGTCGACAACAAGGCGTTGGCATCGATGGCGCGTTGCATGACGCGGTTGTACTCGGCCTCCATCAGGTGCGCGCGTTGCTGGGTGATGAGTTCAAGCAGTGTCTGTGCGCAGGCTGTCGAGCCGAAAAGCGATTTTTGGGCCTTGAGGGCAATCGAGCCTGATGGCGTGACCTGGTATTGCACGGCCTGATTGCCTGACAGGTAGACCGCGTTTCCCGAGACGTTCACGCAGGTGAACGTGGAATGGCCATTGCCTGATTCAAACAGATCGCCGATGCGACCACCCCATCCGGAGACCGCGCCTTCGGGCGCGGATGATTGCCATTCCGATTGCTGGTCGTTGTGTGAGAAAAGCTTGGAAGGCAGGGGCACCGAGCGTGCCACGTACTGCTGCTTGCTGGTGGGTTGGATGAGCGTGCCGACATTGAGTTGCACCGCCAGTTGACCGGCGTTGAACAGGGGCAGCAAGGGGGCGAGCTCGGGTGCCAGCGCAAATTGCAGGCCACCTGAGAGGGCCATGGACGGGGCCAGCGCGGTGGCATCCAGAGCACCTCGCGCATAGCTCAGCGTGGGGCGCAAGCCGTTGTACAGGTTGTAGCTGGCCTGGTCATAGGGGATCACCGTGTTGCCGTTGTCGTTGCCCCCATAGAGGAAGACGCACACGAGGGCCTTGTAGTCGGTGGCCGTGCTGGCAGCGGCCTCGGCCATGGCCGCGAGGTTCAAGGCCATTGGTGTGGCCACGCCAGCCATGGACAGCGCCGCGGTCTGTTTGAGAAAGGTGCGGCGAGATGCAGAAGATGTCGGCTTGCTCATGCTGGGTGCCTCGCTCATTTTTGAATCAGGTAAGCCGGGCTGGCCATAACCAGCAGGATGGCGGCGTACACACGGTTGGCGCGCGCTGCATCCGTGCCCGATGGCATGCTCTGAATGGATGTGGTGATGGCGCTGGTTGCAGCCGCGTCGAGCTGATTGGCACTCAGCACCAGCACTAGGTCTGCAATGAGTGTGGCGGCGTCATCGGCCATCGCCAGCCATGGGGTGTAGTCAGCCTTGACATCACCAATGCCATTGGTGATGACGCCTTGCATGAAGTTCAGGTAACCCACGACGGACGATTCGTTGGTGAGCTGAAACTCTGGTGCAACCTGAGAGGCCGCCGCGATCGCGCTGTTGGGCGGTACATAGCCAGGGCGGAAAAAATTGAAAACGGTGGGCGAGCGAAGCGGACTTTGCCCCAACCTTGTACCAGGGTTGGATGTATCGCCGATAGCCCAGGCGTCGCTGGGTGAGGTCGCACCAAAGGCCCGGGCCCAATGCACAAAACGCAGGACGGGTTCGCGCAGCTTGCCGAAACTCAGCGATTGGAGATTGCTGTCCTGGCGAGCATCGTCATCCAGCAAGATGGCTTTGATCACCGCAGCCAGGTTGCCCTTGGTGCCGCTGCCGTCATCGAGAAAAGTCTGTGCAACGCGGCTGACATACTGGGGCGAAGGGTTGCTGGTGACCAGCCGCTGAATCAACTGCCTGCTGATGAATGGCGCCACATTGGGGTGGGCAAAGATGATGTCCAGTGCCGCGTTGAGGCTGCTGGCGCCATCCAGACCGGCCGGCACCGTGGTACCCAGGAAGGTCGAGGCATTGGTTTCGTGGCGAGCGGCTACCTGGATCATGGGTCGCTTCTGGAAGTCCGGCGTATTGCCGTTGCCGACGGAATAATCCCAATCCCAGCCCGTGAAGATGCGTGCCAGGCCCGTGATGTCATCCAGTGAGTAGGTTTCCACGGTCTTGCCGTTGACCAGTTTGGGTGTGCCGTCCAGATTGAGCTGCAGCAAACCGATGGAAAACAACTGCATGAGTTCACGCGCGTAGTTTTCATCGGGCATGGCGCCGGTCTTGGGGTTGTATTTGACGTTGCCCCGAAAGGTCAGGTACTCGCCCATGGCCGGGCTCATCGACACCTGCCCCAGCAGCGCGCGGTAATTGCCAAAGGCATGGGCCTCCAACACATCCAGGAAATGAGCACCAGAGAAAGCCCGCCAGCCGCCTGAGAGCCCCAACACCGAGACCACGGTGATCTCAGAGAGGGCCAAGGTCACCCGCTGGCGCAGCACGTCTGGTGACGACAGCAGTTTGCGCCAGACACAGGCGTCAAAGCCCGTGAGGCCGTTCTTGTTCACATTATTGGTGCCCGCGGCATCGAAGCCTTGGCTGGTCAGCCAGTCGCACCGCGTCGTGGATGAGGGGAGTGCCATCTGCTCATCGATCCAGGCGGCGTAGCCCAGTGTTTGCACGCGCTGGATCTGTGCATGGCTGGCGCCCAAGCCCGCCTGTGAAAGGAAGCGGGCTGCCTGGGCAGACGAGATGGCGCTTGATCCTGCTGCTCCCGTGCCTTGAGGGCTGGCGCCGCCATCGGGCGTGCTGGCGCCACCGCCGCCGCCGCAGGCCGTGAGCACCGCGCTGACACTGGATACGCCTATACCCGCCAGCAGACGGTCATTCGTGGCACCATTTGCGTTGCACTCCATGCCTGACGCTCCTGACGTGGTTTGTGTTTGTCAGGGTACAACGTTGATCAGGCGTGTGAGGTTGATACATGAAACAAAGTCTTACTCGTCCACAAGTGTATTTCCCGCTCTACGCATGATGAACAAGCACGTCCTTGGTTTGCTGTTCGGCGGTCTGCTGAATGCCTGTGTGCCGGCGATGGCCGATTCGACCTATGTGATCTTTCGTCACGGGGAGAAGCCTGCTGCGGGCCTGGGGCAACTGTCCTGTCAGGGGCTGAATCGGGCTTTGGCCCTGCCCCAGGTCATCTTGTCGAAGTATGGTCAGCCGGCTGCCTTGTTTGCACCGAACCCCACTGTCAAAAAGAAGGACAAGGGCGAGCCGTATTACTACATCCGCCCACTGGCCACCATCGAGCCTTTGGCCATTCAGACGGGTTTGCCTGTCGATATCCAGTGGGACATGACGCAGGTCAAGCAATTGGCCGCCAGTCTGCTCCAGCAGCCAGATGGGGTCTATGCCATCGCGTGGGAACACCATCTGGCCGTTCAATTGGCGCAGGCGCTTTTGCAGCAAGCTGGTGGCGAGGCTGCTCAAGTCCCGACATGGGATGACGCTGATTTCGACAGCATCTATGTCGTGCGGCGTGTGGCAACCGGTTCCAAGGTGAAGGTGAGATTTGAACTGGATCGGCAAGGGCTCAATGCTCAGTCGATCACATGCCCGCTCCCATATGCGCAAAACAACAATGCGCAAACCCAATGAGTGCAGACACCTAGCGCAAAGACGCCGTCAGGCGAGGGTCGTCCACCCTGGTGAAACCGAAGCCGTCCTTGCGGATGGCCTCGATGACTTCGCTTAGCCGAGCCAGGGTGTTCGGATGGATTTCGTGCATCAGAATGATGCCACCTTGCCGTTCACGCACGGCCCACGCGACGTGGCCCACGAAATCACTTCGGAACTGCGCCGCCACACCGCACGAGACGGCTTCGTGCAAATCGACGGTGCCCGTCCGGTCAAAAGCCCAGTCACAGCTGTCGACGTGCCATCCGACGATGCGGTAGCCCTGTTCGTGCAGCACATCATTGCCGTAGCAGGTGGAATTACCGAAGGGGTAACGGTAGATCTTGAGTGCAGAAGACCCAGGCATCTGTTCCAGGCCCTTGTCGATTTCGGCTTTTTGCACCTCTTCGCCGATCTCATGGAAATTGGGATGAGACCAGGAATGACTGGCGATCAAGTGGCGCTTGCTGGCAAGCACCTTCTGAACCAGCTCCGGGTACTTTTGCATCTTTTCGCCAATGAAAAAGAAGGTAGCTGGGATGTCGTATTGGTCCAGCACCTTCAAAATCTGTTCGGTGTGTTCCGGGTCGGGCCCGTCGTCGAAGGTTAAGGCCACCAGCCCTTTGGGCGGAGGTGTCGCGATATCGGATTCGAACCGACACATCTGGTGCAAGGCCTCAGGGGTGTGCGTCATGCGTTCATACAGGCGATGGAGATGAACCTGTTTGATCTGGGCATGCAGATGTTCGCGGTGTTCGGATGCCAGGGCAGGCATCGGCTCACTGTCGGCGGCGCGGGCGCTCAAGGTCATCAGGGTGAGTGCAACGCCGATGGAGGCGTGTATCAGTGGTCGAATGGGAAAGCACATCGAGAAAGCCATGGTGCGTCGTACGAAACCAGCATTGTCACTGGCCTTGTTTGGCTGCCTTGTTGGCCATGCCGCCTGGGCAGCGAAGCCTGAGCTGGTCGGTGCCTGTGGTTTTGATCGCCAGGCCATGCAGTTTCAAGGGCCACCCCTGGTGCAAGCCGCTTGCCTGCTGCGCGACGTTCGCCCATGGGGGCGCGTCGATACGGCATCTGTCGAGGTGCCAGAGAGTGTGAGCCGGCTTGTTGGCCAGCCCACAGACTCGTGGAAGGCGCCGCTTCGGCGTTGGCTGGCACATTTGGGCTTATCGGAGCAGGATGTCGGTGGACCCCTGGATGCGCCTGTCTCTGCTGCCGCGCGGGAGGATGGCGCTGCGGTGTCGGCCCGCTATTTCGTGATTCACGACACCAGTTGGCCTTGGTTCGGCGCGCACGATTTCCCGCCTGAGGCTGATCCGCATATGAATGATCTGAGCCGATACGCTCATGCCTCGACAGCGCTGGCTCACGTGTTTGTCAATCGGCTTGGCCGTACCTTGACCACGCATGATTTCAGTGAGCCATGGCGCGCAACCAAGCTTGAAATGCGTGCGGCGGGTGTGCCGGTAAAGGGCCTTTTTTTGCACGTGGAGCTGGTGCAGCCCAGAAGGTCCGACCCAGCAGGGCCTGCGGGCAACGATGCGCAGGCCCCTCTCCCCGGTTTCACGCCGGCCCAATATGACATGCTGGCATTGCTCTATCTGGCGGCCAGTGTGCGTGCGGGCGAAGGGCTGATCCCCGCGCTGCACGGTGCCTTGGATGAGGGCCTGATCGATGGCCACGATGACCCGCAGAACTTCTTGTTGACGGCGTTCGCCGCGGCATTGGCGCGGCTGGAGCAGCAACTGTCAGCGCTGTCTGTGCCTTGAATCCAATCGGGTCACAAACGCCGTCAAGCGTGCGATACCTTCTTGCAAGTCTGCACGCGAAGCCGCGTAAGACAACCTCACATGCGAGGCCGCGCTGCACACCCCGAAGTCATGCCCGGGCGTGAGCGCCACATGGGCCTCCTGCAAAGCCCGTTCGCAAAAGTGCATGGCATCCAGACCGGTCCCGCTCACGTCGATGTAGACATAGAAAGCGCCATCAGGCAGCACGGGCACATTCAGGCTCATGTCGGCCAGGCCTTGCCGCACCAGGGCGCGGCGCGCGGCGAGCTCCTGGCGGCGCGTTTCGCATACGGCAATCGATTCGGGCGTGAAGCAGCCCAACGCCGCCATCTGCGAGTGCGTGGGCGCGCAGATGTAGTAATTCTGCGCCAGGCGTTCCATGGCGGGTACGAGTTCATCGGGCACGATGGCCCAGCCCAGGCGCCAGCCCGTCATGCCGAAGTACTTGGAGAAGCTGTTGATGACGCAGGCGCCCGCATCAAAGGCCAGCACGGTCTGCGGGGCCTGGCCATGAGGTGCGTCGCTGAGGTTGAGGTAGATCTCGTCGATGATGCGCCAGGCATCGTGCGCGCGAGCCCAGTCGCAGATGGCGGCCAGCTCAGGCGCGGGCACCGATGTGCCTGTGGGGTTTGAGGGCGTGGCGATCATCAGGCCACATGTGCGGGCGCTCCAGTGGCGCTGCACGGCGGCCAGGTCAAGCTGGAAGCGCGAGGCGGCATCGGTGGGCACCAGGCGCACGTCGGCGCCGAAGCCGCTGAGGAACTGCCGGTTGCAGGGGTAGGACGGATCCCCGACCAGCACCTCGTCGCCTGGGTCCACCAGGGCGGCGGTGAGCAGCAACAAGGCCGCCGAGGCCCCGGCCGTGACTACAACGCGTTCGGGCGATATGTTCACACCATGAGCCTGCGCATAGAAACCGGCAATGGCCTCGCGCAAGGCCGGCAGACCCAGGGCGCCGGTGTAGGGCAAGGCCGTGTCGGGCGCGATGCGCTGCAGCTCAGCCCGCACGGCTGGTGGCGCGCCGAAGTCAGGCTCGCCCAGATTGAGCCGGATCACGCGGTGGCCGGCGGCTTCGAGTTCAGCGGCGCGCTTGCCGAACTCCATGGCGAGAAAGGGGGTGATGGACTGGGCGCGTTGAGAGACCTTCATGGCCAGGCAGTGTAGATGGCCCTCGTCGCCCCAATCCGGCGCGCCGTCACTGGACTCAGTTCACCAGTGTGCGGCTGCTCTTGCGGTTGACCTGTCCTTGCTGTGGTTGGCGCACCGCGCGGTAGATGTCGCGGTCGGTCAGGCCGATGCCGCGCAGGAACTCGTCACGCAGCTGCAGCACCGAGTCGAAGTTTTCTTCGGAGGCCTCGACCATATAGCCTTCGATGCGCTCCAGCTCTTCAATCTGCTTTTCGCTGAACGTGGGCCTGGCCCAGAGCGGCAACATGGTGCAGGGGGAGAAACCCCAGGCCGCAGGTTGATGGTGCACCTCCAGGGCCAGCATCTGCTGGCTGAGGTCTTCCAGGGTGCTGCTACCCAGATCCCGGGTGTTGCCGTGTTCGATGATCTGGGCGGATACCACGCGGGGTTCGGCCAGGTCGATCACCATGCGGCACAAGACCGGGTCGGCAAGTGGATGGGGCCGGTGACGCCAGTGGCCCTGCACGAGGCGGGCTGGCGCGATCGGGTGATCGCTGTCAGACGAGACGTTGTCGAACCAGTTCATGCGTCATCCTCCGGTACTACCAAGTCACTGATGACCATCATGCAGAAACTGACGCACTTTTGGTGAGACAAATTGGCACCGATTCACGGGTCCGGCGCTTTCATGCAACGTGTGATTTTTTGGCGTGATATCGCCTATATTCTGGAAGGCTGTCTTCTCGTGGACGGCCCACTTGGGACATGAGTGCCGGCAAAATCCTGTTGATCGTCTACCACTCCATGACGGGTGGGGCACGCCAGATGGCCGAAGCCGCCTGTGCTGGTGCCATGACGGAGCCTGGCGTGCAGGTGAGCCTGCTGCACGCGACCCAGGCCGGGCCCCACGACGTACTGGCCGCAGACGGCTACCTCTTTGCCACACCCGAGAACCTGGCGGCCATCAGCGGCCAGCTCAAAGACTTCTTTGACCGCAGCTATTACGCCGCACTCGACCGCGTCAACGGACGCCCCTACGCCAGCCTGATCTGCGCGGGCAGCGATGGCCACAACGCGGCGCGCCAGATCGAGCGCATCGCCACGGGCTGGCGCCTCAAGCCCGTGGCCGAGCCTTTGATCGTGTGCACGCATGCGCAGACCACCGAGGCCATCCTGGCGCCCAAGCAGATCGGGCAAGAGGATTTGGATGCTTGCCGTGCGCTGGGCGAGTCCATGGCAGCAGGGTTGGTCCTGGGGGTGTTCTAAACCCGTTCGGCCTGATAGACCAGTACCTTCAAGGCCCGGTCTGGCGACACGTCGGTGAACGCGTCTGGGTTGGGCAGGCGCTCAATGAAGCTCAGGCCGGGGGCTTCGGCTTTCATCAGGTCTTGCAGGAAGCCCACACCCAGCTTGGGCGAGTTCAGGCACAGCAGCGCTTGCCCACCCGGTGTCAGCAGATCAGGCAGACGCCGCACGAGGCGTGCATAGTCTTTCTCGGCCACGAAGCTGCCCTTCTGGTAGGTGGGCGGGTCGAGGATGACGAGGTCATACGGCCCCATCCGGTTGATCTTGCCCCATGAGCTGAACACATCGTGCGGCATGAAACTCGCGCCCGCTCTGAGGCCGTTGAGGTGGTGATTCTGCTTGCCGATCGACAAGGCACCGCCGGCCATGTCCATATTGAGCACCTGCCCTGCCCCACCTTGCAGTGCGGCAATCGAAAAGGCACAGGTGTAGGCGAAGAGGTTGAGCACCTTCATGCCGGGCTGGGCTGTGGCCTGTTCGCGCACCCAGCGGCGGCCCTCGGCCATGTCGAGAAAGAGGCCATGGTTCATGCCCCGCAGCAGGTGCACCCGAAAGCGCGCGCCCTGCTCGCTCACCACATGAGGCTCGGGCACCTCGCCGCACAGCGGACGTGTGTCTGCGCGAAACTCATCGCGGTGCTGGAAGACCAGGTTCAGCGGCTCACCAGGAGCAAGCTGGGCGCAACGCGCTGCCAGGGCAGACTGGATCTCAGCCAGGTCTTCGTCGGTAGCGGGCAGGAAGCTGGTCAGCAGCCAGGCGGGCGGATAGCAGTCCAGCGTCCACTGTTCGCAGCCGGGGTAGGCGCCGCCACGGCCATGGAAGAGGCGCCGGGCATCGGTGGGCAGATGATCGAGATCGGCAATGGCTTGGAGCAGGGCTTCGGGCGGCATCGTGGGCAGGGGGACAAGGGTGTCGCATTGTCGGCGAGGTCCGGGTAAGCTTTGCGCCAATCTGGCTGAGGAGACGACAAGATGATCCGTACACGTGTTGCCGCCATTGTTCTGCTCTGTTTGTCGGGCTGTGCACACCAGGGTGAGGTGCCGGTGGCGGGCAGCGACGTCACGCCGTCGGTGCTCAAGGCGCAGGCCGCCGTGGCGGCTTCGGCAGACTGGTCAGACCCGGCCTCGGTGGCCGATGCCCAACGTGGCTTCATCGCCGCGCCATCCGGGCAGGTCAAGGATGCCGATGGGCAGCTTGTCTGGGACTTCGACGCCTTCGATTTCATCAAGGGACCGGCCCCTGCGACAGTGAACCCCAGCTTGTGGCGCCAGGCCCTGCTGAACAACCACAAGGGCCTGTTCAAGGTCAGCGAGCGCATCTGGCAACTGCGTGGTTTTGACTTGGCCAACATCACCCTGATCGAAGGCCAGAGCGGCTGGATCGTGGTCGACACGGCCACCTCCAGTGAGACCAGTGCCGCGGCCCTGGCCTTTGCCCGTCAGCACCTGGGTAACAAGCCCATCTCGGCCATCATCTACACACACAGCCACGTGGACCACTTTGGTGGCGTGCTGGGGCTGATCACGGCGGAAGAGGCGGCCAGGCGGCAAGTGCCCATCGTGGCGCCTGCGGGCTTCATGGAGGAGGCGACCAGCGAGAACGTGATGATGGGCACGGCCATGGCGCGCCGCGCCAGCTATATGTATGGCGAGCGCCTGCCGCGTGACGCCAAGGGCCTGGTCGACGATGGCCTGGGCAAGGCGGTGGCCTTCGGGCATGTGGGCATCCTGGCGCCCACGGTGCTGGTCACACAGGCGCAGCAGGAGCTGGTGATCGACGGCCTGCGCTTTGTCTTCCACAACGTGCCGGGTAGCGAGGCGCCTTCGGAGTTCACCTTCGCCATCCCCGAGCTCAAGGCCTTTTGCGGTGCCGAGCTGATGTCGCACACCTTGCACAACCTCTATACGCTCAGAGGAGCCAAAGTGCGTGACGCCCTGAAGTGGGCCGAGTACCTCGATGCCTCGCTGGGCTGGGTGGATGGCGCTGAGGTGGTCTTCAACCAGCACCACTGGCCGGTGTGGGGCGAGGCGCGCATCCGCGACTTCATCGTCAAGCAAAGAGATGTCTACCGCTACATCCATGACCAGACGGTCCGCCAGATCAACGCAGGGCTCACGGGCCCCGAGATCGCCGATACCCTGGTGTTGCCGCGCGCCCTGCAGGACCATCTGGCTGTTCACGGCTACTACGGCACGGTGCGGCACAACGTGCGTGCCGTCTACCAGTTCTACATGGGTTGGTTCGATGCCAATCCTGCCAACCTCGATGCCCTGCCACCGGTCGACATGGCCAAGCGGTATGTGGCGCTGGCCGGAGGCGCCGACAAGCTGCGCCAGAGCGCGCAGCAGGCCTTTGACGCGGGCGACTTCCGCTGGGCGGCGGAGCTGCTCAAGCACGCGGTGTATGCCGATGCGTCTGACGAGGCCGCCAAAGACCTGCTCGCCAAGACCTTTGACCAGCTGGGCTACATGGCCGAGTCGGCACCTTGGCGCAACTTCTATCTCACCGGTGCGCTGGAGCTTCGCATGGGCGCACCAGCGAAGGGCCCCAAGCTGGACAAGATGGCGGCGCTGCTGCAGTACACACCTGTCGAGCGCTTTCTGGACCGCATGGCCGCTTCGGTCAATGGCAGCAAGGCCGAGGGGCTGACGCTGCGCATCAACCTGGTCTTCTCGGATCTGCATGACAGCTATGTGCTGGAGCTCGAGAACGCCGTGCTGCACATCCACAAGGCGGTGGCCGCCAAGGATGCCAACGCGACGCTGACATTGACCCAGCCCTTCTTTCTGCGCATGGTGACGGGCCAGGCCGGTGCGCTGGACTTGCTCACGTCCAAGGAGACCCGGCTGGAGGGGAGCAAGGTCGATCTGGCGCGTTTCTTCGCGGTGCTGGACAAGCCGCCAGGGAACTTCCCGGTCGTCACGCGCTGAGCTTGAAAAGCTAGCGCATTCGATACAGCCCAAGCGACAGGACCAGTGCCCCCAGGCTCATGAAGCCCAGCCCGGTTTGCAGCAGTGGCACGCTGATCAAGCCGGCCCCCGCCCACAGGCTGAGGGCACCTATGCCAAAGGCACCCATCGCAAGCCACCTCGTGATGCCTGTCAGGCCGGGCCAGGCGCGCCAGGTCAGGATCAGCAAGGCAAGCGCCAGCAGGGCCCATTTGAGCCGGCTGGCCAGCGTGATGTCCCACACCGTGGCATCGACCAGGCTGCGATGGAGGAGGTCATCCAGTGCCTGTCCCGTCATGCTGTTTTCTGCGAGATCAAACAAGCCGGCCGCCACGGCAGGCACACACAGGCACTGCCTCAGCCAGGCATGCTGTGGAGAGGGCCCCAGTGCCAAGGTGAAGAGGATGAGCAAACCCACATATGAGGGCACCAGCAACAGGGAATCGAGCAGCAGGTTGAGCCGCAGGGCCTGGTAGTCCTTGACCTTGTTCTCGCCATCAAGGGTGGCCCAATTGGCCCGGGCCAAATCACGAAACTGGACAGCACCGGAGGTGAGTTCCATGTCTGCCGGATTGGCCTTGTTGCGTGGTGAGCCGGCAACCGTCTGCAAAAGCACCATGGCGACGATGGCACCCAGGAGGCACAAGCCCAGCATCCATCTCCGAAATGGGCTCAAAGGCATCATGTTTGACATTCCTTGGTTTGCTGGCTGGATGGGGATGACGCAGCAGACAGGCATTTGATGCGCGTCGCCAGGATGTGACCGACGTCCATGCCGACCTTGTTGGCCCCCCTGCTGAGTGCCGAGCGCGAGGAAGCGGACAGCGCCCAGCCCAGCGGGGCAACGTCTTGTTCGGTGGGCACGAGTGCATCGACGAGATTGGGCCCCAACTCCCGCAGGGCCTCGGCCCGTACCGTGGTGGCGTGCGAACCACGTACGCCGGCGAGCGCACCGATGATGGAACGGCTTTCTGGAAAGATGTTGCTGACCGGGACGTCCTTAGGATCCGGACGGTCCAGTGGTTGATCGGTGTTGCGCACGACCAGCAACAAGGGCTGCATCCTGCTGAACTCGGGATGCTTGCGCAGCGCGTGGATCAGGTCCAGCACGGACTGGACGCCGGAATTGTCGAAATAGCCGCCGTCCACGAGCCTGAAGCCGCTGGGTTCGCCCGTGCCCGGTTTCACCACGGGGACGGTACCTGCCGGACTCACCGCAGGGAAACGGGCACTGTGTTGCACCAGCCCGGCCAGGCTTTGCAGATTGGCGTCACTGCCGGCTTGCATGCCATCAAAGGTGTTGAGAAACATCTGGTCTTCATGCAGTCGGGTCAGCACCACCCGGGCGCCAGTCTCAACCCGCGTTGCGTTGAGCATCAGTTGAGGCATGGCGGGACAAGCACCGGCATAGAAGGCATCCAGGGTGCGGGCAAAAGGTTGCCCCGGCAGGTGTTCGAATGCCTGCATCCACGCGCCTTCCATGGCCCGCGAACGGTCCAGTCTGCCAAAGGGCCAGGGGACGAAGCGTTGGATGAGGTCACCGTAGAGCATGCCTGCCACGGCTGGGGCGACGAAGTCCGCAGACAGGGCCCGCGTCGCGGACAGCAAGGGCGGCCCAGCCTCATTGGCGCGAACCCCGCCTCCCGATGTAGCGGCCATCTGCGGGCAGTAGGTTTGCCGATGCGTGGCCAGCCAGGCGGCCACACCCAGGCTGCCGCCCGACACGCCGGACAAGACACGGATGCGTTGAACGACCTCAGGCGGCAAGGCGTCGAGCACCGCCGCTGTCCAGTAGGCCGCACGGATGCCACCACCCTCGCTGGCCACGAAGATCGTGATGCCATCGGGCGGCAAGTCTTTGGCCAGCGCCTTGAGCGCATCCATGGGCGGAGGCTTGGCGCTGGTGTCGGCCGCAGCCTGCACGATGTGGTTGTCGTTGAAGGGGGCGAAGACCAGGCCGGCCACCAGCAACAGCGGCAGCCACAGGGGCGGCATGGCGTGACGCAGCGGGGCATAGGTCAAGGCAAAGCTGCCAAACAGGTTGATCGATGCCAGGGCCAATGCGGCCACCGCTGCCGCTCCCACCATGCGCGGCAAGGAGATGGGAAACAGGATGAAGAGCGCCGCGATGGCCAGTGACAACGCGACTGACCAGATCATCACGAAGCGCGTGAGCTGCGGGGTTTCTTCACTTATCCCGATCTGTGTGGTCCGTTTAGAGAGCTTGGCCAAGAGATGGCCACGGCCCCAGTACAGGGCCAGGAGCGCCAGAGCCTGGGCCAGGAAGCCCCACGTCCAGCAATCGATGTCAGTCAGGGCCGTTGCAGAAAGAAGGCCATGCTTGTCCTTCAGGTCATGCAGGCCTTTGGCCACCAGCAACGGTACGGCACTGCCCATGGTCCTGGGCAGCCAGGTCTGGAAGAAGCCGGTGGGAGGCAGAGGCAAGGCCACCATCTGCGCCGTCAGCAGCCATCGGCTGGCATACCAGACGGATGTGGACAAGAGGGCGCTGGAGGCCAGGAGAAAGATCAGGCCGCTGACGGACTGATCACCACCCTCGTCTGCGGCCAACGCACTGATCAGCACGCGCAAGACGTCCATGCCCTGAGGGCTGAACAGCAACAGTGCCCATATGACCAGACAGGCCAGCGGAAAAGTCAAGCGCACGGCGCCACGGATGGTGTCTACCCAGAACCATGGCCAAGGCCGCGCCATGTAAACGTCGTCGGACATGAAAGGCTCCCTGGTTCGATTCATGTTTCTGACTCACGGTCAGCTGTCAGGCGCAAGCATCGCAGATCAACCTGACTTTGGAAATGACAAGCGATGCCAGATTGATCTGGTCAACTGATGTCTGGGGCGCATCAACAAACTAGGGGGGCAAGCCAGGGGCACCTTCTGGCAGAATTTTTGCGTGACGGTGCGGACCGCCCGGTGCGGTCCATGTGCGGGGAGGCACAGCAGATGGAGTACCGTATTTTTCTGTCGTACAAGCGGGCGGATCACACAACGCCTGCGGTTGAGCGCCTGAAAGAGAGGCTGGAGGTGCAACTCGATGAAGATGGCACATCCAGCAATGTGAAGGTCTTCTTTGATCGCCATGCCATTGAGGCGGGTGATGAATGGGTGAGCGCCATCGACGATTTCCTGCTCGATGCCACGCATTTCATCGCCCTGATCTCGGTGCCCTATTGGCGCTCGACGCAGTGCAAGCGTGAGTTCGATCTGGCCTTGGCGCGCTACGAAAAAAGCGGCGTGCCACGCGTTCCGCGCATGTTGTTCATCCTGGCCGACAAGTCCACGCCATCGGACTTCGCGGTCAAGCCGCTGGATGTGCTCACCCAGCAGGGCGAGGAAGAGGCCGAGGGGGCCAGCCGCGTGCAGCGCATCCGCTCGATGGGGCAGTTCAACTTCCTGGGGCCCTATGACGCAGCCGGACGCCTGGTGCGCCTGACCTTCGAGGAGCCTTTCAAGCTCGATGACCAGTTCGCCGAGATGGTCAAGACGATCAAAAAGCAGGCAGGGAGGTGATGCAAGGTGGCCAAGACCGAATCCAAACGTCGAGTTGTGCTGGTTTCCTGGTCCAGACCGTCGCCCAACCCTTATGTCTTCCCCGTTGGGCCATGGGTCGAGCGGCTGTGCGAGCGCCTGGAAAGCCTCAAAACCGACGACCCCGACTTTGATTACATCGACCTCAGGCAAGGGAATGAGGCCAGCTACCCGCTCTATGAGCGTGATGCGACGGTGGCGACGCAAGCTGCGGCGATCAGCAACAAGGCCGACGTACGCGACAGGCGCTCTTTCTGGACAGATTTCCTGGCCCTCTACACCCTGAACTACGAGAAGAGCCGCAACGAGCACGAATTGGCCGAAGTGCTGCGGCATTGCCATGAGGACACGGATCGCACCTTCTGGGTGGCCAAGCTGGACCCGAACAACCTCACTCAGAAGTTCGCCAATCTGTCACCTGTGCATGACGCCTCGCGCTGGCATGTGTTGCCGGCAGGGCCTGAGCCGGAAGACAAGCGTGTATTTCACCGGGAGCCGGATCTGGTCGACGATGAGATCTACAACGGCTGCATCGTGCCCTTAAGCCGGCATGGCTTGCAGGCCTGTCCTTCCTGCGAGGGACGTCCAGTGCACGCCAAGACGCTCGCGGACTTGATACCGGACGCACCGCCCGACGGCGCAGGCCAATCGTTGCCGCCGCTTCAAGCACCGTTGGTGAACAAGCCCCCGCCCAGCAAGCCCGGGTGGCTGGGGCGCCTCTTTGGCCGTCAGTAGCCCGGCCCTGTCTACTTCCTACCTCATCCTGTGTCATGACACCCACCCCATCACACACCTTCGTCGGCGCGGGCCACATGCCAGGTCGTACCTGGTGGCGCGCACCCGGTGACCCAGTTGAGGACTTAGGCCCCGCGAGCAGGCAGCCCTGGCCTGATGGCCATCCTGCAGCCTATGTGGCGGCCGACCTGCTGGTTGCTGCGGTGAACACGGCGTTGATCCTGCGCAAGCCCTTGCTGGTGACAGGCAAGCCAGGTACCGGCAAGTCCGAGCTGGCGGAGCGCCTGGCCTATGAGTTCGATCTGGGAGCGGTGCTGCGTTTCGAGGCGCAATCCCTCAGTGAAGCCAATGACCTGTTTTACCGGTTTGATTACATGCGGCAGATGGTCACGACCAAACTCATGGAGGGCGGCCAAGCCACCAAGGAAGATGCCTTGGCGATGAACTTCGTGGAGTTCGGGCCCTTGGGATGGGCTGTTTTGCGCGCACTGGGCCGGGACGAGCTGCCCGAGATGGTGGCCCGGCACACGTCCCATCTGCCAGCGACGGCTGCCCGCAGCGTGGTGCTCATCGACGAGATCGACAAGGCCAGCCGCGACTTTCCCAACGACCTGCTCAATGGTATCGATCGCCTGAGCTTCACGCTGCGCGAAGCGGGCAACACCAGCATCCAGGGGCCGCAGCGAGACTCAGCCTTGCGGCCCATCGTGGTCGTGACCAGCAATTCCGAGCGAGACCTGCCGGCGCCGTTTCTGCGGCGATGCGTGTTCGTGCACATCGACGACCCGACGCCAGAGCAATTGGCCGCCATCGTGCGCCGACGGGTCTTTGGCGACCAGGGCCAGCCACCCACGGATGAAGATGGCTTGCCACCGCTCTACGCGGGCTTGCTGAGGGCCTTTGTCGAATTGCGGGATCACAAGGAGTTGCGCCACCGGATCGGCACGTCAGAATTGCTGGACTTGGCCCAGGCTGCACGTGACCAGGGCATGGACGGCCATGACGTGGGCCCGACGGTGGTGTCACGCCTGTTGGGCTGGGTCAGCGCCATGGCCAAGCACCCGGACGATCGCCAGGTGGTGGCGGAGGTGCTGCGCACGCAGATGGCCGCCGGGGTGCGGACCTGATCCACCGACATGTCTTTCCCGCCAACTGAGTCAGGCTTGCCTTCCAAGGGCAAGGCCGCGCCCTTTGTGCCGCCGCTGAGCCCGTTGGGGGCGACGGCACCAGGCCTGAGCTGGCACTGGCATCTGCCGGGCCTGGATCGCCTGCTGGAGATGTTGAGGCGGCAGGACTTTGCCATCGGCGCATCCGAGGCCGTGGACGCGTCCCGCGTCATGGCGCACCTGGCCGCGTCGACCCCGCCGGAAAAACAGGAGCGCGCACGGCTCAAGGCCATGCTGGCACCCGTGCTGTGCAAGAGCCAGGCACAACGCGCCCGCTTCGACGCCCTCTTCGATCAATGGGCCAACGCGCCAGTCGAAGGGCAGGCTACGGTGCAACCAGAGTTGCAGGCCCGCGCGTCTGCACCTGCATCGGCCGTGGCGCCACGTGCAAAGGCCGGGCCTTGGGCGATGCTGGCCGGTGGCCTGCTGCTTGTGATGGGGCTGGCCGGCTGGTTATGGGGCGAGCAGGCCTGGCAATGGGCCCGCGCGAAGTGGTCAAGGCCGGTGGGGCCCACGCCGGTTCAGAGCGAAGGGAGTGCCCAGATGGGCTCGACGGCCCAACCCGTGGCGCCCAGGCAGGCCTCTACTTCGGCGTCTGCGCCCAACGACATCACGCCCTATGCCTACTTTCAGCCCTTGAGCCAGAACGAGGAAGTGCGCCAGGCCTGGTTGTGGCTCGCGCTGGGCCTGCCTGTGGCCGGCCTGCTGCCCTTGATCTGGGCGCAGGCACCTAAGGCCCGCATCGGCAGGCGACGTGGCACTGGCACTGTGCAATTGGCGGCCTGGCCGGCCAGCAAATACCTTCGGCAGTTGGTCTTCGATCTGCCGCCAGCGGCGGGCGGGGCATTGCAGCGCCATGTGCGGGGGCAGCCCGGTGAGCCTTTGTCGTATGCGCGCCGGCCCCGGCTGGACCCGCAACGCACGGTGCAGGCCACGCTGGCGCGACTGGGCTGGCCTACGGTGCGCTATCTGTTTGCACGCTTGAGGCCGTCCTACATGGTGCTGGTGCATGCCCAGGAGGACGAGGATCTGGGTGTGCTGTGGGCCCAGCGCCTGCGCGCACTGGATGTGCAGGTGGACATCTTCCGCTTTGCGCAGGCGGCAGATCGAAGCTGGCAAGCGCAGGAAGTCGGGGGATTGGGGCGACGCCTTCCCCTGCAGGCCCTGCCCTCGCCGCCTGCTGGACAACGCCTGATCGTCATCGCCCGAATGGGAGAGCTGGTCAGCCGCGAAGGCGAGCCGCATGCATGGGTCCACGCGGCCCAGCTCACGCGCTGGGCACAGCGGGCCCTGTTCACACCGGAAGAGCCGCGTGATTGGCGTCCGGTGCAGGTCGACGCATTGGAGCGCCAGCAGGGTGCTGATGGCGGCATGCTGGTGCTGCCCTTTGAGGACAATGCCCTGCGGGTCTGGAGCGAATGGCTACCCAAGGGGCAGTCACCGGACGAGCTGCCACCCGTGCCCTTGGCCGAGCCACAGTTCTACCCTCGCCTGTTGAAGACACATGCCTCGCGTTTCGTGGGCGATGCACCGGACACCGACCTGAGTGCCGACCCGGCCAAGGTGGGGGCCATCGTGTCGCAACTGGTGACGCAGCTCCAGACCTATCTGGGCGAAAACGGCTTCTACTGGTTGTGTGCCTGTGCGGTGCCACCATTGCTGCATCGCCGCCTGGCCCTGCTGCTGGGCGAGCAATACTTCCTGCGCTGTGGTGCCAGTGAAGAACGCATCCGCTATCACATGGCCCGCAACTGGCGCCTGATGGTGCGCCTGCCCTGGTTGCGCGACGAGTCGCAGATGCCGGCCTGGTTGAGGCTGGCCCTTTTGACGAGGCTGCCCGAATCGATCCAGGACGAGTTGCGCGAGGTGGTGCGCGGAGCGCTGGGGCAACCACTGGTGAACGCGAGCGCGGCCTCCAAGCCCGATGGCAGCCATGGCGAAGTCTCGCTGGGGTTTGAGTCCCCTGCAGTGGACGAGGCCCTGGCCAGCGGCCTGCCCCGGCCGGATCGCCGCCTGTCGCCGGAGCAGGCCGAGCCCGCGTATGCCTTGTTCATCGGCTTCGTGCGCGAGGAGCAGTCGGCCAGCCGGCTGGCCTTGAGCATCCCGGGTGGCTGGCAGCGGTGGTTGCCGGGTGTGATGCCCCGCCCAAGCTGGGCGCAGCGTTGGCGGGCGGCCTGGGCCAGGTTGTGGTTGCGCCAGGGGGTGAGTGGCGAAGGGCCGAGTCGCTTGGCCAGGGGGTGGGCTGTGGTGGCCTGCACGGTGGGGGTGGCGGGCCTGGCTGTCTTGGCTGTGTTCGCGCCGCAGGATTGGCCAACAGGCGCGCGCACGGTCTTGTTTGAGCGGGTGTTGCATCAGCAGGTGAGTGCAACCTTGTGGCTGCCGTTGGCGCAGGGAGGGGGCGGTAGGGTGGTTGCTGCTTTCAGCCCGGATGGGCGGCAGATGGTCAGGGGCGACAACTCGTCATCGAGCTTGAGGCGGTTTGATCTCCAAAGCGGTCAAGAGTTGACGCCTCCCTTGCGCGGTCACGCCTTGCCCGTGGATGTCCTGACCTATAGCCCCGATGGTCGCTACATCGCTTCGGGGAGTGTTGGTGACCACACGGAGCGTCTGTGGGATGCGCAGACCGGCCAGGTCATTGGCCAACTTTTGGATGGACAAGCCTATAGCGTAAGCAGCCAGGCGTTCAGTCCAGATGGTCGCTACCTTGTTTCCGGAGGTGGGGATATGAGGGTGCGTTTGTGGGATGTGCGTGCTGCCCGGGCCGTGGGCGATCCCTGGACAGGACATGACAGTGCCGTGGCAGCGGTGTCTTTCAGCGTAGATGGCAAACGCGTGATCTCGGGCAGCCTGGATGGCAGCTTGCGGTGGTGGGATGTCGCGTCCGGCCGCACACTGGGCGTGCGCCCTGGTGCTCATCCAGGCGGGGTCACATGCGTGGCCTTGAGCCCGGACGGGCGCAGCATCGCATCGGCCGGCCGTGACCAGGCGGTGAGGCTGTGGGATGCCCAAAAGCTTGGCGAGCCCCTGCGGACATTCAAGATGCAAAGCGATAAGGATCGAGAGCTCGTGGCCAAGTTGGCCTTTTCTCACGATGGCCATCTGCTTGTGGCCGGGGACCAAGATGGCCGTGTCTATGAGTGGGATGTGCGGAGCGGGGCACCTTTGCTGGTCACCACGCTTGCTCAACGGAACCCGGTAACGGCCCTGGCCTTCAGCCCGGATGGCCTGACGCTGCTGGCCTCAGCGGGGAACCTTGTGCACCGGTTGAGCGCGAAGCCGATGGCCCCAGTCACGATGTGGGGCGGCAGCCCCCAGCTTGGCGGCTTTAGCCCGGATGGGCGGCGCGTGGTGACATGGAATGAACGCACCTTTCAGGTATGGGATGTTGCATCCGGTACGGTGTTGGCTCGCCAGACCCAGCCAAATGGCGTCGTTTATGCATTCTTTGGCGAAGATGCCAACACCGTGTTGGCGATCGAGGAGGACAATCAAGGCATCAACGTTTGGGACGTGTCTGATGGCAGACTGATTCGCCGAATTGCGCCGGCTGATCCGTCGACGTCAACAACAGGGTGGCGTGCAGCGGATGTGTCTTCTGATGGGGCTTTGTTTGCAGCCACCATTGATCAAGGCGGTAAGCCGCGCATCAATGTATGGCGCACGCGGACAGGTGCGCTGCTGGCATCACTGACCGAGATCGCGTATCAACCAAATGAGTTGATGCTCAGTGGTGATGGCGGGCATGTGGTTTACCTGGCCTTGGGCACCGGTCTTGAGCCTGAATTGAGCGCGTGGGATTTGGGGTCAGGGCGGCGACAAACACTGAGCCTCAGAAAGGCGCTAGGGCAGAGTGCCTGGCCCAAATACAGTGGGATCAGTCGCGATGGCCGGTATGTGGCGCTGCGCTACGACCGCGCTGCATTTTTATGGAACATGGACATAGGCCATCTGGTGTTGCACCTCAAGGACGTTGTCGACATGGCCTTCAGCCTGGATGGCAAGCGGTTGGTCAGCGCCGATGCGGCGGGTACGATTCAGATCTTTGACACTGAATCGGGACGCGAGCTGGGTAAGCCGTTGGCCCTCGAGCAAGCGGCGCGATGGGTGTCTTTCAGCCCGGATAACACACGGTTGGTGACCGTGATGAATGACGGAACGGTGAGGATCTGGCGCAGCGAGGACATGAGCCTGTTGGGTGTTCCCGTTCAAGTTCGAGGTGAGGTCACGGCCATTGCTTGGAACCCCAGTGGCACGCATTTGGCGGTGTCCACCAGCGAGCGACGCGGCAACCCGTCCTCCGTGTCTTTACCCAAGTCGTCAATGCAGCTCGCAACTGTGTTTGACACCGCACAACGCTTGTCCCCTGGTGCGACCTACCTCGTCTGGGCGCCACCTGCCGACATCAACAAGCTCGATGAGGTGGTCAGCCTGATGAGCTGGTGCTGGCAACAATTGCAGCGCTGGAGCCAATTGCAGCTCGCAGGCTTTGGTGCCGCACTGGTTCTGGTCTTGCTGCATGTCCGCTTGATCAATGCCCAACGCGATCTGGACAGCCAACGCGATCAGGAGATGGCATGAGTCAGCCACTCGTCTCGTGGCGAAAGAGTCTGGCCGCCTGGCTATTGGCCCTGATGGTCGCCTGCTTGCCGATCTGGTTGATGGGCATGGCAATGTCCGACAAATACGAGGGGGCCTTGTATGTCTGGCTGTTCCTGTTCTACGTGATCGCGCCATTGGGGGGGCTGTGGTTGTTGCGTGGCGTAGCCTGGTTGGCCATGGAGGCTTCTGCCTGCAACGACAGTCTGCTTGGGTACATGAGGGCTTGGCTGCGTGATAAGCCTGCATATGTCGGTATGAGCCGTACCTGGTGGTGGCAACGTGTTCGAGCCTTCTCTCAATACGGCGCGGACCTGACCATTCGTCGCGCTAAACCTCATCTGGCCATGGACAGCTTCTTTCGAGGCAGCGTGTTGGTGGTGGGCGTGCCAGTCAGTATCTCGGCGGGCCGAGGAATCCAGGTCTGGCTGGGGACTTCGCTGCAAGGCACGAGCATGGCCAGGCTGGGGCCTGTCGTGGCCTTGCTGGTGATGCTGGGGCTGATTCTGGTCTTACTTGCCTGGCGGCGTGTGCAGCCCGCCAGAGCCATCCGCAAGCAATGGGCTGGACGGCGCAACAGCCAGGCCATCCGGGCCTATCGCCATTTCCTGGGCGGTGCTGCCTTGTATCTGTTTGTGCTGGCCCTGGTGTCGACGATGACCTCAGGGTATGCCGCACTCATCGTGGGCTTTGGCGTCGTGGTGATCTTGCTCATGGGCCTGGCCCACAGCACCGTGCACCGTCTCTGGCCGCGTCCCAAGGGGCCATCACCAGGCTTGTGGATCGTGCTGCTGGATGGCGATGTCAAAGGGCGCAAAGCCCGGGGGTGGCGAAGCGAGCTGACCGAGGCGCCATTGGGCTACCGGTACGACCTGCCCGGCCGGGTTACCTTGATGCACCGTGTGGCCCGTGGCTGGTGGGGCCCAGGCCGAGGCCCGGTGACCGTGGTGGCGCCACCGGGCATGCGCTTGACCGGCGAGCACCTGACCACGGCCTGGCAGCAGGGCCGCTTGCGGGCCTTGTTCCCCAAGGTGCTGGTTGGCTTGCAAGATTGGCTGCGTACCCTGCCGCCCGCCGACCGGTGGGACAGCCTGCCCTTGCGAGAGCTGTATCCCACGCCGGATCTCATGCTGCGTGCGGTGCAAAGCCTGGCTCAGGCGGGTGACACCGTCTTGCTGCTCAGCCAAGATGAAGCGCCTCTGACCGCGTGGCGCAAGGCGCTCGCGCTGCAGCGTGTGTGGCTGGGGTGGCAAGGCGAAGCCTTCGACAAGACATCTGGCCTGGCGGGACTGCCCTTCGAGTGGCTGGTGGGCATCGATGTGGCCAACCACAAGTTGATCAAGGCCTATGCGGATGCGCTGCTGTTGAAGATCACCTCGGTTGAGGTGGCTGAGCAGGCACCTGCACCTATCGCACCGGAGCCCGCGACCTCGGCAGACTCGCAGGCGGCCTCTTCGCCACCGTCAGCAGTCGAGGCTGATTCAGCGTCTCCCTTGGCCGACCCATTCGCAAGCGAACTGCCCCCGTCAACGCCAGATCCAAGTACACGCCCCCTTCGCTGGCGGCGCATGCAGCAGCAAGTGCACGAAGCGCACCAGGGCCGTATCCTGAGCCTGCAATCCGATCTGGACGAGACCATGATGGTGAGCACCTCGCGTGATCGCACGATCAAGCTGTGGCGTCCGTCGCTCTCGCAAGATCCCGACAAGCCGCCTTTCATGTGGACACCGACCATGACATACACGGGGCACGAAGCACCCGTGGTCTATGCGACCTTCAGTCCGGATGGGCAATACCTGCTCAGTGCGTCTGATGATCACAAAGTCATGCTCTGGTCAACGCAAGAAGGACGGCTGCTGTCGACATTTGATCGACACCAGGCAGAGGTCAGCAGCGTGGCGTTCAGCCCGGATGGCCAGTTTGTGCTGACGGGTTCTTTTGATGGCACGGCTTGTCTCTTGCGCTGCGTCAATCAGGCTTTGGAGTTGGTGACTGTCATGGATCAACTCAAGGCTCCCGTGAACCGGGTTCTGTTCCACCCGCTAGAAGAGACTGTGTTGACTGCGGCGGGCAACGGCATGCTCAGGTTGTGGAACTTCGATGGGCAGGTCATGAGGGTGAGGGAGTCGCATCAGGCCGGTGTCGGCCGTGTGGCCTTCAGTCCGGATGGTCAGTACATTGCCTCAGGTGCGGGGGATGGCTCGGCTAGCTTGTGGCAACTGGGCTCGAATCGTGTCCTGACGTGGCAGAACGACACAAGCGGCATCATTTCCTTGGAGTTCAATGTGGATGGCCGCCGATTACTTTCAGCCAATCGACGCGGGCAAATTGAACTGCACCATATCGATGGCAGGCCTGAAGGACTGATCCAGGAAGGCGATGCGCAATCGCGTTCAAGAGGGCTACGCTATGCGGCGTTTGCACCCGATGGCGAGACCGTGCTGACGACCACCGGGGAGCGTCTGGCCCTGTGGCAACCGAGCATCGACTCCACCTATGCATTGGTGGACCGCTGGCCTGTGGTGGCCACGCCCACCGCCATGCTGTGGCGTGGTGCGACGCTGGCCTATGGCACCTTCAGGGGCCATCTGGTAACAGTAGGCATGGACGAGCTGGTCACGCCGTCAATAGCCAAGGCTTGACGACGAGGCCCGATTCCTTCCGAGGGCTTACAGCGCCTTGAACAACTCGCGCGTGTCCAGCCAGATGACTTGCCCCGTGTGGCGCTTCACCTCGCCGACCATGTGGGCCGTGCCGCCGGGGCCGTCGCCACCGCCGCCGTTCCACAGCGTGACCATGCGAACCTTGCCCACGCCCCTTGCCAGGGCCCTGTAGAGCAACCACAGATTGCAGCGCTCAAAAGGGTCGATGCCATCGGGCAGCGGGCCCAGCTCCTGAGGCATGACGCGCACCGTGGTGCCTGGTGCACGGAGGGCATCGTAGAAGCGGTCTCGCCACGCCGGCCCATCGATGGAGGGCATCACCGAGCGCTCGATGAACACGGGCTCCTCAAAAGGCAGCAGCACCTCGCAGCGGACGCCGCGTTGCCGGCAGGCTTCCAGAAAGAGCAGATCGCCGCCGGCTGCGGCCTGGCAGAGTGCCAGATCGTCCGGGCCCGCACCGAGCTGATCCAGGGCATCTTCAATGGCCGGCCGAGCAAGGGGTTCGCCCTGCTGGGGAAAGCGTGGCGTGGGGCGTGTGGGCGTGTCCATCATGTGGCCACTGAACAGCAGCACTTGTCTCGGCTGCCAGCCATCTTGGGGGCGAGCAAGGGCCTTGAGCTTGTGGTCAAAGACCGCCAATCCAGCGGAGACCGCTTCAGGTCTGAAGCCCAGGTTACGCAGCATCAGCAACTGGTCGCGGGAGGCGTTCAGCGAGAACCAGTCCACATCGGGCAGCGAGACCGCCTGCCTGTAGGCACGGCTCACGTCTGTCGGGGTGCCGATGAGCACCTCCAGATCGCCCTGGGTGACCTCAGCCCAATAGCGCTGGCCCTTGTCGGCCTCGTTATCGGCGGCAAAGCGCACCGCACCGGCCATGACATCGCGCACGTGCTGCGAGCCGATGGCCAGGTTCAGATGGTGGGCCAGGTGAGACAAGGTCAGCGCATTGATGCCTGAGTAATAGTGCGCAGGGTGGGCACGGAAGGCGCGCTCGTAGTTGTCCAGTGCCGCCTTGAGCAAAGGCTCTGCGTAGGCGGCGTCCGCCCGCATGGTGGCTTGGTCGCTGTCGGCGCGTCGCCAGCTGGCGACCCAGACGTCCTTGTCCAGTCGGCCGAGCAAGGCCCAGGTCTCGCTGTCTCTGGGATGGATTTCAAGCAGGGATTCGTAGTGCTGCCGCGCTCGCTGGACGGAGTGCCCTGGCGCACCAGCCTGGGCCAGGCGTTGCAGGCAGATGCCCAGTTCGCGTTGGGCGTCGAGCCGGTCCGGCTCGATGACCAGGCCCTTCTCCAGATAGGTCTGTGCCAGCGCGAACTGCGCACTGCGGCGCAAGGCCTTGCCAGCGCAGATCCAGGCTTCGGCCCGAAAGGCCGCGACGGGCCCCTCGTCCGCCAGGACCAGCAGATCACCCAGGTGGCCACTCGCGCGAGCCAGATCCAGCCGCTTTTGCCAGGCCTCGTGACGTTGCCAGAAGGCCTTGACCTCGCCCAGCCTGAGCGTCTTCCAGTCGGGCTCCTGCAGATGAGGCAGGTGGTGGTAAACGGGGCTGCTCTTGTGCTCGCTCCAGTTGGAGATGGTGGCCCGGATGGCCGAGGTCAGGTTCTGGATGTCGACTTGCAAGGTCGATGGGTCAGGGCCATCTCCGGACAAGCCATAGCGCAGCTTGCGTTCGGTGTACAGGTCAAAGGCGCTGGGTGCCTTGCCACCGAAGATCAGCACCGTGCCCCTGGCCCGCAAGGCATGGCGCACCCCGATCTCATACCAGACGTTGGGGTTGGGGATGGTGAGGTCGGCGATCACCAGGTCTGCGATCAGCAGCTCCTGGAACATGTCACTGAGGATGCTGCCCGAGGCTTGCTCCTGATCAGCGCGAAACACACTGAAGCCAGCGGCCTCCACCGCAGGCACGATGAGCTCCTTGTAGACGCGGTTGAAGTCGACCTCCAGGCCATCCGGGCCAGGCTTGCGCCCATAAGGCATCGCGACGAAAGCATGAGGATGGACAGGCATCGGCTCAGAGATCAAAGGTGGGCGTGAAATGGGCAGCCTTCACCAGCTTGCGACCGGCCAGCTGGCCAATGCGGTCCAGTTCGGGGATGTTGTCGGGCTTGTCCATGGCTTCCAGCTTGGCCAGGGTTGTCGCGCTGATTTTCTCCCCCAGCTGCTCCGAGAACCAATCGCTGTGAAACAGCACGTTGTAGCGCAGGTAGCTGCACATGGCTTTACCGCCCAGGGGCGGGGCGGCGGTGCCAATTTCCCGGTCGATCTCACGGGCGGTCGGGCTGTTGGAAAGCCATTGCATCATGGTCTCCACATGATCGGCGCAATCTTCCATTAAGGCCTTGAGCGAGAGCACGGCATGGATGGCCGGCTTGCCTTCAAGCAGATTGGCGTGGCCCACTTCGGCATTGGCCTTGCCTGTGCCTACCGACACCACCAGCAACTGGTCTTCACCGGTGGCCCAGCCGAAACGGTAGCCCGGCATGGTGGTGCTCATCAGGGCCTGCAGCGCGGGGTTGTTGTGCGGGCTGACACCGCCATCGACGAAATCCCCATCCACAGGTTTGGCGCCCTGGCTGCCCCGCCCGATGCGGATGGTCTCGGGATCGAAGAAGTAGGGGGCCGCCGTGCTGGCCCGCACCACCTGCCACAGCGGGTACTCGCCGTTGGCGATGGTCTTGGCCTGGGTGCCCCGTTTGAAATAGCGCGCGTTGGGGTTGTTGGTCAGGGGCCAGGTGCTGCCGGTGTCGAGGCGCTTGGAGACCACCAGCAAACCGGTGCAAAAGTCCAGGCTGTCCAGGCGGCGGTCGCCAAACACGCCCATCAGGGCTTCTCGCACTTTGTCGGCGGGGTACTTGGATCGCAATGCACCCCATCGCAGCAGGCTGCGCTTGAACACGTACTTGCCTAGCCGCATGTAGTGGCCGTGAACCTCGTCCACCGTCATGCCCAGGGACAGCCCGCCGGCGATGATGGCCCCCGTCGAGGTGCCGGCAATCAAGTCGAAATAGTCGCTGAGCCGAAAGCTGGGGTCATCGCCATGACGTTGGCGCAGGGTGCTTTCAATTTCGCGCAGGATGCCAAGGGTGACCACGCCCCTGAGGCCGCCTCCATCGAGTGAGAGGATGCGTTTGGGCCCGATGGCCGGGTCCAGGTGTTGTTGGAAATTGCGCCTGTCTGCCACCTTGAATATCCCCCATTTGATGGGCACATGAAGCCCTTGGGTTGATCATTGCAGAGCATGGCGATGCGCGCAAGGCGCCGCCGGGCTCAAGGCTTCTTGAACCGCTTGCGCGCCTGCGCCACCTTCGCGCGGATCACGCAGTCCTCGGCATGGTCGTTGATCAACCCCATGGCCTGCATGAAGGCGTAGACCGTGGTGGGGCCGACGAACTGCCAGCCCAGCTTCTTGAGCTCCTTGGACAAGGTGACCGACACGGCCGTGCTGGAGGCACTTTGCGGTGCAGCCAGTTGTGCGGCCTCCGGCTCGAAGCGCCAGATGTAGGCGGCCAGCGAGCCGTCGCGCTGCACCATCTCCTGCGCGCGCTGGGCGTTGTTGATGGTGGCTTCGATCTTGCCTCGGTGCCGCACGATGCCTGGGTCTTGCAGCAGGCGCTCGACGTCGCGCGGCTTGAAGCGCGCAACCTCGTTGAAGTCGAAGCCATGGAAGGCCGCGCGGAAGTTCTCGCGCTTGGCCAGAATGGTGCGCCAGCTCAGGCCGGACTGGAAGCTCTCCAGGCAGAGCTTTTCAAACAGGCGTTGGTCGTCGCTGACGGGGAAGCCCCACTCCTTGTCGTGGTAGGCGAAGAACTCGGGCGCGGCGGCGCACCAGCGGCATCGCGCTTGTCCGTCAGGCCCAGGAACGGTTGAGGCAGTCATGTGATTTCTCCCGCATTGGATGGTGGGCACCGTGGGCGGTGCGCCGCTGTTGCAGGTACGATCATGCGCGAATTCCGACAATGCCCGTGCCTGCGCAGTGAAACAGTCTCTTTATCTTGTCGATGTGGACCGGCCCGAAACCTGGTCCCGCTACCGCAGCAACATGTGTGAACGCTGTGTGGCCCATTGCTGCACGATGCCCGTGGAGGTGCGCCTGCCCGATCTGGTGAGGCTGGAGTTGGTGGACCCTTTCGAGGCCGAGCACGAGGCGCCCAAGCAGATCGCCAAGCGCCTGAGCAAGGCCGGCCTGATCGACCACTTCAACTTCAAGCACGAGATCTTCACGCTGGCCCGCCGAGCCAGTGGCGACTGCCAGTTTCTGGATGCCAAGACGCGCCGCTGCACCGTGTACGACAAGCGGCCCAGCACCTGCCGCAAGCACCCTCAAGTGGGGCCCAGGCCGGGCTATTGTCCTTATCAGGCACGTGATTGAGCGGGCGATGAGCCAACACAAACCGCGTAAGGCCCTGCCCGTCATCGACCCCGACCGTTGTACCGGCTGCGGCCGCTGCATCGTGGTCTGTGAGCCCAAGGTGCTGTGGCTGGAGGCCGAAGGCCCCAACGGCATGGGACGCAAGCGCTCGGTGCTGCATGACGAGCCGGGCTGCACGGGCTGCGCGCTGTGTGCCCTCACCTGCCCTTTCGATGCCATCCAGATGGTGAAGATCGCGTAAGGCAACTTCACCTTTTTTCACATGCCCACCGCTTGAACTTTCAATGGGCCGAACCATCTAACAGGCCAAAGGAGCGTGTGAAAGCCATGTCTCGATTGACCCGTACTACCGCATTTCTGGCCGGCGCTCTCTTGTGCCTGGCCGCGCAGGCCGCAGACCCGAGCCTGCATCAGGTCTACCAGGCTGCCGAGGCTGGTCGCCTGGTAGAGGCCCAACAGATGATGGACCAGGTCCTGAAGGATCATCCCAACAGTGCCAAGGCGCACTTCGTGGAGGCCGAGATCCTGGCCAGGCAAGGCGATGTGGGCAAGGCCCGTTCGGAACTGGCCACGGCCGAGCGGCTGGATCCGCAGCTCGCGTTTGCCAAGCCTGGTGCCGTCAATGAGTTGAAGGCGCAATTGCGGCCGGCGTCCACCAGCAGTTTCTCGGGCAGCAGCCTGCATGACAGCCGTGATGCGCTGCCTGCTCAAGGCCATGCCTTCCCTTGGGGCCTGATGCTGGGCGGCCTGGCGCTGCTGGCCGCGATGTTCATGTTCTTCCGGTCACGGACCGCGGCCTCGCCCTATGGCGCGCCGAGCAACGGCACGGTGGGCGGTGGGCTGAGTCCGGCAGGCTATGGTGGCCCGGTCTATGGCGGCGGCGCGCCCGGTGCCTCATCGGGGCTGGGTTCCAGCATGCTCGGTGGGCTGGCTACCGGTGCGGCCGTGGGCATGGGCATGGTCGCCGGTGAAGCCTTGATGCACAAGATCTTCGATGGCGACCACCCTGATCAGCCCTACCGCAGCAACCACGACCTCATCGATCCCAACATCGGTACCATCGATGCGCCGCCCGCCCGCTACGACATGGGCGGCCAGGACTTCGGTGTCAACGATGCAGGCTCATGGGATGACGGCGCTGGCGCAGCGTCGGGCTCGGTCGATGACGACTGGAGCTGACGCTCACGCGACGGCCACGGCCTGATCGCGGGCATCCTCCAGGCTCGGGTAGTCGATATAGCCTGCCGGGCCTGGTGTGTAGAAGGTCTGTGGATTGGGCGTGTTCAAGGGGGCACCGCGCTGCAGCCGGATCACCAGGTCGGGGTTGGCGATGAAGAGCCGCCCGAACGCCACCGCATCGGCCCTGCCCGATTCAACCGCCTCAAGGGCCATCTCGCGTGTGTAGCCGTTGTTGGCGATGTACGTGCCATGGAAATGGGCGCGGGCCCAGGCAAAGTCGAATCCGGGCACGTCGCGCGGACCACCCGTGGCGCCTTCGATGAAGTGGATGAAGGCGATGCCGCGCTTGTCGAGCTCCTGGACGAGGTGGCCAAACACCGCTTGCGGGTTGCTGTCTGACAGGTCATTGGCCGGGGTCACGGGCGAGAGGCGGATGCCCACGCGTCCCGCACCGATCTCGGCGATGACCGCGTCGACCACTTCCAGCGCAAAGCGGCTGCGGTTCTCGACGGTGCCACCGTAGGCATCGGTACGCTGGTTGGCGCCGTCACGCAGGAACTGGTCGATCAGGTAGCCATTGGCGCCGTGGATCTCGACACCATCAAAGCCGGCGCGAATGGCATTGACCGCGCCTTGGCGGTATTCGGCCACGATCTGGGCGATCTCCACATGGCTCAGCGCATGGGGCACAGGGGCATCGACCTTGCCTTGGTGCGTGTAGGCCTGCACGCGGGGTGCAATGGCCGACGGTGCGACGGGCTGGGCGCCGCCCGTGAGGGCCGGGTGCGTGACGCGACCCACATGCCAGATCTGCGCGACGATCTTGGAGCCTGCTTCGTGCACGGCCTGGGTGATGTGCTTCCAGCCTTCGACCTGCTCGTCCGAGTAGATGCCAGGCGTGGCCATATAGCCCTTGCCCACAGGCGAAACCTGGGTGCCTTCGCTGATGATCAGGCCGGCGTTGCTGCGTTGGCGGTAGTACTCGACGTTGATGGCGCTGCCCGGGATGTCGCCATGTGCTTCATCGGCGCGGCTGCGGGTGAGGGGCGCCATGACCACGCGGTTGGCGACGGCAATGTCACCGATGCGGGTTGGCTGAAAGAGCTTGCGTGCGTCTGTGTTCATGGTCGGATCCTTGAAAAGGTGGCCAAAGGAGGGATGGCGAAGACGAGGTGGCCTTGATTGTGGGTATTCCCACCAACTAGTGTCCCGTCCCGCTGATACGTGAGCAAAGTCGGTGTAGCTTCTCCAGGATCGAATCAGCGGTAGCAGTCCATTTGAACGGTTGGCAGTT
>RXJQ01000001.1 GCA_003963115.1 Burkholderiales bacterium
CCTTCAGTTCTGCGCCGGAGCCGACTGCCAGAACCTGGTCGATCACGATCTCTTGGCCAACGTCCGCAGCAATCTGTTCTACTTTAATTTTTTCGCCAGCAGCAACCTTGTATTGCTTGCCACCGGTTTTTATGACCGCGTACATGTTGAGACCTTTCAAAGAAAAGAGCTTGTCTTCGCCTCAAACCATCACGGATTTACAAAGCGAAGCTCTCCACTTTAGCACGGTCTCTCATGGATGTAAAGGGCCGTTCGGGGCCAACGACCTGCGATGCCAGCTGGGACTGGTGGCTCGGCACCGGAAACGTGGCGTCGTACAGCCCCCGGCCGGTGGCGCCCGCTGATGCCGATGCTGAGGCGGATGCCCCGCGAGACTGCCCCGCGTCACCCTGTGCCGCCTGCCCCCATCCGAAGAAGTTCAGCACCTCCTCGCGTTTGGCCAGGGCGTCGGTGAACCCCAGGTGGATGAGCTCTCGTGTGAACGAGGACTCGAACAGCAGGTAACTGGCCAGGGCCGAGCCGCGCGCCGTCTTGCCGCGTCCGTACACGCCCACAGCGCGCAGCATCGCGCGCACGGCGGGCGGCAGCGCCCAGAGGTGGCGCGCGGCGATGTCATCGATGCGCTGGCTGGGCGCGATCACCAGGATGTCCACCGGGCGCAGGGCCGACTGCGCGCGCGCCTCCGGGGGCAGCAGGGCCAGGGTCTTGTTGATGCGCTGCATGCGCTCGATGTCCACGGCCAGCGCGTCCAGGAAGATGCTGGACATGGCGTGACCGGCGATCTGCGCCAGGTTCGGGTACTCGACCACGGCCTCACGCGGTGCCGGCGGCTCGTGCAGGCGCCCCGCCCCGATCACCAGGATGCGGTCGGCGCCCAGGTGGATGGCCGGCGAGATGGGCGCGGCCTGGCGCATGGAGCCGTCGCCCAGGTAGTGCGGGCGGCCGTCGATGCTCAGCTTGATTGCCGGGAACACAAAGGGAATGGCCGAAGACGCCAGCAGGTGATCCAGGCCCAGGTGATCGCGCACGCTCATGCGCTGCGAACGCGCCCAGGGTTCGATGGGTTTGGCGCTGTCGTAGAAGGTGACGTGCTCGCCCGTGGTGTAGCTGGACGCCGAGATCGCCACGGCATCGAGATGCCCTTCGGCCATCAACTGCGGCAGGCGGTCGACGTTGAAGAGCGAGGGCAGGAATTCGCGCAGCGGCTCGTTGTCCAGCAGCGAGCGGGGACGCGCCCTGCGCCAGCGCGCCACGGCCCAGCCCAGCGAGAACAGCGTCAGCCATTGGGCGCCCGAGCGGATCACGCCCAGGGAGTCCGAGCGGTAGACCTGTTCGGAGCGGAAATCGCGCCAGACCTCGACCATGGCGCGCACGGCCAGGTCATAGTGGTCGGCCTGACAGGCCAGCGCCAGGCCATTGATGGCGCCAGCCGAGGTCCCGCTGATGATCTGGAAAGGGTTGCCCCGCCGACCTTCGCCACTTTCGCGGCGGATCAGTTGCAGCGCTTGCAGCACGCCGACCTGGTAGGCGGCGCGAGCGCCACCACCAGTCAGGACCAGGGCTGTCTTTTCAGCGGGGTTGTTCATGGCCCTTTATCGGCCTTATTGGCCAGAAATTGAGGACGTGACGGACTTTTTTAACGCGCGCACTGCTTGATGGCAAGGGCGCATGTCGCATGCATCTGGTTCATCAGGGCCGCCAGCGCATCAAGGTGGATTTGCCAAACAGGCTCTCGACCAGGTCGACAACGAGTTCGGCCGTGCGGTTCTGGATGTCGCGCGCGGGGTTGAGTTCGACCAGATCCAGCGATGCCAGCCGGCCTGTGTCAGCGATCATCTCCATGCACAGCTGGGCCTCGCGGTAGGACGGCCCGCCGCGCACCGCCGTGCCCACGCCCGGCGCGATGTCCGGGTCCAGGAAATCCACGTCGAAGCTCAGGTGCAGGTGCGTGTGCTCGTCCACACCCATGAGCGCCTGCTGCATGGCCGCACGCATGCCGTGCTCGTCGAGGTGGCGCATGTCGAAGACCTCCAGCCCCTGCGCATGCACGAAGCGGCGCTCCAGCGGGTCGACGCTGCGCACACCGATCAGGCGCAGGTCTTCGGGTGACAAGGCGGGTGGGCCGGCATCGACACCATCGCCCCAATGGCCGGCCAGGCGCAGCAGGCTTGCCGGGCCATGGCCGCACAGCACCGCCACAGGCATGCCATGGATATTGCCGCTGGGCGTGATGTCGCTGGTGTTGAAATCGGCGTGGGCATCGAGCCAGATCACGCGCAGACGCTGCCCGCGCGTGCGGCAATGCGCCGCCACGGCGCCGATGGACCCGATGGCCAGGCTGTGGTCGCCCCCCAGCAGCACGGGCACATCGCCCGCATCCAGTGCCTGGGTCACCGCGTCGAACACGGCCTGGTTCCAGGCCAGGGCCTCAGGCAGATGGCGATGGCCGTCAAGCGGTGGCAGCCAGGGATTGGGTGGGCCCTGCACATTGCCCGCATCGAGCACCTGCAGACCCAGGCGCAGCAAGGCCTCCGGCAGGCCCGCCACACGCAGGGCTTCAGGGCCCAGCGAGGCACCGCGCATGCTGGCACCGATGTCCGTTGGCGCGCCAATGAAGCGCACGGTGGTGATCGGCTCCTGCGGGTCGGTGCTCATCGCCAGGCGCCCTCCTGCTCACCAGCCGCAGGCGCGGTCGTCATCGGGCTGGCCCAGGCCATAGACCTCCTGCAGGGTCGCCCAGGCCTCGTCTGCCGTCTCGACGTAATGGAAGAGCCGCAGGTCTTCCGGGCTGATCATGCCGGTATCAACCAGGTGATCGAAGTTGATCAGCTTGGTCCAGAAGTCGCGCCCGAACAGCAAGATGGGGCGCTTGCGGCACTTGCCGGTCTGGATCAGGGTCAGGGTCTCGAAGAGTTCATCGAGCGTGCCGAAGCCACCCGGGAAGCACACCAGCGCCACGGAGCGCATCAGGAAGTGCATCTTGCGCAGTGCGAAGTAGTGGAACTGGAAGCACAGGCGCGGCGTGATGTAGGGGTTGGGCTCCTGCTCATGCGGCAGCACGATGTTCAGGCCGATGCTCTTGCTGCCGACTTCGAAGGCGCCGCGGTTGCCCGCCTCCATCACGCCAGGGCCGCCACCCGTGACCACGTAGATCGGGTTCTGCAGCTTGGCCGAGTTCTCGGAAACCATGCTGGAAAAGGCCCTGGCCTCTTCGTAGTAGCGGGACATGTCGACCTGGCGCTGGGCCGCACGCACGGCCTGATCACGCTCGGGCGTGTCCGGCAGGTTCATGGCCTCGCGCAGCCGCGCCTGCGAGACCTCGGCCGGCAGGATGCGCGCGCTGCCGAAAACGACGATGGTGGACTCGATCCCCTCTTCGCGCTGGATCATCTCGGGCTTGAGCAGCTCCAGCTGCATGCGCACAGGACGCAGATCAGGGTGCAGCAGGAATTCCTGGTCGGTGAAGGCCAGGTCGTAGCTGCTGTCGGGGCCGGCGTAGAGCGAGGGTTTGCTGACGCTGCGGGCATCCTGACCCGCTGTGGGGAAGTTGCGCTCAAGCAGCTCTTTGGGGTTGTTCATGGCAAACGGTCCTGCTCCAAGGTCAACCGTCTGCAAATCGACGGCACCTGAATGCAGTATGCCGCCGGGCCCATGCCACGTGCGTTCAAAAAGGCCCGACAACGAGGGGGAGTTGCGATTTCACCGCAGTGCGTCAGCGCACACCGGGCCCACACACAGGGCAGTTGGCCTGGCGCCTGGCGCGCAGCTTGGTCCAGGCCCAGGTGCGGCCATCGAACATCAGCAGGCGGCCTGCCAGGCTCTCATGGCCTGCCCACGCAGACTGCGGCGCCGATTGCAGCAAGAGCTTGATGGCCTCGCCAGCCTGCATCACGCCCATCATGCCCACCACGGGCGCGAACACGCCGAGCATGGCGCAGCGTGTTTCTTCGGGCGGCGCATCGGGCGGGAAGAGGCAGGCGTAGCAGGGGCAGTCGGGATCACGGGGGTCGAAGACACTGATCTGCCCATCGAAGCGCACGGCGGACGCCGACACCAGTGGCACGCCCGCCTGGCGGCAGACGCGGTTGATGAGCTGGCGCGTGGCGAAGCGGTCAGTGCAATCAAGCACCACCTGGGCTTGGGGCACCCACTCGCGCAGCAGGGCTTCGTCAGCCGACTGCGCAATGGCATGCACCCGCACACCCGGGTTGAGCTGGGCCAATGCCAGCGAGGCCGACAGGACCTTGGGCTGACCGACGCGGTCGGTGGTGTGCGCGATCTGGCGCTGGAGATTGGTGACGTCGACCGTGTCCGGGTCGACCACGGTGATGCGCCCCACACCGGCCGAGGCCAGGTACATCAGGGCTGGTGCGCCCAGCCCTCCTGCCCCGATCACCAGGGCGTGCGAGGCCAGCAGCTGGTCCTGCGCTTGCTCCGACCACTCGTCCAGCAGGAGGTGGCGGCTGTAGCGCAGGCGCTGGTCGTCATCCACGGGCTTACTGAGCCTTGCTGTCCTCGGGCTTGCGCTCGGTCATGGTCTTGGACACCAAAACCGTCTTGCCTTGCAGCTTGTTGATGGCCTGTTGCAGCGGGAAGTCATCGGCACTGCCGAACTCGGGCAGCGGCTTGGGCGCCTCGTTCTTCTTGGCATTGGCCTCTTCGAGCTTCTTGATGGCTTCTTCACGGGCCTTTTCGCGGGCCGCGTCCTTCACCTCGGTGCCCTGGCCGCTGGTGATGTGCTTTTCCAGGTCGGCTTCGCGCACACGCAGGGCGGAGTACAGGTTGCCATCGGCGCTTTCATCGACCATCACATCCGGCACGATGCCCTTGGCCTGGATCGAGCGACCGCTCGGGGTGTAGTAGCGGGCCGTGGTGATCTTCAAGGCGGTATCGGCCGTCAGCTGGCGCACGGTCTGCACCGAGCCCTTGCCAAAGGTCTGGCCGCCCATGATCACGGCGCGATGGTGGTCTTGCAGGGCGCCCGAGACGATCTCGCTGGCCGAAGCCGAGCCCTCGTTGACCAGCACCACCAGCGGCACGGTCTTGAGCGCCACAGGCAGGCGAGCCAGCGGGTCGGCACCGAAACGGCGCGAGTAGTCTTCAGGGCGGGCCTTGAACACGGCCTTGGACTCGGGCAACTGCCCATTGGTGGACACCACCGGCACGTCCTTGGGCAGGAAAGCGGAGGACACCGCAATGGCGCCTTCCAGCAAGCCACCCGGGTCATTGCGCAGATCGAGCACCAGGCCCTTGAGCTTGGGGTCGTCCTTGTAGAGCTTCTCGACCTTGGCCGCGAAGTCTTCGACCGTGCGGTCCTGGAACTGGGTGATCCGCACCCAGCCATAGCCCGGCTCGATCATCTTGGCGCGCACGCTCTGGACACGGATCTCCTCGCGGACGATGGTGACCGGGAAGCTGCGGTTTTCGGACTTGCGAAAGATCTGCAGGATGACCTTGGTATTGGGCTCGCCGCGCATGCGCTTGACGGCCTGGTCCATGGTCAGACCCTTGACGTAGGTGTCGTCGATCTTGGTGATCAGATCACCTGTCTTGAGGCCGGCGCGGAAAGCAGGCGAGCCTTCAATGGGCGACACCACCTTGACCAGGCCATCTTCCATGCCGATTTCGATACCGACGCCGACGAACTTGCCAGTCGTGCCTTCGCGGAATTCCTTGAAAGTGGTTTTGTCGAAATAGACCGAGTGCGGATCCAGCCCAGACACCATGCCACCGATGGCGTCACTGATGAGTTTCTTTTCGTCAACCGGTTCGACGTAATCGGTTTTGATCATCCCGAATACCGCCGCCAGTTGTTGCATTTCTTCGAGCGGCAAAGGGGCCACCGAACTGCGGGCCGTGGCCCCGAATTGCATGGTGGTCAAGCCGCCGGCCAGCGCACCCAGCGCAACCCAGCCCGCGATCTTCAATTTCGATGTCATGGCGTCCATTTGCCTTTTCGAACCACAGCGATGCAGATTGCTCAGCCCAATCTGCCCATTTCACCAGCCAGTATAGGACTGCGCGAGGCCGATCGCAGCGCAATAAGGACTGGGTTCGGGCCCAGTTGCAGCGATTGACACCGATTTCCGGCGCCGAAACGAATATTTACCCCCCGCCGTGTCGCGCAAACCTGACGGCGGGGGGGCTTGGCTCATCCGGCGATTTACTTGGCGGGCTTGGCGTCCACAGGTGCGAAATCGACGGGCACCCAGCTGTAGCTGCCCTTGCCGTCGGCGCGCACGTGCCCGATGCCGGGGAACGGCAGGTGGGCGCCGGCCACCGGCAGGGCGTCCTTGGCTGTCCAGGCAAAAAGCTTCAATCGGGCGGCCAGGGCCTGACTCTGGTCGGTGTCGAACTCGATGGTGACCTTGGGCAGCGGGAACTGTACCGCCGCGTTGTGGACCACATCACCCCAGACCAGCAGCTTCTGGCCCTTTGACTCGAACAGGTAACCCGTGTGACCAGGCGTGTGGCCGTGCTCGTCCACGGGCTTGATGCCGGGTTGCAGTTCGGCATCGCCCTCGAAAGTCTTGAAATGGCCGGCCTTGATATAGGGCGCGGTGGCGTCCTGCGGGGCCTTGAAGAACATCTTCATGCCTTCCGGGGCCTTGGCCAGATTCTCGGCGCTCAGCCAGTAGTCGGCATCGGCCTTGGCGGCGTAGACCTGGGCATTGGGGAAGGCCACCTGCCCGTCAGGCGTCAGCAGCCCGCCCACGTGGTCACCGTGCATGTGGGTGATCAGGACCGTGTCGATCTGGGCAGGGTCGTAACCGGCAGCCTTGATGTTGCTCAGGACCTGGCCCAGAGTGGGGCCAAAGACCTTGGCCGCGCCGGTGTCCACCAACACCAGCTTGTTGCCTGTGTTGACCAGGAAGGCGATCACGGCGGTGGGCGTGGGGTTGGTGCGGAACATGCGCGCCAGGAGCTTTTGGACCTGATCGGGCGAGGTGTGCTTGAGCAGCTTGGCGTCGAGGTTGATCTGGCCGTCGTACAGCGCGGTGACCTCGAAGGCGCCGATCATCTGCCGGTAGTAGCCGGGGACCTGGGTGAGGACCTGGGGCGCCTCGGCGCGGGCGCCGGGCGCGGCGGCCAGGGTCATGAGGCTCAAGGTGAACGGAGCGAGCCAGCGGGGCATGCGGACCATGTGTTTTTCTCCTGGGCGAAGGGTGGTATTGAGGGTGGCCTTGTTGCAACGGACGGATACTGCAAGCGCCAAAGTCTAGGGGTTGGCGACCCTTGCTTGCAGGGGCCACCATCAATACCCCCATCGACGGGCCGCGCGCCAATGCTATGGTGTGCGGATCACCACCGACCCTTGAGCTGTAAGGATCGTATCCATGAGCCTGCGTGCCCCCCTGGAAACCTTGTGGATCAGGGGCCTCATCACCTGGTTGAGCTACGCCCTGACCGGGTGGCTGGCCGTGTCGCTGTCCGCGCCCAATGAGTATGTGTCGCCGCTGTACCTGCCTGCGGGCGTCGCGCTAGCGCTGATCATGGGATGGGGGCCAAGGATGCTGCTGCCGATCGGCCTGGGTGCGGCCACGGTCGTGCTCATCGCGAATTGGGGCACCCAGCCACCCGTACCTGGGCCGCTGATGGCCTGCATCGCTGTCATCGGCGGCATCGGCGCCGCGCTGCAGGCCTGGGTGGGTTGGCGCCTGACGCTGCCCCGTGATCGCCACCCTTTGACGCTGGAGCACCCGGGGCAGATCGGCCGCTTCCTGCTGCTGGCCGGGCCCGTGGCCTGCGCGGTCAGCGCGTCGATCTCGGTCGGTGCGCGTGCCTTGTTCGGGCTGCTGCCTCATGACGCCGCGCCGCAAGTCTTCCTGAGCTGGTGGATGGGCGACACCCTGGGCGTGCTGATGGGCGCCCCCATGGTGCTGACCCTGGTGGGTCGGCCCATAGAGCTGTGGCGCGCACGACGTCAGCAGGTGGGCATCCCCCTGCTGGTGCTGACCGTGCTGCTGGCATTGGGTGTGCGCCAGGTGCAGATATGGAACGTAGAGCGGGAAGAGGCCGTGTTCCAGCGCGATGCGCAAGCCACGACCAACGCCGTCAAGCTGCGCCTGACCGGCTACCGCGATGCCATGGCCGCGATGCTGGGGCTCTACCAGGCCTCCGAGCAGGTAAGGCGCGAGGAGTTCGCCAAGGCCGCGCGCTACTGGCTTGGCACGCTCAAAGGGATCCAGGCCATCGGCTGGGAGGAGCGCATCTATGCCGCCGACATCCCTGCCTTCGAAGCACGCCAGCTGCAGGAGGGCCTGAGCAACTTCAAGGTGTTCGACACCCACAAGCGTCTGCCGCCCAACAGCCCCGAGCTGGCCGTGATCCGCTTTGTCGAGCCTCGTGTGGGCAATGAGACGGCGTTGGGCCTGAACGTGCTGTCCATCGACATTGCGCGTGAAGCCTATGAACAGGCCAGGCGCGAAGACCGCGTGGTCGTGACCCGTGGCATGAAGCTGGTGCAGGAATCTGGCCAGCAGACCGGCGTGGTCATGTACCAGCCTGTGTACAAGGGCGAGCCCTTCACCCCCCAGGCTCGCGTCCAGGCCAATCTGGGTGCCATCTTCATGGCCCTGCGCATGGACGATGCCATGGCAGCCATGATGCAGGGTCGCCCCGCCTACCTGGAAGCCTGCCTGAAAGACGCCAGCGTACCCGATCAGGCTGTGCTGGGGGGCACGGCCGCTTGCACCGCCGACGTGAAGAAGCAGACGGGCGGCCACCACGCGGAAATTCCCGTCGAATTTGGCGACCGCCAATGGCTGCTGGTTCTGTGGAACGCCGGCCCCGTCCCCGTGACCGGGCTGGGCGCCACCTCCTGGCTGCTGGCCATGGGCGGCGTCACCTTGGCGGCATCCCTGGGCGCCTTGCTGCTGGTGATGACGGGCCATGCACGGCGCATTGAAGCAGCCGTGGACGAGGCACGCAAACAGCGCGAGGCGGCCGAGGTGGCCAACCAGGCCAAGAGCGATTTCCTCTCGCGCATGAGCCACGAATTGCGCACGCCGCTCAATGCGGTGCTGGGCTTCGCTCAGGTGATGTCGCTGGACCAGCGCGAGCCGCTGGCACCGGCACAGCGCCAACGCGTAGAGCAGATCCAGCAGGCCGGCTGGCATCTGCTGGACATGATCGACGACGTGCTAGACATCTCCCGCATCGACATGGGCACGCTCAAGTTGCAGACCACGCCGCTGCGCATCGCCGATGAGCTGGCCATTGCCCGCAAGCTCTTCCAGGAAGACGCCGACAAGCAGGGCGTGAATCTGTTCGTCCCGCACGATCTACCCTCCGAGTGGGGCGTGATGGCCGATGCCTCGCGCCTGCGCCAGATCCTGTCTCACCTGCTCAGCAACAGCATCAAGTTCAACCAGCGTGGCGGCGAGGTGTCGGTTTCGGTGTCCCGTGGGCAGGCACCCGACGGCAGCTCGGGCATGCTGATCACGGTGCGCGACACGGGCCTGGGCATGAGCGAGACCCAGCTGCTGCAGCTGTTCCAGCCCTTCAACCGGCTAGGCCGCGAGCAGGGGCCGACCGATGGCACCGGCATCGGCCTGGTCATCAGCCGGCACCTGGCCGTGCTCATGGGTGGGCAGCTCGATGTACACAGCGAAGAAGGCAAGGGCTCGACCTTTGTGCTCACCCTCCCCGCCGTGACCATGCCGCCCAAGGCCGTGGCCGCCAGCCGTGTGGCAGCCCACAAAACAGCCAGCACGGGCGAGCACGCGCCGCGCCATGTGCTGTACGTGGAAGACAACCTGGCCAACAGCGAGGTGATCCGCTCGGCGCTGGCCGCCCGGCCCTGGATCAAGGTGACCGTGGCGCCCACCACCGAGGAAGGCCTGGCCGTGCTGCACGACCGCCTGCGCGGCAGCAAGCCCGATCTCATCTTGCTGGACGTGCACCTGCCCGATGCCTCGGGTCAGGAGCTGCTCAGGCTGATCAAGGCCAACCCCGACACCGTCAACATCCCGGTGATCATGATCTCGGCAGATGCCATGCCCGAGCAGATCGATGCGGCCCTGTCAGCCGGCGCGGCCTGCTACCTGACCAAGCCTGTACAACTGTCCGAGCTGCTTCACCAGGTCGATGAGCTGATGCCGGACTGAGCCCGCCTCTCGATCGACGCGGCGCTCAGCGCGGCGCGTACTCGGGCACCAGTTCGTGCAGACGGGCTCGCAGCACCGCAGGCGTGCAGGCGCTCTCGTCCGCGGCCAGCGCCATCAGACGATCCAGCCAGTCAGGGGGCAGCTCACCGCGCAGCTGCGCCAGACGCAGACGCGGGTGCGGCGTGGGCAAGGTGGTGTCGGCATCGGCCAGCAGCTCTTCATACAGCTTCTCGCCAGGGCGCAGACCACTGAAGACGATGGGGATCTCGGCCTCGGTGTGGCCGCTCAGGTGAATCAGTTCGCGCGCCAGGTCGGCGATCTTCACCGACTTGCCCATGTCCATCACGAAGACCTGGCCCGTTTCGGCCAGGGCGGCCGCCTGCAGCACGAGTTGCGCGGCTTCGGGGATGGTCATGAAGTAGCGGGTGATGTCCGGGTGCGTGACCGTGACCGGGCCGCCCTTGGCGATCTGCTCCTTGAACTTGGGGATCACGCTGCCGCTCGACCCCAGCACATTGCCAAAGCGCACGGCCATGAAGCGCGTGTCCGTGGCCTGGGCCGCCCAGTGCGACACCACCATCTCGGCCGCACGCTTGGTGGCGCCCATGACATTGGTCGGGTTGACGGCCTTGTCGGTGGAGATCAGCACGAAGCGCTTGACACCCAGCTCTGCCGCCGCCTGTGCCACCTGGTAGGTGCCCAGGGTGTTGTTGCGCAGTGCGATCCAGGCGTTGTCGTCCTCCATCAAGGGCACGTGCTTGTAGGCCGCCGCGTGGAAGACCAGATCGGGCTGGTGGGCCCGCATGACACGGCGCAAGGCTCCCAGGTCCTTGACGTCGCCGACCAGACGCACCAGTGGCAGATGCGGGAAGCGCTCGCCCAGATCCTGCTCGATCTGGTAGAGCGCGAACTCGCTTAGCTCGAACAGCACCAGGCGGCTGGGCCCGAAGCGCGCGATCTGCCGGCACAGCTCCGAGCCGATCGAGCCACCCGCGCCCGTGATCATCACGGTCTGGCCGCTGATCAGCTTGGAGACGGCGCTTTCATCGAGCTTCACGGGCTCGCGGCCCAGCACGTCTTCGGGTTCGATGTCGCGCACGCGGTCGATGCGCGTGCGGCCTTCACGCAATTCATCGGCAGACGGCACGGTGACCACGGGCAGGCCGGTGGCCGCAGCCAGGTCGAGTGCACGCTTGCGCTGCGCGTTGGTGGCCGAGGGCATGGCCAGGATCAGATGGGTCACGTCATCGAGCACGCTGCCGTCAGCCAGCAGGTCCAGCCCGCCCCACACGGTGATGCCCGCGATGCTGGAGCCCTGCTTGCGCACGTCATCGTCCAGCAGCCCGACCACGGTCCAGCCCCGATGCTGGATGCCCGCGATCAGCAGCTTGGCCGCCGCACCTGCACCCAGCACGATGGCACGTTGCCCCATAGCCTGTCGCCCGGCCCGCCGCGCCCGCGAGGACTCGCTGAGCATGCGCACGGTCATGCGGGCCAGCGAGAGCACGATCAGGCTGAACACCGGGTGCAGTGCCAGCACCGCGCGCGGGATCTCGACCAGTTGCGCCATCAGCACGATCACCGCGCTGGCCAGCCCTGCGCCCAGGCAGACCCAGCCCAGGCGGGTGATCTCGTGGAAGCTGGTGTAGCGCCAGGTCGCGCGCGGCACGCCCAGCGCCCAGGACACCGTGCTGTAGACCACGATCACGCCCAGCAGCACCGCCGCGTCATACGTGGGCCGCTCATGCAACCAGCGCTCCACACCCATGCGAAACAGGTAGGTGGTGTGCCAGGCCACCGCAATCAGCAGCGCGTCGGCCAGCATCACCGCTGACTGGCGGCGAGGACGGAGTTGGTCCAGCAATCGGTTCAGAGGGGTCCAGAACATGGCGTGGGCTAAAGGAACAGCCCGCCATTGTGCCCTTCCTTGTGTACCCTTATGTGCCCTCAGCCGGCTTGCAGGGCCTCGTGCTGACGAGTCTCCAGTTGGATGAAGGCCGCCACCATGCTGCGGTAGACGGCCTCCACCACCTCGGGTGCGGCACCCATGTCGATCGCGTGCGACAAGGCTTTGTCGATGACCTGTTTGGCGCGATCCGGCGCAGCCACCTCGGCCTGGTTGCGCTTGAAACGCGCGGCCTCGCGCACGTAATGCCCGCGTTCGGCCAGCAGGCCCACGAGCATGAAATCGATCTGGTCGATGGCCGAGCGCACGTCGGCCAGGGTGTCGCAAGAGGTGATGCCGGGGTTCATGGTGTTCTCCTGATTCGGTGGGCTGATCTGGTGGGGTTCACCGCCCTTCAGGAGCCGGGTGCTTGCTCACACCCCATGAAAAATGCCGCCTGAGGGGCGGCATCTGCATTGGCAAAAGCTCAACGTCACGCCGCCTGATGAGGGCAGCGCCACCAGGAGGTGGTCAGCGAAGTGAGGCAATTGCTTGAGTTCATGAAGCGCATGCTAACCCGGCAGGCCGGCCTTTGTCCAGCAGCCCCGGCCTCAATGGCAACGCAGACCCTTGGCGAGCAGGTCGTCACGGTCCAGCACCCACAGCGACCACAGCTTGAGCTGCTTGACCGGCGCTTGCGCGGCCAGCTCAGGATACGTCTTGACCACATCGTGCGACGCCATCACCACCAGACGAGGATGCGTGCACAGCCAGGTGTGCCATTCGGCCTGGGGCACCAGCACCTTGGGCATCAGCTTGGGGTTGAAGGCCCCCGCATCGAACAGCTCCTTGCGATCATTGTCGTGCAGGGGCAGACGGGGGTCGTCCCAGTTGCTGATGACGGGAATGGGCGTGGGCTGGGCCAGGTAGAAAGGCAGGTCGTAGACAAACTCGTCGACGTAGACCAGCGGCACGCCCTGCCTGATGAGGGGCTGCACGATGGGCACGACCGGCTTGGCCGACTGGTCGTCGTACTTGACTGCCACACCGATCAGCACCAGACACAGCACGGCGGCCACGCTGCCCCAGACTTTGGGCGCCCAGGCATGCGGGCGAGGCCAACGGCGCATCAAGGCTTGCGCGACCAGGTAGGCCAGAGGTGGCAGAGCGGGCAGGATGTAGCCGGGCAGCTTGGATTTCGGGATCGAGAAGAACACCAGGATCACGATCATCCAGCTCCAGGCGAGCCATCGCAGGCTGGCAACCGCAGGCATCGCCACGGCCGAAGCAGCATGACGATCCGGGCCGCCCTTGCGCCTGGCACCCCACCAGGCCACCAGCCAGGCCGGCACCCAGGGCAGCGTCAAACCCACCGTCAGGGGCAGGTAGTACCACCATGCGTGCATGTTGTTGAAGCCGGCCTGCGTGAAGCGCTGGAAGTGCTGGTAGATGAAGAAGTAGTGGAAGAAATCCGGGTACAGGCGCTGCATAGCCACGAACCAGGGGGCCGCCACCGCCAGCAGAACCACCAGCCCAGGTACGGACAGCAGACCGAAGATGGCACGCCACCGGCCCATCGCCAGCAGCCACAGCACGATGACCGCGCCAGGCAGCACCAGGCCGATCAGCCCTTTGGCCAGCAAGCCCAAGCCTGCCATGCCATAGGCCGACCACAAAGCCCACCTGTATGGCTGGCCGGCCTCGCGCGCCAAAACCGCCTGCGCGGCCAGGGCGATCGTGGCCGAGATGCAGCCGGCGACCAGCATGTCCAGGTTGGCGTACTGGGCCCCACCGAAGTAGAAAGGCTGCGTCACCAGCACCAGGGTCGACCATGTGGCCAGGCGGGCACCGGCCCACTGACGCACCAGCAGGTAAAGTGCCATCGCGCCCAGCCAGGCACCCAGCACCGAAGCCAGCCGGGCCGCCCACAGCGTGAGCCCGAAGGCCTTGAGCGACAAGGCTGTCAGCCAATAAAAGAGCGGAGGCTTGTGGAAGAAGGGCAGGCCATTGAGCGTGGGGGTCAGCCAGTCACCGCTGCGGATCATCTCCCAGGCCACGCCGGCATAACGGCCTTCGTCAGGCACGGCCAAGGGGCGACACCAGGTCGTGCTCACCAGCCAGGCCAGCACGGCCAGTGCCACGGCCCAGACTGGCCAGGATGTCTTCGAAGCTTGCTGGGTCACCGAAAAGTGCGTCCTTGTGAAAGAGGCGCACAGTGTAGCGAAGCGTTTCAGCTGTGCGCTGAACCACCTTCATCGCTCAGCCGTACGATGCGCACACCCGAGGTCTTGAGCAATTGGCCGAAGGCCTCGCCCGTCAGCACACCGTGCTCCATGCGCCGAGACGCGGCGATCACGTCCGGCCAGGGTGGCGGCTGCTTCATGGCCGTGGCGGGATGGCACATCAGCAGGTCGCCACGCGGGCGCACCAGTCGCAGCCAGGCCTGCCAACGGCGCATATAGCCCGTGGCATCGGCATCGAAAGGGTAGACGCCCAGCAGGCGTTCACTGGGGCGCAGCCCGAGCGCCTGCACCTGGCGCCCCACCACCGAGGCCCCCAGCACGCCGATGATGGCCGCCTTGACCGTGTCCGACACGCTGATGCCGGCCAGCACAGCCCGCCAGCCCGGCGAGCGGCATTGGCGAACCCAAGGCTTGGGCCCCACATGCGACGCGGGATACCGACGATGCAGCACCCGCACCAGAGCCTCCCGGATCTGCGGCAGTTGATGCGCGTGCTGGTGGCCGTCGATGAAATCAGGCGCCCTGCCCCACACGGCTTCGAAGCGATCCCACTGGCGCTCGATCTCACGCTCCAGCTGGGCCACATCGAAGCGCCGTAGGTAGCAGAACTGGATCAATTGACCCAAAGGCAGGCTGGGGCAGGTGGCCTGCGAGGCCGGGTCCAAGGTCTCGGTGAAATTCAGGTGCAGGCCCACATCGGCCACCGGCGCGTCGATCGTTCCTTCAGCCGGATTCACGGCTTGATGCAAGGCCGGTGCGCCGCTGGCCCAAGTCGGCCCATCGACCAGGCAGCTCACGGCCGAGATACGGCGCAGAGCCAGCAGGTCGAACACGGCCTGGTTCACGCCATCGTGCAGGCCGAAGTCGTCGACGCACACGGCCAGATGCCGTTCACCGCGTTTGGCCAAATCAATCACCGGTATGGCCAGACGCGGACACATCCAGCCCTCGGCCCAGCGAACGCCGCACCACATACAGTGGCCGGCTCTTGACTTCTTCGAAGATGCGCGCGATGTACTCGCCCAGGATGCCCAGGCCGATCAGCTGGATGCCGACGAAGAAGGACAGCAGCACGATGATGGTCGTCCAGCCCGAGACCTTGTTGCCATAGATCAGGAAGTCCACGATCACGTAAGCGCCGTACACGAAGGCGAGCAAGGCCATCACCATGCCGGCGATGCTGGCCACACGCAGGGGCCAGGTCGTGAAGGCCGTGAGGCCGTCGATCGAGAACGCGATGAGCTTGAGGGCGCTGTAGTTGGTGGTGCCCACGGCCCGCTCGGCCGGCTCATAAGGAATGGCGACCGACTTGAAGCCCACCCAGGCATACAGACCCTTCATGAAGCGGTTGCGCTCGGGCAGGGCCAGCAAGGCCTCGACCACGGAGCGGTCCATCAGGCGGAAATCGCCCGCATCCGGTGGTACCTGGAAGCGCGACTTGGCATTGATCAAGCGGTAGAAAGCCCGCGTGCCCAGTTGCTTGAACATGCTCTCGTCATCGCGGTTGGCACGCAGCGCGTACACGACATCTGCACCAGCCTGCCATTGCTGGACCATCTCGGCCACCAGCTCGGGCGGGTGCTGCATGTCGGCGTCCATCAGCACGACCACGTCGCCATTGGCAGCCTGCAGGCCGGCGGTCAGTGCCGCTTCCTTGCCGAAATTGCGCGAAAACTCGATGGCGCGGATACCGGGCTGGCGCGTCCATTCGTCGAACACGACCGAGGTATCGTCACGGCTGCCGTCGTTGACCAGGATCACCTCCCACTCCGAGGCACTGGCCTTCAGGTGCTCGCCCAGAATGGGCAGCAGCAAACGCAGGTTGGCCGCTTCGTTGTAGCAGGGGATGACGCAGCTCAGGCGGGGCGGCCTGGCGCGGACACTGGAGGGAGTCGGTTGGGCAATCACGGTCATCCCGTGATTATCGCGGCTCTCTGGGCCGCATTCACATCAGGCCGTTCAGGCGGGGGCCGACCCTTTTTGGACGAGTTGTCGTCGGCCTGCCTGCCGGGCCCTCAACCAGAAAAGGACCCGGCCAGCACACTCGGCGCGCTTACTTGATCTGAGCGGCGTCCTTGTTGCGATCGTGGACTTCCTTGTTGCGCTCCTTGCGATCGTGGTGCAGCTCGGCCTTGTCCTTGGCGATGTCGCGCTTGTCCTTGTGGATTTCCTTTTGTTCGCCTTCGCGCTTGGCTTCTTCCTTCTTGGCGTCAGCGACATCGCCGCGCTTTACATCGGCGTCTTCCCGGCGCTGGTCGATGGCGCGCTCCTTGCGGTCGTGGGCCAGTTCCTTGCGGTCCTTGGACAGATCGGCCTTGTCAGCACGGATCTCCTTGTTCTCTTTGCGGATCTCGCGGTTGTCCTTCTTGATGTCCTGCACGGCGCTGGCCGGTGTGGCGGGGGCGCCGGTCTGTGCCAGCACGGGCAGGGCGATGGCAGCAAACAGGGCAGTGGCAATCAGCTTGGTTTTCATGGTGAGTCCTTTCAGCGAGGGTCTGTTTCGTCAGTCAGTTTTGAGGTTCGGCGTGCCACTTGGCTTGCTTGTTTGCGGCCTCGTCGCAGCGCCTTGCTACCTACAACGCGAGCTCTTTACACCGTGTTGACCGGACATTTGCAAAGGGTTTGTAAAGACAATGCGGCGACAATCGGCACATGGATACATCACGCCCCGTCCCTGCCCTGCCCCAGATCGAGCTGGGCGTCTACCGTCACTACAAAGGCCCGCTCTACGACGTGATGGGCGTCGTGCGGCACAGCGAGACGCTGGAAGCGCTGGTGCTCTATCGCCCGCAGATCGGCGACGGCACGGTGTGGGTGCGCCCCTGGGCGATGTTTTTCGAGCAGGTCGAGACCGATGGCCAGCAGCGGCCACGGTTCGAGCGCCTGCCCTGAAGCCGGCTTCAGGATTCGATGCGGCGCCGGGCAGCCGGTGCCTGCAACACCACGTCGCTCAAGGGCAAGGCCACGCAAGGCAGCACGAAGCCATCGTCTTTCTCGTCCAGGCTCAGGCCAGGCCACTCCACGCGGTAGCGCACCTGGCCCGAGGTCATCTGGCACATGCAGGCACGGCAGGTGCCGTTGCGGCATGACCTGGGCATGTCGATGCCCGCCGTCAAGGCCGCCTCCAGCAAAGACTGCCCGGGTTGAACCGCGAAGTGCCAGCCCGATGGCTGCAAGCAGACCACATGGGCAGGCTGCATGGCTGGATCGGGTGATGGGTGCTTGCTCATATCCATGATCAATCGATGGGCGCTCAACGGTTCTGGCTCACAAGCCCTCGAACAAGGGCAAGGAGTAGGAAGCCGCGGGTTCCTGCGCCACGACCTCACCCAGCCCCCTGCTGAGCGACTCCATCTTCACGCCCAACAAGCGCAGGCGTTTGTTCAAGGGCACGGTGCGCAGGCAACGCCCGGCCCATTGCCGGATCACTGCGGCATCGCGCGTCGGTGAGGGCATGGTCAGGCTGCGCGTGACGATCTTGAAATCGTCATAGCGCAACTTCACGCCCACGGTCTTGCCCACATAGTCCTTGCGCGCCAGGTCTTGCGCCACCTGATCGCAAAGGCGCGTGAAGATAGGCCCCAGGGTGTCGCGGTCATCGCGCGGATGCAGGTCGCGCTCGAACGTGGTCTCGCGGCTCAGCGACTTGGGCTCGCGCCAGGTCACCACCGGCCGCTCGTCTCGCCCATGCGCGGCCTCGTGCAGCCACTGGCCATAGTGGCTGCCGAAGGTGTCGATCAGCCAGGCTGGGTCGGCCGCCGCCAGTTGCCCGATGGTGTCGATGCCAAGCGATGCCAGCCGTGCGCTGGCCTTCGGGCCAATGCCATTGATGCGGCTGACCGGCAAGGGCCAGATGCGCGTAGGGATGTCGTCCATGGTCAGAAGGGTCAGGCCATCGGGCTTGTCCAGATCCGAGCACAACTTGGACAGCAGCTTGTTGGGCGTCACGCCGATGGAGCAGGTCAAGCCCGTGGCCTCGTGCACGGCCTGCTTCAGCCGCTGCGCCAGTTCGCGCACACCGCCAAGTGGATCGCCTGCGACGGCCTCTTGCGCGCCAGGTACCTCGCTGAGGTCGATGTAGATCTCGTCGATGCCCCTGTCTTCGATGACGGGCACGACCTCCGCCACAGCCGCCTTGAAACGGCGTGAATAGAGACGGTACTGATCGAAGTCAACCGGCAAGAGCACGGCATCGGGCGCCAGTGCGGCCGCCTTCATCAAGCCCATGCCGGAGTGCACGCCAAATGCCCTGGCTGCATACGTGGCGGTGGTGATCACGCCACGGCCCGCGTAGTCACGCAAATGTGCAAAACGGCGCTGGCCATCAGGCAGCACTTCGGGCTGGTGGCGTCGCCCACCGCCGATGACCACGGCCTGCCCGCGCAATTCGGGATAGCGCAGCAACTCCACGGACGCATAGAAGGCGTCCATGTCCAGGTGGGCAATCAGTCGACGGGAAGACACGGCCTTGGTTGATCAGTCCAGACGTGATTCTGAACTGACTCGCGTGCCCGCTTGCCACGGCAAGGCCTGCAGGCCTTCAAACCGTCAGGCTTTGACGTCCAGGATGCTGCCCACCATCTGCTCCTGGGTCTGGATCGTGCGCAGATTGGCCTTGTAGCTGTAGCTGGCCTGCATCTGCTCGACCAGGTCAGCGGCCACGTCAGGCCCGACCTCTTCGGCCTTGCCCACCGAGGTCATGACACCTGCGGTTTCCTGGCTTTGCTGATGCACAACCTGCCGATGGAAGTTCGGCGTCTGTGCGTTGGCGATGTTGTGAGCGGACACGTCCAAACGGGTTGAAGCCGCCTGCACACCCGATACTGCAATGGATGAGATGGTGTTCATAAACCCTCCATGCAACCGTGTTCGACGACGTGCCGCCAAACTTGAGCTTCGCCGCACCGCCCTTGTGCAAAGATGCCGAAACCCGCTGTTTCCTGAACTTGAAGGCCATTTGTCTTCAAATGCATGCGGCTGGAGTCAGGCTAAAGCTTGACAGAGACAGTCCGGATACCTTGCAATGGCGCATGGTGATGGTTGTTTTGTCATCCAGAAAAATTCAGAAAGCAAAAAGAAGATGTATGACGCCATTGTTGTAGGCGGCCGCTGCGGCGGCGCTGCGTTGGCCATGCTGCTGGCGCGGAAGGGTCGTCGGGTCTTGATCGTCGATCAGGCCCAACTGCCCAGCGACGTTCGCCTGTCGACGCATCTGATCTGGCATGCAGGCGTGGACCGGCTCCGGCAATGGGGTCTGCTGGACACCGTGCTGGCCAGTAACTGCCCCGCCTTGACTGATTTCTCGCTCGACATGGGTGAGTTGGTCCTCAGGGGTCGCCCTCCAGGCACGCAAGTCGGCGCCGCCTTGTCCCCTCGGCGCCTGGCCCTGGACAAGGTGCTGCTGGACGCGGCCTTGCAAGCCGGCGCAGAACTGCGTCAAGGCATCACCTTCGAAGACGTGATCCAGCAGGATGGCCGGGTTGCGGGCATCCGAGGTCGTTTGCAGGATGGCGGTGCGTTCACGGCACAGGCCAAGGTGGTGGTTGGTGCGGACGGCACCCATTCGCGCGTGGCGCGTGCCGTGGGCGCCGACACCTACAACGAGGTGCCCAAGGAGTCGGGCTCCTTCAACATCTACTCTTATTTCAGCGGCGTTGCGCTCAGCGGGGTGGAGTTCTTTTCGCGGCCCGAGCGGATGTTCTACGCCTGGTCGACCAACGATGGCCGCAGCGTCGTCGGCGTGATCCAGCCAGGGCAGGCGCCTCGCCCGGCTCGCCAGGACACGGAAGCCTACTTCTTCAAGGAACTGGACACCATGACGCCAGGACTGGCCCAGCGCGTCAAAGCCGGGCAGCGCGACGACGAATGGCTCAGCGGTGCCATCGCCACCTTCTGTCGCCAGGCGGCCGGCCCCGGCTGGGCCCTGGTGGGCGACGCCGGTGTCACCATGGACCCTGTCACGGCTGCCGGCATCTCCAGTGCATTGCGGGATGCCGACCTGTTGGCCAGCCTGATCCACCAAGGCTTGGCCTCACCGGATGGCTTGGATGCCGCCCTCGCGGGCTACCAGACCCAACGCGACGAGGTCTCGGTGCCACTGCTCCAGCTCTCGCAGGAGATGGGCAAGCTGGCCCCCCCCACCGAAGACGTCATCAAGCTGTTCATGGCCTTGGCGGGCAACCAGCCCCAGATCGACCGCTACTACGGCCTGTTCGCCCAGACAGTCACGCCCGCCGACTTCTTCGGCCCAGCCAATATGGCCGAGATCTTCGCAGCCGCCTGAATCATCCAGAAGGGCTCAGCCCAGACTGGCTAAGCCCTGCTGCGCACGCTTCAGCCAGGCCTGAGCCCGATGCGCGGTGGCCAGGGCCGCAGCGCGCTCGTAGCAGGCCCGCGCCTCATCCAAGTCGGCTTGCGGCCCGCGTGTCAGCAGGTCACCACGGATACGGTGCAGTTCGGCCTCATGCCAATGCTCACCGCCTTGCTGCGTTAGCGTCCGGGCCTTGGCAACGCAGTCCAGCGCCTCGACATGGCTGCCCGCCTGCCCCAATGCCTCGGCCAGCAAGGCCAGGAAGAAAGGCAGCACGATCCCGGCGCCCGTCGCCTGAAAGGCCGCCAGCCCCTCGCGCATCAAGACGAGCCCATCTTCGACCTGCCCCAATTGCGTCCGACACCAGCCCATGGCAAAGCGTGCCATGGCCGACACATAGGCAAAGCCATGTTGATCGGCCAGATGCCAGCCGGCCTGGAGACGCGGCAGCAGACGATCGAGTTCACCCGCATGCAGATAGGCCATGATGCCCCAGGTGCGCGCCCAGGCCAGTGAGTAAGGGTGCTCCAGCTCGATGGCGCGCTGCTCGATGACGGCATAGGCCTGATCGAGATCGTCGACCTGCCCCAGGATCCAGTGAGCATGCAGGCCATGCACCATGGACACCAGCTTGAGGTCCGTGGAGTACAGGCCGATGAGTTTGCGGTCCTGCGGGTCGTTGAAGCCATGCTCGACCTGCTCGCACAACACAGGCACCTCGGCCAGTTGCCCGCTGTAGAAGGCCAGCTGCACATGCATCATGTTGTTGACCAGCCAGGCGTGGCGGCTGTTGGACTGCCGGGCCACGGTGGCCATGCGCCGACCCATGGCCTGCGCCTGCCGGATCTCGCCGCGCACCAGGTGGAAGACGCACACCCCCCATGAAGGCCAGATGGCCTCATCGACCTTGTCGGCTGCGCGCGCCAGCTCATTGGCACGCTTGTAGGCCTGCTCGACTTCGGGTGCGGCCCAGCCCTTGCCCAGCATGTGCACCGTGCCCAGCGAGGCGCGCAGCTGCATCTCGACCTGATCGCGCTCTGGCGCGGCAGGCAAGGTGGCGGTGGCATTCAAACCCGCCTGCAGATGGGCGGTGGCTTCGTGCAGGGCCAGTCGGTGGATGGCCAGCTCGCTGGCCCGCCGCCAATAAGGAATCGCCGCTCTGAGCTGACCTGCCGCCGCCGCGTGCCGCGCCAGCATGGCCGGCTCGCGCTGCACCGTATCGGGATAGCGCGACTCCAGCACCTGCACGATATGGGCATGCAGCGATTCGCGACGCGTCTTCAACAGCGAGTCATAGGCCGTGTCCTGCACGAGGGCGTGCTTGAACACATAGACAGGCCCCTGTTCCGTGTCCTGACGGGAGGCCAGCCCCGAGCGCAGCAAAGCCTGCACCCCCTCTTCGAGCTGGCGCTCGCCCTGGCCCGACAGCGCCACCAGCAGGTCGTGCCCGAACTCGCGGCCGATCACCGCACCGATCTGCGCCACTTCCTTGGCCTGCACATGCCGATCCAGGCGGGCCATCAGCGAATCGCGCAGCGTGGCGGGCAGCACGTCGGCACGCTGCCCATCGGACGCCTGCGCGGCTTGCTCCAGCACGGACTTGGTCAGCTCCTCCACGAACAGCGGCACACCATCGGTGCGGCTTTCGATCTGCTGCGCCAGGGCTTCGGGCAAAGCCTTGTCACCCATCAGCCTGGACACCAGCGTGGCCACTTCGGCGCGTCGCAAGCCCGGCACCTTCAAGGCCGTGACGTGCGCCTGCCGCTCGAACTCCGGCTCAAACTCGGGCCGATGCGTCACCACCAGCAGCACCGGCAGATGCCGGATCCGCTCCACCAGCTTGTTGAGCGCCGCGATGGAGGCAGGATCCGCCCAGTGGGCGTCTTCGAACAGAAACAGCAGCGGCTCCGCCTTCGCCCGGACGTCCAGCAACTCCGCCATCAGCTCAATGATGTCCTGCTCACGCTGGTAGGCGCTGGTGATCGGCAGATCATGGTGCCCATCGGAAGGCACGGACAGCATCGCAGCCATGAGCGCTGCATACCTGGGGACTGCTGACCCGAAGCGCGACTGCACAAAGGCATCGATGCGGCCGAGCTTGCTTTCAGCGGACGTATCCGGCTTGAAGCCCAGCGTGCGCTCCAAGGCATTGACGAAGGGATAGAAGGCGCTGTTGCTCATGTGCGCCGCGCATTGCACCTGCACCGCACTAAGCCCGCCATTGCCCAGGCGATCGATCAGTTCCTTGAGCATGCGGGACTTGCCGATGCCCGGCTCACCCGACAGCACCACCACCTGCCCTTGACCCTGCAGGGCCGATTGCCAGCGATCGGTCAACAGGCCCAGTTCCTGGACGCGCCCAACCAAGGGGCTGAGGTGCTCGCCGCTGCTGGCATCGAAGCGGCTGACGGTGTCGCTGACCCCCGTGACACGCCAGACCTGGCGCGGATCGGTCACGCCCTTGAGCGCATGGATGCCATGGTCCTCGTACAGGAAATTGCCGCTCGTCAGACGACGGGTCTGGTCGCTGATGACCACCGTATTGGCCTGAGCCAAGCCCTGAAGCCGCGCGGCGATATTGGGCGTGTCGCCCAGGGCCAGTTGTTCTCGCCGAGGACCTGCGCCAATGTCGCCGATCACCACCCGCCCCGTGTCGATGCCGATGCGCACTTGAAGCCGCACGCTCTCCTGGCCGTCGATCGTCAGGTCCAGCGTCCCCATCTTGTGCACCAGCTCCAAGGCCGCATGCAGGGCCCGCGAAGCCGCATCTTCAAAGGCCTGCGGGTAGCCGAAGTAGACCAGCAGCCCATCGCCGAGGTATTGCGCCACCGTGCCGCCATAGCGTGTGATCACGGCCACGGCCGCCTGCTGATAGCCCAGCACCACCTGGCGCCATTGCTCGGGCGACAGTCGCGCGCACAGCGCGGTGGCGTCCACCAGATCGCAGAACATGATGGTGAGCTGACGCAGCTCGGTGTTCGGTACCAGGGGCTCTGCAACCGGACGGGCGTTCGGTGGTTCGGAAGTGGCCAGTTCGGCAATGGCCCGCATCAGGCGCTTGCGGTCGCCCATGCTCATGCCCAGCTTTTCGAGGTCGGCCTCGGTCAGGCTGGTGAGCACGTCCTCGGCAATGCCGTTGTCCAGCATCAGCGGCGTCAAGTGTCCCAGACCGATGGACGCCAGCCAATCGGGCATCGAGGTCACAGGCCAGGGCGGATGCATGGACATGTCCGCCCCTTCTCAACCAGGCGGTGGGGACAAGGCCCAAGTGCACACGGACTCGGGGTCCAGGCTCTTGCCCATCTCCCGCAGCCGGTCGAAGACGGTCGGGTCCAGTGCGTCTTGCACCAGCCCATTGGCACGCGACCAGGCATACACCGTCACCACGTCACGCGAGCCCAGTTGCTCATAGGCCTTGGCCGTGTAGCCCAGCAGGCGAGCCGCAGCCTCATGCCGTCCTTCCAGCGCGCACAGCAAGGCCAGCAGTCCGGCGTACAGGCCCAGCCATTCCCAGTCCCGCACGCGCGAGGCGCTCACGAAGTCCGTCAAGGCGATGCGCGCCGAGGGCAGCTCGCTCTTGACGAAAGCCACGCAGGCCATGACCGCCAGCGCATGCAACACGAAGTTGTCGCGCCTGTGGCGACCACGCGCCAGGATCTGCTCGCAGGTCTGCAAGGCGGCATCGGTGTCGCCACCCGAGAGCAGGGCAAAGGGCGCGGTCACCGCCTTGGTGATCAGGTTGACGATCACGCGCCAGATGATGCCTCCCACCGAGAACTGCGGATCATCAAGCGAGCCGGAGATCGGCAGATTGACGTCGATCTCGCCCTTGCCGTTTTTTAACAGAGACACGGCCAATAGCACAGGCAGCTTGATGGCGTCCGGGCTGTCGGTTTTGTCACCGAAAGTGAGCTGGTCAAGGAAGATCTGGTTGCTGGCCTCCAGCTTGCCGCCATCGACCCTGTAGTGCACCGAAACAGACAGGGTGCCCTTCTCGATAGCATAGCCGGCATAGCGCGAGGCATAGGGCGTCAGGCGGGTGAGCTCGATGCCCTTGGCCGAGCCCTGGATGTCGGTGAAGAGCTTGGGCCCCAGCGGGTGCAGCTGCCCTGAGATCAACAAGGGCGCCGCATCGTCCACCGCACCGGACACCTTGACCGTGGCGGGCTCGGGCTTGGTCGATGACACGGCCGACACCTCACCTTCGATCTTGGTGAGGCGCGCCGAGTAGTTGGGCTTGACAAAGTTGTCGGTGAAATCCACGCGGCCCTTGCTGAGCTGGATCTGCTGCCAGCGCAGCTTGGCGGGTGGCTTGGTGCTTGTTGGCGCCGCCGCAGTGGTCGTGACCGTCGTGATGTTGGTCGATACGGTGGGCGATGAGGCCGTCGACGAAGTGGCCGACGATGCCGCAGCCTCCGGCGTGGTCAGTGACTTCGCCTGCGCACCCGCCTCGTGGCGCATGATGCCGGCCACATTCAGCTGTCCACTGGGGTTGATGATGACGCGGCCATAGAAGTCCCTCAGGGCAATGCGGCCGAGGTTGGCATCGACCGCGTCACCGTTGAGGCTGAGCTCGGTGCCGTCCAGCGTCAAGGCCTGCCAGCTCAGGAAGTCGGCATCGTTCACGCGGTCCAGCACACGCACATCGCTCAGGCCCACGCGGCCCTTGTAGCGCGCCTGCAGGCCCTCACTGCCTTGGCGGGGCATCTGCAGATTGAGCTGGCCGTCGGCCTGGGCCTTGGCGCCGGCCAGGGTGATGTTGACCAGGGGGTCGATGTAAGGCTGCACGGCACGCAGGTCCAGCCCTGCCACACGCACGCGGGCCTCGAGCTTGAGTGGCTGCGGCTGGAGCGAGCCCTTGAGCTGCACGCGCCCCTTGCCTTGAGCCAGTGTATCGAGCTCCAGCGCGATGGGCTTGGACATGTCGCTGCCCAGATCAGCCAGATGCAGATCAGTCTGGTGCAGCTCGAACTGCGCTGCCGGGCTCACGGTCTGGTCGGTGAACTGCACCTGGCAGGCACCGCAATGCAGGTCCTTGAGCACGATGATGGCCGCTGGGGCCGGCTTGACGTCACCGGCTTTGGCGTTCTCTTTGGCGTTCTGCTTGGGCTTGTCCTCACCTGCCGGCATCGTCATGCCCATCCACTCGCCATGCGCCCCCCGCGTGATCGCCGCATCCAGCTTGCTCATGTCGAGCTTGTCCAGCATCAGCTCGCGCAGGGCCACACCACCAGATGCACCACCGGCACCAGCCAGATCCATCCGAGCCTGGATACCATCCAGGACCAGTTCGTCAAGCTTGATGTGGTCAGCCAGGTTCTTTTGCCTGGCGTACGCATCCAGCTGATTGATGGCCACATGCCCGGATGTCAGCCTGATCTCGGCTGGCTCCATGGCCGATGCCGCCTGTAACCTGGCCTGCACCTGCCCCTGAACGCCCAGGCTGCCTTGCGCGATCTGCACAGGCAGCTGGAGGAGATCGGCCACCGGCGCGAGCCAGGCCCCGATCTGCAGCTTGCTCAAGTTGAACGAGACGTCCACAGCCTGCTGTCCAGCCTGCACATGCCCTTGTGCCAGCAAACTGGCCTCGTGCTCGTCATGCAGCTCCAGCTGCCAGGTTGCGGGCGCGGCTTTGGCCTGGCTGCTGAGGCCATCGGCTCGAAGCGCCACAGGACCGATCACAGGCCAGGCCTGGCTGGGCATGCTCTGGATGTCGAGACGGTTCACCCCCACCTTGATCTGCCCGACTTGCCAACGCCACGGCGCCGAAAGTTCGTCATGGCCTGCTTGAACGGCCGACGCAGACGCGGCTGACGCTGGACTGCGCTCATGAAGCTCAGTTCGCTCAGGTGAGGCTTTGCCCTGCTGCGTGGGCACACGACTGCGCCACTGCACCCCATCGAGCAGCACGGCAGCCACCTTGACCTGGCGCTCCAAAGGTTGGGTGTCGAGACCTTGGATGTCCAGGCCTTGCCAGGCTGCATCGACCTGCCCCAATCCGGGTGCCTGCGGCAGGCTCAGGGCCAGCTTGCTGAGCTTGACGCCGCCCTCGATCGACAGGCGCGGCACGGCAGGCGGTTTGCGCTCCTCGAACTTCAGGCTCAGATCCACATCGAGGCGGCCATCGGCGGCCTTCGCCTGCCACGGCGCAGGAACAAAGGGTTGCGCAGCAGCCAGCCAATGGGGCACGTCCACGTCGCTCAGTTTCACATGCACGGCCGAACGCAAGCCCTCTGTGAAGGGCAAGGTATCGCCCTTGATGGCCAAGGGGCTGCCGTCGATGCGGGCACTCAGCTGGGGCTGCACATCGACGTTGACGAAGCTGGGCAGATTGGAGACAAAGGGCACACCGATGCGCAACTGATCAATGCGGTGCTCTTGCTGCAAGACCCTATCGGTGTAGCGCACCAGGCCATTGTTAAGCTCGATGTTGAAGACGGCAAAGTGCGCCGGCTCCGATGATGGCGGCGACTTCTTGGCATCCGCCGCCAGCTTGTCCAGCACCGGCGAGACATTGAAGCGATCAGCCGTCTGGCGCTCGATCCACAGCTCGGGCTGGTCCACGCTCACACGGCGCAGCACAGGCGCCAGCCGCCAGATCGACTCCAGCGAGAGCTGCACCTGCGCGTGCAGAACTTTCAACATGGGCGAGGCCGCCGGCCCAATGCGTAGGCCATCCAGTGCCACCACTGCCGTCCAGGGATGGATGTGCACCGCTTGCACCGCCACGGGTGTACCCAAGGCCTCGGTGGCGGCCTGCTCGATATGCGGCCGCACCCAGCCGGGCAACCACACACCCAGCAGCAAGGTCCACAGCCCGGCCGTCAGGCCCAGGCCCAAGATGAGACGACGCCAGCGAGGCCAGAAGCCTGTTTTGGAAGAAGAAGGGGAAGAGGAGAGATCCGTTGTCATACCTGATCGGCAGGCTCATGCGCCTTCGATGCCGATGTTACAAGCACCGCGTGAAGGCTGCACGAACACGCTCAGGTTCAGGGCGCGGCCGCGCGCTGGAATGTGGCCAGATCGACCGGCGTGTCGACATCCTGCAAGATGCCCGGGTCATCGACCTCGATGTGGATGGCACGCTGCCAGTCCACGGCATGGCGCGCCCCCTCATCGCCACGCAAATCGCGCAGCAACTCGAAGACGGAGCGAGGCAAGCCGCGCGGATGGCCAGGTCGCTGCAGATGGCGTGGCAGCACGGCTTGTTGCTGACCCTGCAGGACCTGATGAACGCGCTTGAGCGTGGAAAGGGACACGAAGGGCATGTCCGCCAGCCCGACGATCACACCGCTGACATCAGGCCGATTCAGCAAGACTCGCGCGCCGCAGGCCAGCGAGCGTCCCATGCCCTGATCGGCGTCATCGCACCACAGCACCTGCGCCCCGTGCGCTTGGGCCATGGCCTGCGCGGCCTCATCGTGAGGGCGCAGCACCACCAGCAAGGGCTGGCAGACCTGGGCATACAAGGCCAGCACGGTCTCCAGCATGGTGCGGCCATCGGCGAGGCGAACGAGGCGCTTGTCTGCGCCATAGCGGCTGGCCCGCCCTGCGGCGAGGATGAGGCCGGCCACGCTCATGGGTGCTTCTCTCATGGGTACACATGGTAGGACATGCCGCAGGCCGCACCGCATGGTTGAGGGCCTGCTGCCAAGGCGGATCCTAAAGGCCTAAAGACGGATGGGCAGGCTGCGGATGCGCTGCTTGGTCAAGGCATAGATCGCATTGGTCACCGCCGGCGCGATCGGTGGTGTGCCCGGCTCGCCCACGCCGCCCGGGGCCGCCGTGCTGGGCACGATGTGGGTTTCGATCACGGGCATCTGTGCCAGGCGCACCGCGTCGTAGCTGGGGAAGCTGGTCTGCTCGACACGGCCATGGGCGATGGTGATCTCGCCAAACAAGGCGGCACTCAGGCCATAGACGATGGCGCTTTGCATCTGCGCCTCCACCGTATCTGGGTTGACCACCACGCCGCAGTCGATGGCACAGACCACGCGGTGCACCTTGAGCTGCCCCTGCTCAATGGAGACCTCGGCCACCTCGGCACACCAGGATCCAAAGGACTCGTGCAGCGCGATACCACGCGCCCGGCCCGGTGGCAAAGGCGTGCCCCAGCCTGCCTTGGTGGCGACCAGTTCGAGCACGGCCAGATGACGCGGGTGCTTTTGCAAGAGGCCGCGGCGGAAGGCATAGGGGTCCTGGCCGGCCGCATAGGCCAGCTCATCGACGAAGCTCTCGGTGAAGAAGGCGTTGTACGAGTGGCCCACGCTGCGCCATGAGCCCACGGGCACATGCGTCTCGGGCCGGATCTGCCGCACCGTGACATTGTCGAACTCGTAGGGGATGTCGAACGCGCCTTCGATCTGGTTTTTGTCGGGCGTGTTGGAGGCGATCGAGGGCATCAGGCGCCGCACCGAGTCATAGCTCACGGACTGCGCCGCCACGCGGTTGGACCAGGCCGTGACGCGCCCTTGGGCATCCAGTGCCGCACGGAATTCAGACAAGGCTGCAGGCCGGTACACATCGTGCTGCATGTCCTCTTCGCGGGTCCACAAAAGCTTCACGGGCCGCCCATCGAGCTGCTTGGCAATCGCCACGGCCTGCTCGACCATGTCCACCTCCAGCCGGCGCCCAAAGCCGCCACCGAGGAAGGGCACGTGCAGCGTGACCTTGTCCGAGTCCACGCCTGCCACCTGGCCGGCCTTCCACTTGGCCAGAGAAGGCGACTGCGTCGAGCACCACACCGTGACGTGGCCGTCCTTCACCTGGGCCACGCAGTTGATGGGCTCCATCGCGGCATGGGCCAGGAAGGGCGCCCAGTAGCTGGCCTCCACGACCTTGCCCGCCTGCTTGAAGGCCAGGTCCGCGTCGCCCTTGTCGCCATAGCTGAAGCCCTTGCTGGCCGCCAGTTCGTCCTTGTACTTCTTGGCGATGTCGGCCGACGAGAGCTGGTCGTTGGGCGAGGGCTCATAAACGATCTTCACCTCGGCCAAAGCCTGCTTGGCTCGCCACCAGTTGTTGGCCACGACGACCACACCCTGCGGGATGCGCAAGACCTTGAGCACGCCCTTGCGCTGCAGGGCGGCCTTGTCGTCCACGCTGGCCACTTTGGCGCCGAACACCGGCGGCTGGGCGATCGCGGCATAGACCATGCCATCGAGCTTGACGTCGATGCCAAAGACAGCCGAGCCATTGACCTTGGCCGGGATGTCTCGGCGCGCCATGGGCTTGCCGATCAGCTTGTACTGACTCGGCGCCTTGAACGGTACATCCTGAGGCGGGGTCAACTCGGCAGCTTCCTTGGCGAGCTCACCAAAGCCCAGCTTGGCACCTGTCTTCATGTTGATAACCTGGCCGGCTTCGACCTGGCACTGGTCCGGTGCCACCGACCAGCGCCTGGCCGCGGCCTCGACCAGCATGGCGCGGGCCGTGGCACCGGCCAGGCGCATGGGCTCCCAGGCATCGCGGACACTGGCCGAGCCGCCGGTGATCTGCAAGGACAAGGCATAACCCAGACGTTGCACGCTGGCGCGGGCCATGCGGGCCAGCACGCTGTCGTCGTCCGTGGTGAAGGGCACGACATTGAGCATCATGGTGGCGTTGGCGTAGATGCGGGCCACGGGTGCTTGCTCCACCTGCACGTCTTCCCAGCGTGCATCCAGCTCTTCCACGAGCAGCATGGGCAGGGCCGTCAGCACGCCCTGCCCCATCTCGGAACGCGGCACGGCCACGGTGACCTTGCCATCGGGCGCGATCTTCACCCAGCCATTGAGTGCGACCTCGCCGCCTTCGACCGGCAGGAGGCTGTGATCACCCAGGCGGTCTGCAGCCGAGGGCTTGCCACAACCCACCAGCAGCCCGCCCGACAAGGCCGCACCGGTGATCAGGAACTGGCGACGTGACAGCGTGGTCTTCATGCCTGTTTCTCCGCCGTCGATGGCACCGATGGCGCCGCCGACACCGATTTGGACTGGGCCGCAGCATGGATGGCCGCGCGCACGCGCTGGTAGGTGCCGCAGCGGCAGATGTTGGTCATGGCCGCATCGATGTCCGCATCTGTTGGCGCGGGGTTGGCCCTCAGCAAGGCCGTGGCCGCCATCAGCATGCCTGATTGGCAATAGCCGCATTGCGGCACCTGGTACGCAACCCAGGCCGCTTGCAGACGCGCCAGGATGGCATCGTCCTTGGACTCGATGGTCTGCACCGCCTTGCCCGCCACGGCGGACACCGGCATCACGCAGGAACGCGTGGCCACCCCATCGATGTGGACCGTGCAGGCCCCGCAGGCGGCGATGCCGCAACCGAACTTCGTGCCCGTGTGCCCGAGTTCGTCCCGCAGGACCCACAGCAAGGGCATGTCGTCTTCGACATCCACGGAAACGGGCTGGCCGTTGAGCTTGAATGTGTGCATGGTGGACAGCGTACACCTTTCTCATCCGGGCCGTCAAGCAAGGTACAGTCAGGGCATGTCCTACCCTAAGAAGATCAGCCGGGAAACGGTCCTGGACAGTGCCTTGGCCTTCATCGAAGCACACGGGCTGGCAGCATTGTCGATGCGAACCCTCGCAGGCAATCTGGGTGTCACCCCCAATGCGCTGTACCGCTACTTCAGCAGCAAGGCCGATCTGGAATTCGCCCTGGTCGACAAGGGTGGGGAGATGCTGCTGGCCGAACTGGAGCATGCCGCAAAAGGCCTGGCGATGCCAGAAGCCATTCGGGCCGTGTCACGTGCCTACATCCGCTTTGCACGCGCCTACCCGCAGCTCTACACGATCAAGCTGCAGCACAACGGGATGGAGCAGTGCAAGACCGACAGCCATGAGGCCATCTGGGCCTTCGTGACCCAACTCACGAGTGGCCTGCCCACCCACTGGGATGCCCAGGATCTGGCCTTGTCGCTGTGGGCCTTCCTGCATGGCATGGTGGAGCTTGACCGCGCCGATCTGCTGGAAGGCAGGTCACCAGAAGCCACGATCGAAGTGGGGCTGGACATCATGCTGGCCGGCTTGATGGCGCAAGCATTGTCTTGATGTGCGCCTTGATCACCACATTCGTGCCGATGTCAAACAGATGTCCGCAGTGTGAATTGCATCACCACAACAACCTTGCAACAGCTGGATAACGGCTTGCAGACCTGCGCGAAGTCACGCGATACTGAAATCGAACGCCCATGACGAGGCGCCCCAACCACCGCTGAATGCTCTTCGCGCCAGACCACACCGCCCTGCATCGGGGCTCATCAGACGGCCTTCATCCCAGCCGCAGAACCTGGCTGCAATATGCCGGCTCGGGCGCCTTGAGTTGGGCACTCGGCCTGCCCACCACCGCACACGCCGCCACCCCCACGCAGGCCTTGATCCTGTGCTATCACCGCTTCGCCGACACGGTGGCCGACAGCATGACCGTGCGCAAGACCACCTTCGCCGACCACATCAAGGTGCTGCAAGACCTGGGTGCGCACATCATCCCCCTGGCAGACCTGGTGGCCTTTCGGCAGGGCAAGCTCGACAAGCTGCCACCACGCGCCGTGGTCATCACCGCCGACGATGGACACCGCACCGTGGTGGAGACCATGGCGCCGATGATCGTGCCCACACGCTGGCCCGTCACGCTCTTCATCTACCCCTCTGCCATCTCCAATGCAAGCTATGCCATGCGCTGGGAGCACCTCACGCAACTGCAGGCCACGGGGCAGTTCGATGTGCAGTCCCACACCTACTGGCACCCCAATCTGGTCAAGGAGCGCAAGCAACAGTCGCCCGCTGACTTCGAACGCTTCGCACGCATGCAATTGCAGAAGTCCAAGAGCGTGCTGGAAGCCCGCCTGAACAAGCCCATCTCCTACCTCGCTTGGCCTTTCGGTCTGTATGACGATGGCCTCATGGAGCTGGCCACGCAACTGGGCTACCAGGCCTCGCTGGCACTGGGCAACAAGGCGTGCACAGACAGCGACCCGATACAGGCCCTGCCACGCCACCTCATGGTCGACGAGGTCAGTGGCCGTCGACTTCAACAACTGATTCAAGCCGCCTTTCCAGCCTGACCCAAGGGAGCCTGAGATGAACGCCGCCCGCACACATCAAGCAGCCGCATGGATGAGAGGATGGGCCAGCATGGCGATGGCCATCGCCGTCAGTGCGACCATCGGTGCGGCTGCCTGGGCCCAAGCGGGCGCCAGCGCATCGAGCGAACCAAATGCAGCGAGCACACCCGGCACGCCGGCCGTGCCCAGCTCAGCCCCCAGCTCCGCCGCATCAGCCATCGCCGTGCCCGCGGCCACGCCAGCCCCCTTGCACGGCATGGTGATCGACGCCGACACCAAACAGGGCATCCCCTTGGCCCATGTCGTGAGCGGCGATGTGACCGTGCGCACCGACCATGACGGCCACTTCAGCCTGCCTGCCAATCTGGCAGGGCAAACCGTGGGCGCCCGCATGCCCGGCTACCGTCAGCAGCAGGGCAAGCTGCAGGCAGGCAGCGCCGGCCCGACCGTGCTGCCGCTGCGCAAGTTCCAGGCACGTGGCCTGTACCTCTCGGCCTACGGCATCGGCAGCAGCAAGCTGCGCGGCGACGCCTTGACCCTCATGGCCCAGACCGACCTCAACACCCTGGTCATCGACATCAAGGGCGATGCGGGCATCGTGCCTTATCGCAGCGAAGCCTGGGCCGCACTGGGCTACCCGAAACAGACCGTGGTCACCGTGCGTGACATGCCTGCGCTCATCAAGGATCTGCACGAACGCGGCATCTACCTGATCGGCCGCATCGTCACCTTCAAGGACGACAAGATGGCCCATGCCAAACCGCAATGGGCCGTCAAGACCAGCAGCGGTGCGATGTTCAAGGACCGTGAAGGCCTCTCCTGGCTGGACCCTTCCATCCCCGATGCCTGGGAGCCCGCCGTCACCATGGCCGAGGAAGCCGCCAAGCTGGGCTTCGATGAGATCCAGTTCGACTACGTGCGCTTCCCCGATACGCCCGGTCTTGTCTTCTCGCAGCCCAACACCTGGGAGGTCCGCCCCTTCATGATCTCGGCCTTCCTGGACAAGGCTCGGCAAAGGCTGGCCAAATACAACGTCTATGTGTCGGCAGACATCTTCGGCTATGTATGCTGGAACCTCAACGACACCTTCATCGGGCAGCAACTGGAGATGCTGTCTGACCGCCTGGACTACCTCTCGCCCATGCTCTACCCGTCTGGCTTCACCTGGGGCATCCCGGGCCACGTGATGGCCGTGGGTTCACCTTACGAGATCGTGCACCACTCGCTGCAAGCGGCCATCGAGCGCTCCGGCATGAGCGGCGTGCGCTTTCGGCCATGGCTGCAGGCCTTCAAGGACTATGCCTTTGACAAGCGCGTGTTCGGCGAGCAGGAGATCCGCCTGCAGATCCAGGCTGCCGATGACGTACACACCCAAGGCTGGCTGCTGTGGAACGCCGGCAACCACTACAGCACCGCAGGCCTGAACGTCAAAAAAGTCGCCGTGCCCGCGTCGGCATCCTCGGCAGCGTCCACACCTGCATCGGCATCTGCGTCAACACCCGCATCCGCCAAACCCTCATCGGCCCACGCCGCCAGCAGGCCTTGAGCCATGCGCACTCCACAGCTGAGGCTTTGGCTTGCATGCGGGCTCCTGAGCCTGCTCGGCCACACCGCGCTTGCACAGCCTGATCTGTCCGGCAGACTGGGCCCCGCCATCGGCGCAGCCGTGCAAGCCCAGATGGACGCAGGCGCCCTGCCCGGCGCTGTCGTGCTCATCGGCAATGAAGAAGGCGTGCAGTTCAGGCAGGCCTATGGCTGGCAGGCCTTGCAACCTGAGCGCGAGCCCATGCGCGTGGACACCGTGTTCGACCTCGCCTCGCTGACCAAGGCCGTGGCCACCACCACCGCCGTGATGCAGTTGGTGGAGCGCGGCAAGCTGCAGCTCGACGCGCCCGTGTCCCGCTATTGGCCGGCCTTTGCAGCCCATGGCAAAGATGCCATCACCGTGAGCGAGTTGCTGGCCCACACATCCGGCCTGCGGCCAGACCTGGACACCACGCCACCCTGGAGCGGCTACCAGGCCGGCCTGCGCAAGGTCATCGCTGAAAAGCCGCAAACGACCCCGGGCTCGCGCATGGTCTACAGCGACATCAACTTCATCGTGCTCGGTGAGTTGGTGCAGCGCGTCGGCGGCCACAGCCTGCCCGACTATGCCGAACGCCACATTTTCAAACCACTGGGCATGAAGGACACCACCTTCAATCCCCCCGGCAACTGGCGCCCACGCATCGCCCCCACCGAGATCATGGGAGACGGCACCTTGTTGCGTGGCAGCGTGCACGACCCGTTTGCCCGCCGCATGGGTGGCTGGGCCGGCCACGCGGGCCTCTTCGGTACCGCAGATGACCTGGCACGCTTCGCCCACGCGATGCTGCATGTCGCCGCAGGTGATGCAGACGCGCCGCACGGCCCGCGCAAGGAACCATCGCGCGCCTACCCCTTGCTGCAAGCCCGCACCCTTGGCCGGATGATGAACCGCTACTCACCCGCCGACCAGGCCGACTGGCGTGGTCTGGGTTGGTCGCTCGACCCGCCCTGGCAGCCCCAGCGTGAGGCCCTGCCGCCACTGGGCATGCTGGACCACACCGGCTACACCGGCACCGGCTTGTGGATCGATTTCGTCAACAGGCAGTACCTCGTCATCCTGAGCAACCGCGTGCACCCTCGCGGCCTCGGTGACGCCCGCCCGCTGCGCCGGCAGATCCAGGCGCTGCTGTCCACCCAGCACACACCATTGAGCCGCGCGCAAGTCGAAGCCCAACTGGCCTCGCGCTGGCCTGATATGGCGGACACAGCCAAGTCATGGACGCCAATCACGCAGCCAACCGCGCAGTCGGCTACAGCGAGCGCCAGCAGCCCCACCGTCCTGCCCGGCATCGACGTCTTGCGCCAAACAGATTACGCTGCGCTGCAAGGCCAAAGGCTGGGCCTCATCACCAATCTGTCGGCCATCGACACCAAAGGCTGGCGCACCATCGACCGCCTCTACAACGCCCCCGGCCTGCAACTGCGCAAGGTCTTCACGCCGGAGCATGGCCTGAACCGCGATCAGGAAGGTCGCATCGACTCCAGCGTGGACACCGTCACCGGCCTGCCTCTCGTCAGCCTGTATGGCAAACAGTTGCGCCCCAGCCCCGACACGCTCAAGGACCTCGACACCCTGGTCTTCGACATGCAGGACGCCGGCGCGCGCTTCTACACTTATCTTTCAACCATGGGTGAGGCCATGCAGGCCGCCGCGCAAGGCAGCTTGAACTTCGTGGTGCTGGACCGCCCCAACCCGCTGGGCGCAGACCGCGTGGGCGGCCCCGTGCTGGACGCCGATCTGCGCTCCTTCACCGCCTTTGCCGAACTGCCAGTGCAACACGGCATGACCATGGGCGAGCTGGCCCGCTGGCTGCGCGACGACATCCACACACGCACGGGGCTGGAAGTCAAGCTGCAAGTCATCGCCATGCAAGGCTACAAGCGCAATATGCGCTTTACCCAGACCGGTCTGGATTGGATCCCGCCCTCGCCCAATTTGCGCACGCCCACCACCGCCTTGCTCTACCCCGGCGTGGCCTGGGTGGAGGGCGCCAACATCAGCGTGGGCCGTGGCACGGACAAGCCTTTCGAATGGGTAGGCGCCCCCTGGCTCAATGCAGACCAGCTACAGGCTGCCTTGCAAGCCGAGAACCTGCCCGGCCTGCTGATCAACACTGCCCACTTCACGCCCGGCAGCGGCCCCTACCAAGGCCAGGCCTGCCACGGCGTGATGTTCAAAATCCAGCAGGCCGACCAGCTCGATGCCCCATTGCTGGGCTTGGCGCTGGCACGCACCCTGCATCAACTCAATCCGGGCTTCCAGCTCGACAAGACCCTGGGCATGATCGGGTCTCGCGACACCCTGGCGCGTTTGCAGGCCAGCGAGCCCCTGCAGGACATCGTACGCAGTTGGCAAGACCGATTGCGTGATTTCATGACGAGACGGGCCAGCTACCTGCTTTACTGATCCATCGGCTTCGCTTAAGGTTGTGAGGAGATGACGCCCGACCCTCGCCCCTTCCAGTCGCTTGGGCAGGCCTTGCTCCATCGGCAAGACCCGCTGCGTGACGCCATCACCCGCGCCACCCGCCGCGAGGAGGCCTCTTGCGTGCAGGCCTTGATGGCCGATGCCACGCTCACGCCGGACCAGACCCAAGCCGCACGCGATCTGGCCCTGGACCTCGCCACCCGCCTGCGTCAGCGCCAGATCAGTGCCAGCCGCAACGGGCTGGTGCAGGCCCTGATGCAGGAGTTCTCGCTCTCGTCCAACGAGGGCGTGGCCCTGATGTGCCTGGCCGAGGCCTTGCTGCGCATCCCGGACCAGGCCACGCGCGATGCCCTCATCCGCGACAAGGTCGCCGACACAGACTGGTCGGCCCACCTGGGCCACAGCCCTTCGCTGTTCGTCAACGCGGCCACCTGGGGTCTGGTGCTCACGGGCCGCCTGGTCAGCACCCATGGCGAAACAGGCTTGCGTGCCGCGCTCAAGCGCGTGGCCATCAAAGGGGGCGAGCCCCTGATCCGCAAGAGCGTGGATGTGGCCATGCGCATGCTGGGCGAACAGTTCGTGATCGGCGAGACCATCGAGCAGGCTCTGCGCAACGCCCGTCGCCATGAAGCACAGGGCTTTCGTCATTCCTATGACATGTTGGGAGAGGCCGCGCTAACCGAAGAAGATGCACAGCGCTACCTCCAGGCCTATGAGGCGGCGATCCACACCATCGCCGAAGAAGCACACGACCGCGATCTACACGCAAGCCCAGGCATCTCGATCAAGCTCTCGGCCCTGCACCCGCGATACTGCCGCGCGCAATACGCTCGCGTGATGGACGAGCTCTACCCACGCCTGCTGCACCTGAGCAAGCTGGCCTGCCAGTACAACATCGGGCTCAACATCGATGCCGAAGAATCCGAACGGCTCGACATCTCGCTGGACCTGTTGGAGCGCCTCTGCCATGAACCGGCCATGCAGGGCTGGCATGGCATCGGCTTCGTCGTGCAGGCCTACCAAAAGCGCGCGCCTTTCGTCATCGACTACCTGATCGACCTGGCCCGTCGCAGCGACCATCGCCTGATGCTGAGGCTGGTCAAGGGCGCCTACTGGGACAGCGAGATCAAGCGCGCCCAGATCGAAGGCCAGAGCGACTACCCGGTCTACACGCGCAAGGTCCACACCGATCTGGCCTACCTGGCCTGTGCGCGCAAGCTCCTCGCCGCACCTGCCCAGATCTACCCCCAGTTCGCCACGCACAACGCCCACACGCTGGCTGCGATCCTGCAAATGGCCGGACCCGATTTTCAGCCAGGACAGTACGAGTTCCAGTGCCTGCATGGCATGGGCGAGGCGCTCTATGAGATGGTGGTGGGCGATGCCAACCATGGCGGCCTGGCACGCCCCTGCCGCATCTACGCACCGGTTGGCACGCACGAGACCTTGCTGGCCTATCTGGTGAGACGCCTGCTGGAAAACGGCGCCAACAGCTCTTTCGTCAACCGCGTGGCCGATGAGGCCATTGCCTTGAGCGAGCTGGTCATCGAGCCTGTCGAGGCTGTCCGCCAGGCTGCGCTCGTCGATGGCATCGCTGGCGCGCCGCATCCCGCCATTGCCTTGCCGGTGGCCATGTATGGGCATGAGCGCCCCAACAGCATGGGTCTCGATCTCCACAACGAAGCCGTGCTGCACAGCCTGTATGAGGAGCTCGCTCGCGAAGCCCTGCCCCGCATCGAGGTGAGCCCGATGGTGTGCCATGCGACCGACCACGGCGAGCGCAGCTGGCACACCTTGCGCAACCCCGCCGAACGCCGGGATGCCTTGGGCCGGGTCTGCTGGGCCACCCTGCAAGATGTCGAAGAAGCCGCACGAACCAGTGCCCGCTACGCCCCCATCTGGCAGCAACGTGCCGTGGCGGAACGCGCCGCCATCCTGGACCATGCCGCAGACCTGATGGCCCAGCGCCAGCCCACGCTCATCAACCTGCTCGTGCGCGAAGCCGGCAAGACCCTGGCCGATGCCCTCGGTGAAGTGCGCGAGGCCATCGACTTCCTGCACTACAACGCCGCACAGATCCGACGTGATCTGCAAGACGGCCGCCACCAGGCCTTGGGCACCGTGGTCTGCATCAGCCCCTGGAACTTCCCGCTGGCCATCTTCACCGGCCAGATCGCTGCTGCCCTGGCCGCAGGCAACACCGTGCTGGCCAAACCCGCTGAGCAGACACCCTTGATCGCAGCCCAGGCTGTGCGCATCCTGCACGAGGCCGGCATCCCCAATGAAGCCTTGCAGATGCTGCCCGGCCCCGGCGAGAGCGTGGGCGCCAGCCTCGTGGCCCAAAACACGGTGCGCGGCGTGATGTTCACGGGCTCCACCCAAGTGGCCCGGCTGCTGCAAGCGCAACTGGCCACACGGCTCAACGAACGCGGCCGGCCCCTGGTGCTCGTGGCCGAGACCGGCGGCCAGAACGCCATGATCGTGGACTCCTCCGCCTTGCCCGAGCAGGTCGTCAACGACGTCATGACCTCGGCCTTCAACAGCGCCGGGCAACGCTGCTCGGCCCTGCGCGTGCTGTGTCTGCAAGATGACATTGCCGACCGCGTGCTGCACATGCTGCGTGGTGCGATGCGTGAGTGGCATGTGGGCCCGACCGATCGCCTGCATGCCGACATCGGCCCCCTGATCGACCAGGAAGCGCTGGAGAAGGTGGAGATGCACATCGCCACCATGCGTGCCTGCGACCGCCCCGTGTTCCAGGCCGACACCGCACTGGCATCGGTGCAGGACAAGAGCACGGGCTGCTTCGCCGCCCCCACCCTGATCGAGCTGCAAAGCCTGGATGAACTGGTCCAGGAAGTCTTCGGCCCGGTGCTGCATGTGCTGCGCTTCCAGCGCCATGAGCTGGGCGACCTCATCGAGCGCCTGCACGCCACCGGCTACGGCCTGACCATGGGCGTGCACAGCCGCATCGACGAGACCATCGACTTCATCACCGAGCGGGCCCGCATCGGCAACATCTACGTCAACCGCAACATGATCGGTGCCGTGGTGGGCGTGCAGCCTTTTGGCGGCGAAGGCCTTTCAGGCACGGGCCCCAAGGCCGGCGGCCCCTTGTACCTGCACCGCCTGCTGCACACGCAAGCCGACACCAGCCTGTGCGCCCGCAGTGTGCTGGGCCTGGCCAAGGACCGCACGGCCGCCGCCCATCAAGGCCTGCGCCCGCTGGCCGCCTTGCGTGACTGGCTCGCCATGCAATCCATGCCACACGCCGATGTGCTGCAACTGCATGCCGAGCACATGCTGGAGATCAGCCCTCTGGGCACAGACAAGACACTGACCGGCCCCACGGGCGAACGCAACCGCTACCGCCTGCTGCCCAAAGGCCCGACGCTCTGCCTGGCCCGCGCCATGCCTGATCTGCTCTACCAACTGGCGACCGTGCTCGCCGCCGGCTCACATGCCGTGTGGATGGCCCACCCTGCATTGCAACCTGTACTGCTGGCCTTGCCACCCGAGGTGCGCGAGCGCATCCAGCTGGTGCGCGACATGGGCGACACCCATTGGGACGCCGTGCTGATGCATGCCGAGCGCTCGGACATCATCGAGATGGCCGAGTACCTGAGCGAACGCCCTGGCCCCATCATCCCCTTCCAGGCGCTGCCAAGCGGCTGGCGACAACCTGGCGCCTTCAGCCTCTGGGGCTTGATGAGAGAGCAAAGCATCTCCGTCAACACAGCAGCGGCCGGCGGCAATGCCAGCCTGATGAGCCTGGCCTGACCACCCACCTGCAACGGCCATCGCCCGCTCCATCACGCGACTGGGTCACGCGACCGGGCTTCGAAGCACACCTCCAGGCTGCCCAGCTCGCCATAGCGCATGGCCACCCGCTGCCCCACCGGCAGCGCGAAGGTCCCGGCGTAGGACCCGGTGATCACGACCTGACCGGCCCGCATCCCCAGGCCTTGTTCGCGCAGGTACTCCACCAGCCAGTACAGCGGCAGTCGCGGCAAAGGATCCGGATGCTGCCCGGCACGGGCCGGTTGTGGCAAGCCATCGACCCGGACGGCAATGGGCATGACGTGCGTGTGACAGGCCAGCTCGGCATCCACCTGAGGCCCGAGAAACAGACCCTGGTTGACCAGGCCATCGGCCAGCTTGTCGGCAAAGGTCAGCACGCTGGGGTCGCTGTAGCGGCTGTCGATCAACTCCAGTGCCAGGTGGGTGGCAAGGATGGCCGCATCGACTTCAGCGGGTTCATACGGTTGATCACGCACGGGCAGATCCACGCCCAGCACGAAGGCCAGCTCGGGCTCCACGCGCACCGCACCGTCATGCGCCCAGACCGGGCATGGCGCCTCACCTTCGGCGTGGATGGTCCGGGCATAGATCGGGGCCACCACCAGCTTGTCAGGCCCAGGCGTGCCGCACTTCCAGCCGCCCACCTCATCGCCCATCAGGGGCACGATGGCCAGCTGGATCTGCATCGCCGCATCGAGATCAGCAGGGCGAAGCGCCTCGGGCAAGCGTGGGCCTTGTTGGCCCAGCAAACGGCGTTGCGCCAGGATAAGGGCAGCTGCTTGCGCATTGGCGGAAATGGTGGTCATGGACATGAGTGGTCAGGGCAAGCCCCCGCATTGTCCATGCCGGACGGGCTCATCGTGGCATGAGCCGTTTGCAAGACAAGGTCAGTGCAAACCGAGACGCGAGGTGCTCCACCAACTGCCCACATCGCCGGACAGGCTTTCGGAAGCAGGGAGGCTGGGCTCCAGGCGTTCACGATCGCGATCCACCTTCAACTCGTGCGCCGCATCGCTGAGCACGCGGGGTTTGTCGATCAGGCGGGCGATGTTGATGCGTGCACCGCTGCGCACATCGGTGGCCTTGACGACCTTGCTGAGCTTGAACACGCGCTCGCAACCGCTCTTGGAGCACCAGGCGGTCATGCGCCGGCTGGTGGGGTTGATCTTGAGCACCCGCACCATCGTGAACTGCATGGCGCCGTCGTCATCCACGTAGACCAGGTCCCAGTGCGTCGAGATGGGGTTGACACCGGGCTGGGGTTCAATCGGCCAGAAGATGGCCCAGGCGATGGCCACGAAGCTCACCGCGATGGCGACCCAGGCAATGGTTTGTGTTTCGATGCCCATGGCAGACTCCCTTCATCCACGTTTGGCATTGAATGATCGTAGAGAAAGCTTGGCGTCTGTCATACCCGCCAAAGAGGGGATCCCTGTAAACCTAGGGGGAGACAACCCTAGGGTTGGCGCACTTGGGCCCCTACTTTGGTCATTTCCCTGTGAGGGTTTGCCGCACTTCGGCCAAGGTGGCCTGCGCCGCCGCCAGCCATTGCGGCTCGGTGGATTGGGCCCTGCTGACCGCGCGTTGGGCCGCGTCCAGCGCAGCCTGCGTGTCACCCAGCTTCAGTCGCACGGTGGCCAGATTGTTCCATGCGGCTGCGCTGTCGTGCCGTTGCGCCACAGGGGCCAGCACGTCGGCGGCGGCACGCGCATCCCCTGATGCCATCAGGGCATTGCCCAGGCCCAGCCCCAGCACGAGGCTGTCGGGCCAGCGCTGCAAGGCCGTTCGATAGGCCATGGCAGCCTGTGCAGGTGGCGCCACACGCTCGAAGGTGACGCGGCCATCGCTCACATCCGATTCGCTGGCGGAGGCCGGCAACTGGTCTGGCGGCAAGGTCACGAACGCCCATTGGCCGGACCGGGACCAGGTGTGTTCGAGCGTGAACAAGGGCAGGCGCTGAAGCTCAGTGGTGCCCGAGCGCAGCAAGGCATCGCCAGCAGACAGGTCATAGCCGATGACCACGGCGTAGTGCCAGACGGGGTAGATGCCCAAGCCGAGGTTGAGGAGCACAACCACTGGATGACCTGCCGCCACTTCGCGCAGCAGCGCCTGCATGCTCGGCTGAATACGGGTGCTGACGAGCCCATGCGCGCGCGGTGCGGCGAGCATCTCGATCTGCAGGCTGCCGCCACGACCGGGCAGAAAGACAGACCGGGTCAGGCTCTCAGGCGTGGTGGGAACGCCAGCGGCGCTCATCGCGGTGGCCAGCGCGGCAGGGCCACATTGCAACTGGTCTTGCGGGAAGAAAGGCGTGGCCGACAAAGCCACTTTCTGAGGGATGTCGGCCGGTGGGTTGGCCATGATGGCCCGTGTCTGCTGGGCGCTCAGCGAAGCGCAGCCAGAGAGGCTCAACAGGCCCAGCAAACCAAGCAGACTGCACGCCAGGGCCAGCAAGCTGCCGGCCCGGCGCCAGGATGCACGCACCGCGATCAGCGGATCGAGCGCGTGAAGGGGAAGACCTTCGTGAAGCCCAGGATGTCGGTGATCAGCAGCAGCACGAAGATGAAGACGATGGTACCGAGGATGTCAGAAGCACCAGCCGGCGCCTTGTCGAGCTGATCGGCCAGTTGCAGCACTTCGGTGTCAGACAAGGAGGCCACACGGGCGCGGGCGGCGTCCATGTCCACACCCTTTTCGATCAGGGCCTGGGCCACATCGGCGCGGTTGAGGGTGGCCATCACCTGGGCGCGGCGCGCCGCCACCTGCTCATCGGCAGACGTGGTGGCCACGGCATCGGTGGCGATCATGGCGGCTTGAGCGGCCTGCAAGCCAGCGGTGTGGCTCAGCGCGATGGCCACGGTCATGGCCACGAGTTTGCGGTTCAGCTTCATGTGCTTGTCCTTCTCTTACTGCTGGATGAGAAACTTGAGGATACACGGGGCGGATGACGGGCCCGCATCGGGCCTGTAACCATACGTCACCACTTGATCAACCCTGTTGGACTATCCAGTTTGGCTTGCGTTTGCCAAGGAAGGCGTTGACGCCCTCACGCTGGTTGGGGCTGTCGAACAAGTCAACGAACTTCTCGCGCTCCAGCGACAAGGCCGCATGGCGGGGCACGCCCTGGCGAGCCGCGTGGATCAGCTGCTTGCTGTAGGCTACCCCTTCGGGGCTGAGCGTGGTCACGCGCAGGGCCATCTCCTGGGCCTTGGCCAGTGCGGTACCGGTGTCCACCACTTCTTCGACCAGGCCGATGCGCAAGGCCGTGTCGGCATCCACGCGCTCGTTGGTGAGGATCATGCGCTTGGCCCAGCCTTCGCCCACCAGCCAGGGCAGGGTCTGCGTGCCACAACCAGCGGGCAGCAGGCCCACGGAAGCCTCGGGCAAGGCCATCTGCGCATGGCGCTCGGCGATGCGGATGTCGCAAGACAAGGCGCACTCCAGACCGCCGCCCATGGCATAGCCGTTGACCGCAGCAATCACCACGGCACGCGCGTCCTGCAAGGCGGCAAAGGCTTCGCCAAAGCGCTGGGCCACGTCGCGGGCCACGGCCTTGTCGCCATCGGCCATCACGTTGAGATCGGCGCCGGCGCTGAAGAACTTGGGGCCCTGGCCGGTGACGATGATGGCGCGCACGCCCTGGTCGGCGTTGAGCTGCTCCACCGTGGCCTTCAACTGACGCAGGCCGTCGAGGCTCCAGGCATTGGCGGGCGGGCGGTTGAGTGTGATGGTGGCAATGGCGCCGCTGGCGTCGATGTCGAGTTCGATCATGGTCGGATGCGGTATCGGTTGATGAACAAATGAAAGAAAGGAAGAGGGGGAGATGCCGTCATCTGCGGGATGTCAAGCCGGTATCTCGATGGCCATGGCTGTGGCCTCGCCGCCGCCAATGCACAGCGAGGCCACGCCACGGCGGCCACCCGTGCGGCGCAACGCATGGATCAGCGTGACAAGGATGCGTGCACCGGTGGCGCCGATCGGATGGCCCAGGGCACAAGCACCGCCCGTCACGTTGATGCGGTCGTGTGGCAGGCCGAGTTCGCGCATGGCATGCAGGGCCACGATGGCAAAGGCCTCGTTGACTTCGTACAAATCCACATCGCTCGCTTGCCAGCCAGCCTTGCCCAGCACGCGCTGGATGGCCGGTACGGGCGCGGTGACAAACTGATCGGGCGCAGCTGCATAGGTGCTGTGCGCGACGATGCGGGCCAGCACCTGCTGACCGCGCTGCTCGGCCACGCTGGCACGGGTCAGCACGAGCGCCGCGGCGCCGTCCGAGATCGAGGCGGAACTGGCCGGCGTCACCGTGCCTGTGGGCCGAAAGGCCGGCTTGAGCTTGGCGATCTTGTCGGGCTGGCATTTGGAGGGCGTCTCGTCACGCTTGATCTGCACGGTTTCGCCGCGCATGGTCAAAGACACGGGCTCGATCTCGGCATCGAACAGGCCCGCTTCCACCACCGCACGGGCACGCAGCACCGAGTCGGTCGCGTAGGCATCCTGCTTGGCTCGCGCATAACCTTGCTGCTCGGCGACCAGATCGGCGTAATGGCCCATGAGCTCGCCACCATAGGCATCTTGCAGGCCATCGAAGAACATGTGGTCGATGGTGCGGCCATGGCCCAGGCGCTGGCCCGCGCGTTCGGCCGGCAGGAGGTAGGGCGAATTGGTCATGGACTCCATGCCACCCGCCACGAAGAAGTCGGCCACACCGGCGCGCAGTTGGTCATGTGCCAGCATCACCGTCTTCATGCCGGAGCCGCACATCTTGCTCAAGGTGGTGGCGCCCACCGAAGGCGGCAAACCGGCTGCAATCGCCGCCTGACGCGCGGGCGCCTGGCCCAGGCCAGCCATCAGGCAGCAGCCCATCAGCACCTCGCCCAGCACTTCGCCTATATCGGCGCTGCCCGACAAGCCCGCCTGCGCCAGCGCGCCGGCAATGGCCACGCCGCCCAGGCTGGTGGCGCTCATGGCCTGGAACTGCCCTTGAAAGGCCCCGATGGGCGTGCGCTTGGCACCCACGATGACCACGGGATCGGCTTGCTGTTCGCTCATGTTTGTCTCTCTCGGCAATGACCTGGACACGGCCCGAGGATGCCACGAAATGGTTAGGACATCACCGTGCCCTGCATCGACGGCGGCCCCTTAGAATCCCCTCAACGGATGCCACCCGGTGGCCCGTGACTTGCAACCAGGCAGGTCCGGGCCATTGGTCTTTTTAGCTGCATGAAAATCCCCGAGCAAATCGACCTGCTACCTCAGATGGGCAAGTGGCTGCTGCTGGCCACGCTGGTCGCTGCGCTCGCAGGCTCGGCATCGGCCCTGTTCCTGGTCTCGCTGGAATGGGCCACGGCCACGCGTGAAGCCCACCGCTGGCTCTTGTGGCTGCTGCCGCTGGCGGGCTTCGTGGTGGGCTGGGTGTACCTGCAGTTCGGGCAGAGCGTGGAGGCGGGCCACAACCTGCTGATCGACGAGATCCACGACCCGAAGAAGACCATCCCGCTGCGCATGGCACCGCTGATCCTGCTGTCGACGGTGATCTCGCACCTGTTTGGCGCTTCCGTAGGGCGTGAAGGCACGGCGGTGCAGATGGGCGGCGCGCTGGCCGATCAGGTGACCGCCTTGTTCAAGCTCTCGGCCGAAGACCGCCGCCTGCTGCTGATGGCGGGCATCAGTGCCGGCTTTGCATCCGTGTTCGGCACGCCGCTGGCCGGCGCCGTGTTCGGCTTGGAGGTTCTGGCGCTGGGCCGCATGCGCTATGACGCGCTGTGGCCTTGCTTTGTCTCGGCCATCGTGGCCGATCAGGTGACGCGCTTGTGGGGCGTGGGGCATGCGCACTACCTGGCGGGCGATGTGCCGGCTCTGGCGACATGGCCGCTACTGGCCGTCGTCATCGCAGGGGCCCTGTTCGGTGTGACCGGCATGGTGTTCGCCGAGGCCACGCATGCCTTGTCGGCCCGCGTGAAGAAGCTGATCGGCTATGCACCCTTGCGGCCCTTGATCGGCGGCATCGTGTTCGCAGCAGCTGTTTGGTGGCTGGACGCCTGGCGCTACGTCGGCTTGGGCCTGCCTCAGATCGCCGAGTCCTTCCACGCCAGCGTGCCGCCATGGGATTTCGCGGCCAAGCTGGTGGCCACGGTCTGGTCACTGGGCAGCGGCTTCAAGGGGGGCGAGGTCACGCCCTTGTTCTTCATCGGCGCCACGCTGGGCCATGCCGTGGCACCGCTGCTGCATCAGCCGGTGGGCTTTGTGGCGGCTCTGGGCTTCGTGGCCGTGTTTGCCGGCGCAGCCAACACACCACTGGCCTGCACGCTCATGGCGATGGAGCTGTTCGGCGCGCACATCGGCGTCTATGCGGCACTGGCCTGTGTGGCAAGCTACCTCTTCTCCGGGCACACCGGCATCTACCGCTCACAGCGCATCGGACATGGCAAGCACCGCGCCGTGCCCGAGGGCATCAAGCTCGGTGACGTAGGCCAGCACGAGCGGCCTCGCTGACCGGGTCAGTGCCCTGGTCGCCACGCACTCCGCGTACACGCCTGAACAGCCACAGCATCAGACCCAGGCCACCAAACAACATCTCACGACTGGGGGGTTCCGGCACCACCGCAACCGGATTGCCATCGAGATTGACCGCCACGTTCTGAGCCCCGATGAAAGACCCCAGCTCGCCGTCCGAAGGCTTGAGATCGCCCAGCAGGGGCTTGGCCTCGTGGTTCTCCGGGTCGTAGGCCCCGGAGTAGTTGTAGAACTCGTAGCGGCGCAGCACCGACTCGGTCTTGTCGCCCACCGCCGCATTGCCGCCGTTTTCAAGCTGACCGGCCAGCGGGTTGCCCGGATCGGTCTGCAGCAGTTGCCATTCGACCTCGGTGTGACTCTCCGCTGCCTGAACTTTGGCATTGCCACCGACCAACTCTTCCAGCCCCACCTTGTTGTCCAGCTCGGTCGTGAAGACCTTGACCCAGACGGCCGTGCCGAACTGGGACTCGATCTCCGGCTTGGGCGCCTGGATCTGGGCCACCACCACCGGCTGGGCAACGGCCGGATTGGGCGAAGGCGTCACGCTCCACACCGGCGCCGGGAGGTTGACGCCCGCTTTGGTGAGCACACCTGGCGTCCCCGAATCGACCAACCAGGAGTAGGTCGTACTGGTCGGGTTGCCGACCGTGCCCACGCCGAAATGGTCGCAGGGCGTGGCGGCACCATAGGCGATACCACCACCCGTCCAGCAACTCTCGCCCGGCGTGTTGAAGACACCGCTGGGTGTGTTCACGCTCCAAGCCCCCGCGTTGTAGATGGCCTGGTAGACCACCTTCACGCCAAAACTGCTGCCGTTGCTGTACTCCGAGATCGTGGGCGATCCATAACGCTCCACTGTGGTCGGAAAGCCCCGCCCGGCGCCGCCGAAGGTGTCGGTGACATCGGCGCTGTGCAGCCCCTCCAGGTCGATCTCGAAGCCATAGGCGGTCGAGCCGGTGTCGTTGACCACATCGAAGTTGCCCAGTGTCCCGAAGACACCGGCGTGGGCCTGTGTGGCCCCCAGCATCAACAACCCCGCAGCGCTAAAGGCATGAATGACAAAACGAGCCATGGCCATCACCTCATCCAATAAATGTGAATTTCTCACATTTTATGAGCGAGCCCATGATTTGCCAAGGGCTTGTGCCCCCCTAGAACCATCGTGACAAGAAGCCTGTGAACCTCAGTTGATCAAGAGCAAACCGCGTGGCTTGTGCGAGCTGTCATCGACCGTGTTCATGGCCGCCCACAGGCGTTCGGGCTTGACCAGCCAGGGGCCGAAGTCGCTGTTGACGTCCAGCACGAGGACCAGGTCTTCATCGGCCAGATAGCCGGCAATGGGCGAGTGATGCCCGCCGCCAGCGCCGAACAAGGGCTGCCTTGAAAAATTGATGACATAGCGCCGGCTGGGGTCGTTGGCCAGCTTCAACTGCTGCCGAAAGCCAGCCAGGTCCAGCCCCCGCATCACGGTCACGCGCTTGCCCAGCTTCTGGCGGGCAATGTCGGCCAGCTCATCGAGTGTGAGGCCCTTGGGCAGATAGCCCAGCCAGGTGTGGAAGCCCGTGCCGTCCAGCACCGTCGATTGGTCGCCGGCCTGGCCCTGCGAGTGCTGCACATTGGCCAGGCTGGTGGGCCCGCAGAAGGACCCGTTGCGCTGGAATTCGATGTGGGGCTTGTAGCTCGCCGCCACGGGCAGGGCCCAGGCCTTGTCCAGCAACAGCGCATCCTGGTAGCTGCGCTGGGTCTTGATGGAAACGCCGGCGGCTGCATCAGGCTGAACCAGCGCCGGCCCCTCGGCCAGCACGGTGGTGGGCCACATCGTTGCACCGATGCCCAAACCAAGGCCCACACCCAAGCCCGGCAAGCCATGCAAGCACCAGGTCAGGACCCAGATCAGGTAAGGCATGCGCCGGGCTGTCATCAAGTTCACCTCAGGCCATCAATCGTCGCCACCGGATACCACTTCGACCGCATCGTCACCCTGGTCTTCCTTGGCCTGCTTGTCGAGCTTGTCCTTCAGGGCCCGGGCATCCTGGATCAGCACCGAGGTCGGCTTGGCATCGACCAGACGCCAGCTGGGCGGCGGCAAGGCGGTCACGTAGCGCTCGGTGAACATCTGCCCGGTGCGCTGCTCATTGAACCAGATGTGCAGGCCTATGCCCACCGCATACATGGTCAACACCCCAGCGGTCACGCCCACGCGATGCCCCGGCAGGATCAAACCCAGATGTGCCCAGACCAGCGCGCACAGCACCCCGGCCCCCACCACACCCGAGATGTGTGACAGGAAGGACCAGTCCGTGGCGAAGGCCAGCAACGGCAAGGCTGAATCCAGGGCTGTCCAGATCAGGCCATAGATCAGGGCCAGACGCAGGTGAGCCATGTAGGCAAGCCGTCCCTGAAAGAGCTTGTTGCCCAGTGACCAGAACAAGGCCCAACCCATGGTGGCCGACAAGGTCATCAGCATCGCGCTGAGGTAGGTGTTGACGGGCGTACCCGGGTCGTTGTCCAGCCATTCGTCAAACCACATGACCAGCATCGACACCAGCAGCAAGGGCAGCACCACCCGCCACAGCGGCGCACTGGCCTCCAGGGCCGCCCGCGTGACGTGGCGGTCCAGCGGCTGCTCAGGCGCCATGGGCTCGCTGGCCAGGCGCACGCGCAGCCGCGTGTTGCCCAGGCGCAATGCGCGCGCCACACCCAGCGCCATGACCTCGCCTGCCTGCAGATGCCGCGCGCCCACCACGGCGCCATTGATCGTCTGCCCGATGCGCAGGTGCAGTTGCCCATCGACATCATCGAGCTCGGCATGCTGAGGCGCGAGATGCGGGTCATCCAGGACCAGATCCGCATCGAACGAGCGGCCGATCTTCATGGGCCAGCGGTAGACCAGCGTGCTTTGCAGCACATGGCCATCACGGTCCAGTCGCTCGATCAGCGCGACGGGCGCGGCGATGCGGCTTCGGCCTTCTTCGCTTGAATCCATCCGTAACCCTTGAGGTAGTAATCAGCCAGCTTCATGGCGTTGTCGAAACTCACGCCCTTCGCATCGAATCGGCCTTGTGCGCCGCCGGTGGCGTCGTCCAGCGTGGCCACCAGCACGCCCATGTCATACAGGCCGGGCAGCTTCTTGTAGGCGTTCAGGCAAATGACGGCCCGCAGCGGCAGCCCATCGTTCTGGATGAAGCGCTCGCTGCATTGCGCCGCCGTGCGCGCCCCGGCCCCGCCAAAGTACTCGTTGCGGAAACTGCGCGAATACTGGCGTGCAAAACGCAAGGTGCCCAGCTTGCGGCCGTCGTAGATCTCGTGGCGCGTGGACAGATTGCCCGTGTAGAGGCTGCTGTTGATGAACACCGACTGGTTCATCGAGCAATCAGAGCGCTCGTAGTCCAGGCCCTTGCTGTCGGGTTGCGTGCTGTTACCCCAGCAGCGCATGAAGGTCTCTTGCGGCACGGGGATGCGGTAGTGCGCGTGGCCGGCCGAGCGCCAGGGCTGGGCCATGAAACGTTGGGTCAGCAGGTCCTGGTGCGCAAGCAACTGACGCGTGAGTTCCGGGTAGACAGCCTGCTTTATCGGACTGGCCTTGCGTGCACGCTGCAGCAGGTCTTCGGCAAACTCCGCAGGCACCAGGAAGCTCACCTGCTGGCCATCGAGCCGCGTGGCCACGTTCACGCCCATCACGCGGCCCTGTTCATCGAGCGTGGGGCCGCCGCTCATGCCTGGGTTGAGCGAGCCGCTGAAGAACACCGTGGGATAGAAGCCTCGGTCGACCAGGCCGTTGTAGGTGCCCTCCACCACGGCAAAGCCCACGTCCAGCGGATTGCCCAGAGAGTAGATGCGTTCGCCCTTGTCCAGCACCGTGGTGCGGGGCCTGAAGGCCAGACCCGCGATGGCGGTACCGGCCTTGTCGCTGGGCCTCACCACGGCCAGATCATGCGCCACATCGAAGGCCAGCAGATCCAGGGCACCCTGGCGCCCATCGACACCCGCATAGGTCAAGCGATAACGCTGCGGCTGCAAGGCCACCTGGCTGACCACGTGGTAGTTGGTGATGATGAGGCCGCCGTCGCCCACGAAGAAGCCGGACCCCACCGACGACTGGCTGCCCTGCCCGCTGAGCAAGGTGCGTACCTGAACAAGCTGATGGCGTGCCTGCTCATACAGCTTGTGGGCCGACGACGAGACGGGCTCAGGTGCCGATGCCGATGCCGCGGGCACCGCAGCGGCATCGGGCGTGACGGCAGAGGCAGGTGCAGAAGACGATGCGGCAAGAACCGTCAGGTTCCAGGTGCAGGCCAGCCCGCACAACACAGCCTGCAGCCCCCCTTTAGGCATGTAGCGGTTGGTCATCGGCCCATTCTAGCCAGCCTGCCCGCTCACTTGGGGCAGGCGAAACAACCATAATGGACGCACTTTACTCAAAGCTGAGGCACGACGATGACTTGGTTGGTTCTGGGCTTGGTGATCTTTCTGGGCGTGCACTCCGTGCGCATCGTGGCCGAGGGCTGGCGTACCAGCATGCGTGAGCGCCTTGGCGACCCCGCCTGGAAGGGCCTCTACACCCTGCTGTCGATTGCAGGCTTCGGCCTGATCATATGGGGATTCGGACAGACCCGGCTGCAACCCGAGGTGCTGTGGGTGCCGCCCGTGGCCATGCGCCATGTCGCGGCGCTGCTGGTGCTGATCGCCTTCGTCTTCCTGGCCGCCGCCTATGTGCCGGGCAATGCCATCAAGGCCAGGCTGCACCACCCCATGATCCTGGGCGTGAAGGTCTGGGCTCTGGCCCACCTGCTGGCCAATGGCAAGCTGGCCGACGTGGTGCTGTTTGGCGCCTTCCTGGTCTGGGCCATTCTGGACTTCCGCAGCGCCCGCCAGCGTGACCGCGCGGCCGGCACGCTCTACCCGAGCGGCAACGCCATCGGCACCGCCTTGACGGTGCTCATCGGCATCGTCGCCTGGGCGGCTTTTGCCTTCTGGGGGCACCAGGCGCTGATCGGCGTGGCACCCATGGCGCGCTGAGCCCGCCCACCGTCATCACTGTATACTCATACAGTGATGAACAGTGCCTCGTCCTGGGCTCCGACCCGCACGCATCTCTCGCGCCTGATGAAGATCTGGCGCTCGGCCGGCTGGCCTTGCCGTGACCCGATCGAGCTGGACCTGCTGAGCGCCGGCTTCATCGCCGCACAGCAGGACCATCAAGGCCACGAGACGCTGCACCTGACCGATGCCGGCATGCAGGCCCTGGCCGCCAGCCGACAACGCCATCTGCGCGCCACGAGCCGTCACGAACGCCTGGCTCAACGCGTGGCGCGGCAACTGCTGTCGGCAGGTCGACTGGTCTGGCTGGAGCTGGCCTTGCGTGCCCATGTTCAGGGTGATGCCGAAGCCGCCCGTGCCATCACCGACAGTCCCGGTGATCTCGGCTTGTGGGATGAGCCTGCCACCACCACACCGCCCGAGCCCAAGGGCAACTGGCGCATGGCGCGCCCGGACGTGTTCTCGGTGCGTCACACATCGGTCGAGGCCTATCTGCAACCGATCGTGCACGAGATCAAGGTCAGTCGTGCGGACCTGCTCTCCGACCTGCGCCATGCCGTCAAGCGCGAATCCTACCAGTGGCTGGGCAGTGCCTGCTACTACGTCTTCCCGGCAGGCATGGCCCAGCCCAACGAGATCCCCGAAGCCTTCGGCATCTGGGTGGTCCATGGCGACATCGACACGGGCCGCCTGGAGCAGTTGCGAGCCGCCCGCCACCAACCCCGTGCCCTGCCCTTTGATGTCTGGATGGCACTGGCCAAGTCCACACCATGGCAGCCTGAAGATCTCGATGACACGCAAGCCTCGCTGACAGCGAACCCAAGCAAAGCGGGTTAGGGCAATACCTAAGCTCATGTATTCGCCCCAGGTCAGCGTGTCATACGCCGAGATGAGGGGAAGCCGCCAAGTTGCGGGCGAGACACAATCCATCGCATTCAACGATGAACAGGTCACCGAGAGACCAAGTTATGCGACTTCCTATTTCGACCTCAACGCTCAGACTGGGCGGTATCGCCGCCTTGTCCTCGCTGGCCATGCAGGGGCACGCCCAGGCGCAATCGGCTTTGCGCGTCGACTTCACACTGCAGCAGGCTTCGGGCCCTGCCTTGTCACCCACGCTGGCCAACACCGGCTACATGCTGCTGACCTTCGATGACAGCACACCCCTGCTGACCGATGGCGTCACCACCACCTTTGCACCCACGTACACGGCCGAACTCCACCTCGATGGTGCCCACGCACCGGACACGCCGCCCACGCAGATCGGCTCGCTGTATCAACTGGGCCAGACCTACGGTCTGTCCCTGGAGCTGAACCAGAACTGGTCCGAAGCGGGTGTCAGTCGCACCGATGGCTATCTCTTCTCGTTCGACGCCACGACGGGCGCACTGCCCCTGCTCGACTCCCCCAGTGCCTTTGCGCTGTTCGCCGCACAGCAGGCCGCGACCAGCCAGAGTGGCCATCTCTACCTGAGCGCGGACACCAGCAGCGAACTGGGCACGACACATCAGGACTATGACTTCGCCGCCACCATTTCCAACGTCTCGGTTGTACCCGAGCCCGCATCCGTGAGCCTATGTAGTTTGGGCGGCATGGCCATGGCGAGCCTGATGGCAGCACGCCGCCGCCGTCACAGCCACGTTTCAGACCACGCTTGAGCCCTTGTCCATGCGGTCGCGCCGCGCCAGCTCAGGGAACAGCCTGAGCCACAGCACCGCAATCAGCATGGAACCCGCGCCACCCAGCACCACCGAACCTACGGCACCAAAGGCTGCGGCTGTCGCACCCGACTCGAACTCGCCAAGCTGATTCGAAGCCCCGATGAAGATCGAGTTGACCGCAGCCACCCGGCCGCGCATCTCGTCGGGGGTTTCAAGCTGGGTCAGGGTCAGACGCGTCACCACGCTGACGTTGTCCGCCGCGCCAGTGACCGCCAAGGCCAGCATCGACAGCCAGAAGCTCGATGACAGGCCGAAAACCAGTGTGGCCAAGCCGAACACGCCCACGGCCAGCAGCAGCCTGGGCCCGACCTTGCGGTCCAGCGGCCAGCGTGTCAAGACCAGCGACATCGCCAATGCCCCCACAGCGGGCGCCGCACGCAGCAAGCCCAGGCCCACAGGCCCTGTGTGCAGGATGTCTTTGGCATAGATGGGCAGCAATGCCGTGGCCCCGCCCAGCAGGACGGCGAACAGATCGAGCGAGGTCGCGCCCAGCAGCACCTTGCGCTGCCAGACAAAGTGCAGCCCCGCGAAGACATCACGCCATGAACCACTGTGGCGCGCAGGCACGAAGTCATAGCGAATCGCTACGGCCAGGGTGAAGGCCAGCAGCATCAGCGCGGCGCAGCTGGTGTAAACCGTGCTTGCGCCCGTCGTGTAGAGCAGGCCGCCCAAGGCCGGGCCCGATATCACGGCCATCTCCATGCCGCTGGAACTCACGGCGATCGCCCTTTGCAGCATTTCCCTGGGCACCAGCAAAGGCGTCAGCGCCTGCTGCGCCGGCATCTGAAAGGCCCGCGCCAGCCCCAGCACCACCGACAAGCCCAGTATCAACTCGCGTGAGGCATGGCCCGTCAGCGTGGCCCACAGCAACAGGGCCGCCACGCACGCCTGCGCCATCATGCAGGTGGCGAAGATGCGCGCACGGTGCAGGCGATCGGCCACATGCCCGGCCGGCAAGGTCATCACCAGGGCAGGCACAAACTGGAACAGCCCCACCATGCCCAGATCCCAGGCACTGGCCGTGATGTCGTACATGTGCCAGCCCACGGCCACCATCAGCATCTGATTGGCCATGATGCCCGCCAGACGGGACACCCAGAAACGCATGAACTGCGTCTGCGCGAACAGCTCGCGCAAGTGAGACAACAACATGTTTGATCGAGGGGCTTGCTGCCAAAGCCCGCCAGCATACGTTGATCAGATCAACCTTGTCAGCAGGCCGCCCTCCCCGCCATCTGTCCCACAAGTTCGGAAGCCCCCACTTTCTTGATGAGCAGCATGTAGGGGACGCCGTACATGTCGGGCAGTGTTCGCTCCATGATGAAACCGGCGCGCTCATACAGCCGCTGCGCGCTGGCCATCACCGGTGTGGTGTGCAAGGCCAAGGCTGGGGCTTTGTCTCGCCGGGCGCGGGCCAGGCAAACATCCAGCAAGGCCTGCCCCACGCCACAACCACGACCGGAAGGCGCCACCGACAACAGCCGCACGATGGGCCACTCGGGCGCGAAGAAGTCCGGCTTGGGTTGAGCGGCCCCCACATAAGCCACGGCGCCCATCAAACGCCCGCCACGCTCGGCCACGAGCACCTCGCTGTCAGCCGCATGCTGGGTCAAGGCGCCCAACCGTGGCGCCAGCTCATGCCAGCCTGGCATCAAGGGCGCCAGCTCCAGCCACGCCTCCCGCACCAAGGCATCTACGGCATCTCGCTCATGTGGACGAAAGTCCCGAACCCGCAAACTCATGGAAGCCAACCTGCCTGTCGATCATTTGGTATGGTGATGATGCCCGCGCTTGCCCCACCGCATCAAGCACGCCCCATCTGCCAGCCATGGTATCGCCCCCTCATTGCACATCCTCACCGCATGACATCACCCACACCAAACAGCCTGACAAAGTGGATCCGCCGCACCGTCGTGGTGCTGGTGCTCTTGCCTGTGTTGCTTTGGGCAGCCGCCGTGGCCTATGTCTGGTCACATCAGGAGAAGCTGCTGTTCGCCCCGCAGGTGCTGGCGCAGGACGCCGACCTTCATCAAGCTGACACGAAAGAGGAATGGGTCGACGTGCCCGGTGCGCGTCTGCATGCGCTTCACATGCGCCAGCCCGACGTGGATCATCGGCGCCACACCAAGGGCCTGGTCTTCTACCTGCACGGCAACGCCGGCAATGTGTCCACCTGGTTCACCAATGCGGACTTCTGGCGCCGCAGCGGCTATGACCTCTTCATGCTGGACTACCGTGGCTACGGCAAGAGCAGCGGGCATCTCGAGAACCAGGCCCAGTTGCTGGACGATGTGATGCAGGCCTGGCGCCAGGTTGCGCCCGAGTTTGTGGGGCTCAAGCACGTGATCTTCGGGCGCTCGCTGGGTACGGGTCTGGCCACCTTTCTGGCCACGCAGGTCAAGGCCGACATGCTGGTACTCGTCTCGCCCTATCAAAGCATCCAGGCCATGGCCACCAGCCGCTATCCCTGGGTGCCTGGTGCCGTGCTGCGCTACCCCTTGCACACGGACCAATGGCTGCCGCAGGTCGACACGCCGGTGCTGATCTTCCATGGTGAGCAAGACACCCTCATCCCCATCGAACATGCCGAGCATCTGCTGGCCCTGAAACCCACCGCCACCCTGGTGCGCATTCCCCAGGCCGGCCACGGAGACATCCAGAAAATGCAGCTTTACACCGATACCTTGATGGCCCGCTTGCAGGGCCTGTGAAGCCCAAAGGAGAAGACATGGACACCCTCTTGACCCTCAATGGCCACACCAGCGATCTGGGTGGCGGCTTCGTGGTGCGGCGTCTGCTGCCAGCCGCCAAACGCCAGGCAGTCGGGCCTTTCATTTTTTTTGATCACTTTGGCCCCATGGTTCTCTCACCAGAGGCCGACACCGATGTGCGCCCCCACCCTCACATTGGCCTGGCCACGGTCACCTACCTCTTCGAGGGCGCCATGATGCACCGCGACAGTCTGGGAACGGTGCAGCGCATCGAACCCGGTGCCATCAACTGGATGACGGCGGGGCGCGGCATCGTGCACTCGGAGCGCACACCGGAAGACCTGCGCCACGTGGCACGCCCCACACATGGCCTGCAGCTGTGGGTGGCCTTGCCACAGTCACAAGAAGACTGCGAGCCCCGCTTTGCGCACACCGCCGCAGCCGACATCCCGCAGGTGGACTTGCCAGGCGCCACCGTGCGGGTGCTGGCCGGGCAGGCGTGGCAAGCCACATCACCGGTTGAGGCGGCTTCGCCCACGCTGTACCTGGACGTGCAGCTCGATGCGGGACAGGCCCTGCCGCTGCCTGCACTGGCCGAGGAGATGGCCATCTACTCGGTCGACCAGCCCCTGATGCTGGACGATACCCTGTTGGCGGCGCACACCATGGCCGTCCTGGCCGGTGCCGCCCGCATCCGCAACTGCGGTGATTCAGGCGCGCGGTTCGTGGTGATCGGCGGTGCGCCACTGGATGGCCCGCGCTTCATCTGGTGGAACTTCGTCTCCAGCCAGAAAGACAAGATCACGCAAGCCGGCCAGGATTGGGAGGCGCAGCGGTTTGCATCGGTGCCTGGCGAACACGAACGCATCGAGCTACCGTCAAAGCGTCCTTGGTGAACACGGCCGGCCTTGGCGTCAAGGCAGTACCAGCGACTGGGCCAGATGCCCATAGACCACCGCCACACGCCGCAGATGGCGGGACTCCGGGTGCGTCAGCAGCCACAACTGGGTTTCTGCATCAGACAAGGGCTCGGTCAGGCGGCGCACATCGCGCCGCCCTTCAGCCAGAAGCAGTGGCGCAATGCCCACGCCCAATCCCATCGCGATGAGCTCCAACACAGACTGGATGCTGCCCACCAGATAGCGAGGCTGCGCTTTGGGCAGATGGCGTTTGCGCCAGACCACCGAAGGGTGCTCGGGCAAGGCTTCGTCCGGCGCAATCCAGTCGACACGCCCTGCTTCGACAGCCGCCCAGTTCCTGGGCCCGCCGCGCTTGGGCCCATAGGCCGCCACCCGGATGTCGCCCACTGACCTGCCCACGAGGTGAGCCGGCGGGCGCTTGGTTGCACGCAAGGCAATGTCGGCGTCACGACGCGTTAGGCTGGCCAGCTCGTTGCCGGTATGCAGATCGAAGCCCAGGAGCGGATGGACCTCTCGCAAGGCCTGCAGTGCCGGCGCCAGCAGGCCGTGCAGGATGGTGTCGGTGGTCGTGATGCGCACCACCCCGGAGACCTGCGCTGGCTCTGCCTGCGCCGATGAGCGGGCCGCTTCCACCACAGCCTCCATCTGCTCGGCATGGGCCGCCAACTGCCGGGCCAGTTCACCGGGCACGTAACCCTGGCGGGAACGCTCGAACAAGGATTGCCCCAAGCCACGCTCGATGCGCTGCAGGCTGCGGAACACGGTTGAAGCATCAACCGACAGACGCTCACCGGCCTGCCCAAGCGTGCCACCTCTGACCAGTGCCAGCAAAAGTGTCAGGTCATCAGGCGTGAGTTTGTATTGCGCTCTTGCAATCATGGTGTGCAGTCAAGCCTATTTTCAATTCCATTTTGCAATCTTAGAGTGCGGCCATCTTCAATGCAAATGGAGCCTCTCATGCAAGACCCCCACAGCCGCCTCCACCCAAGTGGGCATCTGCGCCAGACAGGCGTCATGGGGGATGGTGCTGTCGCACTCAAACGCAGCTCGCGCCTGACGCCGGCCTTCTTCGGTTGACGGACCACGCATCAGAAAGGAAACATCATGTCCCCACACGACGCACAGCCCCAGCCATTGCGCCTGGTCTCTCACGAGCTGTGCCCTTACGTGCAGCGCGCCGCCATCGTCCTGCTGGAAAAAGGCGTGCCTTTCGAGCGCCTTGATGTCGACCTGCGCCACAAGCCCGACTGGTTCCTGGCCTTGTCGCCACTGGGCAAGACGCCCGTGCTGGTCAGTGAGGGACAAGCGCTGTTCGAGTCGGCCGTGATCTGCGAGTACCTCGACGAGGTATATGCGCCGCGACTGCATCCGGCCGATGCCCTGGAGCGGGCCCGGCACAGGGCCTGGATGGCTTTCGGCTCGGACGTGCTCAACCACATCGGCGCGTTCTACAGCGCCCCTGATCAAGCCGTACTGAGACGGTGTGCCGGCGAGCTCCACCAGCGGTTCGAACAACTTGAAGCCGTCCTGGGCCAAGGCCCCTACTTCGCCGGCCAGACGTTCAGCATGGTGGATGCCGTGTTCGGCCCGGTCTTCCGCTACTTCGACGTCTTCGACGAACTGGCAGACTTCGGCATCTGGACGGGCTTGCCAAAGGTGCATGCCTGGCGTTCAGCCTTGGCTGCTCGCCCATCGGTGCAACAAGCGGCCCACCCGCGATACCCGGCCTTGTTGCGTGACTTCCTGCGCCGAAGGGGTTCAGCCCTGTCCCGCCAGGGCTGCCTTGATCTGGTTGAATAAGGCGAGGCGATCTTTCAGGCCCACCGTGCCCCCGTTGATGCGGCGCGTGATCTCGGCAAAGTCTTCCAGGTCATCGTCCGGCGTGCGGTCATCCGCCAGTGCATTCAGTCCATGCGAAGCCCAGAACCAGGCGGCGCTCATGGCCGCATTGGCCGGCTGGGCGAGCAGATCGGGATTGGCCACCAAGTCCACGCCCAGCTCCTTGGACGCCGCCTGGTAGTTGCTTCGCCCTGTCACCTGGATGATGCCGCGGCCTCTGTAGCGAAAGCCGTCACTCGATGCGACATCGCCATTGCCCACGCGATTGGCGTAGACGAAGTTCGCCAGCTTCTGTGGATTGGCAACGTAAGGCGCAGCCATGGCCTCGGTGGGAAAGCGCTTGGGCCAGACCTTGGTCAGGCGCAGGGCGGTCGAGTAATTGAGGTTTTCCGTCAAGCGACTGAAAGCGCTGGACTCATAGCCTGTCTGAGCCAGGAAGGCACACAGGCGGTCCATCGTGCTGATGTCGTATTTCTGCAGCGCAGGATTGAGGGCATCGGACCAGGCTTGCGGGTCCGGGCAATTGGGCAGCGCCTTGGCCAGGCTCTGCGCGCTCAACTGGGGCATGTCACACCTCCGTGATGGTTTGCTTGGCTCACGGTTATAGACATTCGCCTCGCTGCCGAACAGGGCCTGACGTCAAAATCTGTCAAGTTAGGGATGCGTGTGAGCGCATCAATACGAGGCGGCCGATTGCATGGCCCACAGATGGGCGGCCACCAAGGCGCGCCAGGGCGAGAAGGCGGCCAGCCAGGCCTCGGTCCGCCTTTCGCCAGGCTTGTCCGCTTCGTTGAGCAAGGTCTGCAAGCCTCGGCGCACGGCCACGTCGCCATGCAAGGAACCATCCAGCCACGCAAAGCCGCGCAGCAAGGTGTAGTTGACGGTCCACGGCCCAATGCCACGCAGGGCCATCAGCTTGGCCCGGATGTCATCGACAGGCAAAGGATCCGATTGTGCCCACGCCGCCAATGGCAAGGCACCGGATGCCGCAGCCTCGGACAGGTTCAGCAAGGTCTCGGCTTTGCTTGTCGAAAACCCAGCCTGACGCAAGGTCGCCATCGGCAGGCGGGCGACCTGGTCTGCATCGGGGTAGCACAACAGGCTCTGGCTGTGGCGCACACCGGTGGCCATGATGAGCTTGCGCCTCAAGGACACAGCGGCCGGCACACTGATCTGCTGCCCGGTGACGGCCCACGTCAAAGCTTCGAAAGCCGAGGCGGTGACGGGCACCCTCAGCCCCCGCTGGCGCTTGATGAGCGCCCCGAGCTCAGGGTGGCGCAGGTGTCGCGACTCAAAGGCCTCGACAGGCTGGGTCAGACCCAGCATGCGGCGCGCCATGACTTCGAGCCGAGTCGCATCGCCCTTTGCCACAGCCCCGTCAATGGCCAGCCTGACCTGGGCCCGGCCCGGCTGCAGCGTGATGTGCAATTGCGCGGGCTGACCGTTCCAGGTCAGCCCCTTGCGGAGAGCGGTGGCACACACCTGCTCGGCCACCTCCTGGCTGTCGCGCGCATGAAAGGACAGGATGGCACTGGCCTTGAATGCCTTGGGCAGGACAAGATCACAGCTCAGTTCATGCGTCATCAGCGCACTGTAGCCTGACTGACTGCGACGCCCCTGTTCGCCTGCTCTTCGGCCAGCACCTTGGCCACTTCAGCGGCGTAGGCCGGGCCGGTGCGCAAGCGCTTGTACTCGGCCACAGCCTGGTCATACTCGGCCACGTTCAGCCCATAGTAGCGAGCGAGTTCGGCATATTGGTCTGCACCTGACCGATGCCACAGGCGCAGATCGGCCACAACCTCAGCTCGCGTCAACGGGGCTTGAGCAGCTGCAGCAGACTGACCGACCTCACCCGCCACGGCCGATTGCGCGAGCAAGGAAGCCAGCACCGCCACGAAGGCAGCCTGACGGCGAACATGGCGCCACGGATTCACAAACGAATTCAAGAGAGAGACTTGCATGACTTGCTCCTGGTGCGGACGACGCGGGGCCGTCCTGGTCAAGCACAAAATATGATGATCGTCATATTCATGTGCAAAAAAACAGATCGCTTTTCGAACAGCCTGAGTCAGGCTCACGCTGGTGGCTGTAGGTAGAAGGCGTCGTCCGCTGACAAGCCTTGCTTGATCTGTCTGGCCACATCGTCTCCCAACACCTCTGAACGGCCGGCGGCCAACGCGTCCAGTGTCCGGGTGACGATCAGTTCAGGTGGGGTCTTGGGTGCCTGGATGTCGCGTACCAGATCGGTATCCACGAAGCCCATGTGCAAACCCAGCACCTGGGTGCCCTGCGCCCGCAGTTCGTTGCGCAGGCCATTGGTCAAGGACCAGGCAGCCGACTTGCTGATGGCGTACGTTGGCAGAAAGCCGGAGTTGAACCACGACACGATGGACAGGACATTGATCATGGCGCCACCGCCTTGTGCAGCCAGAACGGGCGTGAAGGCCTGTGCCATGCGCAGCACGCCAACCACATTGGTGTTCATGTGTCGCTGCAAGGCGTCGATGGCATCAGGGTGCAGCAGACTGCCCAGCTCGCCGATGCCTGCGTTGTTGATCAGCAGGCTCACATCCCCGAGTTGACTGGCGGCGGCGGCGACTTCATCGGGCTTGGTCACGTCCAGGCGCACCGGGATCACGCCGGGCAAGGTCACGCTGTCCGGGTCGCGTGCCCCCGCATACACCTTGCGCGCCCCTCGTGCCAGCGCCTCTTTGGCAAAGGCCAGGCCCAGTCCTCGGTTGGCGCCGGTCACCAACACCACGGCATCTTGGATGTTCATCTTCATGTCCTTACAGTTGAAATATGATAGTCATCATATTTATGTTTCAAGAAAAGGCCTTCGAAAAGGCCGCGCTCACAAAGGGTCAATGTGATGTGTCTGTGCTTGATGGCTCGTACTGATCCAAGAGAGCCTGACGGCTGTTCTTCAAGATGGCCTTGCCACTCTTGTTGTCGCCCAAAGCGCGGGCCAGTTGCAAGGCGCCAATCAGCGTGCTGGCGATCACGGCCGCGTTGTCGGCCGCCACGTTGGGAGGCAGCACCTGCTGCACCACCTTCACGAAACCGCGCACACGCTCGCACGATGCCTCGCGCAATACTTCGCTTTGCCGGTGCATTTCAGACGCCAGCGCGGCAATCGGGCAACCCCCATCCACCGCCTTGAGATGCAGTTCAGACAGATACGCCTCGACCAAGGCACGAAACGGACTGGCGCCTTTGGCCATGCGCCCGTTCATGTCCTGCCGTACCAGCGAGGCACTTTCACGTCCTGCGCGCTCAATGGCCTCGGCCAGCATGGCGTCACGTGAATCGAAGTGCGCATAGAACCCACCATGGGTCAGGCCGACATCCTTCATGACCTCGGCCACACCCACACCCTGGTAGCCATGGCGCCGCAGGGCACGCGCAGCCGATTCGACGATGCGCTCGTGCGTGACTTCCTTGCGGCTGGGCTTGGTACTCATGATCGATTCAAGGTAAATTCGTTAATATGATGATCGTCATATTATTGATTGGGGCACCGCTTGTCAACACCCTGCATCCAGCAGGGCAGAACACATCACTTGGGTCGCATCATCACGAAGCGGGCGTCAGGGACCAGTCCGAAATAGTCACCCGGACCGCCAGCCCGCAGCACCGGCTGGGCCAAGGCGGTGTCGTATACGCCGTCAACCAAGAGGCTCTTGGCGATGTGCGCGGCCACCACCTGCCCCAGCACCAGCCAGCTGGGGACGTCGGCGCCATCGATGTCCCTCAACTGCACGATCTGGGTCACGCGGCACTCGAAGTTGACAGGGCTCTCCAGCACACGTGGCGCCGCCACCTTGATCGATGCAGCGGACGTGAGGCCGGCCAGCATGAACTCGTCGACATCGGATGGCACCATGGCGCTGCTTGCATTCATGCGTTCAGCCAGAGGCCGTGTCACCAGGTTCCAGACGAACTCCCCCGTGCGCTCCACATTGCGCAAGGTGTCCTTTCGCGTGACGCTGGAGAAGCCGATGATGGGCGGCACATAGTTGAAGCCATTGAAGAAGCTGTAGGGCGCGAGGTTGTGGTGACCTTCGCCGTCGTGCGTTGAAATCCAGCCTATCGGCCGAGGACCCACGATGGCATTGAAGGGGTCATGCGGCAGGCCATGGCCCTGCGCGGGTTCGTAGACATGGCGGTCTTCATCATGCGAACTCATCAGCCACCTCCATCGGGCATGTTCATCAACTGCGTCACGCCAGCATACTGCGTTCGAGTGGGTTCATGTCCGCATAAAGGCTTGGCAGAAAGCGCGCAAGGTGGTTCATTTCCTCGCCGCAGTGCTGCAGCAGGTCGAGCGCCATGCGGTCGCTGACGATCAGGCGCCGCACCAGCCTGCTGTTGAGCACGCCATGCAAGGCTTGGTCGACCAGGGCATGGTGGTGCCGGATCTCGCCCAGCCAGAAGGCACTGCGCATTTGCGATCCCTTCGCTGTGGGCAACACGTAGTGCACCAGGCAACCCCCTTCGCCGCGCATCAGCCAGTCGGACGTATAGGCGCAGATGGCGGTGGCGTGCCGTGCATCCAGCTGATTGAGCCCAAAGAGGCTGGGTGGTACGAAGGCGATGGCCAGCCGCTTGAGCGACGCGCCGATGTACTCGTCCACATAGGACACATTGCCGATGTACTTGCCGCGATCATCGATCACATGGCTGCGGTCTTCCTTGACCACGGATCTGACATGCGCGGTGGGGTGCCAAAGCGCATAGCGCTCGGTGAAGGGCAGATGCCAGCCAAACCACCAATCGATCATGGCTGGTGTCACGCCCGGCATGTCGGTGACGCAGGTGATTCGCACGCGCCCCTGCGGATCCCGACACACGCCATTGGCAGGGGCTTGCGCGCCGCCCAGGACTTTCTGCGCATCCTGTACAGGCTCAAAGCTGGCAGACCTGACGCCTTGGTTCACGGCCAGCAAGACAGGCTCGGGCGCAGGCTGCAGGGGCAGCTTGTATCGGGCAAGTGTGGACATGGCGGTTTTGAGCCCATGGTTATTTGACGATTTCGTCAATTTCTCATATTTTGACGAAATCGTCAAATTTGCTTATGCTGTGCCTTCGTCAGCTGTACCCGTTGCCCTCACAAGCCCCATGCCCGCACCCGCACCCGCGTCCACGGCACCCGCCGAGCAAGGTAAAAGAGCCCGAACCCGCCAACAGTTGCTGGATGCCGCCATGGGCTTGATGGCCACGCGTGGCTTGCAGGAGGTCTCCATCCTGGAACTGGCCCAGGCGGCCGGCGTGTCCAACGGCACCTTCTACAACCACTTCGACAGCCGTGAAGCCTTGCTGGAAGCCGTGGCCTTGCGCATGGCCGAGGGCCTGGCCACCGACTTGCGCCCCCTGTTCTCGCGCACCCCTGACCCGGCCGCACGCGTGGCACTGGCCACGGGCCGCTTCATGGGCAAGGTACTGGCCGACGCGGACTTCGGCTGGGCCTTGCTGCGGCTGATCGGCACCCACCACCAGATGAGCAGCCTGATCAGCCAGTACATCCTGACGGACTTGCGTGAAGGCGAACGCCTGGGTCGCTTTCGCTATGCATCCGAAGCTGCTGCGCTGGACCTGCTGCTGGGTACCTTGTTGGCCGGCATGCGCAGCGTATTGGAGAAGCGCGCCGGGCCAGCCCACTTCGCCCACATCGCCGAGATCACCCTGTGCGGCCTGGGCATGAAGGCGGCAGAGGCACGCAAGCTGTCGAAACTGGCATTGCCCGTTGAAGTGGTGAAGTGAACGGCTGCCAGCCCGTTCACGGCACTCACCCGCGCTGAGACAACCTGTCGAGCTGAAAGCGTCGGCTCAGGATGCCGTCCAGCAGCCGGGTCGGCAACATCTGCTTCATCCAGGGCAGCAGCCGGCTCTTTTCACCCAGCCTGATCAGCGCGGGGCAATCCGGCTGATCCAGCTTCTCGACCAGCAGACGTGCAAAGGTGTCGGCCGGCATCGCCTTGGACTGGCTTTCATTGGCACGCGCGAGCACACCCTCCTTGATGGCCTGATAAGGCGAGTCAGCCTGCAGGTTGACTTGGTTGGCCGCGTTGCTGCCAAACGAGGACTGGATGCCGCCAGGCTGCACGGTCACCACACGGACGCCCAAGGGTTTGAGCTCCATGCGCAAGGCATCGGATGCGGCATTGAAAGCCGCCTTGCTCGCGCAGTAGGGACCGGCAAACGGCGTGGTCATCACGCCCGACACGCTGCTGATGTTCACGACCGTGCCACGACGATGCCGGATCATGTCCGGCACCACGGCACGCACCAGGGCCATGGGCGCAAAGAGGTTCACATCGAACTGCTTTTGCCACTCGCTGTCGGGCACATCCAGCATGGGCCCCATGGCACCGTAGCCTGCGTTGTTGATCAGGGTGCTCACGCTCAGACCTTCTTGTCTGAGTTCATCCAGCAATCGGCCCACCCCGGACGCGTCCGTCACGTCCAAAGGCCGAGTCATGATGCCCTCGGCCGCCAGCTCGGCCATGGTGTCGACCCGTCGTGCTGTAGCACACACGTGGTGGCCTCGTTGGTGGAAGGCACGCGCCAGCGCCTGGCCAATGCCCGAACCGCAACCGGTGATCAACACCACGTCCTGAGAATGCTTCATGAGGCTCCTTGCCGACCGTTTTGGAGTACAACGCTTGTGGAGCGCCATTGTGCTACCGGGTGCACCTGCCCGCACCCATTCCCGCACGCATCAATTGGCATCCTCACGACAATGTGCTGGCGCGGTCTCGCAGCAGCTGCCGGGCCCGCTCGGCCACCGGCGACAGGTCCCCATCGCCTTTGAAGATGGCGATCACACGGTGCATCACGCCCAGAGGCAAAGGGCGCGTCACCAGGCCATCGGGCAAGGCATGCCGGGGTGTGCTGCTGGGGACCAGGGTCAGCAATTGAGAGGTGACCACGGCAGCCAGCAGCGGCTCCAAGGTGTTGGCCTCGACCACCACCTTGGGCAGCGGCAGGCCCAGGCTTCGCAAGGTCTGCTCGGTGATCTGACGAGCCGCCTCCTGCGGGCCGGGCGCGGCCACATCCCACCCTTGCAGATCGGCTGGCGTCAATGCCTGCGCCTTGCGCCTGGCCAGGGGATGGTGCTTGCTGAAGGCCACCGAGAAGCCCTCCTTGAACAGCGGCTCGGCGTGGATGCCACCGGGCAACTGGGGTGGCATCGGGCCCACCGCCAAAGCCAGCTCCTGCCGATTCAAGGCGTCGAACAGGGCATCGCCAAAGGCGGTCGTGAGTTTGAGGACGGCGGCCGGGCGCTCCGTTTGCAGGCGTGGAAACAGCGCGCCCAGCACGAAGTGCGATGTGGCTGGTGTCATGCCCAACCTCAAGAGGCCGGCGTGCCCATCGCCGATGTCGCGCGCGGCCTGCAGCCCTTCCTCCAGATGCCCTGCGGCCGTGCTCGCCCGCGCATGGAAGGCCTGGCCGGCATCCGTCAACGTCACGCCCCGGGTGGTGCGTGCCAACAGGGGCGTGCCGGCTTGGCGTTCAAGCCGCGCCATGGCCTTGCTGAGCGCAGGCTGGCTCAAACCCAGGCTCTCGGCCGCACGCCCCATGCCGCCCAGCCGGGCCACCTCCAGAAAGTACCGCACATCGAGCGCCAGCATGACATTCCCAGAAGTTATGACAAACAGTCTTGGATGTTATTTGACTTCATGATCAAAAAACGGGATGCTGAGGCGTGCCTGCCAAACCACACAGTTCAGGCCAGAGACCAGGAGACGCCCATGGACCAGACCTACCGCTCCTTCAAGGAGTTCTATCCCTTCTACCTGTCCCAGCACAAGGACCCCGTCTGCCGTGCGCTGCATGTGGTGGGCAGCCTGCTGAGCCTGGCCTGCCTGACATGGGGCATCGGCACCGGACATTGGGGCGCCATCCTCGTCGCGCTGGTTGTGGGTTATGCGTTTGCCTGGGTCGGCCACTTCGTGTTCGAGAAGAACAAGCCCGCCACCTTCCAGTACCCGCTCTACAGCTTCATGGGGGACTGGGTGATGCTGTGGGAAACGCTCTCTGGCAAAAGTCACCCTCAAAAAGTCTGAGACGCGGATGATGCTTGGCCCATGCGCCATCTTCCGAAAAGCGATGACAATCTGTGGCATCGACAAGCTCGTTCAGCGCTTTCAACATGCCACTGCTTGATGTCAACACACTGCGAACCTACTGGTCACCGTCCTACCTCAGCGCGAATGCGTTTGTCCTGCTGAACCTGTTGGGGGCCTTGCTGCTGGGCATGCTGGTCGGCTATGAACGGGCCTTCCGAGGCCGGGCCGCTGGCGCACGCACCTATGGCCTGGTCTGCATGACCTCTGCGGGCTTGACCGTGCTGGTTGGGTTGCCAAGCTACTGGTACGGAGGACACGCCACGGTGACAGGGGGTGATCCGACCAGGGTCATACAAGGGATCATCACAGGCATCGGATTTCTGGGTGCAGGCGTGATCATGCGGGATGGTCTGCATGTGTCTGGCTTGACAACCGCCGCATCGATATGGACGGCCTCGGCCATTGGCATCCTGGTTGGCGTAGGCTTTTATGGCGCGGCCATCATGCTGACCCTCATGTCCGTGCTCTCCATGGAGTGGGTGCGGCGGCTGGAGCAATGGCTACCTGCTCGCTCCACGCTCAGGGTCGAACTGACGTTTGAGGCGGGTCAGGTGCCGGAGCAGGGCACCCTGTATGCCGTATTCGAAAAGCAAGGTTGTACAGTCGCCTCCGAGACCCTGTGCCTCAGCCAGGTGAATGGCCAGCGCACATGGCATTTCAATGTGCTGGGCAGTGCAGCGTCCACCCCTGAACTGGCTTGCGCCCTTTCCCATCTGGACGGCCTGCTGGGGTTCAACCTGACGTCCAACAAATAGCGGGGCCGCCTCGCATCAATCCGGAAGGAGTGCTCATGGGTGACGTACTGTTGGCAGCCATCGTCTTGGCCATCATCGTGCTCGTACTGGGTTTGCGCATTGCCAACCAGTACCAGCGCGCGGTGATCTTTCGTCTGGGCAAGCTGCACGGGCTGCGAGGCCCAGGGCTCTTCTGGATCATTCCGGCGATTGAATGGCTGCAAACGGTCGACATCCGCACCATCACGGCCTCTGTGGATCAACAGGAGACGATCACCAAAGACAATGTGCCGGTCAAGGTCACGGCCGTGATCTGGTATGCCATCACGGACCCGGTGAGATCGGTGGTGGAAGTGCGGGATGTGGATGGCGCCGTCATCCAGGTTGCGCTGACCACACTGCGCAACATCATCGGCCGCCATTCGCTGGACGATGTGCTCAAGGATCAGGAACGCCTGGGCGCCGACATGCGCCAGGCCATCGACTCCGCCACGGAACCATGGGGCGTCAAGGTCACACGCGTTGAAATGCGCAATGTGGAGATCCCCGAGTCCATGCAAAGGGCCATGGCGCAAGAAGCCGAAGCGCTGAGAGAGAAGCGCGCTCGCCTCATCAAGGCTGAAGCGGAGCTGGAGGCGTCTCAAAAACTCAAGGAAGCGGCCGGGCTCATCATGGAGAACCCCGCAGGCCTTGAGCTGCGCCGCATGCAGATGATCACGGAAGTGGGGGCGGAGCAGAACACCACCACCATCGTCATGATGCCCAGTGAATTCGTCTCGATGGCCAGAAGCATTGCAGACTGGGCCAACAGAGGTGACAAAGGCAGCCCAAGATAAGCCGGAACAGGGCCGCTGTACCGCCATGCCATGGACGCCTTGATCACCGCCTCCGCACGGGCCCTGGCCACTGGTGATGCGCTGGGCGCACTCAAGCACGTCGCGCTGCGCGACGACCCACCCGCCTTGGCCCTGCGCGGCATCGCCATGGCCCAACTGGGCGAATACCCGCGAGCCCGCGAGTTGCTGCGCCAGGCGGCCAAAGGTTTCGGGGCTCATGAAGCCCTGGCCCATGCGCGCTGCGTGGTGGCTGAAGCCGAGGTGGCCCTGGCGATGCGGGACCTGGGCGACACACCGCCCCTGTTGACCACGGCCATCCACACGCTGGAGGCACGCGGTGACCACGCCAATGCAACCCAGGCGCGCCTGATCGCGCTGCGCCGGCTGGTGCTGCTGGGCCGGCTTGAGGAGGCCGCGGCCGAGCTGTCGCAGCTGGATGAACGCGCCCTGCCGCCCGCCCTGCACGCCGTGAGCGAGCTGGCCAGAGCCGAGATCGCCCTGCGCTCCCTGGACTCGACCACGGCCCAGGTCGCGCTCGTGCGGGCCAGCATGGCCGCCGAGCGTGCACGGGTGCCGGCACTCCAGGCCGAGGTGGCGGAAGCCCAGGCCTGGCTGCAACGGCCTGCGGCCCGCTGCCTCAGCGCCAACGAAACCAAGGTGCTGCGCATTGGTGAAGTGGAAACGCTCCTGCAATCTGGTGCACTGGTGCTGGACGCCTGCCGACACGGCCTGCGTGTCGGCCCAAGCTGGTTGCCTCTCGCCAGCCGCCCCGTGCTCTTCGAGCTGGCTTATGAGTTGGCCAAAGCCTGGCCCGGCGGGGCCGACCGGCAGGCGCTGATCGCCCAGGTCTTTCGCACACGGCACCCCGATGAAACACACCGGGCCCGCCTGCGCGTGGAGATCGGGCGCCTGCGCGCGCTCATCGCGGACATGGCCCGGATCGAGGCCACGCCAAAGGGCTTCATGCTCCAGCCCACGGTGTCCCAGCAGGTGCTGGTGCTGGCCCCGCCTGTCGATGGCGACCAGGCCTCGCTGCTGGCTTTGCTTTCTGACGGTGCACCGTGGTCCACCTCCGCCCTGGCGCTCGCCCTGGGCACCAGCCAGCGCAGCGTCCAGCGGGCCTTGGCCGATCTGGAGGCCGCAGGCCGGGTGCGCTCGATTGGCCTGGCTCGTGCACGTCGCTGGCTGTCGCCACCCATGACGGGATTCACGACGATCTTGTTACTCCCCACTGCGCTGCCTTCTGCGTAAAGTGTCCTCACGGCGCCACCACGGCGCTCTCACGAGGACACAGACATGCCCACCCAACCCTTTACCCAGGAAGCCGAGATCGTGCGCGAGTACGGTCCCTTCCCCAACACACAGAACGTCGCCGGTGTCACCCATGACGGCCAACACGTCTGGGCCGCCACGGGTGCCAGGCTCGTCGCCTTCGATCCCGCCAGCGGCGAGACCACCCGCCAGATCGACTGCGCCTGCAACGCCGGCACCGCCTTCGACGGCACCCACCTCTACCAGATCGCCGAAACCCGCATCGACAAGATCGACCCGGCCACGGGGCAGATCGTGGCCTCCATCCCGGCACCCGGCCAAGGTGGCGACTCCGGCCTGACCTGGGCCGAAGGCAGTCTGTGGGTGGGTCAGTACCGCAACCGCAAGATTCACCAGATCGACCCCGCCACCGGCGCCATCCAGCGCACGATCGAATCCAACCGCTTCGTCACCGGCGTGACCTGGGTCGATGGTGAACTGTGGCACGGCACCTGGGAGGACGAGCAAAGCGAGTTGCGCCGCATCGATCCTCAAAGCGGCCAGGTGCTGGCACAACTCACGATGCCACCCCACACCATTGTCAGCGGCCTGGAGTCCGATGGCGATGGCCTCTTCTATTGCGGTGGCGGCACCAGCGGCAAGGTACGTGCCGTGCGCCGACCTTCATCCCGCAAGTCCTGACATCAACTGAAAAGGAGCCTGATATGAACACCACCGTGATGTCCCACCCTGTCGTGCCCAACGCGCAATGGCTTGCCGCGCGCAAGGCCTTGCTGGCCCACGAAAAGGAGCTGACCCGTCTGCAAGACCAGATCGCCCGCGAGCGCCGCGCCCTGCCCTGGGTGCGCGTCGAGCAGGACTATGTCTTCGACACGCCCGATGGCCCTCGTGCACTGTCCGAGCTGTTCGAGGGACGGCAGCAATTGCTCATCCAGCACTTCATGCTCGGGCCAGGCTGGGCTGAAGGATGCCCCAGCTGCTCCTACATGGCCGACCACCTGGACGGCGCCCAGCCTCATCTGGCGCAACGTGACACGACCTTGCTCGTGGTCTCACGTGCACCGCTGGCCGAGATCGAGCGCTTTCGGCAACGCATGGGCTGGCGCTTCAAGTGGGTGTCATCCAACGGCAGCAGCTTCAACCACGATTTCGGCGTCAGCTTCACGGCGGCAGAGATGGCGGGCGGTGCCGTGGACTACAACTACACCAGGCAGGCCTTCCCTGCCGAGGAGGCGCCAGGCATCAGCGTGTTCTTCAAGAACGCGGCTGGCGAAGTCTTCCATACCTATTCAACCTACGGGCGCGGCGTGGAGGTCATGATGGGCACCTACAACCTGTTGGATCTCACACCCAAGGGGCGCGATGAAGACGGCCTGAGCCACACCATGGCATGGGTGCGCCACCACGACCGCTATGAGCAGGCACCAGTGGCCTCCGCCAAGCCCGTGGGCGCCGGCTGCTGCCATCAAGGCTGAACCTGCAACGGGGGGATGACCATGGACGCGCTCTGGCCCTGGTTGGCCGTGGCCGCAGCGGGCGCCCTGCATGGCCTGAACCCACTGAGTGGCTGGGCCTTTGCCGCCGCCAGTGGCATGCGCGGCGCCCATGACCCGAGGCGACTGTGGCAAGCCGTATGGCCCCTCATGGCCGGACACGGTGCCTCGGTCATGGCCCTGGCCGCTTGCGTGGCACAGGGCCTACGCACCCCGGGCATGGTGCTGCAAGCCGCGGCGGGCTTGCTGCTTGGCGTGGTGCTGCTTGCTCACCTCATGCCACGTGCCGGTCACCCCACCCAGCGCCGCCGGGCTCACACCATGCGGACTGGCCTGGCCTTGTGGTCTTTCATGGTGTCTACCGCGCATGGTGCCGGGCTGATGCTGGTGCCGGCCCTGGTGCCCCTGTGCCTGGGCAATGCGCCAGGCCGTGTGCTCACGGCCTCTGGTTCGTTGACGACGGGGCTGGCTGTGGTCGCACTCCACGCTGCCGCCATGCTGACGTCCATGTGGCTAGCCGCACGCGCCACATGCCAGCTGACACGGCTGGCTCAGCTCACAGGCCACAACCGGCCAGGTCGGCTGGCACGCCACCTGACATCACTTCATGCCGGGCCTTGCCCGACGCCACTTGCGCCGGCGCTGGCAACGCCACCCCATTCTTCACGGCCACCACCTCGGCCATGATGGACAGCGCGATCTCGGCTGGCGTCTTGCTGCCGATGTAGAGGCCGGCCGGCCCGTGCAGCGACTGCAAAGCATCCTCAGGCACATCGAAGTGAAGGCGCAGGCGCTCGCGCCGATGGGCGCTGTTGCGACGCGAACCAATGGCCCCGACATAGAAGGCATCGGACTGCAATGCATCGATCAGTGCCAGGTCATCGAGCTTCGGGTCGTGGGTCAAGGCGACCACGGCCGTGCGGGCATCGGGCTTGAGGCGCAGGATCAGGTCATCGGGCATCTCATGGCTGACCGTCACGCCGTCCATGGGCCCACTCATCTCCCAGCTGGCACGGTGCTCCTCGCGCGGATCACAGACGATGACCTCGAAGCCCAGGCTGCGCGCCATCTCACACAGGTAGCGAGACAGGTCGCCCGCCCCAATGACGATGATGCGTGCGCGCGGCCCCAGATAGGTCACCAGTTGGGTGTCGCTCATCGTCGGCACGCCATCGCGCTGCCCTTCTCGCAGTTCGACCTCCCCGCTTTGCAGATCCAGCACACGCTCGGTGCTGCGCCGTTGCTCGCAGGCCCGCAGCAGCTCGTCCAGGCGGCTGTGCTTTGACACCGGCTCCAGCACGAGCTCCACCGTGCCACCGCAAGGCAGGCCAAAGCGATGCGCTTCATCAGCCGAGATGCCATAGCGCAGCACGGCCGGGGTCAACGTGGCACAGGCTGCCCGCACGCCACCTTCGCGGATGCGGTGGATGAGGTCATCTTCGATGCAGCCACCCGATACCGAACCCACCGTTTCGCCACGGGCATTGATGGCCATGAGCGAACCAGGCGGCCTGGGCGACGAGCCCCAGGTGCGCGCCACGGTCACCAGCACCACGGCCAGCCCCGCCTGCTGCCAGCCCAGCGCCGTGCGCAGGACACGTGTGTCGAGGTCTTCCATGTGCAGCCTCACCCGGTCAGGTCAACTGAAATGGCAACTGGCGCAAAGGCTTGCCCGTCAGCTTGGCTATCGCATTGGCAAAAGCAGGTGCCAGCGGCGGCAAGCCAGGCTCGCCCATGCCCGTGGGCGGGTCTGCGCTGGGCACCACATGCACGGCGATCTCCGGCATATCGGTGATGCGCGGCACCACGTAGTCACCAAAGTTGCGCTGCTGGACCTCACCGTCCTTGAGCGTGATGGCCGCGCCAGGCAGGCACATGGACAAGCCCATCAAGGCGGCGCCCTGAACCTGCGCTTCCACTGTGCGGGGGTTCACGGCCAGGTTGCAATGCACACCGGCCGTCACCTTGTGCAAGACGGGGTGCCCCTTCCTGGCCGAGGCCTCCACCACATAGGCCACCACGGTCTCGAAAGACTCGTGCACGGCCACGCCCCATGCGCGCCCCGCAGGCAGCTTCTTCTTGCCATAGCCGCTCTGGTCCACGGCCAGTTGCAGGGCCGCACGGTGGCGCGGATGTTTGTCGGCAAAGAGCTGCATGCGGTAGGCCACCGGGTCCTGCTTGGTGGCGCGCGCGATCTCGTCGATCAAGGTCTCCATCACGAAGGCTGTGTGGGTGGAACCCACGCTGCGCCACCACAGCACCGGCACATTGACCTTGGGGTGGTGCACTGTCAGCCGCATGGGCACGGGGTAAGGATCGCGCATGCCTTCAAACGACGTGGCGTCAATGCCGTTCTTCACCATGCCGCCTTCAAAGGGTGAGCCCGCGGTGATGGACTGACCGACCAGCACATGCTCCCAGGCCAGCACCTTGCCATGCTCGTCAAAGCCGACGCGGGCCTGGTGCAGGTGCATGGGGCGGTAGTAGCCACCGCGGATGTCGTCCTCCCGGCTCCAGACCATGCGCACCGGTGCGTTCAAGCCGGCTGCATGCGCTGCCTTGGCGATCTCGCAAGCCTCGACCACATAGTCGCTGCTGCCGATCGCACGCCGACCGAAACCGCCGCCCGCCATCTGCACGTGCACGGCCACCTGCTCGGGCTTGAGGCCCAGGGTCTTGGCGGCATTGCCCGCGTCCAGGCCAGGCATCTGCGAACCCATCCACAGGTCGGCATGGCCCTCGCCCAATTGAACGGTGCAATTCAAGGGCTCCATCGGCGCATGCGCGAGGTAGGGGAACACGAACTCGGCCTCGATGTGCTTGGGGGCGCTGGCCAGCGGCGCCATGTCGGCGTCGAACTGCCTGGGGCCTGGCTGCTTGGCCAGTTCGCGGTACTGGGCCAGTTGCTTGTCGCTGTCAACCTTCTCGACGCTGCTCGTGTCCCACTGGAGGTTCAAGGCATCGCGCCCTTGCTTGGCGGGCCAATAACCGTCGGCCACCACGGCCACGCCTTCACCACCTCGGTCGACCGGGATGCGCAAGACGGCCTTCACACCCTTGATGGCACGTGCGGCGCTGTCGTCCACCGAAGCAATGCGCGCACCGAATACCGGCGGGTGCGCCACCACGGCCGTAAGCTGACCAGGCAGGTGCATGTCGATGCCAAAAGCCTGTTGGCCACTGCTCTTGGCCTTGGCATCCAGGCGCGGCGTGGGGCGCCCGATGAGCTTGAAGTCCTTCGGGTCTTTGAGGTTCACCTTCTCGGGCACGGGCTGAGTCATGGCCGCTTCGGCCAGTTCTCCGTAACCCAGCTTCGCACCGCCTGGGCCGAGGACAAAGCCCGCCTCGGTGCGCAAAGTGCCCACATCCACGTTCCAGCGTGCCGCCGCGGCGCCCAGCAACATCGCCCGGGCACGCGCTCCCAGCTCGCGGTATTGCGTGAAGCTGTGCTTGATCGAGTTGGAGCCGCCTGTGAGGTGGATGCCCCAGAGCGGGTCGACATAAGCCGCATCGCTGGAGCCATGCTGGCTGCGCACCAGGCTCCAATCGGCATCCAGCTCTTCGGCCAGGATCATGGGCAAGGCGGTCTGCACGCCTTGGCCGAACTCCAGCCGGTTGATGGTGACGGTGACCTCGCCATTGGGCGCGATCTGCACGAAGGCAGAGGGCTGTTGCGTGGGTTTGAGCGCACTGCCAGCCGGGGCTGCACCTTGGGCCAGCGCCACTTGAGGAAAAGCCCCCAGCGCCAGACCGCCGACACCGGCGAGCTTCAAGAAGCTGCGACGCGGCAAGGCCACTGCACCCTGCGGCTGTTGACGCTCCAGCAGTTGCTGCAAGGCACGCGGCAGTTCGCGTTGATCAATGTGTTGACTCAGCATGGCAGCTCCTTTACGCAATGGCACGGGCGGCGTCGGCCACGGCAGCCCGGATGCGGGCATAGGTCCCACAGCGGCAGATGTTGCCGGCCATGGCCGCATCGATCTCGGCCGCACTGGGGCGCTTGCCCCGGGGCAGCGACTTGAGGAAGGCCGTCGCGCTCATGATCTGGCCGCTCTGGCAGTAGCCACACTGCGCCACATCGTGCTTGACCCAGGCCGCGTGCACGGCGGCGCCCACCTTGTCATGGCCATCGGTCACGGCTTCGATGGTGGTGATCTTCTTGCCCTCGGCAGCCGCGATCGGGGTCACGCAGGAACGGATGGCCTGGCCATCCAGATGCACGGTGCAGGCCCCGCACAAGGCCGCACCGCAACCGAACTTGGTGCCGGTCATGCCCAGCGTGTCACGCAAGGTCCAGAGAATGGGGGTGCCGGGGTCGAGGTCGACCGCGTGCTCGCGGCCATTGATGTTGAGCTTGCTCATGGTGTAGCTGTTCTCCGGTGAGGTTGAACGGAACCTGGCCAAAACTGCTCGGCGCATCGTAAACAGTCTGACGAGGTTTGCAACCAGAACGTGTGGCGGCGTCACAGTGTGCGGGCAAAGCCCGCCAGATCGATTGCCGTTTCCACGCCTTGTCTTGCCTTTTCCGATGATCTTGCGCGCCACAGGTCAGACGCGGACAAGGCTGGGATGTACAGTGCATGGGCTGACCTCAACAAGGAAATCGGTGTATCCGGAAGGCATGAAGATGGCCGTTGACATCCTGGCATCGGAACTGGGCAGGCTTGCCCAAAGTGACGGCGAGCACCCCACCGCCATCGAGACGCTGTCTGTCTTTCGCCGAAGCGCCCCGACAGAGCCCATGGCCTGCTTCTACACCCTGGGCCTGGCCATCGCGGCGCAAGGCGACAAGCAGGTGGCCCTGGGCGACCAGGTGATCGACTATGGTGCCGGGCAATCGCTGCTGACCACAGTCGACCTGCCCGTGGTGGCCCACATCACCCAGGCCAGCCCGACCAGACCTTATCTGGGCCTGCTGCTCACGCTGGATGCCCACGCCTTGCTTCAACTGGCCACGGAGATGGACCTGCCCCCGCTGCCCCGCGAGCCGGCGCCTCGTGCGATATCCGTCAGCCCCCTGGATGCGGCCATGCTGGACGCCGTACTGCGTCTGGTTCGCCTGCTGGATCAACCACGGCTCGTGGCGCACATCGCCCCCTTGGTTCAACAAGAGATCATGGTGCGCCTGCTCAGCGGGGCGCATGGCCCCTATCTGCGGCACCTGCTGGCGGTGGGCTCACCCAGCCACCAGATCGCCAAGGCGATGAGCTGGCTCAAGCAGCACTTCCGCAGCGACATCCTGATGGACGAGCTCGCCGCCAGCGTGCACATGAGCCCCTCCACCTTCCGGCAGCACTTTCGCGCCCTCACTGGCATGAGCCCCGTGCAGTACCAAAAGCAGTTGCGCCTGCAAGAGGCCAGGCAGCTCATGCTCCACCACGGCATCGATGCTGGCAGCACCGCCACGCGCGTGGGCTATGAAAGCGCCTCGCAGTTCAGCCGCGACTACAGCCGGCTTTTCGGCGCGCCACCGCAGCGCGACATCAAACGCATGCGAGAACTGGCGCACGGTTAACGCCACCCAGGCGAACCCCAGCAAAAGCTCACCCTCAACCTGAAGGAAAATACGCGGTTTTGCCCCGTCGGCCGCCAGGAAGTCTGGCCGACCTCGCCGCATGCCGCCGCCAAGCCATCTCAACAGCCTCACCATGGTCCACCTGCTCCAGGAATGGGTGCAGACCGATGCCGAGCCCGCTCGCCAGGATGTGGCCGAGCGCTTGGGCGGCTGGCTCAGCGCATTCGACAGCGTCAAGCTCGACAGTGCCCTGCAGGCTATCGCCTCCTACGGCGCCCAGGCCCGACAAGGAGGACTGGCCGTTGACACGCATGCGCTGGAAGAGCTGTGCCGGCATGTGAAAAACGCACTGACGGACCTGATCACAACCCAGGCCGCTCAAGCCGCCGATCCCGCCAAGCCGCCCGACTATGGGCAGCACCTCCAGCGCTATGCCGAACTGCAAAAGCGCATGGCGTCCCAAGTCACGGCCTGCCGGGCCCAGGTACGACAGGCCTTGAGCAAGGGCTCGCCCACCTTGCGCCAGTTGGCCGCACTCGATGGCGTGATGGTGCAAATGCTCGGCGAGCGCGAGCAAAAGCTGCTGAGCGCCGTGCCCCTCTATCTGGAGCGGCGCTTCGAGCATTGGCGCCAGACACAACAACATGCGCAAGCAACCAGCGGATGGCTGCATGGCTTTCAGCAAGACATGCGGCAGATGCTGCTGGCGGAGTTGCAACTGCGCCTGCAACCGATCCTGGGTTTGATCGAAGCCGTTCACCACGACAACTAGCACCAAGCATGAACAACAAGATTCTCACGACAGCAGTCTTCATCGTCGGTCTGGCCGCTGTGGCATGGGTGGGCTGGGGCTTTGTCGGTGCCAACAAGCTGGCCTTGACCATGACCGGCCTTGTCGCGGTGGTGTACCTGTTTGGTGCTCACGAGTTGCGCCAGTACCGACAGGCCACATCCACCTTGTCTGCCGCATTGGTCGACATCCCCGAGCCCCTGACAGACCTGGACGCCTGGCTCAGCCGCCTTGACGCGGGCCTGCGCAACCCGGTGCGCCGTCGCATCGAAGGCGAACGCACCGCGCTGCCTGGACCGGCGCTCACGCCCTATCTGGTTGGCCTGCTCGTGATGCTGGGGATGCTGGGCACCTTCCTGGGCATGGTCGTCACCTTCAAGGGCGCGGTGTTTGCACTGGAAGGCTCGTCTGATCTGGCCGCGATCCGCGCCGCGCTGGCCGAGCCCATCAAGGGCCTGGGCCTCTCGTTCGGCACCTCGGTGGCCGGCGTGGCCACGTCCGCGATGCTGGGCCTGATCTCCGCCTTCAGCCGCCGCGACCGCCTGGAAGCCGTGCGCCTGCTGGATGCCCTCATCGGCACGGTGCTGCGCCCTTTCTCGCAGGTCCATCAGCGTGAGCTCACCGTCCAGGCGCTGCAAGTGCAAGCCCAGGCCTTGCCGCAGATCGCGGACCGCCTGCAAACCATGATGGACGGGCTGGAGCGCCGCACCGATCAGCTCAGCCAACAGCTGCAGGACCAGCAAGCGCAATTCCACCGTGAAGCGGCCAAGGCCTACACCGATCTGGCCAACGCCGTGGGCAACTCGCTCAAGGACACCCTGAGCGCCAGTGCGCGCTTGTCGGGCGAGACGATCAAGCCGGTGATCGAATCGGCGATGCACGAGATCACCGCCTCATCGCGCCTCACGCACGCGCAATTGATCGAGACCACACAAGCCCAGCTCCATGGGCTGACAATCCAATGGTCGGACCTGGCCCGCAACTCGGCCGACAGCTGGCGCTCGGCCGCAGACAAGCAGACGCAGGCCAACGGCGCCTTGCTCCAGTCTCTCGACCAAAGCCTGCATGCCTTCTCGCTCACGTTCGAACAGCATGCACGCACCTTGCTGTCTTCGATGCAGGAGGCGGCGGCCCAATCTCACGCCCAACAGAGCATCACCGATCAACAGCGACTGGACCGCTGGCACCTTGGCCTCACCGCCATGACCCAGTCTCTGGCCGATGAATGGCGCCAGGCCGCAGCCCAGGCCTTGTCCCAGCAACAGGCCGCCAGCCGGGCGCTGGAAGCCACGGCTGGCCAGATCACCGAGCTTGCCAGCCAACACGTGAGCCAGACCTTGAACAGCGCCACCGCCCTGCTGAACCAGTCGGAAGAATTGGTGCGTTCACGCGTTGCGTCTGAAGCGCAGTGGGTGGCCACGCAAGGCGAGCGCATGAACGAGCTGACCACGGTGTGGCGCACCGAGCTCACGGCCTTGCGTGAGCAGGAAGCCGCACGTGGCCAGGCCGCCGTGGCCAGCCTCGATGCCTTGCAGGCGTCCGTCGCCGAGCGCCTGGCCTCGCTGGGATCCTCGCTGGAAGCGCCGATGACACGCCTGCTGCACACCGCATCCGAAGTACCGCAGGCCGCCGCCGCAGTGATCACCCAACTGCGCCAGGAGATGACCCGTCTGAGCGAGCGCGACAACATCGCCTTGACCGAGCGCACGAGCATGATGGCACAACTGGGCACCTTGCTGCGCACCATCAACCAGGCCGCGGGAGAGCAACGCGCAGCGATCGAGTCGCTGGTGGGTTCGGCCGCATCGGTGCTGGAGCAAGCCGGTCAGCGCTTTGCCGACGCCCTGGGCACGCAAGCGGGCAAGGTCGACGAGGTGGCCGCCCGCGTGAGCGCGAGCGCGGTGGAGCTGGCCAGCCTGGGCGAGGCCTTCCACCACGGTGTGACGCTGTTCAGCGCCAGCAACGACAAGCTGATGGACAGCCTGCAGCGCATCGAATCGGCCATCGGGCAGTCCCTGTCGCGCAGCGATGAACAGCTGGCTTACTACGTGGCCCAGGCACGTGAAGTGATCGATCTGAGCATCAGTTCGCAGCAAGGCATCGTGGAAGACCTGCGTCGCCTGCACAGCCAGCCTGCTTTGCGGGCTGTCGGAGGCGCTTGAACATGGACCTCGAAGAGCGCGACGACGCTATAGAGCAGTCAGCACCGGTATGGGCAGTCTTTGGCGACCTGATGTCCGGCCTGCTGGGGGCCTTCGTGCTCATCTTGGTGGGCATGCTCGTGGTCCAGATGGACCTGGTCACGCACCTCAAGCAGGAGGTCGAAAAGCGCCAGCAGGAAGAGCAACGCCGCATGGCGCTGGAGAAAGCGCTGGCAGGCCCGCTGGCCAGTGGCCGTGTCACCTTGAACAATGGCCGCATCGGCATCAGCGGCAGCGTCCTGTTTCCAGCGGGCTCCGATGAACTGCGCCCTGATGGACGGCAACTGCTCAAGAGCCTGGTGCAGCCCTTGCGGGTCTACCTCGGCGAACGCAATGAGCTCTTGATGGTCAGCGGCTTCACAGACGACAAGCTGGTGCGCAATGACAACCGCCGCTTCAGCGACAACCTGGGGTTGTCCGCGCAGCGGGCGCTGACCGTCACGCGCGCCCTCATCGAAGAAGGCATGCCCTCCGGCCAGGTGTTTGCCGCAGCCTTCGGCGCCGAGCAGCCCGTCGCGCCCAACACCGATGAGCAAGGGCGTGCCCGCAACCGCCGTGTGGAAATGGCCCCTGTGCCCCGCATGGCCAACAACAGCAAGCCTGCCGACCATGAGTGACGCCACCCTGGAGGCGCTGCGCGCGCAGGGCGCCCATCTGCACGACCCGGTTCGCTTTCGCTACCTCGAAGCACTGGCCATGCGCATGCAGACGCAGCCCGCAGCGGTTCAACAATTGCTGGTCTGCAGGTTCCGGGAGGCCGTGGCCGACTACCGCACCGGTGCGGAGCAAGCCGCCGCCCAAGATGCGGCTCAAGGTGCCCCATTGGACACGGGCATGCATCCTGCCCGGTCCGCCGCGCCCTCCCCGATGGCCCAGCTGCGCAGCTACGTCGACGACCGTGCACAAGACAAGCCCGGGCACGGACTGACGAGCGAGACAGATAGCCCACCAGAGATGAAAAGCGTGCGACGCTTCAGCGAGGTATGGGCCAAGATCTCGGCGCAGCAGCAACTGGCCAAGGCGCTGACGCGCGGGCCGGAGCATGCGGGCCCCTTGAATTCGCACAACCTCATGCTGCGCGCCATGTCGCTGATGCATGACCTGTCGCCCGACTACCTGCGGCACTTCCTGTCCCAGGCCGACGCCGTCCTGTGGCTGGAGCACCTGAACCAGCAGGCTTCACTCAAAGACCTCAAACCCGCGCGCCGAGGCCGGCCCAAGGCCTCCACCTGAGCCGCCAGGGCACGGCATGGGACAATGAAAACTCAGAGCGACTCCTGAGCATCGTCACGTGATCGTCCGCCCCAAGCCCAACTGGCTGCGCATGCTGTTCGTCTGGAGAGGCTCCGTGCTCTCCAAGATCATGCCTCAGCTGATCTTCACGACCATGCTGTCCATCCTGGTGGTGATCTTTCATGGTGAGCTGCTCAACCGCAAGATCACGCTCACGGCCGTGCCCTTCTCCCTTGTCGGCGTCGCCCTGGCCATCTTCCTGGGCTTTCGCAACAGCGCCAGCTATGACCGCTATTGGGAAGCCCGCAAGCTGTGGGGCAAGCTGCTGATCGAGTCCCGCGATGCGATCAGGCAATACGTGTCGTTCGGTTGCTCGGAGCCTGTGGTGTTCGCCAAGGCCCTGGCCGCCTATGTGCATGCGATCAGGCACCAACTGCGGCAATCTGATCCGCGACCCGACCTGCAGCGTCTGCTGCCTGAGCCGGTCTTCCAACAGGTCAGCGGCCAGCGCACGCCTGCCACGCACATCCTGATGTGGCTGGGCAAACACCTCAAGGCCCAACGCGATGCGGCAGAGCTGCCTGCGTTGCTGGCTGGCGTGATCGACAGGTCATTGACCGGCCTGAACGAAGCACATGGTGGCTGTGAGCGCATTGCCTCCACGCCGCTGCCCTTCACCTACTCGGTGATCCTGCACCGCACCGTCTACCTCTATTGCCTGCTGCTGCCCTTTGGCCTGCTGGACTCCATCGGTGTCATGACTCCGGTGATGGTGTGCTTCGTGGCCTATACCTTCTTCGCCATCGAGGCCCTGGGCGACGAGATCGAGGAGCCCTTCGGCACCATGGCCAATGACCTGGCGCTGGATGCCATGTCCACCGCCATCGAGGTCAGCTTGCGGGAGATGGTGGGTGAGCGGGATCTGCCGCCACTCATTGAGCCCGTTGATTTTGTGCTGACTTGATCGATCACAACGGAGGGTGCCAGGGCTGCTTGCCCCCATGCTGGACGACATCGAGCCCATGGGCTTGTGCCACAGCCTGACTACCTGCCCCGCTCGCGTCGCCAAGTCTCCATATACAAGGCTTCAACCTTGGCTCGCGCCCAAGGCGTGCGCCGCAGAAACTTCAAACTGGACGACACGCTGGGTTCATGCGTGAAGCAGCGGATGGGAATCAGGTGGCCCAACTCGGCCCAGCCATAGTGGTCGGCCAGGCATTCGACGATGTGCTGCAGCGTGACCCCATGCAGAGGGTTGTCAGGTTGGTGATCCATTGGCGCATTGTGCGCGCCGGTGTCCACAAGGGACATCGGCCTGCATGGCCATGCGCTCAGTGGGCAGCCTGGTAGAGCGCTGCCCCGGCAGCCATCGGGTCGCCCGTGCGCTCATAGGCCTCGACCCAGGCGTCGTAGTTGTGAATGGCCTCTTGTTGCCACGGGTGGAAGCCAGGCTTGAAGTAGGCCAGCAAGGATCCCAGGTGGCTGGAGATGATGCCCTTGTAGCCGAACAGCCACCAGCGGCACTTGGCCATCATCCACATGCGCTGCCCGAAGGAGAACCCATCGTTCTTGAGCAGGCGGTTGGTGAAGCGCAGGGTCAGGTAGCTCAAGAACAAGGTGACATGGGCCATGGCCAGGCAGCGTTTGAAGTAGCCGACCTTGGCCACCTGTTGCATCACGTCATAAGCGACAGCCTTGTGTTCCATCTCTTCGACGGCATGCCAGGCCATCATGGCGCGCAGCTTGGGGTCGGCGTCGGACATGGTCTTCTTTTCGACAAAGAAGATCTCGGCGAGCATGGCCGTGAAGTGCTCGAAGGCAGCGGTCAACGCCAGGTTGTATTCCTTGGAGAAGCGCTTGGTGTGGGCCTCGTTGTTCCAGTTGATGAAATCAACAATGGCGTCAATGTCCAGGCCCTGTTCACGCAGCCTCTGGTTGTACTTGGAGTGCACGATACCGTGCTGACCTTCCTGACGGATGAAGGTCTTGATCTCCGCCAGCAACTTGGGGTCGGCGGTCTGTTCGCGGAAGGCGCGCACGCACGAGATGAAATAGCGTTCACCGTCGGGAAAAGCGGCCTGCAAGGCGTCGATCAAGCGCGACTTGTACGGATTGTTCTCGTACCACCAGCGGGGCAACTCACCGTCCAGGCCGAAGTCGAGCTTTTCTCGGGCGACCAGTTCCTTGGCGTTGTGCAGGGCTTGTTGGCTCATGTCTGTCTCCGATTGCTTGCCTCTTGGGGCACAAAATTGATTTGGCTGCATCTTATTGATTTGGCTGCATCTTAGAGGCACACCTCGCGTCTGCAAGGCACCCTGAGCGACAGGAAGGCAGGCTGCGCGTCACCATCAACGGACCGGGGCAGAACGGTGCAAGCCTGGTCAGAAACTTGAGCAAAGGCGAGGTGAGCGCGCTCTTGGCGAAACCATAGAGACATAGAGAGCACCGGGCCCTTCAAGCCCTTCGGCTGCCGCGTCGCCACCGCGATCGAGGAGACCGCGCCATACGAATCGCCAACCAGCACATAGCTGTCGAGGTCCTTCACCTCTTCGTTGACAACCGGATCCGCCGCGAAGTTTGTCCAACCAGTGATTCTGGACAACAACGTCTGCCAAGAATCAACCCCACGCCCTATTGAGGGAGCCGGAGATTATTTCCCCATGGTACTTACCTCGCAGCCACCGTCATCGTCTTGACACATCCCATCATAAAATGTGAAATACGCACATTTATTATGCGCAACTCTTGGAAATGGGAACCGTCATGCTCAAAATTGCATTCATCACCACAAGTCTGCTGACGCTACTACCCGCCACGACGGAGGCAGCCTCGACATTTGGTTCGCTCGCAAACTTTGATGTCGTCAACGACACTGGAAAAACGGCGCATGGCTTTGAAATTGACTTGGAGGGCATCGATAAAAGCAAGATCACCGATGTGTTTGGCCTCAATCGCAACTTTGGCACTGCGTCGCCGGGGGATGTGGAGAGATATGGCCTTCCAACCATTGGTGATCTGTTAGACGGCACCGGTAAAACAATCGGTGCCAAGATCACCTACATGGGGCAATACGTCAATGGTGCATGGAGTGCTGGTACCACTTCAGGTGTGTTCAATACACCCGGTGAAAGTTGCTGGAAGTTTGGCAACGTAGGTTATCCCAACGTTCCCTGTGATCACTTCGGCGTCAGTACGCTTGGCTCACCCACCAAAACAAGCTACAGCTGGCTGGTCGAAGGTGCGACCCCAGGAACGCTGGCAACAGCCAACGTTGCCATTCCAGCGGTGACCTTTACACCACCTCCGCCCCCTGCACCTGCGCAGCCACCTGCCCCCGTGGTCGCCGTCATCAAAGCGCAGCAGGTTGATCCCGTTCCTCAAAACAACGCTTATTGGGTCAAGATCGTTCAAACCACGCTGCCCCAAAACGTAGGTCTCAACGATTTGATGGGCGGCCATAACCCCTATGAAAATCCTGGCGTGGCCGCGCTCAATGACAAGCCTGAGACTGAAATTGAGTGGCAAGTTCTACAACCGGGACGAGTAGACGAAGTTTCCAAATCATTGGATCTGAAGGGCGATCCGTCTGTCGTTGTTCGCTATCAGTTCTACAAGTACCTGGGCACATTCGATGGAGAAGGCCTTGTTGATCCAACCTTGGCGGAGACCCCCACCGGGAATGCGCTTACGGCATCGGTTGGCTCGTATATAGGCGAACAGATCGCGGGCTTCAACGCTGTCGGGGCAGTGCCCGAGCCTGCAAGCTTGGTGCTGTCAACAATCGGCCTGCTGGCGGTCAATCTCGCCCGTACGCGAGCCAAGCCTCGCACGAACCGATTCCTGTAGTCCACCTGGGAGTTGAGCCATCCATATCCGCTGCTCCCGAACCTGCAAAGGCAACACTGATCGCTTGCGGCACAGTCTAGGACAAGAACGTCAGTCCTGAAGTGGGGCACCTTTGGTGATGGCTGTGGACGGTGCCACGACTGACGGTTCCCAGCCCATGGGTGCGGTGTCCACGGGCCAAAGGCTGAAGCACGCAAGCAACGCCGTGCTTGCCGCTGCGGCGACGAAAAGCTTTCGCATCTGTGAAGCTCCGTCACTTCGTCTGATGTTTCGCGGCTGGCGCGATCTTCGATGGATCGTCCCAGGTCTGGCGTGGCGCGATGACCGACTTGTTGCCGCCCAGCTCCAGCTTGACGGCAGAGACTGCATTGGTGATCGCGGAGCCAAGCATCTTGTGTGGCTGTTCATGTTCGATCTGCACGCGCGCTGCGCGCTCTTCAGGATCATGGTGCGGCAGGATGATCGGGAAGGCCGCGCCTTTCAATGGACCACCAGGCTTGGCGTCATGCCGAAAATGAATCGGCATGCGCTTGGGGCCAGGCTCATAGATCACATCATCTCCGGTCCAGCGCAGTGCCAGCGCGCGCCGCGGGGTCGTGCGGGACTTGTTGCCAAACGAGCCATGCAGCGTGAGAGGGTGGAACATCAGGATATCGCCCGGTTCCATGTCCCAGTGGAGCAGGTCGTATTTTTCCGGGTTGGCGTTGATGTCGGGGACGTCATCAGCCGTTTCATCGATCAGCGCGGCCACATAGTCGGGTGACAAGGCCTTGAATCGTTGCGGCCACTTGTGCGACCCCTTCACATACAACAGCCCGCTGTTTTCGGTCGTCACCGGATTCAAGGGAATCCAGAACGAGGTGATCTGTTCGCCGCGAATCGGCCAGAAGGTCAAGTCCTGGTGCCATGGCGTAGGGGCATCTGTGCCTGGCTCCTTGATGAACATCTGGTCATAGAAGAAGCGAACTTGCTCAGACCTCATCAGATCCTTGGCCCAACGCGCAAACGGGCCGTAATAGATCAGGTCGCGCAGTACATCGATGCGCTTCCACAAGAAGATGTCCATCTTGTAGCCCTCAGTCTTTCGGGACATGAACTTGCCCGTCACAGACTGAGCGTTGCGGGCTTCTTCGACACCCTGCTCCACCATCTCAACCCAGTTCTTGTCCAGCGCGCCCTTGACCATGATGACCCCATCCTCGTCGTAGCGCTTGAGCTCTTCGGTCGTGAGTTGACGGGAGGGAAAGGCAGGAAAGCCCATGAAAACCTCGGCAAATTGATTGATTGGTCAGTAATGATAATATCATCAGTTTATTACGGTAACAGGGTTTGTACCTGGGGCGCAAGGAGCTGTTAGTCTTGGGGCCGACTGCTGCGATCACTTCACTTCGGCCATGCCTCCCGCCAAAAAATCGATGCCTCCAAGCGCCACAAACTCACCTGTCAAGCGGATGAGGATTGCACCTGAACCAGGGCAAGCAAAGCAGACTGACGGAGCCGGTCGTGAGTCGGCTGGTGCAGCAACGACGCGCCAGGACAAGCGGCGTCAGGAAACGCGCCTCAAGCTGATGCGCGCCGCATTGCACCTGATGTCAGCAAAGGGCATGGATGGCGTGGCCATTCAAGACATCACCAATGCGGCAGATGTCGGTTTTGGCTCGTTCTACAACTACTTCCCGTCCAAAGAGGCCATCTTCCAGACCTTGAAGGATGAGTTGATCGAGCACTACGCTGCGGCGCTCGACAAGTTGGGCGAACAGGTGACGGACCCGGCAGAAAAGATTGCGGCATCTGCGCGCTACACCATTCGGCACGGAAGGGCCGATTCGGTGTGGGGCAAGTTCGTGCTGGCCACCAATTTCAATCGCGACAGTCTGCGCACAGGCCTGGGGCGTTATCTGCTCAGGGACGTGATGACTGGCATTGAGGCCGAGCGCTTTGTCTGCCATGACCTGGCAAGCCTGGTTGTGGCCGTGGGAAGCACCATCCTGGGCGGGCTCATGGCTGAGGTCACCATGTCCGAGCAGGCAGACGATCCTTTTGGCTCGCCCGACGATCTGCCTGAAAAAGTTTCGGCCACCTTGCTGACGACGCTGGGGCTGCCTTGGTCGGAAGCTTGGGCGATTGCCAGTCGCCCGCTGCCCGTGGTTGATCTGCCTGTTAACCCCCTTGGCGCGCGCTCAGCCTGACACTTGGGCTTCGCCCCGATACCGCGTCAACCGTTAGGAAGACTGTGCGCATCATTTAGCAAGCGCCGTTAAAGACGCCGCTTGCCGTGAATATTCAACCTTTCCCGCAGATCACGCATGGCAAAAATGTGCAAGTAGGTGTCAATTTTCGCCTTGGCCGCAAGCTCGGCGACTACCGCTTCGTACAACGCAGTGACATCATCGACCGAGAGGTTCATTTCCTTGGCAAAGCTGTCAATAGCTTGCCGCAGATCAGCACGGTCATTCGGTGCATGTGCCATGGGTACTTCAACTCGATTAAATGCGACGGGTGAGCGTACGCAACTCTACAGGAATACCCTCGATTTCCAAAACCAGTTCTGTGAACCTGGCGTCAGTCCGCATGGCGCACGAAAACGTACTTCCCTGGCGCGTCGCACAAGGCGGATAACTCGTCTATCTGACGACCCGGCGCGCTCACGGGAACCATTTGCTTTGCATGCTCAGCGAGCCATGCGTGCCATTGCGTCCACCACGATCCTTCATGTCTGGAGGCAACACTCAGCCAGTCTTGAGGTGTGAGCCAGGCGGCATCAGCCGAAGACGTGTGTACGCGGTAACTCCGATGAGCATGCCCAGGCTCGGAGAGGATGCCTGCGTTGTGTCCACCACTGGTCAGTACAAAGCTCAGTTCGGTTTCCGTCAGCCTGTGGAGCTTGTAAACGGATTGCCAAGGACTGACATGGTCTTTTTCGGTGCCGACAGCGAACAAGGGCATGCGCAAATCCATCAAGGACACGGCATGGCCTTCGACCATGTAGCGGCTTTCAGCCAACTCATTTCTCACAAAGAGGCTGTTGAGGTATTCACTGTGCATGGTGGCTGGCATGCGTGTGACATCGGCATTCCACGCCATCAGGTCATTGGGGTGCTCGCGCTCGCCCATCAGGTACTCGCGTACGCCTCGGGACCACACCAGCTCTCTGGCGTGCAGGAACTGGAAGGAGCCTGCCATCTGCCTGCCGCTCAGGTAGCCCTTTTCCGCCATCAGGTCTTCCAGCCAGTTGATCTGAACCGGGTCGATCAGCACACCCATCTCTCCGGGCTCGGTGAAGTCCACCTGCGCAGCCAGCAAAGATACGGTCTTCAAGGCGGGCAATTGATCGGCATCCTGCACGCGCGTCGGCCTCGACAGGGCAGCTGCCGCGATGGCAAGCAGGGTGCCACCCAGGCAATAGCCGGCTGCGTGCACGTCCACGTCCGGAATCAGTCGTTTGATCGCGGCCAGCGCATCGAGTACACCCATCTGCAGGTAATCGTCCATGCTCAACAAAGCGTCGCTGGCATCGGGGTTGCGCCAGGAAATGATGAACACGGTGTGACCTTGCGAGACCAGGTAGCGCACCATCGAGTTGTGCGGAGACAAATCGAGGATGTAGTACTTCATGATCCAGGAAGGAACAATCAGCAACGGCTCGGCATGGACCTCCTGCGTGCTCGGAGCATATTGAATCAACTCGATGAGGTGATTGCGGTAGACCACTTTGCCTGGTGTCACAGCAACGTCCCGTCCTGGAAGGTACTCAAGCTGCCGCTCGCTTGCCTTGGCGTCCTGGAGGCGACGCCAGTCTTCAAGCAGGTGCCTCGTACCGTTCAGGAGGTTCTGTCCACCAGACATCATCACCGTGCGCGCCACAACCGGATTCAAGGCAGAGTTGCTGGGCGCGAGCATGTCCAGCATCTGCCCCGTGAAAAAGCCGACCATGTCGGCATGGTGCGGCAACATCCCGGGCAATCGGGCGGCATCGCGACACCAGCGGTCCCAGGACATGAAGCCACTGGCGAACATGCGGTATGGCCATTGGCGCCACTCGTTTGCAGCGAAGCGCGAATCAACGGACGCCGGGTCACTGGAGGGAGCACTCGACGCGTCGTCGACTGGTTGATCAAACAGCGCGGCACTCATGGCCTCCATGGCACGCTGTTGACCCGTGACGGCCAGCCACACATGCGTACCTGGTGAGGTCAGCAAATTCATGGCCCAATCACCGTAAGCAAGGGACAGAGCCACAGGCGATAGCCCTCCCGTCGCGTTGGCTGTATGGGCATGCACTGTGCGGTTGAGCGCGATGGCACTCTCGCGCGCCAGCTTTTGCGGGTCATCTCGGTAGATATTCAGGGTGGCTTGCAACATGACGGACCTAGGACTGTGAGTGACTGCTGGCGCTGAATGGCGCGCTACTTCGTTGATGCCACGAGCAAGGCGGCCAAGGCTGCTGAAGCCATGCGCGAGGCAGCGGTATCTGCCCGGCTGGTGAGCGCAATGGGTATCCGCGCGCCAACGACCACGCCGCAACTTGCGGCCCCCGCGAGATATTCGAGTTGCTTGGCAAGCATGTTGCCGGCCTCCAGATCAGGTACAACCAGAACGTCAACGTCTCCAGCAACAGGAGACTTGATGCCTTTCACGTGTGCTGCCTCCGCAGAGATGGCGTTATCAAAGGCAAGCGGACCATCCAGTACCGCACCCACGATCTGGCCGCGGTCCGCCATCTTGCACAGCGCCGAAGCGTGAACGGTCGAAGCCATCTTGGGGGTGACCGTTTCCACTGCGGCCAGGATGGCCACCTTGGGCAGAGCCACCCCCAGTGCGTGGGCGACATCAATGGCATTGCGAATGATGTCGGCCTTGTCATCAAGGGTCGGTGCAATGTTGATGGCCGCATCGGTGATCAGCAGCGGCTTGGGATAAGTCGGAATATCGAAGCGAAAGACATGAGAAACACGCCGGCCGGTATGCAGCGCAGGGCGATTCAACACCTCGTGCATCACCTCATCGGTGTGCAGGCTGCCCTTCATCAGCATGCTCACATGGCCATCGGCAGCCATCTCCGCGCCTCTGTATGCCGCTGCATGGCTGTGCGGGACGTCTTCGATCTCGATGCCGCTCAGGCTGATGCCAGCAGCGTCTGCGATCGCCTCCAGCTTGCTTCGGGGCGCCACCACGATCGGCGTGAACAGGCCTCGTCTTGCCGCCTCGATGGCACCAGACAACGACTGCTCATCACAAGGATGAATGACAGCACACTTTGGCCGCTCATGCTCCGCAAACGCCAGGCCACCGACCCAGCTATCGAGCCGGCTCATGGGATCAAACATATGTAGCTCGGGTAGCGGTGTGCGAGGGCGTATCACCTTCTCCGTGGGAGCCAGCACACGTGCTTGACCACCGAGCGTCAGCTCGCCCGTCTGGTTGCGGACTTCGCAGGACAGTGTCACATGCTTCTTGGCTTCATCCCTCGCAATGACGGTGACGACCACACTCAGGGTGTCACCCACTCGAACAGGGCGACGAAATTGCAGCGTCTGCTCCAGATAGACAGTGCCAGGGCCAGGAAAGAACGTGCCTAGCAAGCTGGAAATCAATGCGCCACCCCACATGCCGTGCGCAATGAGTCCATGGAAGATGCTGCCCTTTGCAAAGGCTTCATCGATGTGAGTCGGATTCACATCGCCGGAAAGGGCAGCGAAGGCCCGAACGTCTGCCAGCGTCAACTGGCGCACCAGGCGGCCAGATCGGCCCAGATGCAATTCGTCGAACGTGACGTTTTCGACCATGGTTTCCGATGTGGCGTTCATGGACCGACCTTATTTGGCAATGCCACGCGGATAGCACAGGCCGCCCGTGATCTCGATGGTGGTGGCATTGAGCGCCTCGTTGCTCACGCAATGCGCAATCAGGTCTGCGATTTCCTGTGGCTCGATCAGACGGTCAATGTGCACGTCTTCCAGAATCGTGTGAAGCGCGGCCTGGTTCATGCCGGTCAGCATGGGCGTGGCCGTGTAGCCTGGCGCGATGCCGACGCATCGGATGTGCCGGATCCCTCGCAGAAGAAACTCGCCCACGATGATCTTGGGCATCATGGCCACCGCAGCCTTGGCCGATGCATAGTTCAGCTGCCCGACCTGTCCCACCTTGTTGACGGACGAAATGGGCACCAGCAAACCATCCCAACCGCCATTGACCATGGCTTCGGCTGCATCGCGCAGCGTCAGGAAGCTGCCGGTCAGGTCGATGTCGATGACGGGCTGCCACTTGTCCAGGCCCATCTTCTTGGAGACCTTGCCCGTCTCCTTGTCGAGCGACAACATGGTGCCATCGCGGATGATGCCCGCACACGATACGGCGATGTTCAGCTTACCGAAGGCCTCTACGGTGCCTTGAACGAATCGAGCGGTCTCGGCTTCACTGGTCACATTGGCCTGGATGCCAATGGCCTGTCCCCCCATTTCCTTGATGTCGGCCACGACGCGATCAATGTCTGCCTGCATCAAGTCGACCACTGCGACCTTGGCACCTTGTCTGGCAAACAGCTTGGCAACCGCTTCACCAATGCCCTTGCCGCCGCCCGTGATCAGCGCAACGCTATCCTGGATATTCATGACTTGTCCTGACAGTAGCTTGTTGAAATATCAATCCTTGTGGAACGAGGCGCTGTCCTGGTTCCAGTTGATGAAGTTGGGGTGCGCCACATTCGGCCCGACGATCTTCAGATCCCCGACCAGCGCGGGGTGAGCCACATCGGGCCCCACCACCTTGATGCCAACGGGATGGATGATCTGGACCAGGGATCGTGCCCGCGTCAGGGCGTCGTCTGGCGACAATCCTGTGAACAGACCGACACCCACCAGCGCTTGATTCCCGTCGGCCACAGTCCGTGCAATGTCCCAACCGTCACCGTTCGCCGTGAGCGAAAAAAGTTGATCGTTGTATATGAAGCTTGTCATCCTCGGCTCCTGTCTGTGCGACTCACAGCTTGCGCAATACGGTGACGCAGTTGGTCACGGCTGAGCCACCCACATTGAATGCGACGCCAATGTCGGCCTTGCGTGCGGACACGCCGATGGGCTCGCCGATCAACTGCTTGTAGATCAGTGTGTGCATGGAAGCGCCCGTGGCACCCACCGGATGGCCCTTGGCCTTCAAGCCGCCCGAGAGGTTGATGGCGACGCGGTCATCACGGGTGAAGCGCCCGTCCAGGTAGTCATAGCCTGCACGCCCGTCTTCCGACAGCCCCAGGGCCTCGGCCGACATGATCTGGTTGATGGTGAAGCAGTCATGCACTTCAGCCAGATCGATGTCGCCGGGCGTGATCCCCGCTTCCTTGTAGGCCTTGGCTGCAGCGTCTTTACCCGCCATCAGTTCGTACATATTTGGGCGCACGTTCTCAGGCAGGCGTTCCACCGAATGACCTATACCGGCGATCTCCACTGCACGACGCTTGTCTGGAACGTTGGCAGTCTGCGTGATCACCAACGCCGCAGCGCCATCGGACACCAGCGAGCAATCATGCAGGCGTAAGGGCGGTGCGATGACCATGTTCTTGCTGCGGCCGCGCTCGTCGAGCTCGTTGAGCTTCATGATCTCGGCCACGGTTTGCGGTCCGTTGCGCACATGCGCGAGCGGGTTCTCGGCACCATGGCGATAAGCCAGCGCCCCCACCGTCCACAGCATCTGCTCCAGTTCGCTGTCCGAGATGCGGTGATGCGCCTGATAGCCCTTTGCGTACTCGGCAAACAGCATGGGAAAGCTCCACCCCTTCGAGCCTTCGCTGGGCCAGTGCGAACAGCACGACAGCACATGCGTCATCTGCGGTGTGGGCAAGAGGTTCATCTTCTCGACGCCAATCACCAGAACGTGGCGTGCACGCCCGGCCTCAATCGCATAGACCGCGTCGTACAGCGCCACCGATGACGAAGCACATGCGCATTCGCATCGCGTCATGGGCTTGAAGCGCAAAGCCGGGTCGATCTCGGCCGCGATGGGGGCCACATGCTCCTGGTTGACGAAGGAAGCAGGAGAGCATGAGCCGACATAGATGGCATCGATATCCTTGCCGACCAGACCCGCATCGGCCATGGCACCTCGTCCTGCCTCGATCAACAAGTCGTAATAGGTTTTCGTGTCTGTCATCAGGCCGGTTGCCTTGTCCTTGTGGACGAAAGCACCGAATGCCGTGTTGTATGCACCAATGATGCTCGCTCTGCTCATTTGCTCACCTCAAGCGATGGTGGATCGGCGAATGCCGAACCGTCTTGCGGCAGCTTGGAATCACCAATCCTTTCTTTTGATGACAACTCGCGATGAACGAGCGAGTTCCTAAGTCTTGTACATGGCATTCACCGGCTTTCAGGCCCGCCGGTATCCGAGTTGAATCCTGGGCTTAAGCCTTCTCATGCACTGATATGGAGATTCAGCGCTCTGAAAGCGGCCCGAGCATGAGCCCAAAGGCGTAGTCGTTGTCATGTTTGCATGAAACCATGAGCTGATCAGTTCATGCTGTCAGAAGCACTTTTCTGCATCACTCATGCCTTTTGATGTGCCTCAAGTTATTCGCACCTTGCCGCCTTGATGCTTCGCTTCGTTTGCAAAGCGCTGCATATCGGCTGCAGCGACAACCAATCGTTTGAAGGAGCGCCGCATGTCGAGCGTGAAGCCAGTTCAATCTCGTACCCGGCCATGGGCCATTTTTCAACGCGCCATGTGGGGAATGCTGCTTTGCTTGCCGCTGATGGCGCATGCATGGTGGAACACCGAGTGGTCTTATCGCAAGAAGATCTCGCTGGATGGCGCCGAGACGCCCGCATTGGGTGGCCCTGCTCAGCAGGTATTGGTGCCGATTCGACTTCATGCCGGCAACTTTCCCTTCCTCGATGCACAGCAGACCGGTGGCGACCTGCGTTTCGTGGCCGATGATGACAAGACACCGCTGAACTTCCATATCGAACAGTTCGATCCTGTCAACGAGATCGCCATCATCTGGGTACAGGTGCCGGCAGTGGGCGCCAAAGATGCGGGCGTCTACATGTATTTCGGCAACCCCGACGCACAAGCGGCAGCCAGCGCCAAGGCCAGTTTCGATCCGCATACCGTGGCCGCGTTTCACTTCGCCGACAAGGATGGCATGCCACACGATGCGACGGGCTATGGCAACAACGTCACCGTCTCTTCAGGCAAGCTGGGTGGCGACGGGGCCATCGGCTTTGGTCTTGCCCTGCAGCCGACACAGACGATGCGCGTCGCGGGCTCGCCCTCCCTGGCCACGCCATCCGGCACGGGCCTGACCGTCAACCTGTGGGTCAAGCCCACAGAAGCAGCAGCGAAAGGAACCTTGCTCACGCGTGATGAGGACGGCAAGAGGCTGGTGTTGGGCCTTGAAGCAGGGCGCCCCTATCTGATGGTCACCAACGGCACCCAGAGCGCACGCATCAGCGCAGACAAGCCCGTTGATGGCGCCAGCTGGCATCACCTGTCTTTCACGCTGGGTGACAGCGCGCACCTGTTTGTAGATGGACAGGAGGTCGCGACCGGCACCATGCGCCTGCCGGAGTTCAAGGGCGACCTGCTGTTTGGCGCGGATGCATCCGGTACAGGGGGCCTGGCCGGCGAGATCGACGAGGTACAGATATCCAACATGATGAGGCCACCTGAATGGCTGCGCGCGGCAGCCATCGGTCAGCATCCCCAGAGCAAGCTGGCCCAGTATGGTGGGGACGAAAGCGGAGGCGGCAGCGAATATGGCGCTGTGCTACGCACCTTGTTCAACGCCGTGAGCCTGGACGGTTGGATCGTGATCTGCCTCATCGGCCTATTGGGACTGATCAGCGTGGAGGTCATGGTAGTCAAGATGCGCATGATCGGTCGCGTCAAACGTCAGAACGACGGCTTTCTGGCCTTGTTCAGAGATGGCGCCACCCCCCTTGCCCGCATGGAACTGGATGCTGCCAAGGAACAGGCGGCAACATGGTCAGAATCACCTCTGTTCCACCTCTTCGATCGAGGGGTGAGCGAGGTCTTCAACGTTCGCCAATTGACGGGCGGTGAACTGACACCTCAGGCGCTGGAAGTGGTGCGTGCAGGCCTGGATGCGACCATCGTGGAAGAGTCGCACCGGCTCAATGGCCGCCTCGTGTTCCTCACGCTGTCGGTGTCGGGCGCGCCGTTCCTGGGCCTGCTCGGTACGGTTGTCGGCATCATGATCACTTTTGCCAGCATCGCCATGGCGGGCGATGTGAACGTCAACACCATTGCACCGGGCGTGGCGGCTGCGCTGACCGCCACGGTGTCCGGCCTGATGGTGGCCATCCCCGTCCTGTTCGGCTACAACTACCTTGCCTCGCAGATCGGTGAACTCACAGCCGACATGGAAGTGTTCGCCAACGAATTGCTCGGCAAGTTGGCATTGCGCTCCTCGCTGGCCAAGACCACATCAGGCGACGCGGCTGTCGAGGCCGTGCAAGCCAAAGCAGCCTGATCGGGAGTCGCATCATGAGACTCAAGACCCAATTTAAGCTGTACGACGAGCTCAACCTCACGCCGCTGATGGATCTGGCGTGGACCTTGCTGATCGTGTTCGTGATCATGGCCACGGCCACTGTGCAAGGCATCTCGGTGAACCTGCCCAAGGCCGGCGCGTCTCCGAGCATGGGCAAGCCCAAGACCAAGGCGGTAACCGTCACCTCGGATGGCCGCATCTACCTCGATACGGCCCTGGTCAGCCTGGGCGAACTGGAGATGCGTCTGCGACAGTACAAGGCCGCCGATCCCGAGTTGCCTGTCGTCGTCAAAGGCGACGCTAGCGTGCAATACCACAAGGTCATTGAGGTGCTCGACGTCATGAAGCGCCTGCAGATTGCCCAGCTGGGTCTTGTCACCGATCGACTGGTCAAGTGAGCTCGCCATGCACACCAGCCTCAGCGTGTCACTGCCGCACCGACCCCGAAGAGGCCACGAGCCACTGCATACCATGCGCGCATGGATGGTCCGTGTGCTGGTGCTGGCCCTCGCGGTGGGCGCGGGCCTGTATGCGCGCCGCCATCTGATCGGTGACAACGCGCACCCCTACAACCGGGTTCAGCGCATTGCACTGGTCAACCCGCAACGTGCCATCCCGCCCAAGGAAGAAAAGCCAAAGGAAGAACCGCCCAAGGAACTTGATGTTCAGAAGCCGCAACTCAATCTCAATGAGCCAGCCGAAGCGGCGCCACCGGGCGAGAAGCCCCACGACGATCAACTGGGCGTTGATGCCGATGGGGAAGGTGCAGGCGATGGATTCGGTCTGGTGTCCAAGCGGGGCGGCCGCGACATCACCACATTGGGCTCAGGTGGCGTGGGTGGCGACGGAACAGGTGTGTCATCCGGCGCCAGTCGATTCAACTTTACAGCTTATGGAGGACTCGTCCGCCAGCGCCTGCAGAACGAACTGGCAACGATAGATGACTTGCGCGAACAGGACTATGTCGCCATGGTGTGGATATGGATAGATACACGCGGGCGGATCGAGCGCGTCGAGCTGCCCAACGGCAGTGGCTACACGCAAATCGATACGGCCTTGCGCAATGCCTTTGCGAAGATGCCCACGTTACCCGAGCCCCCCACTGGTTTGCCTCAGCCCCTGCGCTTGAGGATCACATCCAGAAACCTCGACGCACAGCGGCGCTAGCCACCCATGCACGGGATATCAGACGATCGCCACAACGAAAGGCCTTCCATGGACATGCGGTTGATAGAGGAAGGCACGCACATCGCAGAAAAGGCACATCGATTCCGAACCACCCTGGGCGCAGTGAACGCCCGCATCGTGGTGCTGGCTCACTTCGTGGGCGCCAGGCTGGATACCGAAGGCGAAGTACAGCAGATCCTAGATCGCAGCAATCCAGCATTTCGTCAACAAGTCGGCCAACCCAATATGCACAGTGGACATGCCGGTCGTGCGGCCCAGCGCGCCTGGGAAGAACTTCGTGGCCTGATTGTCCTGCGATGTGATCTGGTTAAGAACGCCTTGCAGGCGCTTGGACTGGGGCTGACATATGAGGTCACGTCGCAGGTAGAGCAGGCTCTTGCGCGCAAAGGCATCAAGCCGGGTGCAGACGGATTCCATTTGCAGATGCAAATGGACCGCATTGTGGGCACCAACATAGATCAATCAATTCCCTGACCGAGACCAAGGGCCGCAACGGGCCGACACAGTCGGGGGCGTGTCAGAAATTATTGACGCCGTAGCCATCAAGGATGACACCCACTGCGCGGGGTCAGCGATTACAGCGCTCGCAATGCTGGCGCTCTGCAAACGACCTATCTGTACGCCGTTCGACGTGGCGATGAGTGCAACTCACACAGGCCCATTCCTGACTCATGTACGTTCTGGTGGGTTGTTTGCACACGCCACAAGGCAAACCACCGATGTGCTTGGTGGTCCAGTAGCCAGGCTTGCTGCATGCCGGGCATGCTTGACCGGCAATGCCTTTGATCAGGCGGGGGTCATCGAGGTCTTGCGGGCGAATCACCAACTGGTGGTTCGGAAAGTCTTTATCTAGGGCAAAACGCTCCACCACAGCCCAGTCGGCCTTCTGCAAGTGTCCACTTTGGGTCGGGCCCTGGGCCATGCCCACCACCTCAACGCACAGGCGACCATCCAGCCACACCAGCACTTCCACATTCCAGGGAAACATGCCTGTGAAGGGGTCGAGGCCACACGTTGGTCAGCCCAATGCCTCATGCCAAGCCTCCCAGGCTCTGCCACTGGCCCCGCACATAGCGCTGCAGGCCTGTGCCCGCCATGCGCCACAAGTGCAGCCATTCGTTGTCCAGCAACTGGCGCACGACAGCGTGCTTGGCCACGATGACGTCAATGGCGACTTGCGGGGCGGCAATCACCACGGTGAGGCGCAGGGGCTCGTGCATCCACTGCGTGCCATCGTGCATCGATTGCTGCGACAAACCTATGCGCAAGTCGCCTCCGTTGCCTTCGAACACACCCACGTTGCCGCCTACCACGTTGTGCAGCAACTTGTTGCCGCTGCCGAAGCGCTCGGGTTCGCAGGTAGAGGCGTGGTACTGCCAGTTGATCCAGTTGGTCACCAGCATGGGCGCAGTCATCAACAATTCCAACACACTACCATCAGCGTCGTGGTCGGCGTCGTAGTCATGCAAGAAGGTGCGGCCGCCCAGGTTCAAGCCACGGGTGAGAGCGCGTGGCGCCATGATGAAGGCCGCATTGCCAGCCAAGCCCCATTCAGGGCGTGTCTGCGCGCCATCGTTGGCGCGCCGGCGGTAGGCTTTGAACAAGGCGTGTGCATCGATTCGCGCGTCCAGCCCCAGGCGGGGTGCTCGCTCGCGCCGCACCTGGTCCCCGGCGCGTTGCAGCGCCGCTTGCAGCAAGTCCCATGTGTTGCGGGCTTCATCGGGCAAGGCCTCGGTGTCAAACATCTCGATTTCGTCGGTTGTGGTGTTGTGCAGGGCTGCCACGAACACGGTCTGTGATGGCACGGACACGCCTTGGGAGATCAGGCCTACACGTACATCGGGCTCATTGAGCAAACCGGCCAGCGCACGCGCATTGACTTCACCGGTCTGCCCCCCACAGGCACCGCAGTCCAGAGAAGCCGCATGGGCATTGTTGGTGCTGTGGCTGCCATGGCCCACCAGCAACACCATCGGCGCCAGATCGCGATCCAAGCCCATGGCGTGCAGCACGCGCGCGGCCAAGGTCACCTTGGCTTCGGTGGTCAAGCCTGTGAGCGTGGGGCAGCATACGGGGCGGTAGCGAGCTGGCAAGCCAGCCAGGTCATCGCGCGGGCGTTCGCGGGTGTCGGGCGTCAACCAGCGGCCCACCTTGCCTAGGTATGTCACGCCAGCGGCCTCCACGAACGAGAAGGCCGCAGCCGGCCAACGGCTGGCGGTTTGCCAAGCCTCGCTCCAGGCAAAGCTTCTTTGGCGTGCTGCGACCAGTGCCTGTCTGTCAGCCGCGACGTCTTGTACCTCCAGAGTGGGCGCCAGCAAGCCGGGTAGCTGTGGCCGGCGCGCCGTCGTACCCAGCGGCGTGTAGGCCACGGGCAAACCAAAGAAGCCCGCAAAACCCACGGTTTGCACGGCCGGCCAGGCGGCTTCCAGCGCTCGGCGGAATGGCTCACTGCGCACATCAATGCAGAACACCGCTTGCACACGCGTTGGCAGAGGCTCAAGCCCTGACTGGTCCTGTTGTCCACTCCGGACTGTCAACTGCTGTGCCAGCTGGCGCTGGTAGCCTGCTTCCAGAGCCAGTTGCCACACCTCATCCACCAACAAGTGGGCCTCAGCTTGCGCCAGCCATTTGCTGGCCTGACGCCACTCGTTCTGCACGGCCGCAAACGCCTGACGCGCGGCCTTGTCATCCTTGCACTCCAGCAGCAAGGCGCCCCAGGCCAGTCGGGCCGCCAGCAGATCGCGCAAGGAAGCTTGGCCCTCCTCAGACGTCGCACCATTGAGTTGGGCTTGCCAGCCCAGATAGGCGCACCACGATGCCCAGCCGTTGATCGACAGCAGCACCGCCTCCAGGTAATCGGCCCATACTTCAGGCGCCAAACCCAGGCGCTGCATGGCCCAGCACTCCGCATCGCTGCGGGTGGCAGGCAGGGCGCTGAGGCCCTGCTTCAAGTGAGGCAGGCCCATCAGCAGGCCAATGCCATGGTCGTGCAGCAGCGTATCGCGCCAGAAGGCATACAGGCCCTCATCGCGCTGAGGCTGCCAATCCGCTTGGTGTTCGTCGAAGTAGGCAGCGCAGGTCTGGCTCACCTGGTGGGTGACCGCCTCGCGCCAAGACAGGCGCTTGTGGCGTGCAGGGTCATCGTCCAGCACATCGATCAGCAATGGCAGGCGCGGCACATCCAGCGGACGACTCAGGACCTCCACACACTGCTTGGGCGTCAAGGCGGCGGTGTGCGGCAGCTTTTGCGTCAGCGCCCAACTCAGGTCATCTGGGCTGATGCGTCCGCCTTGCCACGCTTGCAGCAAGTGGGCGCGCGTAGGCAAGACTTGAATGCCCGCCAGCACCGCCATGCGGGCCGCCACTTCACGAACCGAGCGGCCCACGCGTTGCCAGTGGGGGTTCACGGCAATCGAGCGATGAAGCGGCCAGGTCGGGGCGATCATCTGGCAGGCCTGCGCGCAAGCTTGGGCCACTTGGAGAGGCGTGCTGCTCAGTTCTACAACAAAGTCATTCATCGTGTGCTCCTCAATCCCCCCTGGCCATCAAGGAGTTCGGCGGCACCCAAGCGTCTTTCTGATCCGCCTTGCGCGGTGTCCAGCGGGTGGGCCATAGGCTCAGGGTGACACGGGTGTAAACCTCGTCCACATAAAAGCCTGCGTAGCTCCAACGGCGCCAGGCCGACAATTTCTGAGGCCAGCGTTGCAGCACCGCCAAGACGAGGTACATCCAGCTCATGGCCAATGCCACCAACCAACCGGCCGAGTCGTGAGGTGCGTCCACCAAGCCCAGTGGCACGCCATGGGCCAAGGCTGTCAGCATGTTCAGCGCCGCCACCAAGCAGGCACCGGCGCCCAGCACCAGCGCACCAGAACGTCCGGCTGGAGCGTGGGCCGGCACCCACATCAGGGGCGCCCAGGCCAAGGCCAGTACGGCGGTCCACCACCACGGCCAACTGGGTGTGGCCATGGCAGCCTGCAGGCCCGCCACCACCGCCAAGGTCAGCACCGGGGCCACGCACAAGCTCCAGGCGGCCGGCAGGGTCTGCCGGCGCATTTGTTGCAAGCGGGTCTGTTGCACCACGCCAGAGGCAGCCAAGAACGCATGGGCCTTGTACAGCGAGTGGCCAATCAGGTGCAGGACGGCCAAGGTGTACAGACCCAAACCACATTCCATCACCATGAAGCCCATCTGCGCCACGGTAGACCAGGCCAAGCGCACCTTGATGCTGATGCGTGTCATCATCACCAAGCCGGCCAGCAGGGCCGTGCTCACGCCCATGCCCACCAGCAACCAGCGCGCCACAGGAGAGGACTCAACCAGGGCCGATTGGCGAATCAACACCCAACCACCCAGGTTCACCACCCCGGCGTGCAGCAAGGCCGACACGGGCGTGGGTGCTTCCATCACCTGAATGATCCAGCCGTGCACGGGCAACAAGGCGGTGCGCAACACCACCGCCAACACCAGCAGCACAGCGCTGGCCTGTAAGCTCACCGACACGGTAGCCTGGGCGGCGTGTTGGGCCACATGCTGCGCCAGTTGCGTCAAGGAGCCACTGCCCACTTCGTGCCAGGCCAGGGCAGCCGCCCCCACCAACATACCATCGGCCACACGGTCGGCCAGGCGCTTTTTGTGGGCGGCCAACAAGGCAAATGGCCGGTCGCCATAGAAGCACAGCAAATGCTGCAAGCAAGCGCCCACAGCCGCCCAGGCGGCGATCAGCAAGACCCAATGGTCAGACAGCAGCAGCAGTTGCACCGAAGCCAGCACCCCTGCCAAAGCGGCGGCATAGCGGCGCTGGCCCGCCAGGCCTTGTGCGTCACCTTGCAGGTAGCGACCAGAAAACGAGGCAATGACGCCGGCCAGACCCTGCACCAGCACGGCCAAGATGGCGCTCACGGGCGTGACGGCCAGCACGCAACCCCAGGCTGGGCGCCCGGAACTGATCGCCTGCAGAACTCCGGCCACCACCGAAGTGGCCAAACCCAGCCACGCCGCACCTTGCACACCGCGCCAAACTTGAGCGATCTGGGCCCACTGGCCCCAGCGCAGCCACCCGGCTAACAACAAAGCCAAGACTGGCGCAAACAGCGCGCAGACAATAGCCACATTGGCTGTCAAACCTGCCCCTTGATCCATGACGTACGACCTCCAAAACACATCCACCATGGTGTCGACAAGGGTTCATTCTGTAAATTACATTGATTGGAATAAATTAATAGATTAAACAGAACGAATGAACCTGGAGCAACTCAACTTCCACCACCTGTTCTACTTCTGGCGGGTGGCCAAAACGGGGCACCTCACGCGCACTGCGCAGGCCCTGCACGTGTCCCAATCGTCCTTGTCCGCTCAGATCAAACAGCTGGAAGACCGCCTGGGCGAGCCTCTGTTCGAACGCGAAAAACGCCGCCTGCTGCTGACCGAAACCGGCCAACTCGTGCTCTCTTACGCCGAAAACATCTTCGGCCTGGGCCAGGAAATGCTGGGCCGCCTGCAGGGCAGCAGCGAGGGCATGACCCGCCTGCGCGTGGGCAGCGTGGCGACGCTGTCGCGCAATTACCAAGAAAACTGGATTCGCCCCCTGCTGTCAGACCCGTCGGTCACCCTGATACTCGAATCAGGCTTGCTGCACGACCTGCTCGATCGCTTGCTGCAACACCAACTTGACGTGGTGCTTGCCAATGAACCCGTGCCCAGCGACCCCCAGCAACCTCTGCACTGCCGCTTCCTGGGCAGCCAAACCATCTCCCTGGTGGGTCCAACATCGCGTTGGCGCGGGCAAAGCCTGGCCATTCCGCAGAGCCTCGACGGGCTGGACCTGGCGCTGCCTGGCCCTCGCCATGCGTTGCGTGCCCAGTTCGACGCGCTGTGCCTGTCAGCGGGCGTGGAACCACGCATTCGCGCGGAAGTGGACGACATGGCCATGCTGCGTCTGATCGCACGCGACAGCGGCTGGCTCACTGTTGTGCCAGAGGTGGTGGTCCAAGACGAGTTGCAGTCTGGCCTGTTGGTGAAGGTTGGACAGTCGACCGAGCTGAAAGAAAATTTCTATGCCATCACAACGCCGCACCGTTATCGTATCGAGCGACTAGAGCGACTGCTCGCTGGAATGCAATAGCAGCGATTTGCTGGCATCAGTCGACCTTTGGTGTCCACGTCCACTTAGCCCGTGATCGATGCCGTGCCGGTTTCCATGTGGCCGGTGTAGCGACGCAGCCAGGCACTGTCACCACTGACCGTGATGCTGAAGTCGTACCAGCCATAGTTGCTGGTCACCACCGGGAAGAACGTCTGCACGCTGCTGCCCGGTCCGACATTGAACAACCACGGGCCGCCGCTAAGATAGTTGTTGGACTTGATCGCGAATGTGACTGCCTGGCTGCCGCTGTTGCTCAGCATGAAATACAGCGCCAATTCGCCTGAGTTGGGGTCGACCGCATAGGACGAAGTGACGTTGCAACCCTTGCCGGCGTTGTTGGTGTTGCCAGCGAATCGCCTCAGGAAGCGATTCGGCCCGATCACACTCAGGTCGTAGGCGCCGCCGCCGTAACCTGTGCCAATGTTGAAGAAGTCAGTGGCGGTGCCATTGTTGCCGTTCGAGTACGGCGCCAGGGTGTATTGCCATGGGCCGCCACTGCGGTAGGCATTGGCGTAGGCTGCCAGGTGAACCGACTGCGTGGCCACCGCGCCCACGTTCTGCATCTGGATCCACAGCAGGATCTGGCCATTGCTGCCGTACTGGATGGACGACACGTTCGCGTCTGGCTGATAGGGCAAGGCACGCGCCGGACGATTGCCGCTTTCCTGAACCGGCAGACTGTTGGGCGCGTTGGCCGAGGTGGGGTTGGGCAGTGGGTCACATGTGCCCTTACGATCGATAACCTGGGTGGCCACAGGCAGGTTGCTCGGCAAGCCATAGACCGGGCTGGCAAAGTCGAAGGCGCCTGTCAGGTTGCCACTGACTGATCGACGCCACGCGCTGATGTAGTTGCACTTGGCCGGCTTGCCGACGGCGCTGCTCCACTGCTCGATGAAGCGAATCACCGATGTGTGGTCGTATACATGTGAATCCACAACACCGCCGCGGCTCCAAGGCGAGCATACGATCATCGGTACACGAAAACCCATGCCGATGGGTTTGGTCGATCCAGATACGGTGATGTATTCATCTGTGGTGCCAGCAGTGGGCACAGGGGGCGGTACGTGGTCGAAGAAGCCGTCGTTCTCGTCGTAGTTGATGAACAGCACGGTCGAGTTGAGCGTTGTTGGATTGGCCGCTAGGGCTTGCAAGACTTTGTTGATCAGGTAGGCGCCGTTCGCAGGCGGTGCATCGGGGTGCTCGGAATAGTCTTGACTCGGGACGATCCAGCTGACTTCGGGCAGCGTGCCGGCCGAGATGTCGTTGCTCAGTGCAGCGACGATGTCGTCGGCCGTGTTGCCGGTCACAGCCGGCACGGATGCCATGCCTCTTTGATAAAGCGTGCTGCCGACGGCAGCGTTGGCGAATTGCTTGAAGTACGCCAGCCCGTTGTCGCCGAAGTTGTCCGAAGCCTTCTGGTAGACCTTCCAGTCCACGCCAGCTGTTTCGAGTGACTCGGCAAAGGTCGTCCAGCTCAAGCCCGTTTCGTCGCCGCCGTCGTATGCAGGGCCGCCGTACTTGCCGGCTGGATCAATCATGCCGCCCCACAAGTAGGTGCGATTCGGGCCGGTCGCGGTCAGGCCTGAGCAGTGGTAGTGATCGCAGATGGTGTAGGCGTCGGCCAGCGCGAAATGGAACGGGATGTCGCCGCGCGTGAGGTACCCCATCGTGCGGTCAGTCCCCTTGGCTGCCACCCACGCATCCATCTTGCCGTTGTTCCAGGCCGTATGTTGCGTGGCCCAGCTGTGGTCGAGACTCCCGTCGCATTGGGTCAGTACGCTGGGCGTTTGACCAGCCGCTGTAGACGTCGTGTTCATGGCCCAGGGATAGCGTCGTGCTACCCCGCTGGGTTGGTTGAAGACGGAGTAGCCTCCCGCCAGCGTTATGGCGGCCCGGTCGCCAAAGCCGCGCACGCCTCGCAGGGTGCCGAAGTAATGGTCGAAGCTGCGGTTCTCTTGCATCAGCACAATGATGTGCTTGACGTCTGCGATGGTGCCAGTTGTGCCGCTGGCCGCAACCGCTTGGCTGATGGCTCCCGTGAGACCTGTTCCAGTCATCCCCAAGGCCATGGCTTTGGCGGGTAGCGTCAGGATCTTGCGGCGGGTGACGTTGGTCATGCTGAGGACTCAATGGGAAGGGATCTTCTCATTGCACTGTCGGCGCAAGACATGGCTGTGAATCGCGATGCTCTAAAGGAGTCAACGGTCCACATGCGTCTCGGAGATCGAGCGCGTGGGGATGAACGTGACTGCCATCTGCGCCAGCGCCTACGCGCGGACAGGTTTGACCATTGCACCGACCCGAGACACTCGACGACATGCTCGCAAGAACGACAACGGCGTGATCGTCATTGTCGGCTTGTGGGCGCTCCATGCGCTGGACGCGGTCCGTTCGCATTCATCGGTCATCACCACTCGGTCACATATTGCGCCTATCGTGGTTCAGCAAGCCTGACCATCTACCCGGAGACTTTCATGCATTTGCCCGCTTTGCGTTGTGTTGCGCTGGCTGCCTCCTTGTGCGCTGCCTGCCTGAATATTGCCCCGGCCCAAGCAGCCCCCACAACCACGCCCATCAAGCATCTGATTGTGGTGGTTGGCGAAAATGTCAGCTTCGACACCTTGTATGGCACCTATGTACCGCCCCGAGGGCAGTCGGTGTTCAACCTCGTGTCGCAGGGCATCGTGAAGGCCGATGGCACGCCCGGTGCCAACTACGGCAAGGCCGTGCAAAGCACAGCAGGCAACAGCTCGGGCGTTTACACGCTCAGCCCGCAACGCAGCGGCTCCTATGCCAAGCTGCCCCAGCCCACCATGATCGGGCTGTACAACCCGGCGACGCTGCAGCTCTACGGCGCCATTCCTGATCCGCGCTTTGCGGGCCTGACCGCCAATGGCCCCTTCCAGATCACCAAGTACGCCAGCTACACCACCGGCGTGGGCGATCCGGTGCACCGCTTCTTCCAGATGTGGCAGCAGACCGGTGGCAGCAACGAGCGCCTCGACCTCTTCACCTGGGTGGCCACATCCGTTGGCCAAGGTGGTGCGACAGGCGGCGTGACCGTTGGCAACACGGGCCAGGGCGGTGAGCTGATGGGCTTCTTCAACCTGAACCAGGGCGATGCGCCCTACTTCAAGTCGTTGGCGCAGAACTGGGCCATCAGCGACAACTACCACCAGTTCATCATGGGTGGTACAGGCGCCAATTTCTTTGGCATCGCCACGGGTGATGCGGCGGTCTACAAACTCAACGGTGCGCTGGCCGTTCCGCCGGCCAATCAGATTGAGAACCCCGATCCGCAGTCGGGCTCCGACAACTTCTACAGCAACGATGGCTACAGCGGTGGTTCCTACGTGAACTGCTCAGACATCAATCAACCAGGCGTGGCCGCCGTGCGTGCCGCACTGGATGCCAAGGGCCGCGCGCACAACTGCGAGACCGGTGCCTACTATCTCGTCAACAACTACGATCCGCCCTACAACGTGGATGGCACGCCCAAGGCATTGGGTGCCACCAATTACGTGTACCCACCACAAACCGTACCCACGATCGGTGAATCTTTGTCGGCACATGGTGTGACCTGGCGCTGGTATACAGGCGGCAGAGAAGACGCCGACGTGAGTGGTGATCCCCTCTTTCCCACGATCAAGGCCCAGGTGGCTGCAGCCATGAAAGCCCAGCTGGGTCTTCCTGCCGGCACACCGGATGCTGCCCTGGAGCCCACGCTGACGTCACTGGCCATCAAGACTGGTCGACCCTATCTCTACAACAGCATCGGCGACCCACACAATGCCTCGTCAACGGTCGTCACTACACCTGCGCTCTTTGCCAGCCTCAAGGGACTGAACTCCTTCTACAACGATGTGGCGTCCGGCTCGTTGCCTGAAGTGTCCTACGTTGTCCCCAAGAACCTGGACAGCGGCCACCCGGGCTATTCGGCACCAGCCCGCTACGAAGCTTTCCTACAGGATCTGATCAGCCGCGTGCAGGCCAACCCCACTCTGTGGGCTGACACGGCCATCGTCATCACGACCGATGAGGGCGGTGGCTATTTCGACAGTGGCTACATCCAGAACATCGACTTCTTTGGCGATGGTCCGCGCATTCCGCTGGTGGTGGTTTCGCCCTACGCCAAACACAACTATGTGGACCACACCTACCACGATCATGCTTCGGTGTTGAAGTTCATCGAACGCAACTGGAGTTTGCCCACGCTGTCTGTACGCAGCCGCGACAACCTGCCCAACCCTGTGCGCAATCTCAACAATCTCTACAAGCCCACCAATGAACCGGCCATCGGCGACTTGACAAGCCTGTTCAATTTCCCTGCCAACAACCAGTGATCGCGAGCAGTTGCAGCATCTGTTGAATCGCTATCCGGAGTCCTGTCATGAACCTTCGCATTTCCTCACTGGCCATGGCTGCCGCCCTGATGGGCGCAGCTTCGGCTCAAGCCACCGTGGTCGAACCCTTCACGGGTGGAGCCCTGTCTGCTCCGGGCTGGAGCGCCGGTATCGGCGCCGATGCCAGCATCTACCTGAGCACACCCGCGCCTGATGGCACCTACGGCATTGCCTTGTCCGAGGCTGCCTGGTCTTACAACACGAGCATCTCGTTTGCAGCCAATGACACACTGACCGCCTGGATCAACCCAGGCCCTGGTCCTGCCACCCCTGGATTCGACAATGCCCAGGGAGGGCGTTTGTTCGTAGGCATCGCAGCCGATGCCACTGGCGCCTCGTCGTTTGTTGCCGCCTCTGATGTGGCCGCACTCGGCAGCATGGCCAACCCCGGCTACACCTCCGGCGCCTTCACAAGCAGTGCCAGCCAGGTCTGGGGCGACCAATGGTATGAGCTGTCCATCACGCGCAGCGCTGATGGACAGAGTGCGACAGCCCGCCTGTTCGATCAGGATGGTCAGACGCTGCTCAACACCTTGACCATTGGCGGCCTCAACGCCAGTGCCAACGGCATCGCCCTGATGGGCACAGGCGGCGTGGCCATCAGCACGGTGGCCGTTGTCCCCGAGCCGGCCTCCGCTGGACTGGCGCTGGTCGGCCTCATGCTCGCCGGTGCCACGACTCGGCGTCGCCTCTCGCGCTGAAGTTTCATTCAACTTGATCAAACGCGCTGTCCCTGGTCTGGTCGGGATGACCTCGTTCACATCAAAAAGAACGGGGCATCGACATCTATCTGCAAGTCAACATGGTGATCCAGCCTCCGTCGGGCGGCAAATCGTCCGACAACGCGGAGTTGACCACCATCTATGGCAAGCAGGCTGCGCCGGGTTCACAGATTACCGGCTTTGACCTCGCTGACGGTATCAGCTTCGATTCGCTCGAGCAGCAATTCGGCGGCAGCGGCTCGGGCCTTGACTACACCTCGCTTGCGCACGAGTCCGTCGCTGCCCTGATCTGGCAAGTCACTTCGCTGGCCTGGATCCGAGCGGCTTCGATACCACGTCGGCCGGCCAGACCTTTGAGTTGTTCCACACTTACTTACCGATGTCGGAGCTTGACCGCTTAAGATCATTCGGGCCAATCGTGGTCAGGCTGCGATAGCTCACATCATTTCAAATGATCTGATCCGCTCAGATACAGCACCTGGAGCAGATGAGCTTGTACCCCCAACATTTAGGGGTTGTAAGCCCCGGTAACAAATAGGAGGATGTGAGCGAGCCAATAGCTAAGCAGGGAAGTATGTGGCAGGGCTTGCCTCCTCCTCACGACACGCTTTCAAGAGTTCATCAGCACCTAGTTGTTGATGCTCGTCTCTTTTCGATGTCTTGAGCAGTCGGTACAAACAACCGCAAAGAAAGTTGATTGTGCCGCGCAAGTTCATACATCTTATTTTTCGAAGTGGCGCGCGTTACTTGCACTTTTGTTCATGAGCGCAGGCCTGGGGGCAGAGGAGACGACCTCGACGTCACCAGATTCAGCCAAGCAGCCAAAGGACGAATGTGTACGAATTTGGGCTTACGAACCCAACTGGTTTGCCGCACGCTGGAGTCAGCAGGATGAGCGCACACTTCGCGGTCACCTCTCCATCCGGTATGACAAGGAAGTCAGATGCCATTCTGAAAATCCTCTTGGCGTAGGTCTGTACCTCTCACTCACGACGGACTTTGATTTCTATTGGCTTGGCGGTGACTCTCGATCCTCCGCACCAGTCATCAGTCATCGACAGAATGTCTAACCCAGCTATTCACTACCGCCGGGGCACAGACTTCTATCAGGTCGATTGGGTGGATGCGGCCTTTGAACACAAGTCCAATGGCCAAGTGGTAGAGGCAAACATCAATTGGGATTGGCTTGGCGCTTATACCTTGGTAGCACCAAAACAGCAGTTGTTCTCAGCAAGGCCTTAGTCTTGCAAAACGAACTAAACCATTTGAAGGGTTTCCTCGCATGCAGCTCATCCAAACATTAACCAACCATTGGAATCGCGTCTCCAACCAGGTCGGACGCGTGATTACCCTGATCTTGCTGGTTGGCTTATCAGGTTGCGCCAATATCAAGGCAGCAGGCACATTTGGAGCTCGGCGCGCGTCAAGGTAGTTGTCGCCTCATTCATGCGGCCAGTAGCGATATATCCACTGCTGGCGAGTTGGCCGTGACGACGGCATCACGTTCT
>RXJQ01000055.1 GCA_003963115.1 Burkholderiales bacterium
GCGCAGCGACTGAAGGGCACCAACAAGGGCCAGGACAATGGCGAAGCCATGGCCCTTGTTGGCGTCCGCTTGACCGCCCAGTTAGGCGATGGATTTTGGCCTTGTGTGTTGTTGCCGTTCATATTTGAATCCGCTTCACCAACTAGTGAGTGAGCCATTCGTGCGGCGTCCCCGGCCGGACCATAGAAGGCCGATACCGAGCGATGCAGACCCAAGTAGCATGACATTCAGCAAGACTATGCCTCCCTTGGCTTCGGGAAGGAATTGCCCAACCATGAGCGCAGAGTAACTCGGACTCAGTGGGTCAAAAGAAACATTGACTTCACCCAAAGGAAAGCGGCTGACAGCGTTCCGAGCGTCCTGTTCCGAAAGACATCCAGCAGGGCCAAAAGCTATGCGCTGCCCACTGTATGTGCGTCCAAGAGCTGTATACGAATAGCGCACGTCTGCTTGAAAATCGTGCTTGCACCCCTGCGCGATTTCCGACTTCCAAATCAAGCCGCGAACCTTGGGCCAATGCGTGGCTTGTCGGGCAATGGCAAGATCTTTTGCCCAGTTGTAGTCGATCGTCAATAGCGCGAGAGAAAAACAGATACTAATTGCTGCCAGGAATCGCTTGCCGCTCTCGGAGATCATTATTGATGCCTAACGAATAGAAAAGGTGCGTTATCGAGAAAGGCCTAACTGTGATGTAGACGACACGGCAAAGTGTTGGCGTATTGGGTAAGGCCGACGAAAGTGTCGCCTAACCTGGAAGCGCGGGCACGGCGTAAGTGCCTGCTGTGCAAAGGCAAAGTGGCTATGTGCTGCATGCTGCTCCCTGGTTATTAGACAAATATAACTTGGCGCTGGAGGCGGGCGAAAGAAGCCTTGCCTGACGCATGCGTGAGGGGCCTAACGCAATGTAGGGGACTTAAAAGTCGCCTAACTTGGCGGGAAAAGGGACCAAAGTGTCGCCTAACCTGGCGCAGTTACAAGGCCAAATGGGCTGATTCCCTAGCAAAGCGCTGTTGACGTTCACGTCACCCTCCCAGGTTATTGGACACGCTGTTACAGACAAACTATAGCTGCCCTCCGGCTAGGGCGGAAATCCGCCACAAAGCCCCCCATGCTCCATGAACGTTGTGACGTCATCGCCTAGACGGAGCACCGCTGGCACTGCGGTCAGTGCCTAAGCGGCGCCCACGCCTTGTCAGCCAGGCTGCCCCGCGCGGAGACCAAGTTCGATGCTCAATCGATCAAGGTTCTGCTCATTCGCAGGCTCCACAATATGCCGCACCGATTGCGCGACGGCGGCGTCGGCAAATACCTGCTCCCAGTGAAGCTCGGTGCCTGTTGGTGTTGGCTCCAGCGTGATGGTGAGTTGGAAATGCGGTGCACAGACGTGCCGGATCACCACTTGTCTGTCGGGCTGGATGCTGGCGAAGACGGACTCGTTGGGGTAGGTCGTGCCATCCGGCCCGATCATGCTAAAGACCCACTTGCCACCAGGCTTGAACTCGAACAGGTCAAAGCGATTGGAGAAGCCATTGGGGCCCCACCAACTGGCCAGCCGCTTCGGGTCCTTGATGGCCCCAAACACGGCTTCGGGCGCAACGGCGAGGTGTCTGTGCGTGCTGAACGTGGTCGTCATGGACGTCCTCCTGATCGAGTGCGATGTATGTATGGGTCACGAATATAACCAGCCAGCCTACTTGAGGCCTCGGCATAGGTAGGGCGTCTCGTTCACCGCATCGCATCGCGCCGCATTGTCTTGGGGCTTGTGCGTACAAAAATATTTGCATATCATGGCGGCATTACAAAAATGCCAGTCAGGGATATGCGGCAGCAGTTTGTCCACGCGGAGCCGGCTTTGCCTCCGCTGAGTGCCAATCGGCTTCTCGAGCAGGTTCGAGAACGCGTGCGGTATCTTCATTTCAGCTTGCGTACGGAAGAGGCCTATCTCTATTGGATCAAGGCCTTCATCCTTTTTCATGGCAAGCGTCACCCTCGTGACATGGGTATGGCGGAAATCGAGGCCTTTCTCACCCATCTGGCCAACGACCGTCTGGTGGCAGCAGCCACGCACAAGCAGGCGCTTTCCGCTCTGGTGTTTCTATACGGCAAGGTGCTGGGGCACGATGTGCCTTGGCTGCAGAATGTTGGGCGGCCCAAGTCCGCACCGAAGTTGCCAGTTGTGTTGACACCGGCAGAAGTGACGCAGGTGCTGTCGGCGCTTGATACCCGCTATCGCTTGATCGGGCAATTGCTTTACGGCACGGGTATGCGCTTGATGGAGGGTCTGCGCCTACGTGTCAAGGACATCGATTTTGGCCACGGCGCCATCGTTGTGCGGGATGGCAAGGGTGGCAAGGACCGCACGGTCATGTTGCCCGATCGGCTGGCAGGGGAGCTCCGTGCCCAGATCGCGCGGTCCAGCATGCTGTGGGAGCTGGATCGCGGCGCGAATAGAGCCGGTGTCTGGTTGCCGACTGCGCTGGAGGCGAAGTATCCGAAGCTGGGCCAGAGCTTGGGCTGGCAGTGGCTTTTTCCTTCCGATGAGTTGTCTGTCTGCCCCCGTTCTGGCGTGGAGCGGCGGCACCATGTGCTGGACAAGACCTTTCAGCGTGCTTTCAAGAGGGCGGTGGGCTTGGCCAATCTGGTCAAGCCGGCGACACCGCATACCTTGCGTCACTCGTTCGCCACGCACCTGCTGCAGGCGCGCTATGACATCCGGACGGTGCAGGAGTTGCTGGGGCACAGCGACGTTGCCACAACCATGATCTACACCCACGTGCTCAAGATTGGCGGTGGTGGGGTGCAGAGTCCGCTGGATGTGCTGTAGTTGGCGCTGTCCGGCCCGCCTGTGCGGGGTGATGAGGCATATCGGCCGGCGTTCAGCCGCAATTTGCCGGACAATTCAGCCCCATGAGTGCTTCCCAACAGAATTCCCCCGTCGCCGCTTCAGTCGCCGGCTCAGTCGCCGCGTCTCCATCCAACCCGGCGCCCAAGATCGGCTTTGTTTCCCTTGGCTGTCCCAAGGCTTTGACGGACTCCGAACTGATCCTCACGCAGTTGCGTGCCGAAGGCTACGAGACCAGCAAGACCTTCAATGGCGCAGACCTGGTGATCGTCAATACCTGTGGTTTCATCGATGACGCCGTCAAGGAAAGCCTGGACACCATCGGCGAGGCCCTGGCTGAAAACGGCAAGGTGATCGTGACGGGCTGCCTGGGTGCCAAGGCAGGTACTGATGGCGGCAACCTGATCAAGGAAGTGCACCCCAAGGTGCTGGCGGTCACTGGGCCGCATGCCACCCAGGAGGTGATGGACGCGGTGCACGTGCACGTTCCCAAGCCGCACGACCCGTTCATCGACCTGGTGCCCGAAGCCCGTGGCGTGGCCGGCATCAAGCTCACACCCAAGCATTTCGCCTACCTGAAAATCAGCGAGGGTTGCAACCACCGCTGCAGCTTCTGCATCATCCCCAGCATGCGCGGCGATCTGGTGTCCCGCCCGATTGGCGAGGTGCTGACCGAGGCCAAGGCCCTGTTCGAGTCTGGCGTCAAGGAGTTGCTGGTCATCAGCCAGGACACCAGTGCCTACGGCGTCGACATCAAGTACCGCACGGGTTTTTGGGATGGCAAGCCCGTCAAGACGCGCATGTACGACCTGGTCGAACAGCTCGGTGCCATGGCACAGGCTCACGGCGCGTGGGTGCGCTTGCATTACGTGTATCCCTATCCACATGTGGACGAGATCATCCCCTTGATGGCACAGGGCCTGGTCCTGCCTTACCTGGACGTGCCTTTCCAGCACGCGCATCCTGATGTGCTCAAGCGCATGAAGCGTCCGGCCAATGGTGAGAAGAACCTGGACCGGTTGCGCCGCTGGCGCGAGATCTGCCCGGAGATCGTGGTGCGCTCGACCTTCATCGCGGGCTTTCCGGGCGAGACCGAGGAAGAGTTCAGCCACCTGCTGGATTTCCTGAAAGAAGCCGAAATCGACCGTGCCGGTTGCTTTGCCTACTCGCCCATCGAGGGCGCCCCGGCCAATGAGCTGGAAGGCGCTTTGCCCGATGAGGTCCGCGAGGAGCGTCGTGCGCGTTTCATGGCCGTGGCCGAGCAGGTTTCGGTGGCCAAGCTGCAGCGTCGTATCGGAGCGACCATGCAGGTGCTGGTGGACAGCGCGCCGGCGCTGGGCCGCAAGGGCGGGGTGGGGCGCAGCTATGCCGATGCGCCCGAGATCGACGGCACCGTGCGCCTGTTGCCGCCTGAGAAGGCCAGCAAGACGCTCAAGGTGGGCGAGTTCACCAAGGCCCGTATCGTGGCGGTGGAGGGGCATGACTTGATCGCGCTGCCCATCTGATCGACGAAGAGACAAAAGCAAAGGCCTCAAGCGTGGACGCCACCAAGCTGATCCATCACCCTTACAAGGCACCTGACTCGTTCGAGGCCGTGGTGCCAGGCGTGCACAAGGCATCTACCGTGATCTTCGAAGACACGGCGGCTTTGAAGAACCGTCAGTGGAAGGACAAGAGCGGCTACACCTACGGCCTGCACGGAACGCCCACCACCTTCACGCTGGAGGAGCGGCTGGCCACGCTGGAAGGCGGCTTGCAGACGCTGCTGGCGCCCTCGGGCCTGTCTGCGCTGGCCTTGGTGAACATGGCCATCTTGCGCACGGGCGATGAAGTGCTGATCCCTGATAACGCCTATGGACCCAACAAGGACTTCGCCCGCGTGGAGTTGGCGCAATGGGGCATTGGCCATCGCTTCTATGACCCGATGGACGCGGCGGCCCTGGCCTTGATGATCGGCCCCAAGACGCGTCTGCTGTGGCTAGAGGCGGCCGGCTCGGTGTCGCTGGAGTTCCCGGACCTGCTGGGCTTGCTGAACGTGGCGCGCTCGCATCCTGAACTGGTCACGGCGCTGGACAACACCTGGGGCGCTGGCCTGGCCTTTGACGCGTTCGACCTGGGCTTGCCGCGCAAGGGTGATTCGAGCGGCGTGGACATCTCGGTGCATGCCCTGACCAAGTACCCTTCGGGTGGCGGTGATGTGTTGATGGGCGCGGTGACCACGCGCGACGAGCACCTGCACCTTCGGCTCAAGATGACCCACATGCGTCTGGGGCTGGGCGTGGGGGCCAACGACGCAGAGCTGGTGCTGCGTGGCCTGCCCAGCCTGGCCTTGCGGTATGCCGCGCACGATGCTTCGGCGAGACGGATCGCCCAATGGCTTGTGGCCAGACCTGAGGTCGCGCAGGTGCTGCACCCCGCTTTGCCAGGCTCGCCTGGGCATGCGTACTGGGCGCAGCTGTGTTCGGCGGCGGGCGGCCTGGTGTCGGTGGTGTTTGATGGCCAGCGCTTCAGTGCGGAGCGCGTCGATGCCTTCGTGGACCAGCTCAATCTCTTCAAGATCGGCTATTCATGGGGGGGGCCCATGAGCCTGGTCGTGCCTTACAGCCTGCGTGGCATGCGGCAGTTCGGGGCCCTGTCCACGCAGGCCGAGAGTACCTTGGTGCGTTTCGCGATCGGTCTGGAAGAGACCGACCACCTCATCGCCGATCTGGCAAACGCGTTCAATGTGCTGGCGGGCTGATGGGCCCTTGACTCACTGCCCCGCCGCGTGCAGCGCGTTGCCCGCCGCGATCGGGTCGCCCGTCTGCTCGAACACCTTCAGCCAGGTGCCGTAACTGGGCATCTCCTTGACCTTCCAGGGATGAAAGCCTGGCTTGTAGTAGGCAAGGTAGTAGCCCAGCGTGGGGATGAACAGGCCGCCGGGCTTGTAGAACCACCACAGGCCGCGGGCCCAGAGCTTGGTGCGTTGCCAGCGCGAGAAGCCATCGACCTGGAACATGTGGTTCATGATGCGGGCCACCGTCAGCGGGAAGCCGAAGGTGATGGTCAGCATTGTCAGGCAGCGCTGAAGGTAGCCGGCCTTGGCCACCTTGGTCAGCACGTCGAAGGCCACGGCCTTGTGCTCGACCTCTTCAATGGCGTGCCAGGCGTACATGGCGCGCACGCGCGGGTCGCTGGTTTCCAGCAATTCGCGTCGCTCGAAGAAGCAGGTGCACATCATGGAGGTCAGGTGCTCAAGGGCGGCCGTGGCAGACAGGCGCTGCGTGCGCGTCGTCATCTTGGGGGCCTCGACGAAGAACATCGTTTCCAACTGCTGGTTGATGCCGTCGATGTCCACGCCTTGGGCCTTGAGCCGGTCATTGAACTGGCGGTGGATCAGCGTGTGCTGGGCTTCCTGGCGGATGAAGTCCTTGACCTCCTGCTGCAATTTCGGGTCGGTGACGCCGTCCCGGAACTCGCGCACGCTGGTGATGAAGAACTTCTCCCCCATCGGAAACAGCGTGGACATCGCATCGAAGAAGCGCGTCTTGAATGGGTCGCCGGCCATCCAGTACTTGGGGATGTCACCGCTGAGGCCGAAGTCGAGTCCTTCGCGGGGGACGATGGGGGCGTGATCTTGTTGGGGCGACGACATGGTGTTGTCTCTCAAACCAGTTTTCATCAGCCTATCACGCGGCCTCCCGACTGCGATGCTGGTGATGCTGCTGTTGTTGTTGACGTCGCCAGGCGCTGGGGGAGAGACCGGTCCAGCGCTTGAAGGCGCGGGTGAAGCTGTGGCGGTCGGCAAAGCCCAGTTGGGCACTGAGCGATTCGATGTCGCATTGTGCCGCCTGCAGGCCCGAGCGCGCAAGCTCCAGTCGGCAATGTGTCTGGATGTCGGTGAACTGCTGGCCTTCTTCTCGCAGGCGGCGCTGCAAGGTGCGAGGGTGCACGCCCAGGCGGTCGGCCATGCGCTCCAGGCCTTGGCCGAGCAGGGCGGGCTGTTGGCGGAAGGCGCGCTCCAGCTGTTTGTCGAGCTTTTCCTCGCTGAGCGGCAATTGCTGCTTGACGAGTTCCTGTGCGCGCTGGTGCAGGCCGGGCGAGGCGCCTGGCAGAGGCATGTCCAGCAGGCGGGTCGCGAAAACCGCGGCGTTGCGCGATTGCAGTGTGCGGATCGGCGAGGGGTAGCTGGCCGTGAGCGCCATGAAACGCTGATGCGGCTGGTGGCGCATCTCGATGTGGTGGATCAGGTTGGTCGGGCCCAAGGCAAGCCGCACGATCTTGCTGATGGCCGCGAAGATGGCTTCCACGAAGTAGCCGCGCAGGGCGGCGTGCGTGTCGGGGATGGTCACGTCCAGCAGCAAGGCAGACGTCGCACCGTGTTCCTCCACTTGCAGGGAGATGCTGGGCATGGACATCTCGGCCCATTGCAAGGCGGGCAGGGCGTGGCGAAGGGTGGGGCTGGTGGCCAGGAAGGTCTCCAGCGCAGGCATGTGATCAAAAGCGAAATGCTCGCCCAGCACCAGCGGGAAATGGAAATTCGGCGCCGCCTGGTCCACGCATTGCTGCATGAGCTTGAGCATGGCGCTCTTGCGGATCATGGTGATGCTGCTGGGGTTGATATCGACGCCTGCCGCACTGAACAGCGGGTCGATATTGAACCTGCAATGCATCGCCGCCTTGATCCAGGCATTGGCGCCAATGAAGGGAATGACATCGGAGCCCACAGCGTGAAGCGGCAGGGCGCCGGCGGAGGTGTTGGAGCGGGTGGTGTCAAGCATGTGCCCCACTTTAGGCACCGTGCATTGTCGCGACCAGCACCCTGGGCGACATATAGGGGGTCGTGCGCGACACGTTGCTGAAATCACACCCCAGACTTCCGGGGGGTGATTCGGGCTTTCCCGAGCTTTTGATCAGAGGTGGGCGTGGTCTGAAGGGTAGGGTGTGGTCAGATTAGATGTAACCGTTTCAGGTTATCTCTCCTTCGGGCCTGATGAAGCCTTGTGTCTCATCAGCCTACCCATTTTGCGAAACGGCAGGCGTCGCTACTGCTCCTCAGTCCTTCGGACCTGATGAGACTTTGTGTCTCATCAGCCGGCCCTTTTCTCGTTCCCAATCTCTGTCTTTGATGGTGTTGCGCTTGTCGTGCTCGGCCTTGCCCTTGGCCAGGGCGATGTCGGCCTTCACGCGTCCGCCCTTCCAGTGCAGGTTCAGCGGCACGAGGGTGTAGCCTTTTTGCTCGGTCTTGCCGATCAGGCGGCGGATCTGCTCGCGGTGCATCAGCAGCTTCTTGGTGCGGTCCGCGTCGGGCTTGATGTGGGTGGAGGCCGAGCGCAGGGCGTTGATGCGCAGGCCGATGAGGAACAACTCGCCGTTCTTGATCACGACATAGCCGTCGGTCATCTGGACCTGGCCGTCGCGAATGGCCTTCACCTCCCAGCCCTCCAGCACCACCCCGGCTTCGAATCGTTCTTCGATGTGGTAGTTGAACTGGGCTTTTCTGTTTTCTGCAATGGACATGAGTGGCCGCGGCACTTGGCCGACGTCTCTAAAATACCGACATTCTATGAAGCACGTCCACAAGTCCGTCTTGCTTTGGTACTCCCCCCGTGAAATGTATGGGCTGGTGACCGACGTTCAAGCCTATCCGCAGTTCCTGCCTTGGTGCGACCGCGCCGAGGTGCTCGAAACCCACGACGATGGCGTCACGGCCAGGTTGCACATCGCGTTTGCCGGTGTGCATCAAGCTTTCACCACGCGCAATGTGAATGAGCACGCCGCCAGCGTGAACATGCGCCTGGTGGACGGCCCCTTTTCCAGGCTGGAAGGCACCTGGCGCTTCACGCCATTGCAAAAGCCCGGCGCATCTTCATTGCCTGACACGACTGCAGACCCGGCCGATTCGCCCGCCTGCAAGGTCGAGTTCACGCTGAACTATGCGTTTTCGAGTCGGGCCCTGTCCCTCGTTGTGAGCCCGGTGTTCGACCGCATCGCCAATACCTTTGTCGAGGCCTTTGTCAAACGGGCGGAGCAGGTGCATGGCCCACGTTGACGCACACGCTGACACACACACGGCCTTGCACGTTGAGCTGGCCGTGGGGCTGTCGCCCAGAGAAGTCCGCCGGGTTCAGTTGAGCCTGCCTGCCGGCAGCACGGTGCGGGATGCGCTGTTTGCCGCCGATGTCTGGTCGTGGGATGAGAGCCTGAGCCTCAACGCGATCGAGTCGGGCGAGTGGACGCTGGGTGTGTGGGGGCGCAAGGAGCGTCCTGGGCATCTGCTGCGTGACCAGGATCGGATCGAGCTGGTTCGGCAGTTGAAGGTGGACCCCAAGGAGGCCCGGCGCGTTCGGTATAAGGCGCAGGGCGAGAAACTGCCCAAAGGGTTTCAGCGGCCCAAGAGTACGACCTGACGGGTACGACCTGAGGGGCACGACCTGGACGGGTCAGGGCTCAGTTGCAGTTGGCAGAGATGGCTTCCTGCGTGCGCTGCATCTCTTCAGCGCGGGCCTTGTCGTCGAGGAACTCGCGTTCGCCCTTGGCATTTGTGCGGACCACGCGCAGGCCGTCCGACAGGGTGCGCTGGTAGCTGCGGGCGCGCGAGCAGTTGTCCGCCTTGGCCTTGGCGACCTTCTCGTCCTCAGCCTTTTGCTTGGCGGCCTTTTCTTCTTCGGCCTTCTTGCGCTTGGCTTCGAGTTCGGGGTCGGCCTTGGACGCTGCCGCAGCAGGTTGCGCGGCTGCCGCGGCGCTGGCAGCAGAGGCCGTGGCATCGGCGGCCTTGGCGGCGGCACGGGCTGACGCCGCCGGGCGGCTCAGGATGGCTGAGTCAGGCGTGCCGGCAGGGGGCGGGCGGTCGCTGTACTGGATGGCGCCGCTGGTGTCACGCCACTTCCACTGCATGCCAGCCTGGGCCGTGAAGCTCATGGTGAGCAGGCTCGCCATCAGCAAGGCGGCCAGGAGCGGTGACGATGTGCGCACTTTTTTCATGTTGCGCAGTTTATCCGGACACGATGGCCTTGAGCCCCCGGAAATGAGCGTGTTACCCATGGCATCTTCCCCTCAGAGGCAAAGGCCTCGACTGTGCGTATAATCCGCTTTTGCGTCTGGAGCCCTGTTCATGCGCCTGCTTGGTAAAGCCCTCACGTTTGATGACGTGTTGTTGGTGCCTGCGTACTCTCAAGTGTTGCCTCGTGACACTTCGCTGGCCACCCGTCTGTCCCGCAACATCCAACTGAATCTGCCGCTGGTTTCCGCCGCAATGGACACTGTGACGGAAGCCCGTCTGGCCATTGCGATCGCCCAGGAAGGCGGCATCGGTATTGTTCACAAAAACCTCTCGCCCAAGCAGCAGGCGGCCGAGGTGGCGCGTGTCAAGCGCTACGAAAGCGGTCTGCTTCGTGATCCCATCACGATTTCCTCGGGTGTGAGGGTGCGTGACGTGATCGAGCTGTCGCGTCAGCATGGCATTTCCGGCTTCCCTGTGGTCGACGAGGGCAAGGTGGTCGGCATCGTGACCGGCCGCGACCTGCGTTTCGAAACCCGCATGGATGCCCCCGTGCGCGAGATCATGACCCCGCGTGAGCGTCTGATCACCGTCAAGGATGGCACCCCACTGGCTGAGGCCAAGGACTTGATGCACAAGCACAAGCTGGAGCGCGTGCTGGTCGTCAACGATGCCTTCGAGCTGCGCGGTGTGTTCACCGTCAAGGACATCACCAAGCAGACCACCTTCCCGAATGCCGCCCGTGATGCACACGGCAAGCTGCGCGTGGGTGCCGCCGTTGGCGTGGGCGAGGGCACAGAAGAGCGCGTCGAGTTGCTGGTCAAGGCCGGCGTGGACGCCCTGGTGGTCGACACGGCCCACGGCCACAGCCATGGCGTGATCGAGCGCGTGCGCTGGGTCAAGAAGAACTTCCCGCAGGTCGATGTGATCGGCGGCAACATCGCCACGGGCGCCGCAGCGCTGGCGCTGGTCGAAGCAGGTGCTGACGGCGTCAAGGTCGGCATCGGCCCAGGCTCCATCTGCACGACGCGTATCGTGGCCGGCGTGGGTGTCCCCCAGATCATGGCCATCGACAATGTGGCCACGGCGCTGCAAGGCACGGGCGTACCGCTGATCGCCGACGGCGGCATCCGCTACTCGGGCGACATCGCCAAGGCCATTGCCGCAGGTGCCAGCACCGTGATGATGGGCGGCATGTTCGCCGGTACCGAAGAGGCGCCCGGTGAGGTCATCCTGTATCAGGGCCGCAGCTACAAGAGCTACCGCGGCATGGGCTCCATCGGCGCCATGAAGGACGGCTCGGCCGACCGCTATTTCCAGGAAAACGACGAGCAGACCAACCCGAACGCCGACAAACTCGTGCCGGAGGGCATTGAAGGCCGCGTGCCTTACAAGGGCTCGGTCGTGGCGATTCTGTACCAGATGGCCGGCGGTGTGCGTGCCTCCATGGGCTATTGCGGCTGCGGCACCATCGAAGAGATGCGCAACCGCGCCGAGTTCGTCGAGATCACGGCAGCCGGCATCCGCGAAAGCCACGTGCACGACGTGCAGATCACGAAGGAAGCGCCCAACTACCGCATGGAGTAGTTGGTGCCCCCAGGGCTGGGCTTTGCCCAGCCCGCCCCAGTCCTTGTCGACCAGGGGGACTAAAACTTGGGGCGGCCCGGCGTTTTCGTGGGCCCCCTCGCAGTAACCCAGGTGGGTGTGCGTTCGATCAGAAGCGCCTGCCAGCCGCCCTATAGACCGCATATCGATGGGTTCTCAACGCGGCCGCCAGGCGGCCATGCCTTTCATCATGGTGACGGTGCTGCTCGACATGATGTCGATCGGCATCATCGCGCCTGTGCTGCCCAAGCTCATCGGCACCTTCATGAGTTCGGGGGCGTCGACCTCCATCGGCTATGGCGCGGCCCAGGCCTGCTTTGCCATCGCACAGTTCTTCAGTGCGCCGGTGTTGGGGGCGCTGTCAGACAAGTACGGGCGCCGCCCGGTGCTGCTGCTGGGCCTGTTCGGCATGGGCGTCAACTTTTTCGTCACGGCCCTGGCCACGCAGTTCTGGGTGCTGCTGGCCGTGCGGGTGATGGGCGGCACCGTGTGCGCCAACATCGCCGTGGCCAATGCCTATGTGGCAGACATCACCGAGCCCAAGGACCGCACCAAGAACTACGGTCTGCTGGGCGCCATGTTCGGCCTGGGTTTCATCCTGGGGCCGGTGCTGGGTGGCTTGCTGGGCGACAAGAATGTGCACCTGCCGTTCTTCCTGTCGGGTAGCTTGTGCCTGCTCAACTGCCTGTATGGCTACGTCGTGCTGCCAGAGTCGCTGGCGCAGGACAAGCGCCGCGAGTTTGTGCTGGCCAAGGTCAACCCCTTCAGCGCGCTGGCGCGGCTGCGTGAACTCAAGGGGGTCGAGACACTCATGTGGATCATGGGGCTGTCCATCCTGGCGCAGTTCTGCCTGCACACGAGCTGGTTCCTTTACAACGAATTCAAGTTCGGCTGGACGCCCAAGGACAATGGCCTGTCGCTGTTCGCGGTGGGGATGATGGCCGTGCTGGTACAGGGTGGTTTGCTGCGCCAGGCACAGAAATATGTGGCCACGCACAGGCTGGTGCGCATCGGGCTGGTGTCGTCCACCATCGCCTTCGTAGCCTGGGGCGCCGTGCCCGAAGGCTGGATGATGTACGTGATCATCGTGGCCAATGTGTTTGGCTACATGGTCCAGCCCGGCTTGCAAAGCCTGGTGGCCAATGCTGTGGACCCGACCCGCCAGGGCGAGAGCATGGGCGCGGTGTCGTCCCTCAACAGCGTGGCGGCCGTGCTGGGTCCGATGATGGGCACGCCTTTGTTGGCCGCCGTATCTCATTTCCCCCATGGCGACTGGCGCGTGGGGGCGCCGTTTTACCTGTGTGGCGCCATCCAGGCCGTGGCCGCCATCATCGGGCTGCGTTACCTGAGCAAGGCCGAGCATGCCCACGAGTCACCTGCCGCGCGCAGCGTGAACGTCTGAAGAACCCGATTGCGCCAAGAGATCACACCATGATGCACGACAAGATCCTCATCCTCGACTTCGGCTCCCAGGTCACCCAGTTGATCGGCCGTCGCGTTCGCGAAGCCCATGTCTACTGTGAGATCCATCCCAGCGATGTGAGCGACGAGTTCATCAAAGCCTTTGCGCCCAAGGGCATCATCCTGTCGGGCAGCCACGCCAGCACTTATGAAGACCACCAGTTGCGCGCGCCGCAAGCCGTGTGGGACCTGGGCGTGCCCGTGCTGGGCATTTGCTATGGCATGCAGACCATGGCCGTGCAGCTGGGCGGCAAGGTCGAATGGAGCGATCACCGCGAGTTCGGCTATGCCGAGGTGCGTGCGCATGGCCATACCAAGCTGCTCGATGGCATCCAGGACTTCGCGACCGCTGAAGGCCACGGCATGCTGAAAGTTTGGATGAGCCACGGCGACAAGGTCACGGCCCTGCCCGAAGGCTTCAAGCTGATGGCCTCCACGCCGAGCTGCCCGATTGCCGGCATGGCCAACGAAGAAAAGCGCTATTACGCCGTGCAGTTCCACCCCGAGGTCACGCACACGGTGCAGGGCCATGCCCTGTTGACCCGCTTCGTGCGTGAGATCAGTGGCTGCAAGGGCGACTGGATCATGGGCAACTACATCGAAGAAGCCGTGGCCAAGATCCGCGAGCAGGTGGGCGATGAGGAGGTGATCCTCGGCTTGTCGGGCGGTGTGGACTCGTCCGTGGCTGCCGCGCTCATCCACCGTGCCATTGGTGATCAGCTGACCTGCGTGTTCGTGGACCACGGCCTGCTGCGTCTCAATGAAGGCCAGATGGTGATGGACATGTTCGCCGGCCGACTGCATGCCAAGGTCGTGCATGTGCAGGCGCAAGAGCAGTTCATGGGCCACCTCAAGGGGGTGACCGACCCGGAGCAAAAGCGCAAGATCATTGGCCGCGAATTCGTCGAGGTCTTCCAGGCTCAGGCCAAGAGGCTGAAGGAATCCAATGGTGCCAGCACCGGGGCCAAGTGGCTGGCCCAGGGCACCATCTACCCCGACGTGGTCGAGTCTGGCGGCACCAAGAGCAAGAAGGCGACGATCAAGAGCCACCACAACGTGGGCGGCCTGCCCGAGACCCTGGGCCTGAAGCTGCTCGAACCCCTGCGCGAGCTGTTCAAGGACGAAGTGCGTGAACTGGGCGTGGCGCTCGGTCTGCCGCCCGACATGGTCTACCGCCACCCCTTCCCCGGCCCAGGCCTGGGCGTGCGCATCCTGGGAGAGGTCAAGGCCGAATACGCTGCGCTGCTGCAACGCGCCGACCACATCTTCATCGAAGAGCTGCGCAAGACCATCGACCCCGACACCGGCAAGAGCTGGTATGACCTCACATCCCAAGCCTTCACGGTCTTCCTGCCGGTCAAGAGCGTGGGCGTCATGGGCGATGGCCGCACCTACGATTACGTCGTGGCCCTGCGCGCCGTGCAGACCAGCGACTTCATGACGGCAGACTGGGCCGAGCTGCCCTACAGCTTGCTCAAGAAGGTGTCCAGCCGCATCATCAACGAGGTGCGGGGGATCAACCGCGTGACCTACGACGTGTCCAGCAAGCCGCCTGCCACCATCGAGTGGGAGTGATTTGAGAGCGCTTCACGGCGTCCCAGAACATCCCAAAAGTTCATTTAAGCCCTTGATCTTCAAGGGCTTTTTTGTTTTTGACGTCCCATGAGGTTTCATGACATCCCGAGTTTTTTGTCGGTAAAGAAGACGGTTGATTTTTTTAGTCGATTGATCTTTGATTGTTTACCGTCTTGATGCTCTGACGGTAAGTGATGCAAGGTACGAAAGGGGTTACCCAATGGCACTGACCGATACCAAACTCAAGAACCTCAAGCCCGCCGACAAGGTCTACAAGGTGGCGGACCGTGACGGGTTGTACGTCGTCGTCTCCCTCAAGGGAACGCTGACGTTTCGCTACGACTACCGACTGGGGGGACGGCGCGAGACGCTCACCGTGGGGCAATACGATGAGTTCCAGGCGTCGCAGCCCAAGCGCGCGCCCGAGGACATCAATTACGGGGATCCGCTTTCGCTGGCGGATGCCCGCGACTTGCTGGCCAGGGCCAAGAACATGGTCAGCCGGGGGGAGTCACCGGCGCGGGTCAAGTCTGAAACGAGGAAGGAGTGCCAGGAGTCAGGCACCTTCGAGTCCTTCGCAGACATCTGGTTGCGCAACGGCGGCCTGGCAGACAGTACGGCGGCGATGCGCAAGAGCATCCTGGATCGTGATGTGCTGCCCAAGTTCGGTAAGCGCAAGCTGGAAGAAATCACCTCCAGTCAGGTGCTGGCGCTGTGCGAGAAGATCAAGGCGCGGGGGGCACCGGCTACAGCGGTTCATGCGCGCGAGGTCATCCAGCAGGTGTACCGGCACGCCAAGGCCCGAGGCCTCAAGATTGAGAATCCCGCTGAGGCGGTGAAGGCGTCGGCGATTGCCACCTTCAAGCCCAGGGAGCGTGCTTTGACGCCAAGTGAGATCCATCGGTTCTTTTCCGCGCTGGACACTCTCGGGACCTTGCCCACGCTGAAACTGGCGGTGAAGTTCATCTTGCTGACCATGTGCCGCAAAGGCGAGTTGTTGCTGGCGACCTGGAAAGAGGTGGACTTTGATGCGGCCACCTGGACGATTCCGCCGGAGCGCATGAAGGCCAGACGGGCACATGTGGTCTATCTCAGCAGCCAGGCAATCGATCTGCTGGTTGGCCTCAAAACCTGCGCTGGAAGCAGCCCTTATTTGCTCCCCGGTCGGTATGAGACCGACAAGCCGATGAGCGAAGCTACGCTCAACCGTGTGATCACTGCGGCGGTGGAAAAGGCCCAGAAAGACGGACTGGATCTCCCTCACTTCTGCGTGCATGACCTGCGCAGGACGGCATCAACACTGCTTCACGAGGCTGGCTTTAACACCGACTGGATCGAG
>RXJQ01000032.1 GCA_003963115.1 Burkholderiales bacterium
ATTGCGAGGGTTTGCTGCTTCATATGGCCTCCTGTGCTGAAGCACAGGCATGCAAGTCGTACGCCAGTCAGCGGACCTTTTTCAGTGCATCCCTAGGCCTGGGGGGGGCGGACTCTATACTCGCTCGCATCCACCGTGACCTGCTGTCTTGAGGTCAGCTTCCGCCAAGGAACGAGTCATGAGTTCACGAGACGGTCTGTCCCTGCGCGCCAAGGTCGTGCTGATCAACACCCTGGCCGTGATCAGCCTGCTGGGCCTGCTGATCGCGGTGGACCTCACCCTGGAGCGGGTGCGCGTCAATGGCAGCCTCTATCAGGACATTGCCCGCAGCAAGAACCTCATCGCGGACATGCTGCCGCCACCCCTGTATATCGTCGAGGCCCAGTTGGCGGCCTTCGAGATGCTGGAGGCCGCGCAGCAGCTGGATCCCGTGGCTTTCTCGCAGGCCCGTGCCCACCTCGACAGCCTGCGCACGCAGTTCAACAGCCGACAGGCCTACTGGCAGCAGCAACTGCCCACGGGGCCGCTGAAAACCGTCTTGCTCAACCAGGCGGGTGCGCCGGTCAAGGAGTTTTTCGAGCTGGTGGACAAGGCCTATCTGCCGGCCTTGACCTTGGGCGATTTCGTCGGGGCCCGCCGCGTGCTGTCGGACCGCATGCTGCCGCTGTTTCGCGCCCACCGCGCCCAGATCGAGCTGGCCGTCGAGCTGGCGCGGCAAGCCAATGAAGGCGATGAGCGCCTGGCCAATGAGCTGATCCGCACCTCGCGCTTCGTGCTGCTGGGCCTGTGTCTGCTCATCATGGGCGCGCTGTGGTGGGCCCTGCACCGCTGGTGGGTGCGGCCCACGCTGGCCGGCGTCAAGGAGGTGGCCAAGGCCCTGGAGGCGGTGGGCCAGGGCGACCTGCGGGCCATGCCCGTCGAGCCGCATCGTGGCGAGTTCGGGCAGATCCTGGAGGCCGTTGAGCAGACCCGCCAGCGCCTGGCCGTGAGCCTGAGCTCCTTGCAGCGCCAGCGCGCCATCGCGGAGGATGCGGCCAAGGCCAAGAGCGAATTCCTCGCCAACATGAGCCACGAGATCCGCACGCCGATGAACGGCATCATCGGCCTGACTCATCTGTTGATGCAAAGCGCGCTGACACCGGTGCAGCGTATCTACCTGGACAAGGTGCAGCAATCGGCTTCGTCCCTGCTGCGCATCATCAATGACATCCTGGACTTCTCCAAGATCGAGGCGGGCAAGCTCACGCTGGAAGAGGCCGAGTTCGACCTCGATGAGTCCATCGACCGCGTGATGCACGTGGTGTCGGCCCAGGCTTCGGCCAAGGGCCTGGAGCTGCTGGTCGACCGCTCGCCCAACGTGCCCAGGCATTTGATGGGCGATGCCTTGCGGCTGGAGCAGGTGATGCTCAATCTGCTGGGCAATGCGGTGAAGTTCACCGAGCACGGCGAAGTCACGCTGCGGGTGATGCCTGCGGGGAACCAGGTCGATGGGGTGCACTTGAAGTTCGAGGTGCAGGACACGGGCATCGGCCTGAGTGCCGAGCAGCAGGCCCGGTTGTTTGATGCCTTCGTGCAGGCTGACTCCTCGACGGCCAGGCGCTTTGGCGGCACCGGCCTGGGCCTGACGATCTGCAAGCGGCTGGTGGAGATGATGGCGGGCCAGCTCAGCGTGAGAAGCGCGCCTGGCGAAGGCAGCACCTTTTTCTTCACCGCGCGCTTTCAACCTGTGCTCAGCGAAGAGGTCGGCCTGGCGGGACTGGGTAGCGTGCTGGCGGGCCTGCCCGTGATCGTGGTGGACGACAACCCTACGGCCCTGGCAACCACCCGGGCCATGCTCGTGGCGCTGGGCATGGAGGTGAGCACCGCAACGCGCGGTGATCTGGCTCTGGAACTCGTGACCAAGGCGCATCAGCGTGGGCGGCCCTTCAGGCTGGCCTTGGTGGACTGGCGCATGCCGGGGCTCGATGGTCTGGCCGTGATCCATGCGCTGCACCATCTTGACGGTGGCGCGGCGCGTCCCATCTGCATCTTGTTCTCTGCGCATGATCAGGCCATGTCCCAGATGAACCAGGAGGCTGAGTCGCCCGATGCCGTGCTGCTTAAGCCGGCGACGCCATCGAGCTTGCTGGACACCTTGCTCACCGTGATGAAGGCCGGCCCCATTGTCGTACCCCAGGCCGCCGAGGCGCAACCCAGCCCCGTGCGGCCGGGGTGCCGGGCCTTGGTTGTGGACGACAACACGATCAACCAGCTCGTGGCCAGCGACATGCTGCGGGCCCTGGGCCTGGCCGTGGAAGTGGCGGCCAGCGGCGAGGAGGCCCTGGCACTCCTGCGTGCCGGCCGGCTGTTCGACATGGTCTTCATGGATGTGCAGATGCCCGGCATGGACGGCTTCGAGGCCACGCGCCAATTGCGCGCACTGGGCGAGCCCGGTCGGGTGCCCGTGATCGCGATGACGGCCAATGCCATCAGTGGCGACCGCGAGAAGTGCCTGGCTGCGGGCATGGATGACTACATCTCCAAGCCTGTGGAGGCGAATGCGCTGCGGGCTTGCGTCGGCCGGTGGGTGGCCAAGGCCCCGTCGCCGGCCATGGCGCTGCCTGCGCTGCCTGAGGCGGCCGCCGTGGGGATCGATGGGCCCACCGTAGACCAGCGTGCCCAACTGGCCGAGCTGGCGTCGCTGCTGCCTGGCTTCCATCCCGATGAGGCCTTGCAACGGCTGGGTGGACAGGCCGATACCCTGGTGCGCTTCGTGCGCGTGTTTGTTGATACGAATCAAGACGCGGCACAAGGCCTGAGGCAGCACAAGGCCGATGAACAATGGGGGCGGCTGGCCCAGGCCGCGCATTCCTTGCGCGGCGCGCTGTCGTCTCTGGGGCTCGATGAACTGGCCCAGCTGCTTTACGAACTGGAGCACCTCGCCTTGCAGGAGCCTGGTTCCTCGCGCATCGACCAGGTCCTCGATGAGATCGAACAAGGTCTCTCTAGTCTGACCAAAATGGTGCGCATGACCTTGGCTTGAAGACCAATCGCGCCATACACGCACCGCCGTGGTGCCTGCAAGGTCAAATTCACGTTTGATGCGTGAATTGCACGTGAGGCGCCGCCGTATTCATTGATTCGGACATGCATGTGGCGATATCCAATGCGGTCGTGCGGACACCCGTGAGCGTGTCGGCACACCTCGCGACCATGTGGCGCGAGGCCTGCCCAGCCCCTTTGGAGGCGTCATTCATGAACCAATTCAGCATCAAAGCGCGCCTGACGGTACTCGTCGGCATCCTGCTGGCCTTTCTGGCGCTGGGTGGCGTCCTGGCCTGGCAGTCGGTGCGCAGCGTCAATGCGTCACTGGCCACCGTCTACAACGACCGAGTGGTGCCCTTGCAGCAGCTCACCATGATTGCCGATGACTACGGCGTGAACATCGTGGACGCGGCGCACAAGGTGGTCAACGGGACTCTGAGCGAGGAGCAGGCGCTCAAGCTGTTCAAGCAGGCGCAGGAGACCACGGCCAAGCAATGGGCCGACTACAAGGCCACCTACCTGGTCGAGAAAGAGCAGGAACTGGTCAAGCAGGCCGAGCCCCGGATGGCACGGGCCGATGCTGCCATCAGCACGATGCAGACGGCCTTGCAGGCCCATGACAAGACTGCGCTGGCTGCCTTCGTGACCAAGGGCATGTACGAGGCCATCGACCCCGTGGCCTCCGTGATGAACCAGCTGATCGACGTGCAGCTTGATGTGGCCAAGACCGAATACGAGTCGGGCCAGGTGACCTATAACCGGACCATGTGGGGCATCACCGTGCTCACCATCGTGTCGATCGCCCTGGGCCTGGCGCTGGGCTGGGTCATCATGCGCTCCATCGTTGAGCCGATCCACAAGGCGGTCGAAGTGGCCCAGACCGTGGCCGCGGGCGATCTGACGGCCCGCATCGATGTCGAAGGGGAAGACGAAACGGCGCAGTTGCTGGGTGCCTTGCGCCAGATGACCGAAGGCCTGTCGCAGATCGTGACCCGCGTGCGCGACAGCAGCGAGAACATCGCCACGGGCTCCTCGCAGATCGCGCAGGGCAATGCCGATCTGTCGCAGCGCACCGAAAGCCAGGCCGCCAACCTCGAAGAGACGGCGGCCTCGATGGAAGAGCTCACCGCCACCGTGCAGCACAACAGCCAGACCACGCAGCATGCGGCGCAACTGGCCGGCAGCGCCTGTGCCACGGCCGCCCGTGGTGGCGAGGTGGTGGGCCATGTCGTGAACACGATGAGCACCATCACCGAGGCCAGCCGCAAGATCTCCGACATCATCAGCGTGATCGACGGCATCGCCTTCCAGACCAATATCCTGGCGCTCAATGCCGCCGTGGAAGCCGCCCGTGCCGGCGAGCAGGGCCGTGGCTTTGCGGTGGTGGCCGGCGAGGTGCGCACCCTGGCCCAGCGCAGCGCGCAGGCCGCCAAGGAGATCAAGGCCCTGATCATGGACAGCGTCGAGAAGGTCGACAGCGGTGCCAAGCAGGTCCAGGAAGCCGGCCAGACCATGGACGAGATCGTGAACCAGGTGCGCCGCGTGTCCGAACTGATCGGCGACATCTCCAGTGCCACGCAGGAGCAGACTGCTGGCATCAACCAGGTGGGCTCGGCTGTGGCCCAGCTCGACCAGGTCACGCAGCAGAACGCCGCCCTGGTCGAGGAGTCTGCCGCTGCGGCAGAGAGCCTGAAGAATCAGGCGGCCTCGCTGGCCGAGGTGGTCTCGACCTTCAAGCTCTCGGGTCGATGAGGCTGTTGCAGCCGGGCCTTCACGCCGGCCAGCACCTCATCGAGATGGCGGAGGGCCTCGCGCGCTGACACACGTGCCGAGGCGCTGGCCCCGAGCATGGGCATGCGCACGTCGTCGTGCATCCCTTGCTGCTCGGCCAGCACCGCCTTGATCACCACCGGGTTGGGCTCGGCGTACAAGGCCCGTATCAAAGCCGCCAGTGCATGCTGGAGCCGATGGGCTTCTTGCAGGCGCTGTACGCGCAGCGCGTGATACAGCGTCATGAAGGCCTCGGGCGCCACCTGCGTGGCCGCCGAAATGGCCCCCGAGCCGCCCAGACACAGGTTGTGAAAGACGAGCGCGTCCTCGCCCGAGAGCACCTGCAAGCGGCCATCGGCAATGAGTTGCTGGGTCTTGTCCAGCGAGCCGCCGCAGTCCTTGATGCCGACGATGTTGGGGTGCGCGGCCAGCGTCAGGATGGTGTCGAGCGCCATCTGCACGCTGCTCCGATAGGGGATGTCATAGAGCATGAGCGGCGCGCGCGAGGCATCGGCCATGGCCTGGAAGTGCGCGAGCAGACCCGCCTGCGAAGGCCGCACATAGCAGGGCGCCGAGGTGAGAACCGCATGCAGGGGCAGGGTGTTGAGGTGGGCCAGGCGCTCGTGCAGGTGGCCCACATGGCTGCCCGCCAGGCCGGCGATGACGGGCAGGCCTTGCGCGGCATCCAGCACGGTGTCGTACACCGCGTCCTGCTCGGCATCGCGCAAGGCAGCGGCTTCGCCGGTGCTGCCCAGGGCCACCAGGCCGCTCACGCCGGCTTGCCGCATGCGCGCGACCAGCCCGCGCAAGGCCGCGTGGTCCACGCCCTGGCCTTCGGCCTCGGGCAGGAAAGGGGTGACCAGGGCCACCCAGATACCGGATAAATCGATCATGAAAACGCTCCAATGACATGGCTGAAGACCGGTTGAAATCAAACCGTTCAGATGTGCCTTGGAAACGTTGAGGAGCCCTTGTCGCCTTGTTGCCCTGCTGTTCCGTCGTCCATCTGACGGAACAGCTGCCCCGGTCAGACGAGCGGCTGTTTTTGGGCTTTGGACACCTGGGCGTTCGCGCAGGCTTGCACGGGCCACCCGGTTGGGGCGGCGGCATTGTGCAATGCGAACGAGCTGACCATGATGTGCATTCTAGGCGCAGACGACGGGCGCGGGCGCAAGGATTACCCACTATCACCAATAGGCATACAACGCACGCCCTATAACAATCGTGCCTGACCTGTCTTTGCAGTACCCGCTGTCTCCTTCTCATGTCTTCCTCCGGCTTGCCCTTGCTCCAAGCGCCACGCACACTCAACGTGACCTTTGCGCGCATGTTGATCAGCCAGTTGCAGCAGGCGCGTCCCGACTTGCTGGCGCAACTGGAGCCCGCGCACCTGCGCCTGGGCGAGGAGGGCGACCCGCTGGCGCGTTGCACCCTGGGTGAATGGCATGCGCTGATGGACCGCGTCGAGCACCTGTTGGGTGATGCCGACCTGGTGCCCCAACTGGCCGAGCAGTTCAAGCCCTGGCATGCCGGCCTGCTGGGCTTCACCTTGATGACCAGCGGCACCGTGGTGGAGTTGGCCGGCCTGCTGCGGCGCTTTCACCATCTGCTCAACGATGTGTTCATGGTCGAACGCGGGCTGCATGGGCCGCGCTTCTTCCTGCGCTTGCGGCCGGCCACGGCGGAAACCTCGCCCAGACTGGCGCGCCTGTCTCTGGCGGTGTGGGCGCAGCGCCTGCGCTGGCTCACCGGCCGCGCGGACCTCAAGCTGGATGTGACCTTTCAAGGCCCGGCGCCCTCAGATATCGCGCCTTACCGCGAGATCTTCGGCGGCACGGTGCGCTTCGACCAGGACGCGGACACCATGTGGGGCGACGCCTCGTATGTGGACCTGCCCATCGTCTCGCGCGACACGGCCAGCCACAGCCTTCTGCAGGGCCAGGCGCTCAAGCAACTGGAGCAGCTCTCGCGTGGCGAGGACCGCTTCGTGGATAAGGTGATGGGCCTGATCCGCCGCCGGCTGGACACAGGCAAGATCAGCCTGGAAGATATCGCCGCTGAGTTGAAGCTGCCGGCCCGCACGCTGCAGCGCAGGCTGGAGGAGGCTGGCGCCAATTTTCGCCTGATGGTGGACGAGGTGCGCAAAGCGCAGGCGCAGCACTATCTGAGTGCCACGGCCATGCCTTTGTCCGAGCTGGCCGTGACGCTGGGCTTTGCTGACCACGCGAGTTTCAACCGGGCTTTCAAGCGCTGGATGGGTTGCTCACCGGGGGTGTTCCGCCGCGAGCATGGTCGCTGAGCACGGGCGCTGAGCGCTGTCAGGGCTGAGCAGGCTGCTGGCGTTGCTTCCACTCGGCCTGGGCTTGATCGGCCTTGTCTTGAAGCGATTGCTTGGGGTCGGTCTGCTTGCGCATCAGCTCCAGCAGCTCCTTGGCGGTCTTCTCTTCGTCGCCGAACAGGGCTTGCGCATCGTCCGCGCCAAAGTACTGGACGCGCAGATCATGCAGGCCATTGAGCTGCCGCGTGGCGTCGTCCAAGGTGCCATTGTCTTGACCGGGCGGGAAGGCCTGCGTGACGGCCTGGCTGTACTGGCTGTATTTCTGGTAGAGGTCCTTGAGGTCGCGCTGGGCGGCGGCGGGCAGGCCGCTGGACTGGCTCTCCAGCTTGCTCAGGGCCTCATCGCGAGGAAAGAGTGCGTGGATGCGTTCCACATCGGTGCGGGTCTGCTGGTCCATGGCCAAGTGGCCCTTGTCATTGGCGCGGAAGGTGGGCAGGCGCATGGTGTCCAGCGGATTGATGGCGGGCTGGGCCGAGGCGTGAGACAGTGCCTCTGCCGCCGATGCGCTGTTGGCGGAAGGCGCCGGCATGGGGCCGCCTGCATGGAACCAGGTGCGCACGCCATCGAGCCGCGTGGGCGCACCGGGCGCCTGATCCTGAGGGCTCAAGCCCCACATGCCCAGCCCCACCAGGGCCACGGTCAGTACGGACAGCAGCCACCACTTTCTCTGAGTCACGTTGCGCCTCTCCATGCCAAAAAAAAGAGACCGGCACTTTGAAGCACCGGCCTCTGCAGAGAACTGTCAGATCAGAACGGGCCGTTCGAGGTGAAGCTCGACAGGGCGGCATCGTTGCCGTTGAGGAACTGACTGTAGCGCGTGTCGCCATCGGCGAAGCGCTTCATCCACGAGATGTTGGTGTAGCTTGCGGGCTCGCTGGCTGTGGTGGGGAAGAAGTGGCTGGCACCGCTGATCACGGCCAGCAGCTTGGGCGTGGTCGAGGGGATGGCGTTGTAGAACGGCTGCGAGTGGCTGGAGACCGGGGCGATCACGTCGGACGAGCCACCGATGATGGCGGCCGGTACCTTGTCGACCTTCATCTTGGTGGTCGATGTGTCCCAAGGTGCAAAGGCCACGGCGGCCATCAGGCCGGGTGTCGAGCCTGCGGCCTCCAGCGTGCCGCCACCACCCATGGACCAGCCCGAGACGGCCTGGCGGCTGGTGTCGATCTTGCCCACCACGGGGCCCGAGGTCAGGCTGGCGGTGGCCTTGAGTGCGGCCAGCAGTTGCGATGCGCGGCTGGGTGGGAAGTCCAGCAGGGTGTTGGTCGAGATGGCCACGACCACGAAGCCATGCGTGGCCAGACGCTTGGCCATGTCCGTCATCGTGCTTTGTGCCGAGACGAAGCCAGGGCAGATGGCCACGAGGGCGTACTTGCCGGCGGCGGTGGGCACGTAGACTGTGCCGGCGCCAAAGCCGTTGCCGGGCACGGCCTGCGAGGTGATGGCGTATGGGCCGTCGGCCTTGAGGGCGGCCAGGGTGGGGGCCGGGCCGTTCTCGACAGCCTGGGCGCCGGTGGAGGCCAGAGCCAGCAGGCTCAGGCCCATTGCGCTGAGCGCATGTTTGAGGGTGATCATCTTGTCTTCCTTTCGGTACATGGTGTTGGCGGTGCGCTGCCTGTGGAGAGTGGGGCAGCGTCTGGCCGCATTGTTCGAGGAGGACACAGATCGTTCTTTACTTTGGGTGCGCGTGACTTGGCTTGCGGCGCCAAATGCGGGTATCTCCTGCTGGTGGTTTCGCTATAAACCAAACGGGTATAGACCGAACTGGTGATGTGCTGGCTCAGGGGTTTCAGTTGGTCTCGGTGGTCATCGTGCACTCGGGATCGGCCGCATTGAGCTTGCAGCGTATGCGCTTGAGCAGCTTGAGACCCTGCTTGTTGTAGATGCCCTGTTCGGCCAGCTCCACCCGTGTCTGCCGCAGGAACTCGGCGTACTTGGGTGTGTTCTCGGCCGAAAGGTCCATCCACACGGATGCCGGTAGTTCGACCTCGGCCTTGTTGATGCGGGCCAGCACATCGTCGAAGTGGGCGAACCAGTAGTGTCGCGAGACTTCGGCGAAGGCCGGTGCAAAGCGGCCGCGGTCGATGATGAGCTGGTAGCTCATGACGAGGTAAGGGAAGCGGCAGACGGCACCGTGCGGGCCCATGCCCTTGAGCAGCTCCAGCGGCTTGAAGGCGATGGCGGGCGCGGCGGCCATGTCGGCCATGCCGTTGTTGAACTTGTTGGCGAAGTTGGTCACGTCAGCCGTGACGGGCTGGGCGCCGGCCTTCTGGATCAGGTAGGCCTGGGCCTTGTCATGGTCGAAGGCGAGGATCTTCTTGCCGGCCATGGCCTCGGGCGTGTTCATGGCCTTGTCCCGCACGATGGCGTAGACGGCGCCCACATCGATCAAGCCTGCCATCTCGTACTTGCCTTGCACCACATAGCTGCTGGCCGCGGGCGAGTTGAAGATCTGGCTGGCCATGCGCATGACCTCGTGGCCGGCTGCATGGTCGACCTTGCCCTGGCGCAGGATCAGGGCGGCGCCAAATGAATCTGTGGCGGCGGTCACGGGGTTGAAGGTCCGTGTGCGAAAGGCGGTGGCCAGCACGGCGTCGCATTGGCCGGTGCGGAAGTCGTCCACGGCCACACGCTCGTCCACATAGGACTTGAGTGCAAGACCGAAGCCCGCACCTTGCATGGCCAGGGCATAGTCCTTGGCGGCATTGAACATCTCGCCGCTGGCACCTTGCAGATCGAACACGCACAGCCTGAGGTCGGCTGCATGGGCCGGCACGGTGGCGAGCAAGGCGGCGCACGCGGTGAGGAACGTGGCCAAGGGAGCAAGCATGGTTTTCTTCATGAAGCCGCACGCTACACGAAGCCGTTTCTCGCATCGAGCGGCAAGCGACAAAAAGGGCCCCCGCTGTGCGAAGGCCCTCGAATCTGGCGCCAGTGGTCGCTGACTGGCGTCAGATGTCGCAAAGTGGCGCTGGGTGGTGGTCCTCAGCTGGTGCGGCGCCGGCTGACAAAGCCGATGCAGCCCAGACCCGCCAGCAGCAGGGCCATGCTGCCGGGTTCGGGCACGGCGGTGACCGTGGCGCTGCCATTGACGAAGTTCACGGCCACGGGGTTGCCGAGTTCATCGCCAAAGGGGAAGGAGCCCGAGGCGCTCAGCGAGATGGCCGAGGTGCCCACGCCAATGGCCTTGAAGGTCACCGAGGCGGTGGGGAAGTCGCCCTTCACGGGGGCCACGAAGGTGTTGAAGAAGATGTCGCTGACCGTGCCGGCCACCGGGTCCAGCGTGCCCGTGGAGGTGGCGAACTCCCACGATGCCGGGATGGTGATGTGGTCGAGCTTCAGCACGCTGGGGTCGAAGGCAAGGTTGTAGCCACCGCCAAAGATCTTGTTGGGAAAGCCCGTGGCATTGAGGTCGACGGCGAAGGTGTCACCCAGGTTCACATCGGTGTGCGAAGGGGTGACGGACACGGTCTGGGCCTGGGTGGCCAGGCTGACCAGGAGGGCGGCAGAAGCCAGCAGGGTGTGATGCAGTTTCATGATGGGTTGCTCCTTGAGGTTGATGAAGGCTTACTTGCGGTTGAGCGATTCCAGGTGGAAAGCCGAGGGGCCGGGGGGCTTGCCAAAGAGCTTGGCGAACTGGCTGATGTCCAGCGCGTTGACGATGCCGTCGCCATTGAGGTCGCCGGGCACCTTGCGCTTGCCGAACTGGTTGCGCATCAGGGCCAGGTCCAGCGAGTTGACGAAGCCGTCGTTGTTGAGGTCGGCATCGCAGGCGTTGCCATAGCCGTCACCATCGGTGTCGAGCTGGTCCTTGTTGGGCACGAGGATGCAGTTGTCGCGGCTGTCGGGGATGCCGTCGCCATCGGTGTCGGTCTCGATGGCGGCGGCCTGCGTGGTGGCACCATCGGGCGAGGCCACACGCACCCACACGTTGTTGCCCTTGAAATCGCCCAGGTCGATCGAGCCATTGCCGTTGTCGTCGATCAGGCCGCGTCCCAGCACATTGCCGTTGGCCGGATCAATGGCGATGGCGGTGATCCATTCCGGCTTGGCCAGATTGGGCGGGCAGGTCAGGCAGCCCGGCTGGAAGGGCACCTTGATCTTGGCGATGGCCCCTTCCAGCGACACGATGGGGATGCTGAACTTCCAGGGCGGGGCCACGCGCAGCTTGAGCGTGGGGTCGCCCAGCAGGTTGTAGATGTTGAGCTCCTGGCGCAGGTCGACGATGCCGGGGCGCGACTGGCTGCTGTCCAGCGGGTGCTGGTTGGCTTGCGAACCATTGGCCACATCGCTGATGTAGGTCTTGGCGTAGTTCAGCAGGTCGCCCAGGCGTTGCACCGGGCTGTTGGTGCCAAAGCTCGTGATCAGGCCTGGGAAGACGCCATCGAACAGGCCATAGGTGAGCTGGTTGTTGTCGGTGGTGCTGCTTTGGCGGCTGTCACCGATCACGGCCAGCGCGCCATCGGCCTTGCGCAGGAAGGTCTCGGCCCAGTAGACCGTGCTGGGCGACATGCCATAGCCGCTGCCGATGATGTTGCCGGGCAGGTCCACCGTCTCGTTGTCGAACACGCCGCTGGCGCAGTTGATGCTGAACACGACGGGGAACTGGTTGTTGGTCACAGAGACCAGCGACAGGTCGCTTGTGCCGAATGAAGGGTCGCCCCAGCCATCCCACCAGCCATGGTCACGGTGGAAGACCAGCGCCGAGCCCTGGTTGATGGCGTTGGCGATGTCGGTCTTGGTGGCGTTCCATGCAAAGCCCGGCTTGTTCAAGTCCGCAGGCATGGCCGCACCGCTGTTGTAGAACGTGGGCGTGGCCGAAGCCGCGGCCGTGTACAGGCGAGGCACGCTGTAGCCCAGGCCCACCGCATGGTCGCGTACGCGCTCGGTGACCTCGACGAACCAGCGCTGATCGGTGCTGCCGCCACCTTGAAAGTAGGACGCGAAGGTCAGCCGACTGTAGAAGTCCTGCCCGAAGATGGGATTGGGCGGCGGCGAGTTCTCGAATGCCATCACCTTGGAGACGATGGTGTTGGCCTGCGCCAGCGTGTCCACCGGGAAGCGGCCGATGCCAAACGGCGGGATGGTCGTGGCTGTGGCGCCTGGCAGGAACTGGCCATACCAGATGTCGCCCGCGTTCTTGGCGCTGTCCCAGATGTTCTGGAGGTCGTAGTGCGTCGGCAGGTACTCCGAGTCACCCATGAACAGCACCCACTTGGGCCGCACGAGATGGCTGTTGTAGTAGCTGCTGATCCAGTTGCGGATCTGGGTATCGGTGGCGGCTGCACCGGCGCCCGTGATCTCGCTGGTCGTGACCACGCGGGTCGAGATGCCGATGGCCTCCTTGTGGGTCTTGAGCGTGTCGGCAGCGGCCTTGAAGTTGGGGTGTGTCACGATCAGGTAGCGGGCGCCGAAAATGGACGGGTCCAGCGTGATCGGTGGCGCACACGTCAGCTCGGCGACCAGCGACTTGTTGAGCGCGAACTGCACGGCAGGCAGCAGCAGGCCTTCGATGCGCTGGTCGATGCCATCGAAGCCGGCCTTCTGTGTGGTGCCCAGCACGCCCTTGAGTTGTAGCCGGTCGTACCGGTAGCACTTGCCGGGGTGCTTGATGGTGACCACATAGCTGGGGTAGTAGGTGATGAGCTGGGCGCTGGGGTCATAGCCATACGGGCTCAGGCGGTAGCCCTGCACATTGGCGTCACCACGGAACAGCACGCGCTGCGCGCCCTGCTGACCCGGCGACACGAAGCCCTTGGCCCAGATGTCGGCATTGAACTGGAACTTGGGCAGCTCGTGGTCACCCAGCTTGGCGGAGATGGGGGGCTGGATGGGGTAGAGCCGGGCCTGCAGGCGCTGGATGTCGCCTGCAGGCGCGATGTCGATGGTGTTGTCCTGGCCATCGACCGGCAGGGCCAGCGAGAAGCCGGCCACGGGCACTTCAGGCAGGCCGACGTCGCTGCTGTCCTGCCCTGATGAGCCAGGCGCGCCGCCTTGTGCAAAGCGCTGGAAGACGCCGCTGGGTGTCTCCACGCTGGACAAGGATGGCTTGGGCACGGTCACGCGCAGCACGGTCTGGTCGGCAGTGATCGACACGGTGTCGATGCGCAGGCCGGGTGCCGTTTGCGCCATCGAGGTCTGGCTCAGAGCCAGGTGCGCCAGCAGCACGATGCTGCCCTGTGCGCAGGCCCGCAGCGGCTGCCGAAGCAGGCTGGGGGCCTTGAAGTTCATCAGGTTCATGGTCGCCTCCAAAAAGCGGTCTCACAACAGCACCGGGCCGAAGTGGCACGATGCGCAAGCGAAGGCTAGGCAGGAGGGGGAAATGGGACAAGGTGTCCGCTTGCCCGAGTCCCTAAGGGTGGGGGGCGGTGCTCACGGCCTTAGGGGGAAAGACGAAGGTCATGTCGGAAATGAGAAAATTCCTGCTTTCGGCTGTTCAGCCTGTTCACATTCGACCGCCATGACCGCTTCCACGCCCTCCACCCTGGCCACCACGCTGGTTTTGACCCGCCCCGATGACTGGCACCTGCATGTGCGTGACGGCGCGGCCATGGCCTCCGTGGTGCCGGCCACGGCGCGGCAGTTCGCGCGGGCCATCGTCATGCCCAATCTGCGTCCACCCGTGACCACGGCCGAGCAGGCTAAAGGCTACCGCGAGCGCATCCTGGCCGCCGTGCCCGCCGGCGTGAAGTTCGAGCCCCTGATGGTGCTCTACCTGACCGACAACACCCCTGCCGAAGAGGCCGCCGAGGCCAAGGCCATGGGCGCCGTGGCCTTCAAGCTCTACCCGGCCGGTGCCACCACCAACAGCGATGCCGGCGTGACCGACCTGCGCAAGACCTACAAGGTGCTCGAAGCCATGCAGCACGAAGGCCTGGTGCTGTGTGTACACGGCGAGGTGACCGAGGCGGAAGTGGACGTGTTTGACCGCGAGAAGGCCTTCATCGACGACAAGCTGATCCCGCTGCGCCGTGACTTTCCTGAACTGAAGATCGTGTTCGAGCACATCACGACCAAGGAAGCCGCGCAGTATGTGAGCGAGGCTGATCGCTTCGTGGGCGCCACCATCACGCCGCAGCACCTGCTCTACAACCGCAATGCCATCTTCATGGGCGGTGTGCGCCCGCACTACTACTGCCTGCCCATCCTCAAGCGCGAAGAGCACCGCGTGGCCCTGGTGCAGGCGGCCACCAGCGGCTCGCCCAAGTTCTTCCTGGGCACCGACAGCGCGCCCCACGCATCGAACCTCAAAGAGCACGCATCGGGCTGCGCGGGTTGCTACACCGCGCCGTGCGCCATCGAGCTGTATGCCGAAGCCTTCGAGGCCGCCGGTGCGCTCGACAAGCTCGAGGCCTTCGCCAGCTTCTACGGGGCCGACTACTACGGCCTGCCGCGCAACACCGACAAGATCACGCTGAAACGTGAAGACTGGGTGGTGCCGGAGACACTGCCTTTTGGCGAAACCGTGATCAAGCCGCTGCGTGGCGGCGAGACCCTGCACTGGCGCATGGTCTGATCAGACGTCGGTGACGCGCCGGCCCTTTTTCGAGGGCGTGCGCGGCACGGCTTCCTTGCCCGATGCCATGGCGACGGCCCGCTGCTCATTCATCTCCTGATGCAGCAGGTGCAGGCCACGGAAGAGCATCATGTTGTGCCGCAGGATCTCGTCGAGCGAATGCTTGAAGCCGGACTGCGTCCAGGTCTTGGCGATGTAGATGGTGGCGCCCACGAGGCCCGAGACGATCACGTCCATGTCAACGCCGGCCTTCTCCAGATCGGGGTAGAGCATGATCATGAAGGTGTGGACCATGCCCTTGAACTCGTGGATGGTGGCCTCGGCGCCGCGCATGCCGCTTTCGCTCACGCCCACCGCGTCGACCAGCATGATGCGCGCGCGGCGCACGTCCTCGTTCAGGAAGGCATACCAGGCGCGCAGCGTGCTTTCGCCCATGGCCAGTGGATCGGGTTGCGCCAGGCCCTTGGCGATCACCGAGGTCATCACCCTTTGCTGGACCATGCCCCGCAGCTCGGCGTAGACGGCATCGAACAGCTCGCCCAGGGTCTTGAATGACTCGTAGAAATATCGCTCGGTAAGGCCTGCCTGCGAACAGATGTCGCGCACGGTGGAGAGGTGAAAGCCTCGCGTGCCGAAGACCTCGATGCCCGCGTCGATCAGCTTGCGCTGGCGCTCGCGGCGACGTTCCGCGGCATCGACACCGCCGTAGCGTCGGGTCACGGTGGCGGCGCGCTTTTTCTTCACGGATGGATTGGGCATACGGCAGGCACAGACCTCACGACAACATTGGTGGCTGATTCTGCCGGACGAAGACCGGCCCCCACGTCAGTGAATCAACGCAGGCAAGGGGACGACGGGCTAAACCCTGACAGGGCCCTTCAGATGCGGGGCTCGGCCGATGAAGGCGGTGACTTCGCCGTGGTGTCGGTCTGCTGGGCTTGCTTCATCTCCTCGATCGATTGGCGCAAGGCCGCGATCTCCTGCGTCACCGATTTGATCTGCTGGTGCATGTCGCGCAGGATGTCGCGCTCGACCTTGCGTTCCTGCGAGCCCACGAACATGGCTGCCACGCTCGCCGTGACCAGCGACAGGATGCCGTAGCCCAGCAGCACCACGAAGACCGAAAAGATGCGCGAGGCCGTGTTGCTGGGCACCACGTCGCCATAGCCCACGGTGGCGGCCGTGGAGAAGGCCAGCCACAGGCCCGAACTCAGGCTGGTGACCTCGGGGTCGATCCAGTAAAAGCCGATGCCGCACAAGCCCAGCACGGCCGCGGCCATGCCCAGCAGCCGGGCCAGGCCGGCACGCTCGAAAAGGGGCTTGCTGATGAGCACCAGGCGCACGAGCGTGGCGAAGGCCACGGCCATGCGCCAGCCCAGCGCGCTGGCCGACTGGCTGCTCGGCGGCAGGGCGGCGCACAACAGCAAGGCGGTACCCAGTGGCCAATCCACCCGGGCACCCAGGCGCCAGCGTGTGCGTGTGCGTGTTTCGCTCCCCGCATGGGGCGCACTCAGGTTGCGTCGCGCGTGACGCATCTGGCGCCAGGCAAACGCCAGCACCAGCGCCCCACTGACCACGTACATGGCCGCCGCCCATGAGGCCGGCGTGGGCATGAGCGAGTCATAGAAAGCTGGGATGCTGGCCACCAGTGCCAGCAGCATGGGCCAGGGTGACTGGAACTGGTCGAGGCTGAAGAAGCGGCGCTGGCGTGCGTGGGGCATGGTGCGAGGCCCGTCGGGACTGCCCCGTCAGGCGGGCAGGAAGCCTTCCACCGACAGGTAGCGCTCGCCCGTGTCGTAGCAAAAGCCCAGCACGCGCGCACCGGCCGGCAGCTCGGGCAGCTTCTTGGCAATCGCCGCCAGCGTGGCACCCGACGAGATCCCGACCAGCATGCCTTCTTCGCGTGCGGCGCGGCGGCCGTATTCACGCGCTTCCTCGGCGTCGACCTGGATGACGCCATCGAGCAGATCGGTGTGCAGGTTGGTGGGGATGAAGCCAGCGCCGATGCCCTGGATCGGGTGGGGTGCGGGCTGCCCGCCCGAGATCACGGGCGAAGCAGCCGGTTCGACCGCGAACACCTTGAGCTGGGGCCAGGCAGCCTTGAGCACCTTGGCGCAGCCGGTGATATGGCCGCCCGTGCCCACACCGGTGATCAGCACGTCCAGGCCTTCGGGGAAGTCGGCCAGGATCTCCTGCGCGGTGGTCTGCTCATGCACGGCGATGTTGGCCGGGTTGTCGAACTGCTGGGGCATCCAGGCCAGCGGTGTTTCCGCCACGAGTTCCTGGGCACGGGCGATGGCGCCCTTCATGCCCTTCTCGCGCGGGGTCAGATCGAACGTGGCGCCGTAGGCCAGCATCAGCCGGCGGCGCTCGACAGACATACTGTCGGGCATCACCAGGATCAGGCGATAGCCCTTGACCGCCGCGACCATGGCCAGGCCAATGCCGGTGTTGCCCGACGTCGGTTCGATGATGGTGCCGCCGGGCTTGAGGGCGCCGGAGCGTTCTGCATCTTCCACCATGGCCAGGGCGATGCGGTCCTTGATGGAGCCACCAGGGTTGGCCCGCTCGGCCTTGATCCAGACCTCCGGTTCGGCGCCGAAGAGGCGGTTGATGCGGACGTGCGGCGTCTGGCCGATGGTGTCGAGGATGCTCTGGGCTTTCATCTTGCGTGCTTCCTGAAGGAGTGGAAGAGTGAAAAGGGGGGCCGGTTTCCGTGACATTGGACGCGGCCAGACAGGATAAGGCCAGGCCGGGCAGAATGGCGTCCATGAACGAGTTCAAGTGGATTGTCGCGTCCCGGCGCGCAGCGTGGCTGATCTGGCGCATGTTCCTGACAGTGGCCCTGGGCGTTGTGAGCATGGCCGCCGTGCAGGCCCAGACCTTCCTGCCGCCGGACAAGGCGTTTCAACTGGCGGTAAGCGTGGCCGGCCCGCATGCCTTGCAGATGGACTTCACGGTGGCGCGGGGCATCTACCTCTACCGTGAGCGCATGGATGCCCACGTCGACACCAGTGCGGGCGCGGCGGCCATCGCCTTGAAGTGGGATCTGCCCACGGGCGAGTCCAAGCACGACCCCACCTTCGACAAGGTGCTGGAGGTCTACCACGGCGATGTCTCCGGCAAGGTGGCTTTGCCCGATCAGTTGCGGGGTGAGCAGGCCTTGACGGTCGTCTACCAGGGTTGCGCCGATGCGGGCCTTTGCTACCCGCCTCAGAAGAAGCACTATGTGTTGACGCTGGATGCGCAGGGGCAGGTGCAGTCGGTTCGACAGGCATCGGTTGCGCCGGCGCCGGTTGCCGCCAATGCAGCGGACAAGACCGCAGCGGGGTCGCCTTCGTCTGAACAGGGCGATGACGGCATCAGCCGTGCTTTGGCATCCGGCCATTGGTGGACCGTGGTGCCGGTCTTCCTGCTGGCGGGCATCCTGCTGTCCCTGACACCGTGCGTGCTGCCCATGGTGCCCATCCTGTCGTCCATCATCGTGGGGCAGCGCGAGCGTGTCAGCCGCGCGCGGGGCTTCTCGCTGGCGCTGAGCTACTCGCAGGGCATGGCCCTGGTCTACACGGCCTTGGGCGTGGCGGCGGGCCTGTTGGGACAAGGCCTGTCGGCGTATCTGCAGCACCCGTGGGTGGTGCTGGGCTTTGCCGTCTTGATGATCCTGCTGGCCTTGTCGATGTTCGGCCTGTACGAGCTGCAACTGCCGGCTTCGGTGCAGAGCTGGCTCGGTGCCGGCTCCAACCGCCTGCCTGGTGGGAAGTTCATCAGCGTGTTCGCAATGGGGGTGGTGTCGGCCCTGGTGGTGAGCCCCTGCGTGTCGGCGCCGCTGGCTGGGGCGCTGCTCTACATCAGCCAGACGCACGATGTGGTGTTGGGCGGCACGGCGCTGTATGCCATGGCCTGGGGCATGAGCTTGCCCTTGCTGCTCGTGGGCTTGTCGGCCGGCAGCCTGTTGCCGCGTACCGGTCCGTGGATGACGGCGGTCAAGGCGCTCTTTGGCGTGCTGATGCTGGGCATGGCGGTGTGGGTGGCGCGCCCGGCCTGGCCTTATCTGCAGTCCCTGGTGGGGATGGCGCCTGCGGTGTCGGCCCACCACAGCGTGCTGCCCTTCGAGCGCGTGCGCACCGTGGCCGAGCTGGATGCCGCACTGGCGCAGGCCCGCGCACAAGGCAAACCGGTGATGCTGGATTTCTATGCCGACTGGTGTACCTCCTGCCTGGAGATGGAGCACGGCACCTTCTCGGACCCGCAAGTGCAGGCCCGGCTGAAAGGCACGGTGCTGCTGCAGGCCGATGTCACCGTCAACACGGCGGACGACCGGGCCTTGCTGCAACGCTTCAAGCTGTTCGGGCCCCCGGGCATCATCTTCTTTGATGCACAAGGTCAGGAACGCACGGCCGCGCAGGTCGTGGGTTTCAGGAAGCCGCAGGATTTCCTGGGCAGCCTGGGCCAGGCGGGTTTCTGAGTGTCGTTGCGCGCATCGGGCCGGCTGAGGCGATAATGACGCCCGTGAAGTCGGCCAGACCGCCGCTGGTACAGGGCCTGAAAGGGCGTACTGGAGGAAGGTCCGGACTGCACAGGGCAGCGTAGGAGGTAACACCTCTCCACCGCGAGGTGAGGATCAGAGCAACAGAGACGAGTCTGGGCGGGCAAAGCCCGCCCAGGGTGAAACGGGCAATCTCTACGCGCAGCAACACCAAATAGGCACACATTGACCTGGCCCGGGGAGTGTGCGGGTAGGTGGCACCGAGCCGTTCTGGCGACAGGCGGCCCAGAGGAATGGCGGTCACAGCTCAGCGTCGCGAGACACGGGGCTGCACAGAATCCGGCCTATCGGTCGACTTCACACCTTTAACTTGCCCCGAACGCTGAGGTTTTCGCATCCAGAAAACCCTGCAGCTTCGTCTGGTATGTCCTTCGGCATTCAAGTTCAGCGTTTTGCTGGCCGAAATCTCTTCGTACTGCGGAGAGATGACCATGATGAAGACTTTGCGTGAGCCTTGGGCCCCCCTGTTTGCACTGGCTGCCGGCATGGCCCTGGTGATGAGCGCCTATGCGGGCGAGGGGCATGGTCACGGCGATGCGGCTTCCGAGCCGGTTGAAGCCAAGGAACCGTCAATCAGCAAGGCCTCCCTCAAACCAAACCTGAAAGACAAGGTCGAAGCGCCCTCTCCCTCTGAGAGCAAGGAAGGCAAGGGCGAGGGCAAGTCGGAAGGCCGAGCAGCGTCGCGCAGCAAGCGTGGTGAAGAACGTGAGGGCGGTGCCAGCCGGGAAGCCAAGCCCACCGCAGAAGCGGCATCAGACGCCAAGGCCAACGTGTCGATGGCCGAGTTGCGTGACCTGATCGACCAGAAGATCGCCGAGGTCCGCACCAAGCGCGAAGCCCCGCCCGTGGTGAGGTTGCGCGCCAAGCCCGTGGCGGCACGCACGGCCAAGAGCCCGGCCAGTGGCGCACGTTCAGGTGCCACGACCTTGGCCATGAACGATGCACAAGGCGCCTTGCTGCCGCCCGGTGTCGATGGCGAGGCCCATGGCCTGGCATCGGCCAAGTCCGCGCAGGCCGACGCACGCCTGGCCAACGCCATGGGCCACGATGTCCACTGGGCCTACAGCGGTGACACCGGTCCTGACAGCTGGGGCCGCCTCAAGCCTGAGTTCCAGCAGTGCATGGTGGGCAAGCGTCAAAGCCCCATCGACATCCGCGATGGCATCCCGGTTCAACTCGACCCGATCCAGTTCGACTATCGCCCATCCAACTTCCGCGTGATCGACAACGGCCACACCGTGCAGGTCAATGTGGAGCCAGGCAATGGCATCACGGTGATGGGGCACCGCTACGAGCTGGTGCAGTTCCATTTCCACCGCCCGAGCGAAGAGCGCATCAATGGCCGCCAATACGAGATGGTGGCCCACCTGGTGCACAAGGACATGGACGGCCGCCTCGCCGTGGTGGCCGTGCTGATGGATCAGGGCAAGTCGCACCCGCTGGTGCAGCAAGTCTGGAACAACCTGCCGCTGGAGAAAAACCTGGAGCAGGCCGCGATGAACCAGATCGACCTCGGCCAGCTGCTGCCCGAGCAGCGCCAGTACTACACCTACATGGGCTCGCTGACCACACCGCCTTGCTCTGAAGGCGTCCTGTGGATGGTGATGAAGCAGCCTGCGGGTGTTTCGCGCGAGCAGATCGGCGTGTTTGCCAAGCTCTATCCGATGAACGCGCGCCCGGTGCAGTCGGCATCTGGCCGCTTGATCAAGGACGGACAGTGAGACTCAGTAGACGCGCCCGCCCTTGATCTGGGCATGGGTGCGGCGTGACAGCTCGGTGGCCTTGGCCATCTGCGCCATGGCGTGACCCGCGTGGGCATGGCAGATCGCCAGGCCCAAGGCATCGGCCGCGTCGTTGTGCGGCTCGCGCGGCAGGTCCAGCAAGCGCATCACCATGTGACGGATCTGGGCCTTGGCGGCATGGCCATGGCCCACCACGGCCTTCTTCATCTGCAAGGCGGTGTACTCGGACACGCTCGGTGAGGCCGGCGTGCTCAGCAGGCCGGCAATCGCCGCACCACGGGCCTGGCCAAGCAGCAGCGTGGACTGCGGGTTCACGTTGACGAACACGATCTCGACCGAGGCCTGATGCGGTTCATAGCGGCCCACCACCTCGCGCACGCCGTCGAAGATCAGCTTCAGGCGCGTGGGCAGATCACCCTGCGCGGCCTCGCGTGTCTTGATGGTGCCGCTGGCCACGTAATGCAGGCGAGGGCCATCAGATTCGATGACGCCAAAGCCGGTGGTCTGCAGACCGGGGTCGATGCCTAGGATGATCACGTCAAGAAAAAAGCAGGTCGAGTGAGGTGCGTTCAGCACACACTCTAACCTGCTTGAAGGCCGGATCCTGGCGCCCGGCTTTGATCGGGATGTTGTGGACTCAGCTGCGGCGGCGGGCCACGAAGGCCATCACGCCCAGGCTGCACAGCACCAGGGCCATGCTGCCGGGTTCCGGCACGGCGGGTGTCACCGCCGTGATGTGCAGACCAAAGGTGTCGCTCAGCGTGTCGGCGGCGTAGTTCTGTCCACCGCTGTAGAGGGCCACGGCCTGTGCAGCTGGCAGCGCGCCGGTCGGCAGTTGCAGCGAGCCGGCATTGCTGGCGTCACCGTTTTGCTCCAGGGCCAGCCAGTAGCTGCCGGCACCGATGCTCCAGTTCAGGTTGCTCAGGCCGTTCCAGCCGTCACCGTTGTAGGTGGCGGTGGCCTGGAATAACTGGCCATGCTGGTCGGCGTTCCAGTTCAGCGCGGGCAGGTTGCTGCCGCTGTTGCCGTACAGCGCGATGGTGAAGGTCTTGCCGATGTCGTTGGCGCTGTCGTTGGACAGCACATAGGCCAGCACGCTGTCGATCTGCGTGCTTGAAGCGACCGTGAACTTCTCGGCCAGCCAGTCGTTGCTGTCCAGTGTGTTCGAACCGAACAGCGAACCGCTGGGAACCTGCGTGTTCACGACGTCATAAGCCTGGGCCTGCGTGGCGGTGAGGGCCACGAAGGAGGCCGCAGCCAGCGCCTTGAGGATGATCTTGCCTTGCATGGTGATGCTCCTGTGCTCGGGTCAGATCAATGAGCCAGCACAGCGCTTTGCAGCAGCTTGGTGGCGCCAAAGCCGTCGCTGAAGCCATAGGCGTCGATCTGGACCTTGCCGCTTTGGAACACGCGGACATTGGCCCAGGCGTAGTAGCGGTCATATGGCTGCTGGTTGGCCGCAGTCTGCTTGACGTCGAAGGGCGAACCACCCGAACCCACGATCACCTGCCAGGCGGTGCTGGTCGTGCCGTCGGCCTTGACGGGCTGGCGCATGTTGAAGGTGTGCTGGTGGCCACAGAAGTAGGCGGCGCCATACTGCTCGATCACGTTCCAGAAGGTGTTGCGCTTGGCGGGGATGGCATCCAGACCACCAGCCTTGCCGCCGTTGCCGGTGAAGTCATAGGTGTAGGCGGGCTTGTGGCCGAACACGAAGAAGTGCTGGGCACCACGGCCGCTGGCTGCGGAGAAGTCGGCAGCCAGCCAGGCGCTGGGGGCGGTGCTGTCGCCGCCGGTCGGGTCGGTGTTGATCACGGCGAAGTGGCTGTTGCCCACATCGAAGCTGTAGGACAGCTGGTTCTGAGGTGTCGTCAGGCTGTCCACGCTGGCGTGATCGGTGTTGTCGACGTTGGTGACCGTCAGGCCGCCAGGCAGGGTGTTGTTCAGGCGCGTGGCATCGACGATCAGGTCGGCCATGTTGGCGCGCCAGGCGTCTTCATTGACCTTGACTGCGTTCTTGCCGCCGTTCACCGCAGACAGGTTGTTGCCATTGGCATCCAAGCAGGTGGTGTTGGCGCTGTTGCACTGGGTTTCGTGGTTGCCGGGCACGGGAACGACATAGGTGCCGTTTTCGATCAGCGGGGCGACCATGCCGCGCCAGAAAGCGTACTGCGTGTGGAACTTGACCAAGTCCGAGTTGAGCACCGAGGTGACATCGGTGGCCGACACAGGGCCTGCATCGCCATAGCCCATGACCATGTCGCCGTTGAAGAACAGCAGGTTGGACTTCTTGGCGCTGACTTCGCGCATGATGCGCGACCAGGCCTTGCTGTTTTGCAGCCAGTGGGCGTCTTGGCCGCTCAAAGGCGCTTGAGTGGGATCGACCTTGGAGGAGGACGAATCCTGGCGCGAATCGCCCACCGTGGAGAAGCTCAGCACGACGGGATCGGATTGGGCCATGACGGAGCCAGCGGTCAGCAAAGCAGCCAGGGCCAGAGACAGGGTGCGGGGGGCGAACGAGGTTTTCATCTTGAACAACTGAAGAGTGAAATGGAGAGGTCAACACACGGTTGTGTGGGGCGCACCGTGTTCGCCGCCGGGCGCTATGGGTACGAACGCAGGTCCATCGACAACCGACCTGCGTTTATCTTGAAGAGGTGGAGTGACTTGCCAACGATGCGGTTGTAGTCCGTTTGGCGGGGGTGGCGTGGTTTGCGGGCGCTTCATAGCCATCGCTCAGCGTACCGAGGAAGGCCAGCAGGTCGGTGATCTCCTGCTGAGTCAGGCGTGGCTTGTTGCCGGGCAAGGGCTTGAAGGGCACATCGGTGTTGACGTTGCCCTGGTAGCGCGCAGGCAGGTCGTCATAGCGTTGTGCGTGGCCTTGTGCATCCTTGCCATACCAGCGCTGCGGCGTGATGTCGCGCGTGACGTAGAACTCGACGACCTCTTTCAATGAGTGCAGCACACCGTTGTGGAAGAAGCTGTGGCGCAGCGCCGCGTTACGCAGCGTGGGCGCACGGAACTTGCCGCAGTACTCGGGCCTGTCTTGCATGTCGTGGCGCATGGGCCCGCACAGGCCGAGGTCGAAGTAGCTGGCATCCTGGTTGGCGGGCAGGTGGCGGTTGCGCGGCACGCCCAGCGAGGCGAATTCGAAGTCGGTGAAGCGTGGGTAGATCACCGTCGATGAGGTGGCCACGCTAGGGTGGCAGGTGGCGCAGTTGCCCTTGTTCTTGTCATTGAACAGCTTGAAGCCGCGTTGCTCCTGCTTGGTGAGCTGGGCCTGGCCGCGCATGTAGGCGTCGTACTTGCTGGTGAAGGGGTGGAAGTCTTCGGGTGATTGTTCGAAGAACTCGATGGCCGTGGTCAGCCAACTGATCACGCCCTCCTCGTCGTCGAGGATATGGGTGCCGGGTGGGCTGAAGACCTGGTCGAACTCGGCCGCGTAGGGGGCCTTGCGCAGGCGCGCAGCCACCTCGGACAGATTGCGGTTGGCCATTTCCTTGGCATCGAGCAGGGGCATGAGGGCTTGTTCACGGGCGGCGTTGACCCGGCCATCCCAGGTGCGGCCGCCGGCGGGGCCACTGTCCTGGCCATTGTTGTCCATCAGGTCCACATAGTGTTCGGTGAAGTTCTGCGGCGCATGCACGTAGCGCAGCGAAGGCGCGGCGCGCACACCGAACTCGTCCATGCCGGGGCCGCCAGGCTGCACAGACAAGGCATTGGGCGGCCCATAGGCGTGGGCCGGGTTGTGGCAGCTTGCGCAGGACTGCTGGCCCGAAGCTGACAAGCCAGGGTCGAAGAAGATCTTGCGGCCCATCTCCACGAGCTTCTCGGCGGGCGGCGTATCGCCATTGGCGCCTTTGTTGTAGCGGCCCGTGATCACGGGCGGGGCGTCGTTGCCGCAAGCCAGCAATTGGCCATCCAGCATGTGGCCGGCATGCGTCAAAGGCGTGGCCAGGAGTGTGATCAGGCCCAGGGTCAGACCAGCGAGGCGGAGCGTCATGATGGTGTACTGCTTGTGCAGCCGACACGCTAGCAGCCCGCCATGCCAGCTTCATGACAGCGGCATGAAAGGCAGCAAGCAAAACGGCCCCGCAGGGCCGTTGGAGGGGCAGAGCCAGATCCGGTCAATGACGGAAGTGGCGTGTGCCCGTGAACACCATGGCGATGCCGCGCTCGTCGGCAGCGGCGATCACCTCTTCGTCACGCATGGAACCGCCCGGGTGGATGACACAGGTGGCGCCGGCATCGACCACCACGTCCAGGCCATCGCGGAAGGGGAAGAAGGCATCCGACGCCACGGCCGTGCCTTGCAGCGTCAAGCCAGCGTGGCCAGCCTTGATCGAGGCGATGCGGGCCGAGTCCAGGCGGCTCATCTGGCCGGCACCCACGCCCATGGTCATGCCGTCCTTGCAGAACACGATGGCGTTGCTCTTGACAAAGCGGGCCACGGTCCAGGCGAACAGCAGGTCCTTGAGTTGTTGCGCGGTTGGTTGCAGCTTGGACACCACCTTGATGTCGCCCACGATGTCGATGTTGTCGGCCGATTGCAGCAGCATGCCGCCGCCCACGCGTTTGAAGTCCAGCGCGTTGCTCAGCTTGCGCGTGGCCTCATCCAGCGGCACCTCCAGCAGACGCACGTTCTGCTTGGATGCATAAGCGGCGCGGGCCGCGTCGGTGAACTTCGGTGCGATCACCACTTCCACGAACTGCTTGTTGGCGTTGATGGCCTCGATCACGTCGGCGTCCACCACGCGGTTGAAGGCCATGATGCCGCCGAAGGCCGAGGTCGGGTCGGTTTTCAGGGCCTTGGTGTAGGCCTCCAGCGGGCCAGCACCCACGGCCACACCGCAGGGGTTGGCATGCTTGATGATCACGCAGGCCGGAGCTTCAAAGGCTTTGACGCATTCCCAGGCGGCATCGGCATCGGCGATGTTGTTGAAGGACAGCTCCTTGCCCTGGATCTGCGACCAGTTGGCCAGGGTGCTGACCACGGGCGCGGCCTCGCGGTAGAAGGCGGCGCTCTGATGCGGGTTCTCGCCATAACGCATGCCCTGCACCTTGTGCAGTTGCAGGTTGTAGACGGCGGGGTACTCGGCCTTGGCGGGCACGGCTTCGGTCTTCAACTCCGAGCCGTCTTCCAGCGAGGTCAGGTAGTTGGTGATCATGCCGTCGTAGGCGGCGGTGTGGGCGAACACTTTCTTGGCCAGCATGAACTTGGTCGTGCGGGTGATGCCCTCAGCCTTCATCTCCGACAGCACTTGTTCGTAGTCGACCGGGTCGATGATCACGGCCACGTCCTGCCAGTTCTTGGCGGCGGCACGCAGCATGGTGGGGCCACCGATGTCGATGTTCTCGATGGCGTTCTCCAGCGTGCAGTCGGCCTTGGCCGTGGCTTGCGCAAAGGGGTAGAGGTTGACCACCAGCAGGTCGATGGTGTCGATGCCGTGTTCCTTGAGCGCAGCCATGTGCTCAGGCAGATCGCGGCGGGCCAGGATGCCGCCGTGCACGCGCGGGTGCAGGGTCTTGACGCGGCCGTCCAGCATCTCGGGGAAGCCGGTTACTTCGGCGACTTCCGTGACAGGCAAGCCCTTGTCAGCCAGCAGCTTGGCGGTGCCGCCGGTGGACAGCAGGCGCACGCCCTGGGCATGCAGGGCCTGGGCGAATTCAACGATGCCGGTCTTGTCGGACACGGACAGCAAGGCGGTCAAAGCCATTTCATTTCCTTCAGTTCAAAGAGCGTGGATTCAAAAAACAAAGATCACTTGATGAGCTTGTGCTCGAGCAGCTTGCGGCGCAGGGTGTTGCGGTTGATGCCCAGCCATTCGGCTGCCTTGGACTGGTTGCCTTCGGCGCGCTGCATCACGACTTCCAGCATGGGGCGCTCGACCGCATTGACCACCATGTCGTACACGGCATGCGGCTCGGCGCCGCGCAGGTCGTGGAAGTAGCTGTCCAGGTTGTCTCGGATGCACTCTTGGATGTTCTTCTTGCTCATGGCTGTTGTTCGGTGACGGCTTGATTTCAATATGCGGTACAGGCGACGCGGCCCTCCACGGCCTCACCCTCTTCTTCGAGCAGGGCCTCGCCCAGGTCTGGCAGCCGCGCATATTGCTGGCCCAGTTCATCGAAGAAGTCGGTGACGGCCCGGATCTGGGCGTCGATGCCGTCGAGCGTGTTCATGTGGGCACGGAAGGCCTCGCCGCCGGGCAGGGCACGCACGGCCCAGCCGATGTGCTTGCGGGCGGTGCGCACGCCGGCGAACTCGCCGTACAGGCCGTAGTGCTCATGCAGGTGTTCGACCAGCCAGCGCTTGACGTCCAGGCTCAAAGGGCGGGCACGGTGCTCACCCGTGGCCAGGTAGTGGGCGATGTCGCCGAAGATCCAGGGGCGGCCCTGCGCGGCGCGGCCCACCATGATGGCGTCGGCACCGGTGTAGCGCAGGACTTGCGCGGCCTTCTCGGGCGAGGTGATGTCGCCATTGGCCACCACCGGGATCCGCACGGCGGCCTTCACGGCGGCGATCGTGTCGTACTCGGCCTGGCCTTTGTAGCCCTGCTCGCGCGTGCGGCCGTGCACGGTCAGCATGGCGATGCCGGCGTTCTCGGCTGCACGGGCGATGCGCTCGGCGTTCTTGTTGTGGGCGCTCCAGCCGGTGCGCATCTTCAAGGTCACGGGTACGCCATGCGGTGCGCAGGCGGCCACCACGGCTTCCACGATTTCCAGCGCCAGTGGCTCGTCCTGCATGAGCGCGGAGCCCGCCCATTTGTTGCAGACCTTCTTGGCCGGACAGCCCATGTTGATGTCGATGATCTGCGCGCCGCGGTCGATGTTGTAGGCGGCCGCCTCGGCCATCATGGCCGCGTCGGTGCCGGCGATCTGCACGGCAATCGGCGCGGTCTCGCCTTCATGGTTGGCGCGTCGCGAGGTCTTCAGGCTGTGCCACAAGTCCTTGCGCGAGGTCACCATCTCGCTGACCGCATAGCCCGCGCCCAGGCGCTTGCACAGCATCCGGAAAGGGCGGTCTGTCACGCCCGCCATGGGCGCCACGAACAGGCGGTTGGGCAGCTCGATCGAGCCGACCAACAGCGTGCTGGTGCAGACATCCTGAAGGGGCATGGTGTGGGAGGAAAAGGGGCTGCAAACGCAGGGCAAGCGGCTCGAAAAGACAAGACAGCCCTGACCGTTCGAAAGTGCAGGGCTGCTTAAAAAGGAGGCAGAGTATAGCCGCGTGGGAGCCGGGGCGGCACCCCTTGTTGATCAAATTTCAGTCAACTGGGGGGAGCGTGACAAGCGTCACTTGCCACCGTTGCAGCTGAGTGCAAACCCTAGGGCGTGGCGTCGCGTGGTTTGCCTACCCTAGAGGTAACGGTTGCATGCAAAATGCAACGTTACGTTTTATAACTAATTTCATCAAGCCGTAAGCACCATATGAAATTCTCGACCTTGACTCTGGCTGTTCTGACTTCCCTGGCTGCAGGTTCTGTTTGTGCGCAGACCTATACCTTCAAGATTGGCGCTGGCCGTATCGATCCGCGCGCGACCAGTGGTGACATCGAGGGCACGTTGCCCGACCATGCCGGCGGCACCGTGATTGCTCCTCCTGGCAACCACCTGGAGGTCATGCCGAAGTCGACGTTGCTGTTCAGCATCGAACGCGCCTTCGACGATCACTGGGCCGCTGAGCTCGTGCTGGGTGTACCCCCTACCCATGATGTGAAGTTGCGTGTGGGGGACTCGGTCAAGGCTGGTGCGGCTCAAGCCAATGCAATCTTCACCGCAGCGGGTGGCAGCTCCGCAGGTACTGTGATTCCCTATCTGGCAACCAACGTGTACTCGGGTCTGGGTGCCGGTGCGGTCGCGGCGGCCACGGCAGCCTACAAGCAGTTGGCCACGGCGGCCTTGATCTCCTCCTACGATGGCGCCAAGGTGGCCAAGGTCAGGGAAACTGCGCCCACGCTCTTCCTGAACTACAAGTTCCTGGATGCCTCGTCGGCCCTGCGTCCTTATGTCGGTGTCGGTATCAACTACACCAACTTCAAGGTGACCTCGACCAGTGCTGGTGACGCCTTGTACAGCGACGGCCCTGTGCGCATCAGTTCAACAGACTCCATTGGCCTGGCTTTCCAGATGGGCGTCAACTACAAATTCGACAAGAACTGGCTGGTCAGCGCCAGCTGGGCAACGGCCGGTGTCAAGAACAACGTGACCATCCGCACCGACAACAGCCAGCAGAACGTGAGCTATCGCTTTCACCCCTCGGTGTTCTCGCTGATGGTGGGTTACCAGTACTGAGCTGACTGAGCTTCTTTCTCTCTTCTCCACAGCCGGGCTTGTCCCGGCTTCTTTTTTGCTCATGGCCCCTTCAAGGGACTGTCACAAGACATAGGCAAGCTGCCGCGCTGTTTTGTGAACTCTTGTAAAGCGAGAAGTAACCATGAGCTTTGCTCTGCGCCCCCTGGTCGCCCGTCTGGCCGGCCTGTTTGTCCTGACTTCGGCGATGGGCAGCGCCCATGCGGCCTTCGAGTTGATCGGCATCGGTACGCTTGGCGGCACCACGGACCTCTCCGGTCTGACGGGCACGCTCGAAAACGGCAACCCTGCCAGTATCCTCGGTGGCATGGGTTCGGGCCTGGCCTGGGCAGGCGGCAACACCTTCCTGGCCTTGCCTGACCGCGGCCCCAATGCCGTGGCTTATACCGGTGGCTCGGCCATCGACAACACCACCTCCTACATCGCCCGCTTCAACACCGTCACCTTGGACGTGACAGCCACGCCTTCGGCCGTGCCGGCAGGCACGGTGCCCTACACCGTCACGCCCACGCTGCAAAGCACCACCCTGCTGTGGAGCAGCACGCCGCTGACCTATGGCAGCACCGCAGGCCTGCCGAGCGCTGTGCCATCCCAGAACACCGCCGGCAAGTACTACTTCACCGGCCGCTCGGACGGCTTTGTGGCCGGCAGCTCCAGCAACGTCAACGATGCGCGCCTGGATCCTGAATCCATCCGCGTCTCCAAGGACGGCAAGAGCATCTACGTGTCCGACGAGTACGGCCCCTACGTCTACCAGTTCGACCGCAGCACGGGTGAGCGCACCCGCAGCTTCACGCTGCCCAGCAACCTGGCCGTGCCCAACGCCAATGCCGTCGGCGCCACCGAGATCAGCGGCAACACCGTGGGCCGCGTGGCCAACAAGGGCATGGAAGGCCTGGCTATCAGCCCTGACGGCACCAAGCTCTTCGGCATCATGCAAAGCTCCCTGCTGCAAGATGGCGGCGACACCTCGGCCGGCAAGACCAACCGCATCGTCCAGATCGACATCGCGACAGGCGCCACCAAGGAGTTTGCCGTCAGCAACCAGATCAATGGCAAGGGCTACAACAACAGCGAACTCGTGGCCATCAACGACCACACGCTGGCCTTCCTGCCGCGCGACGGCAAGGGCCTGGGCGATGGCACCAGCGCCGTCATCAAGCAGATGTGGTCCATCGACCTGACCGGTGCGACCGACGTGACCGCACTCAGCGGTGATGCCGCCCTGCAAGGTGCTTTGCTGGCCAAAGCTCAACTGGTGGACTTCGTTGCGCTGCTCAAGGGCGCTGGCATTGCCGACACGCAGATCCCGTCCAAGCTGGAAGGGCTCTCTTTCGGGCAGGACATCGTGGATGGTGGCGTGACCTACCACACGCTCTACCTGGCCAACGACAACGACTTCGTGCCGGGCACCTCGGGCGACAACAAGTTCTTCGCATTCCGCTTCACCGACGCCGATTTGCTGGCCAAGGGCGTGAGCGGTGGTTTGCAACTGCAGTCCATCAATGCCGTGCCCGAGCCCGAGAGCTACGCGCTGGCGCTGGTGGCATTGGGCTTTCTGGGCTTGGTGCGCCGTCGTCGCGCCTGATCCGCACCGCGCGCTGATCCCTCTTTTGCCAGAGTCCAGGGTCCGCCCTCGTGGTGGACCTTGCCTGCGCCCATCGGGCCGGGCGCTCAACCCCCGCACAATGCGCACATGGAAGACGCATTGATGACGGGGGTTGCCGCTTTGCTGCACTGGCTGGCCATTCCCGAGGTGGGGCTGGGTGCGGTGTTCGTGATCGCCTTCGTGTCGGCGACCCTGCTGCCCATGGGCTCAGAGCCGGCGGTGTTTGGCCTGGTCAAGCTCCAGCCGGAGCTGTTCTGGCCCGCGATCCTGGTGGCCACGGTGGGCAACACCCTGGGCGGCGCCCTGACCTGGTGGATGGGGGCGGCGGCGCACCGGGCGGCCGAGCGCGTGCGGCACCACGGTGAAGCCGCACCCGAGTTGCGTCCCGGGCACGACAAGGCCGCCGACCATCGGGCCCTGCGCTGGTTGCAGCGCTACGGCGCACCAGCCTGCCTGCTGGCATGGTTGCCGGTGGTGGGGGACCCGCTGTGTGCGGTGGCCGGCTGGTTGCGCCTGCCGTTCTGGCCTTGCGTGCTCTACATGGCCATCGGCAAACTGGCGCGCTACGTGACCATGACGGCACTGCTCGTCCACCTGATTTGATGTTGGATGACGAAAGCGCCGTCGGCCGTGGGCTTACTTGCGCACCTCGATGGCCGTCACGGTGAACTGGCCGCCAACCTTGTCGGCCGAAAAGCGCACCTTGTCGTGCACTTGCAGTGTCTTGAGCCAGTTGGGGTCGCTCACGCGAAACGACATCTGCATGGCGGGCAGATCCAGGTTCTTGATTTCGCCATGCTTGAGGGTGATCTTGCCGGCGTCCTGGTCGATGCGCACCACTTCGCCGTCAACAGGCTGGGCGGCGGCGCCCAAGGCCACGCCCAAACCCAGCAGGAGGGTGCCCAAGAGGCGACCCAAAAGGTGACCAGTTGTGCGGGCGAAGTTCAGTTTCACGTCTTGCTCCTTGAGGGGATGATCCCCTGCTGTGTTCAACGGGCGATGGTCTGTGCCGGTTGACCCGTGTGTCAATGGTGGCGCCTGTCCGCCATCTCGGTGGCGATGGCTCTTAAAATGTCGCCCTGAACCGACGTTTCGAGTAGCCCATGACCGCCCCCAGCCATCCCCAATCCGACACTGTGACCAACATCGCGCCCCGTGACAAGGCCGAAATCCTGGCACAGGCGCTGCCCTACATCCGCAAGTTCCACGGCAAGACCATCGTGATCAAGTACGGCGGAAATGCCATGACCGATCCCGAACTGCAAGCCGATTTCGCCGAGGACGTGGTGCTGCTCAAGCTCGTGGGGCTCAACCCGGTGGTGGTGCACGGCGGCGGCCCGCAGATCGACTCGGCGCTCAACAAGATCGGCAAGAAGGGCCACTTCATCCAGGGCATGCGCGTGACCGATGAAGAAACCATGGAAGTGGTCGAGTGGGTGCTGGCCGGTGAAGTGCAGCAAGACATCGTGGGCCTGATCAACGCCGCAGGCGGCAAGGCCGTGGGCCTGACCGGGCGTGATGGTGGGCTGATCCGGGCGCGCCAGCTCAAGCTGGTCGATCTGGAAGATCCCAGCAAGGTGCACGATGTCGGTCAGGTAGGCGAGATCGAATCCATCGACCCTAGCGTGGTCAAGGCCCTGCAGGACGACCAGTTCATCCCCGTCATCAGCCCCATCGGCTTTGGCGCGAAGAACGAGAGCTACAACATCAATGCCGATCTGGTGGCCTCCAAGCTGGCGCAGGTGCTCAAGGCCGAGAAGCTCATGCTCCTGACCAACATCAAGGGCGTGCTGGACAAGCAAGGCGAGCTGCTGACCGACTTGACGGCGCGCGACATCGACGACCTGATCGCCGATGGCACCATCAGCGGCGGCATGATCCCCAAGATCGAAGGCGCGATCGATGCGGCCAAGAGCGGGGTGCATGCCGTGCACATCGTGGATGGCCGCGTGCCCCATGCCATGCTGCTCGAGATCCTGACCGAGCAGGCATATGGCACGATGATCAGAAGTCATTGAGCCCCCCAGCTTGTCGCTGCGCGCCTTCGCCGCCCCCCGAGGGGGAGGCATCGACCTTGGGGCGGCCCGGCGGTCGATTGAGCCCCCCAGCTTGTCGCTGCGCGCCTTCGCCGCCCCCCGAGGGGGAGGCATCGACCTTGGGGCGGCCCGGCGGTCGATTGAGCCCCCCGGCTTGCCGCTGCGCGCCTTCGCTGCCCCCGAGGGGGAGGCGCCTGCCTTGGGGCGGCCCGGCGGCAGGCCGTGACGCGCTGATGAGGCCCCCATGTCCATGATCTGGTTGTTCGACCTCGACAACACGCTGCACGATGCCAGTCGTGCTGTGTTCTGGCGGCTCAATGGCTCGATGACCGACTACATCGCACAGCATCTGGACATGCCGCGCGATGAGGCTGATCGGCTGCGCATCCATTACTGGCGTCGTTATGGCGCCACCTTGCTCGGGCTGGAGCGCCACCACGGCATCCGTGCGGGGCATTTCCTGGCGCAGACCCATGTGCTGCCCGGCCTGGAGGCGCAGCTGCACATGCCCTCGGCCGATCGCGCGGCCTTGAAGCGCCTGCCCGGCCGCAAGTTCCTGCTGACCAATGCCCCGGCGGACTACGCCAAGCGCGTGCTGACCGCACTCGATCTGGCCTCCGTGTTTGAAGGCGTGATCGCCATCGAGGGCATGCGCGTGTTCGGCGACCTGCGCCCCAAGCCGGACCCCCGCATGCTGCGCGTCGTGATGGCACGCTACAAGCTGCCTGCTTCGCGCTGCGTGCTGGTCGAAGACACGGTGGCCAACCTCAAGAGCGCCCGTCGCCTGGGCCTGCGCACCGTGTGGATGCAGCACTACCTGCGCGACAACCCCCACGGACCCGAAGCGGGTGCCCGCTTGCATGGCCGGCCCAATGGTGTGTGTGTCAGAATCAAAAAGCTCAAGGCACTGCACGCTTGGAGACCACATGACACCAGAGGGGCTTGAAGACCAGGATCAGCCCGCACCCGAAGGCGGTGCGGCCGACAAGCCTGCGCGCAAGCGGCCCAAGCCGGGGGAGCGGCGCGTGCAGATCCTCCAGGCGCTGGCCGCCATGCTGGAGCAGCCCGCTGCCGACCGCATCACCACCGCAGCCCTGGCGGCCCACATCCAGGTCAGCGAAGCGGCGCTTTACCGCCACTTCGCCAGCAAGGCCCAGATGTTCGAGGGCCTCATCGAGTTCATCGAGCAATCGCTGTTCACGCTGGCCAACCAGATCATGGAGCGTGAGCCTGATCCGGCCGTGCAGATCCAACGCATCCTGACCACGGTCTTGCAGTTCGCCGAGAAGAACCCGGGCATGAGCCGCGTGATGGTGGGCGATGCCCTGGTCTTCGAGCACGAGCGTTTGTCGGCGCGCATGAACCAGTGTCTGGACCGCATCGAGTCCTTGCTGCGACAGGCCTACAAGGCATTGGCTGAAGTGCAAGGCTCGCAGCAGCCCACCGTGAATGCGCAAATCGGTGCCTCGATGGCGCTGAGCTTTCTGCTCGGCCGCCTGCAACGCTTTGTCCGCACGGGCTTCAAGCGGCTGCCCACCGAGCATCTGGCCCAGACCCTGCCGCGCCTGCTCTGAGCCCTGTCACGGCTTCATGACCTCGACCCACGCGGCTCAGGGCGCCGATCAGACCATACTCCATCGGATCATGGCTCCTTTATCTGCGCGTCACGCCGACTTGATGAGATACGCACCAAGCTTGACAACCTGGAGCCTTCATCATGCAGTCGATCAAACACGCCGCGCTGGCCACCGTGCTGGCCTCCCTGTCTCTGGCCGCACAGGCCACTTCCGTCAACTTGGCGGCCGACGGTCAATGGCAAGCCTTCGGTGTCGATGACCAAGCCAGCCTCAGCCAAGGCACCGAGTGGATTGACAACAACTACAGCAACTCGGCTGGCTACGGCACGCCCCTGAGCTTCAGCTTCACCGTTGACGCGGGCTTTCAGGGCACGCTGACCGTGGTCGATGCCGACCTGGCCGGTGACACCTTCAAGGTCTTCAACCAGGGCGCGCTGCTGGGCAACACCAGCGCCGTGCCGGCCGCGCAGTATGGCAGCACCCCCGATGTGGGCTACGACTACGACGCGGCCCTGGCCGATCCGTCCTTCAGCCGCGGTGTGTTCACGCTGGGCGCTGGCAGCTATGTGATCAGCGGTGCCTTGCTGCAGTCGGTGAGCCTGGGTGCATCACCACTCAATGCCACCGGTGGCGCCGTGAAGCTGAGCGTGAGCGCCGTGCCTGAACCTGCTTCGGCCGCACTGGTCCTGGCCGCACTGGGCATCACCTGGCTGCTGTCACGTCGCACCTCGACACGTTGAGCCACGGCCTTTTCCCATCCATCCGAGCATTCAGGAGTGCCCACCATGAAAATCCGTCTCATCTGCGTCAGCCTGGCCATGGCCTTTGGCGGCTCAGCCTGCGCCACTACCACTGCCCCCAAGCCCCCCTTCACCGTCAAGATCATCGGCTTCAACGACTTCCACGGCAACCTGGAGTCGCCCGGTACCTTCGGCGTGACGGCCGCTGACACCGTCAAGCCCGCTGTGGGCGGTGCGCCCTATGTGGCGGGCTATGTGGCCAAGCTCAAGGCCCAGAACCCCTTGAACATCGTGGTGGGTGCTGGCGACATGATCGGCGCGTCGCCGCTGGTGTCGGCCCTGTTCTCGGATGAGCCCACGGTCGAGTCGCTCAACCGCGTCGGCCTGGAGTTCACCTCTGTTGGCAACCACGAGTTCGACAAGGGCTCGGCCGAGCTGCAACGCCTTCAAAGCGGCGGCTGCAAGAGCGATGGCAATGGTGGCATTGCCAGCAGCAGCTGCAAGGGCGCCACGGTGGGCACGCCGGTGCCTTTCGAAGGTGCCAAGTTCAAGTGGCTGTCGGCCAACGTTGTGAACACGGCTACCGGCAAGACCCTGTTCCCCGCCTACGGCATCAAGACCTTCAACGGCGTGAAGGTGGCCTTCATCGGCATGACGCTCAAGGACACCCCGACCATCGTGACGCCCTCCGGCGTGGCCGGTCTGCAGTTTCAGGATGAGGCCGACACCGTCAACGCCCTGATCCCGCGCCTGCGTGCCCAAGGCATCGAATCCATCGTCGTGCTGGTGCACCAAGGCGGCTTTCAAAGCTCGCCCACCGTGTCTGACATCAATGGCTGCGATGGCAACCTGGCAGGCTCCGACATCGCCAACATCGTCAGCCGCCTCGACAACGCGGTGGACCTGGTGATCAGCGGCCACACGCACACGGCCTACAACTGCTCGGCCAACACCGTCAACACGACGGTGAGCGGCGGTGTGGCCACCCGCGTGTCGCGCCCCACCGGCCTGCCCAATGCCAGTGGCCGCCTGGTGCCCGTGACGCAAGCGGCTTACTACGGCCGTGTGCTCAGCGACATCGACGTGACCATCGACCCCAACACGCGTGACATCACGGCCGTCAGCGCCACCAACCGCCTCGTCGACCGCACCGACCCGTCCGTCACGCCCGACGCCACGATCAACGGCATCGTCAATGCCTACAAGAGCCTGATTGCCCCGATCGCCAATGTGGTGGTGGGCTCGATCACCACCGACCTGACGCAGACCGCCGACAAGGCCTGCAACGAGTCTGCCGGTGAAATCATTGCCGACGCCCAACTGGCCGCCACGGCACCTGCTTCATTTGGTGGTGCCCAGATCGCCTTCATGAACCGCGGCGGCGTGCGCGCCAGCTTCACCTATGCCGGCAGCTCGGCCGGCGAGGGCGACGGCAATGTGACCTACAACGAGGCCTACAACGTCCAGCCTTTCGGCAACAGCCTGGTCACCATGACCATCACGGCGCAGGATCTCAAGAACGTGCTGGAGCAGCAGTTCGCCGGTTGCCGTGGGCAGTCGGCCACGGCCACGCGCCTGATGATCCCCTCGGCGGGCTTCAAGTACACCTTCGATGGCAGCAAGGCTTGCGACGCGCGCGTGAGCAATGTCACCCTGACCACCGCCGGCGTGACCGAGACCATCGTGGATGCCAGCGGCGTCGTGCTGGACCCGACCAAGACCTACCGCGTGACGGTCAACAACTTCATGTCTACGGGCGGTGATGGTTTCACCACCTTCAACAACGGCACCAACCGCCTGGGCGGTGCACAGGACATCGACGCGCTGGTCGCCTACTTTGCCAACTTCAAGGCCCCTCTGGCAGCGTACAACCCCACCGATGCCTCGCTGCAAAAGCCGCGCGTGAGCCGCATCGGCGGCACGAGCTGCCCGACCGGCGCCAACACGAATCCCTGATCGAAAGGGTGTCCATGGCGGATCGACGATCCGTGCTCAGGGGCCTCCTGCTGGCTGCCATGTCGCAGCATCTGCAGGCGGCCCCGCCTGCTTTGCAGGATGGGCAGAGCGAGCGCACGCACTGGGTGCGAGAGGGTGAAGCCGCCTTGATGCGGGGTGAGCCCGAGCAGGCCATGCAGGCCTTCGAGCGCGGCGGCGCCATGGGCCATGAGCCGGCCATCGAGCTGGGCATGGTGCGTGCGGCCATGCAGGCAGGGCATTACAGGCAGGCCATGGGCTTTGCGGCGCACACCGCCGGCGAGCATGCAAGGGATGCCGATTGCGTGGCCGTCTACATCTGGTTGTTGCGTCTGGGTGGGCAGTTGGCCATGGCCGAGCAACTGATGCAGCAGACGCTGAGCGTACTGAACGAACCAGCCGCGCGCGGCGTGCTCGAAGCCGTGCAGGCTCAATGGCAGCGCGGGTGGCCACAGGCCGATGGTGTCTTGCGGACCACACCTTTGCGACTCGCACCCTATGCGCACGGCGAGGTGTTGCCGACTTCGGCCCGCATGGTGGCCAGCGCCTGCCTGATGCCCGCGCAAGATGGTGTGCAGCGTGTGCTGGCGCCTGCGCTCGACGCCTTGAAGCTGCGCTGCGAACCGAGGAGCGCCTGCGCATCAAATGGCGCGCCAGCCTGGTGGGCACGCAATGGACTGGGCCAGACGATGCCCATTGCGCTGGAGGCGCCATCGGTGGATGGCCTGGTCAGTGTGTGGCGCGTGGTGGGCAAGCTTTCGCCTGTCCGTTTCCAGCTCGCGGCCAGGGATGCTTTCGCCGGCTCGCCGGCCTATGCCTTGTCGTACGCCATGGGCCGGGTAGAAACGCCCGCCGCCACACCGAGTGAGTCGACAACAGCACCGGCTGCGTGGCCCTTGATGCGCATGGGCTTTGCGGGCCGCACCGATGACAAGCTGGGCCCCTTGCTCGGTGTGGAAGGGCTGCATGGTCCATGGAGCCGAGGTGACGATGCCATCCATCCCAACCCCATGGGCGGCCCGGTCTGGAACGCGCAAGGTCGATGGATCGGCATGGCGCTGGCTGGCGCATCGGGCCAGGAGCCTGATCGCTTGTGGTCGCAGTCCGCATGGCGTCGCTGGTCCAGGATCGATGCGTCACCAGCTTCGGCAGGCATGGCGCTACCCACGCCCATGCCAGTCGACGAGATCTACGAACAAAGCCTGCTGACCTGCCTGCAACTGCTGACCTCGGTCGAGCCTGCATGAGGCCCTAAACTGGCGGCATGAGCACGCCCGATGTCACCAACCTGATTGCCCGCGCCGAGCAGCTGGTCCAGCGCCTGGACGCCTTGCTGCCTTCCCCACATCATGCGCCTGTGGCGGAGCCCGATTGGTCCGCCTCGGTGGCTTTCCGCTACCGCAAGCGCAGCTCGGCCGCCTGGGCCACGGGCTGGTTGGAGCCGGTCCGCCATGTGGCTGTCATCCGCTACGAAGACCTGAAAGAGGTCGACACGCAAAAAGAGCGCTTCGCCCGCAACCTGGCGCAGTTCGTGTCCGGTAAGACGGCCAACAACGTGTTGCTGTCGGGTGCGCGCGGCACCGGCAAGTCCTCGCTGGTCAAGGCGGGTTTGCAAGCGCATGCGGCCCAGGGCCTGCGCCTGATCGAGGTCGACAAGGCCGACATGATCGACCTGCCTGATCTGATCGAGATGGTCAGCAGCCGCAGCGAGCGCTTCATTGTCTTTTGTGACGACCTCAGCTTCGACGAGGGCGAGCCCGGCTACAAGGCGCTCAAGTCCATCCTGGACGGCACCGTGTCGGCCAGCGGCGACAACGTGATGATCATCGCGACCTCCAACCGCCGTCACCTGCTGCCCGAATACCACTCGGACAACAAGACCTACAAGCACACGCCTGATGGCGAGTTGCACCCGGGCGAGGTTGTGGAAGAGAAGATCTCGCTGTCCGAACGCTTCGGCATGTGGATCAGTTTCTATCCCTTCACGCAGGACGAGTACCTGGCTATCGTGGCGCAGTGGCTGATGCACCTGGGCGTGCCGGCTTCGGCCATCGAGGCTGCGCGGCCCGAGGCCCTGGTCTGGGCCATCGAGCGCGGTTCGCGCTCTGGACGCGTGGCCTACCAGTTCGCGCGTGACTATGCGGGGCGCGACCATGTCTGAGCGCAAGTCCTACCATGTGATGGACGCCACCGACCGCAAGCCGGTCGAAGTGGCGGTGGGCGTGCTCATCGAACGCGATGCCCATGGCCGCGAAGGGCGCTTCCTGCTGACCTCCCGGCCCGAAGGCAAGGTGTATGCCGGCTACTGGGAGTTCCCGGGCGGCAAGCTCGAAGCCGGCGAAACGGTCGAGCAAGCCTTGCGCCGCGAGCTGCACGAAGAGCTGGGCATCACCATTGGCGAAGCCCATCCCTGGCAGGTCGAGCTGATGGACTACCCCCATGCCCGCGTGCGCCTGCACTTTTGCAAGGTCTACCAGTGGCAGGGCGACTTCGAAATGAAAGAGGGCCAGCACATGGCCTGGCAGAGCCTGCCCGTCGAGGTGGAGCCTGTGCTGCCGGGCACCATCCCGGTGCTGCAATGGCTGGCGGCGGAGCGCGAGCACACGGGCGTCACCCACATGGGTTGAGGCTGCGGCGCACCCGTCCTCCAATTCGCCAATTGCCCCCTTCCCATGCGCGCAGTCCCCGATGCGCAGCCTGCCGGCCTGCGTTATCCTGCCCGCGCCATGTCACTCGACGACGAACCACCTACCCCCATCAAACCGCTGGTCGCGCTGCGGGCCCTGGAGGCCTTGCGTCGCAACCCGCAGGACACCAGCCAGGTCTTCATCCTGGGCGAGGCCATCAAAGGCAGCTCGCCGATCAAGCTCATGCACCGCTTCCGGCGCGACCCCTTGGGCCGCGAGCGATTGCGTGAACGCCGCAAGCTGATCGAGACCTTGCAGCGCGCCGAGTGGCTCGCCAGCCTGCCCTCAGGTACCCTGGGTCGCACCTATCACGAGTTCATGGTCGAGCAGAACCTCAGCGCGCAGGGGCTGGTCGACCTGTCCGTGGCCACCGGGCTGGCCATCCCGGACGATGGTTCTGACCGCCACTTCATCGGCCGCCAGTTGCGCGACATGCACGATCTTTTTCACGTGCTCAGCGGCTATGGCCGTGATGAACTGGGCGAGGTCTGCGTGCTGGCCTTCTCTTATCCGCACCAGGGCACGCGCAGCTTCGCCTTGATCGCCACGCTGGGTGCCTTCGTGCTGCGCAAGCGGCTTCAAACGCCGGGCGTGCTGCGTGCGGCCTGGCAGGCCTGGCGACACGGCCGGGCCGCAGCCTGGCTGCCGGTGCAGCCACTCGAATCGCTGCTGACGCAGGACTTGGTGACCTTGCGCCGAGCATTGCGCATCGCGCCCCCCACCCGATATCTGGCCGTGCTCGATCGCCTGAACGCGCGCGGCAAAGCCGTTCCCCAACCTCCAGGCCGCCTGCTTTTCAACCCATGAGCTACAACACCTTGAACTACGCCGTCGGTGACGATGGCGTGCTGCTGCTGACCCTCAACCGCCCCGAGCAGCTCAATTCATTCACCGTCGAGATGGCCAATGAGCTGGTCGATGCCTTCAACAAGGCCAGTGACGACGACGCTGTGCGCGCCATCGTGGTCACGGGCGCGGGCAAGGCTTTTTGCGCCGGCATGGACCTGAGCGTGCCGGGCAATGTTTTCGGCCTCGATGAAACGCAGCAGCCCACCATGCAGGACATGCGCGAGCGCCTCGACGACCCCGCCATCTTCTACGGTGTGCGCGACACGGGCGGGCGCGTGGTGCTGTCCATCTTCAATTGCAAGAAGCCGGTGATTGGCGCCATCAACGGTGCGGCCGTGGGCATCGGTGCGACCATGACCTTGCCGATGGACATCCGCCTGGCTTCCGAGAAGGCCCGCATCGGCTTCGTGTTCGGCCGCATCGGCATCGTGCCCGAGGCCTGCTCCAGCTGGTTCCTGCCGCGCATCGTGGGCATCTCGCAGGCCCTAGAGTGGACCTATATGGCCGACATCTTCGATGGCCACGAGGCCCAACGCGGTGGCCTGGTCAAGGCCGTGGTACCGCCGGATCAATTGCTGGATGAGGCCATGAAGATCGCGCGGCGCATCGCCAGCGAGCGCTCGGCTGTGGGCGTGGCCCTCACGCGCCAGATGATGTACCGCAACTCTGCTCAGCCGCATCCCATGGCCGCACACCAGGTGGACTCGCTGGCCATGTTCTACACCAGCATCGGCGACGGCAAGGAAGGCGTGCAGGCCTTCCTCGACAAGCGCCCCGCGCAGTTCAAGAGCAAGACCTCCGAGATGCCGGCCTTCTATCCCTGGTGGGAATGAGATCAGCCTGATCGCTGCATGAATGAAAAAAGCCCGGCATGCCGGGCTTTGCTTCTGGCTCGCCGCATCGGCCTCGTCAGGCTGATGCGGCTGGCTTGGCAGATCAGCTCAGTTGGTCGCTGATGAGCTTGGTCAGCTCGAACATCGTGACTTGCGACTTCTTGAAGATGACCTTGAGCTTGTCGTCGGCATTGATGTTGCGCTTGTTGGCGGCATCTTGCAGATTGTGCTTCTTGATGTACTCCCACACCTTCTTGGTGACTTCCGTGCGAGGCAGTGGCTTGTCGCCGATCACGGCGGCCAGAGCAGGGCTAGGGGTCAGAGGTTTCAGGAAAGCAGCATTGGGTGCGCGCTTGGCGGCAACCTTCTTGGCAGCGGGTGCTGCTGCTTTCTTGGCGGGGGCGGCCTTCTTGGCCGGGGCTTTCTTCGCAGTTGCCATGTGTATTCACTCCATCGAAAGATCAGATCTGATGCGGCCTGGGGCGTTTGCTTGTTGCATGAACGTTCCTCACAGGCTTTGCGTCAGCGATGGTAATGCCCTTTACCAGGGAAAAACAGCCCAAACAACGCTTTGTGGCCCTCGAACATCATGATTTTTTGTGTCTGGACCGTTCTTGCACCGCCCTGATGCATGTTTTTGCATATCTGAAAGCTTGCCGAAGGTGTCGTGAGCTGTCGTGAACGGCCGCTGCAAAGATGCGCAGCTTGTTGTCCAATGCAGGTCGTTGCCGATTCAAAGGAGTAAGTGATGACGCCTGAGGCCGTGCTGGCTCAACCCTTTACCTTGCCCCATGGCCAGGTGATCAAGAACCGTTTGTTCAAGTCCGCGATGAGCGAAGCGCTCAGTGATCGCAGTTGCCAAGCCAATCCGGAACTGGCGCGTCTGTATGGCGCGTGGGCCGATGGCGGCATCGGCTTGTGCGTGACGGGCAACGTGATGATTGACAGGCGTGCATTGGGCGAGCCCGGCAACGTGGTCATCGAAGACGAGTCCCATCTCGATGCGCTCAAGGCCTGGGCTGCCGCTGGTAGGCGCAACGGCACGCACTGCTGGGTGCAACTCAATCACCCGGGCAAGCAATCGCCCAAAGGCTTGAACAAGGAGACGGTGTCGCCATCGGCCGTGCCCTTCAGGCCCGAGATGAAGATGATGTTCGCCACGCCGCGCGAGCTGACCGATGCCGAGATCCGCGAGATCATCCAGCGTTTCGGGCGCGCGGCGGCCATCGTCAAGAAGGCGGGCTTCACCGGTGTACAGATCCATGGTGCGCATGGCTACCTGGTCAGCCAGTTCCTGTCGCCGCATCACAATCGCCGCCAAGATGAGTGGGGTGGCACGCCCGAGAAGCGTCGTCGCTTCGTGCTGGCCGTCTACCACGCCATGCGCGAACAGGTCGGGCCCGACTTCCCCATCGGCATCAAGCTGAACTCGGCCGACTTCCAGCGCGGCGGCTTCACCGAAGAAGAGTCGCTGGACACCATCCGCGCGTTGGCCGAGGCGGGCATCGACCTGATCGAGATCTCGGGCGGCACGTATGAGGCGCCTGCCATGACGGGCGTGAAGGCCGACAAGACGCCGGTCAAGGACAGCACGCGTCAACGCGAGGCCTACTTCTTGGTGTTCGCGGAGAAGGCGCGCCAGGCCGTGAAGACGCCGCTGGTGGTCACCGGTGGTTTTCGTTCGTCGCGGGGCATGGCCGATGCCATCACCTCGGGCGCCGTCGACTTCGTGGGCCTGGCACGTGCGCTGGCCATCGAGCCCGACATGCCGAGCCGCTTGCTGTCGGGGCAGAACCCGCGCCATCAGGTGCGGCCGCTCAAGACCGGCATCTCTTTCGTGGACAAGACCGGTTTGATGGAGGTGTCCTGGTACACGGGGCAGCTCAAGCGCATCGGCCGCGGCGAAGCGCCCAAGCCCAAGGAGTCACCGCTGTGGGTGTTCGTCAAGATCATGGCGCAGCAGGCGGGTCTGGGGCGCAGGAAGGCGCCCAAGCGCCTGCGCGCGACCTGAGCGCGACCTGAGCGCGACCGCAGCGGAGGGCGCCCCACACTCCAGGGGTGTCCGAGCACTTTGCTGAGCCAAATCAAAGCAAGTGCCCCAATCTGCATGATAATGCGAACCATTGTCATTTAGATTTGGCCGAAAATGAGATCCGAGATGCCCTTGGAGACGCCCTTGCATGGGGCCCTTTGGCTGGGTGCCGCGCTGCTGAGCCTGTTGCTGACCGCCTGTGGTGGGGGCGGGGGCTCATCGGGCAGTTCCTCCGCGACGGCGCAGTCGACTGGCACCATGACGGCCACGGCCTTGCTAGGCCAGAAGATCTTCAACGACACCAGCCTCTCGCTGAACGGCAACCAGGCTTGCGCCAGTTGCCATGTGGCCTCGCGCGGTCACGCCGGGCCCTTCCAGTTCGTGGGGCCCAACTCGGATATCCCGACCGAACCTGGTTCGGATGCGAGCAAGTTCGGTGGGCGCATGTCACCGTCCATCCGCTACCTGAGCTTCAACAAGTCCTTCGGATTTAAAGACGATAAGGGCGGAGAGGCCACGCCCGCCACAGGCACGCCCACTGGCGGTTTCTTCTGGGATGGCCGAGCCACGACGCTGGCCGATCAGGGCAAGAGGCCCTTCACCAACCCCATCGAGATGGCCAATGCGGATGTGGCCGATGTGGTGAGCAAGCTGGCGGCTGCCAGCTATGCCAATGACATCAAGGCCCTATACGGTCAGGACATCTTCAGCCAGGATCCGGATACGGTGTTCGAGCGTGTGGCGCTGGCCTTGCAGGCTTTCGAAAAGGAATCACCCGAGTTCAAGACCTTCAGCAGCAAGTACGACGCCTTCCTGCGTGGCCAGACCAGCCTGAGCGCCAGCGAGCTGCGCGGTTTTGCGTTGTTCAACAGCTCGGTCAAGGGCAACTGTGCGGCTTGCCATCCCAGCAAGATCAGCAGTGACGGCACCTTCCCTTTGTTCACCGATTTTTCCTTCGATTCGCTGGGTGTGCCGCGCAACTGGAAGGTGGCTGGCAGCCATGGCGACAAGGGCCTTTGCGCCAATGGCACCGACCTCATCAACAGCCTGACAGATGCCGAGCGCGAGCCCTTGTGCGGCAAGTTCAAGGTGCCTTCGCTGCGCAATGTGGGCTTGCGCAAGGCCTTCTTCCACAACGGCCGCTTCACCTCCTTGACCGATGTCGTGACCTTCTATGTGCAGCGCGATATCTTTCCAGAGCGCTTCTACCTGGATGCCCATGGTCAGCCAGACATCAAGTTCAACGACATGGTCGATGACCCGGAGCACATGGCCAATGTCAATACCACCGAGGTTCCCTACAACCGCCATCCTGGCCAGGATCCGGCGCTCAACGCCGATGAGATCACCGACGTGGTCAACTTCCTGTGCACCTTGACCGATGGCTGGACCGGCTCGGACCTGGCCTGCAACCGTTGACCGTCATCGGCACCCGCACCCATACCCGCACCAACACGCATTCAAATCAAACGGACAACCAGCACCATGAAACCACTGCATCGCCTCATCCTGCTGGCCGGCGCCTGCCTGAGCCTGTGTTCGGCGGCACAAGCGCAAACCGCCACCAGCCAGACTGCTGACACGGCCAACAAGACGGCGGCCAAGGCCGTCACCAAGAAGGCTGCGGCCAAGGCGGCATCGAATTCGCAGCCTCCTGCGTCTTCTGCGCCTTCCGCACGTGAAGCCGAGCTGATGCAGCGGCTGGACAAGCTGGCCACCGAGGTGGAGCAGCTCAAGGGCCAGGTGGCCGAGCTCAAACAGCAGCAGGCCCAGCAGGCTGCCGCAGCCACATCTGCTCCAGTGGCCGCCGCGCCCGTGGCTGTGCCCGCCGCCGCGCCCACGACTGCAACGGCCAACGCCAGCCAGGCCGTCAACGGTGCCGAGAACCAGCCTGCCGCCACACCCAGCGAGCCCGCCACCGTGCTGACCGGTTATGGCGAGATCAACTACAACCGCTACAACAAGGACAGCTCGCGCGATCAGGCCGATATGCGCCGCTTTGTGCTGGGCCTGCAGCACCGATTCGATGCCAAGACCAAGATGGTGGGCGAGTTGGAAGTCGAACACGCGGTGAGTTCATCCAGCGATGTCGGCGAGGTCGAGGTCGAGCAGGCCTATGTCGAGCGCCAGCTCAACAACCAGCTGGCATTGCGTGCCGGCCTGTTCCTGATGCCTGCGGGTCTGCTCAATGAGAACCACGAGCCCACGGCCTACTATGGCGTCGAGCGCAACTTCGTGGAAACCGCCATCATCCCCAGCACCTGGCGTGAAGGCGGCCTGCAAATGGTGGCCAGCTTCGACAATGGCCTGACCTTGCAGACGGGCTTGAGCACAGGTTTTGATGTGTCCAAGTGGGCCACCGATGACGCTGAAACGGCCACCTCGCCATTGGGCTCCGTGCACCAGGAACTGCAGCAGGCCCATGCCAAGGATCCTGCCGTGTTCGCGGCCCTGAACTGGCGCGGCGTGCCGGGCCTGCAACTCGGTGGTTCGTGGTTCTCGGGCAATGGCGGTCAAGGCCAGGCCAGTGCCTTTGGCGGCAAGTTGCGCGTGACCTTGTGGGACCTGCATGCCCGCTACACGCTGGGCGCACTGGACCTGTCCACGGTTTATGCGCGCGGCACCATCTCCGGCACGGCAGACTTCAACACGCACAACCTGGGCAGCGGACCAGACTGGTTCCCCATTCCCAAGAGCTTCGATGGCGCCTATGTGCAGGCTGCCTACAAGGTCTGGTCATGGGATGACCTGAGCCTGTCGCCCTTCGTGCGGGCCGAGCGCTACAACACCCGCAAGTCCTTCGCGGACATCGGCCAGGGTCTGACGGCCGACGCCGCGCCCACCGAGCAGGCCTACACCCTGGGTGCCAACCTGAACGTGGGGCAGGGCCTCGTCCTCAAGGCCGACGTGCAACGCTTCAAGCAGAACAAGGACAATAACCGCCTGGACCTTGGTTTGGGTTGGAGTTTCTGACGTGCGTTTCAAGCTGATCGATGCCGCAAGCTTTCTGCCAGCGGTGGCTGCGGCGACCTTGCCTTTGACCGCCTATGCGGTGGACTACATGAGCCCGCAGCAGGCGCAGCAGGCCTTGTTCCCGCAGGCTGACCACTTCGAGGTGCGTGAGATCAAGCTGGATGCCGCTCAGATGCAGGCCTTCGCATCGCGCTATGGCGTCCCTGCCCGATCGGCATCATGGAAGGTTCTGGAGGCCAGCCAGGCGGGCAAACGTCTGGGTTGGGTCGTGATTGACAACGTGGTGGGCAAGTTCGAGTTGATCACGTATGCCGTGGGGGTGGCGACCGATGGCAGCATCAAGCAGGTCGAGATCCTGTCCTACCGTGAAAGCCATGGCGGCGAGATCCGTCTGCCGGCCTGGCGTCAGCAGTTTGCGGGCAAGACGGCGCAGTCGCCCATCAAGGTCGGTGCCGACATCGCCAACATCAGCGGTGCCACCTTGTCTTGCACGCATGTCACCGAAGGCATCAAGCGCATTGCAGGCCTGATCGAGACGGCCCGCAGCAGCGGCCAGATCGGGGCGGGCGTGTGAGCCTCCTGAGCGCGCCGCATGCCCAGGCCGTGCCCTGGTTGCGGCGCGCCAGACCTTTGCTCGGCACGATCGTGGACATCGGCGTGCCCGCTGGCGCAGATCAGGCCTTGCTCGCTGCGTTCAACGCCATCGAGCAGGTGCAGCGCTGCATGTCGGTGTTCGAGCCGGACAGCGACCTGTCGCGCAGCCATGCTGCGGCGGTGGGCGAGCCTCTGCGACTGCACCCGTGGACCGCCGAGGTGTTGCGTCTGGCCCGAGAGCTGTATCGCCAGACGGACCAGATGACGCAGGGGCGCTTCGACGTGGCACTGGGCTCCGGCCTTTGGACGCTGCAAGGCCAAGGCGATGACACCTGCCTGGTCCGCCAGAGCCACAGCACCCGTTTCGATCTGGGCGGCCTGGCAAAAGGTTGGGCCGTGGACAAGGCCGTGGACGAGGCACTCAGGCATGGCGCGAGCGCCGTCTGGGTCAACGCCGGTGGCGACCTGCGCGTGCAGGGCTTGAGCCTGCCGATTGCCTTGCGCCATGAAGCGGACGGCGGCGTGCAGCCCTGGGCCGAGTTGCAAGATGGCGCCGTGGCCACCAGCGACTTCAGGCCGGGAGCCCGATCCAGCTTGAGCGGGCCCCTTCGCCAGGCGCATCTCAGCGTGATCGCGCCGCGCTGTGCCTGGGCCGATGCGCTCACCAAGATCCTGGCTCAGCAGACGAGCCTGGATCGCGCTGAAGTCCAGTCCCTGCTGCGGCACTACCAGGCACAAGTCTGCGTGCACGATCAGCCGTGAGCCGTGGCGCTTTATCATTGGGCCCCTCATGAAGCACCGCAACCGACTCTCCCGAGCCCAACGCCGCTGGCTGTATGCGGCCACGGGGGGCTTGCTGTTGTCGGGGCTGCTGTGGCTGAGCGTGCACCAGCTGGCCTGGCCGGCCATATCGCGCGCCAGCATGGAAGGCCTGCCCAGCCCATGGGAGCCCTGGCTCATGAAGGTGCATGGTGCCGCCATGATGGTGATGCTGTTCATGACCGGGCGCATCTCGGCCACCCATGTGATGAAGGGCTGGCGCCTGCACTGGCGTGTCAGGGATGGCGTGGCGCTGCTGGCAGGCCTGGCCCTGCTGGCTTTGAGCGGCTACAGCCTTTATTACCTGATCCCTGACACCTGGCGCGATGTCAACGGCTGGGTTCATGCGGGCATCGGCACCGCATGGGTGGCGTTGCTGCTCTTCCATCGCCGCAAAACGCCTGGGCGTCACTGAGCGGAGATACCAGCCGATCGGCTAGGCCCGATGCGCGGTGCCGTCTTCACGCTCCAGACCATGGTCACGGCCAGAATGCCCACCACCACGCCCAGCGACACCAGCACCGGGATGTGGAACACGTCCATCAACATCATCTTCGTGCCGATGAAGGCCAGCACGAGGGCCAGACCATAGCTGAGCAGATGGAACTTGGCGGCCATCGCGGCCAGCAGGAAGTACATCGCGCGCAGGCCCAAGATGGCCATGATGTTGGAGGTCAGCACGATGAACGGGTCGGCCGTGATCGCGTAGATCGCAGGAATCGAGTCCACCGCGAAGATCACGTCGGTGACGCCGATCAGCGCCACCACCAGCAGCAAGGGCGTGGCCATGCGCTTGCCCTGATGCCGCGTCCACAGACGCTCGCCGTCGAACCGCGGGCTCACGGGCAGCACGCGGCGCATCAGCTTGAGGGCCGGGTTGTCTTCGAGATCGGGCTCCTGTCCGGCCGCCCACCACATCTTGATACCCGTGAGCAGCAGGAAGGCGCCGAACACATACAGCACCCAGTGGAACTGCGCGATCAGCCAGCCGCCCACCAGGATCATCGCGGTGCGCAGCACGATGGCTCCGATGATGCCCATCATCAGCACCCGCTTCTGGTAGGCGGGCGGCACGGCGAAGTAGGTGAAGATCATCAGGAAGACAAAGATGTTGTCGACCGCCAATGACTTCTCGATCAGGTAGCCCGTGAGGAACTCGAGCGCCTTGTCGTTGGCCACCGCCATGCTCTGGTCCTGCGCGAAGGCCCACCACAGCAGGCCATTGAAAGCCAGGCTGAGTGCGACCCAGACGGCCGACCAGCGCAGGGCTTCGCGCATGGACACCTCGTGGGCGCCCTGCTTCTTGAGCACGACGAAATCCACCAGCAAGGCGGACAAGACGAAAACGATGAAAACAATCCAGAGCCAGGTTGGCGCCAGGGTGTGCATGGTGGTTCTCCGAAAGAGGAACAAACATGGCGAAACCCCACAGGGCTTCGCACCTTGAGCGCCGAAAAATCTTGCTGACAGACAAAGATGGGGGCGTCTGCCGTGGTTCCCGGATGACCTGCATGGCGCAGGCCCTCGTGCTGACGGGTGACACCGCGGCTTGGGTGACCAGCCGCGTGCTACTCCTCTTTCGGACAGGCGGATTGTAGACCGGTCAGGGCTTGCCCTTGCGCGGCCACGGGTTACTCAACTGCCCTCTTCGCGCAAATCTTCACGCTGCTGCTTCTGCCAGGCCTTGAGCCGCGAATCCATCACGCTCAGCTCGATGACGTCAGCGGCATTGGGTTGGCGGAAGCGCTTTTGTGCACCTTGTATGCGGTCGATGGCGCCAGGCAGATCGCCCAGGGCTGCGGTGGCTTCGGCCTCGGCACGCACGGCGCGCAAAGGCTCACCCAGGCGTTGCCAAAGCTCGCCCAAGGTCGACCAGGCCGCCGCGTCATGCGGATGGACGCTCACATGGGTCTGCAGGCGAGCGGCGGCATCGGCCCAGGCCGATTGCTGTGCGCGGCCTTCAGGCAGAGACAGGGCGATCTGCGCGCTCAGCAGCAGCTCAGGGCGCGCGTCCACATGCGCACCGGCCTTGTTCTCGGCCAGTTCGCGGTTCAAGGTGGCCGCAGCTTCGGAGGGTTGGTGGGACAGCAGTTGACCATCTGTGACGGCCAGCGTCAGGATGCGCTCCACGATGGGCTGCTGGCCTGCGGGCAGGCCACGCGCGGCCTGACGGGCCTGGTTCAGCATCGCGGCGCCATGTGCCACATCGCCACTACGTTGTGACGCGATGCCGGCCGTGTAGTAAGCAGCCACGGTCTGCAAGGCCGATGCGCCCTTCTTGACGTCCGGGCTGGAGAGGTTTTGCAGCGAGATGCTGCGCGTGTCCATCAAGACCTTGGAGCGCGCGGCCATCAATGTGTGCTGCGCCCAGATCGCGTCGTCACGGTTGGTATTGAGGGCCGTGCCGGCACGCCAGCCGCCTGGCCCCAGGCGCGCACGGGCCTCGCCGATGCGTTCGGTGGTCAGCGGGTGGGTGCGCAGATAGGGGAAGCTGCCGTCGTCGTTCAAGCGCGAGGCCTGTTGCAGGTGCTCGAACATCTCGGCCATGCCGCTGGGGTCGAAGCCTGCGCTGCCCAGCACGCCAAAGCCCACGCGGTCGGCCTCTCGTTCCATGTCGCGCGAGAAGTTCAACTGGCCTTGAACCGCCACGGCCTGGCCGCCGTAGATCATGGCCTGTGCGGCCTGCGGGTTGCGGCCCGCAGCCAGGATGCCCAGCACCATCGAGGCCAGGCTCACCCAGGACTGCCGCGACTGCTGGCTGATCATGCGGGCGATGTGTCTTTGCGTGACGTGCGACAACTCGTGCGCCAGTACCGAAGCCAGTTCGTCGGGCGTGCTGGTCATGGCCAGCAGGCCGAAGTGCACACCGATGTAGCCGCCAGGCAAGGCAAAGGCGTTCACGGTGCGGTCGCGTACCAGGAAGGGCTCCCAGGCATGCGAAGCTTCGAGCTCAGGGCCGATCTCGCCGCGTTGCTTGGCCGCGGCCAGCAGGCGCGTCCAGACCTGGCTGACGTACTCCAGCACCAGCGGGTCGTCGACCACGTCGGGGTCACGCAAGATGGAGCGCATGATGCGGTCGCCCAGGCGGCGTTCCGCCATTGGAGAGAGCTCCTGCGCAGCGGCGTCGCCCAGCGCGGGCAGTGGCGACGAGCTGCTGGAGGAGGGCAGGTCCTGCGCATGCACTGACCAGCCCAGCGGCCAGGCCAGGCAGACGACGGCTGCCGCGATGGCCGAAATGCGTCCACGCATGCGCGTGGCGATGGAGGTTGATCGGTGAGTCGAGGGCATGAACACGAAACGATTGATCCAACTGCGCAGTATGCTGCCAACTGTGCGTGCTTGGACGGCGGAATCATCCGTGGGTTCAGGCGCTTGAAACTTCTTTACCCGGTCTTAACGCCAGCGAGCCTTTCATGAGCGAACTCACCCATTTTGATCAGCAGGGCCAGGCCCACATGGTGGATGTGTCCGACAAGGCCGCGACCAGTCGGGTGGCCGTGGCGCAAGGCCGCATCGTCATGCAGCCGGCCACTTTGGCGCTGATCGCACAGGTGCGTGCCGGCAAGGGCGATGTGCTGGGCGTGGCGCGCATCGCGGCCATCCAGGGGGCCAAGCGCACGTCCGATCTGATCCCGCTGTGCCACCCCCTGGCCTTGTCCAAGGTGTCGGTCGAGTTCGAATTGGACGAGGTCGCCTCGGCTGTCGTCTGCCGAGTGACCGCGCAAACCGTCGGTCCCACCGGGGTCGAGATGGAGGCTTTGACCGCCGTGCAGGTGGGCCTGCTCACCATTTATGACATGTGCAAGGCTGCGGACCGGGGCATGGTCATCACCGATGTGGGCTTGCTGGAGAAGCAGGGCGGCAAGTCAGGGCACTGGGTGCGCCCAGGCACTTGAGCACCAGGCTTCTCAAGGCTCAAGGCAGCAACTGCTTCCAGGTGTAGGTCTGCTTGGGCGGCGCGCACTGGAAGGGCAGGGTGTCGCCGGGCTCGGGCTGGGTCTTGCAGACTGCCAGGAATTCATCGCCGATGGGATTGCGGAACTCCTTGAGGCGTTGCACCACGTAACGGGCTTTGTCGACCTCGCCGTGCTCGGCCAGTGAGCGCGCATAGGCTGCCATCAGGCGGGCATCCATCAGGTTGTGCAAGGTGCGCTTGAAGGCCGCAGGCGGCATGCTGGGGTCTTCGTCATCCAGGCTGGTGACTTCGGCGTAATCGGCCTGGTAGCCCCACCACGGCATCTTCTTGCCAAACGCGATGCGCTGGTCCAGCGGGCCGGCGCCCGCACGCGGTGCGTAGATGTTGACCTGGGCCTGGTAATCCACGGCGCACCAGATGGCCAGCAAGGCCATGATCACGCCCGCAGCCAGCATGCCCTGGTCCGCATGCTGTGCCGTGTTGTGCGGCGCGTTCTGCGCAGCATTCGGGCCTTGTGCGGCCAGGCCGATGCCCCAGGCAAAAGCCGTGGGCAGCAGGAAATAGCTGTACCACAGCGGGTACTCCAGCAGGCTGTGCAACGCGGCGATGGCCACGATCACGCTGCACGCCCCGACGGTCGAGCGTGCGCAGGCATCAGCGCCTGCAGCCTCGTCTGACCACAGTCCCTCGACCAGCCGCTTGAGCGCCAGTAGGCACAGCGCCATCAGCAGCACGGTGACGGGCAAGCCAAACTCCACGGCCCATTGCAGCGGCAGGTTGTGCGTGTGGTCGAAAAAGGCGATGGGGCGGGTCGGAAAAGGCGTGAGTGACCAGGCCACATTGAATTCGCCATAGCCCACGCCAAACCAGGGATAGGCCTTGATCAAGCCCAGCACATTGGCCCAGATCTTGAAGCGCGAGCTGGAGATGTCGCTCTTGTCGTGCAGGCGTGCTTCGGCGGCGAACTTGACGTCCTTGTCGGCATGGGCGAGCCACCACATGCAGCACCAGAAGAAGCCATAGATCAGCGGCGCACCGATCAGGGTGAAGCGCAACACGCGGGGCAGGCGCTTGTCCAGCACGCCCCAGACCGTGAGAAACAGCATGCCGATCATGCCGGTGCGCGAGGCCGTCAGCACGATGCCCCCGATGAAGAGCGCAATGAGCCCGGCAGCCAGCCAATCGGGCAGCCTGCGGCGTGCACCGAGCCAGCCGGCGCCACAGCATGAAAACACCAGCAAGGTGCTGAAGTGATTGGGTTGACGCAGGTTGCCCACGGCCCGCCCGGGCACCGTGGGTTCGGCGATGAAGAGGCCATCTGCCCAGGCCGGATGGAAGGACTGGACCAGAGCCAGGATCATGCCGATGCAGCCCGCCACCGTCAGCGCGCCGAAAAAGGCTTCCAGGATCAGCTCACGCTCCGAGCTGCAACCGCTGCGCCAGCCTGCCCACAGCACGAGCAGGGCGGCCAGGGCCATGCCGCCGCCCATCATGGCCAGCCCGGCGGGCAAAGCCCCCCAGACAAAGGCGGACCCGAAGGCCTCCAGGGCGGAGATCAGCAGCACCGCGCTCAGCGCCTTGATGGCCAGGCCGGTTCGCCCCGCAGCCGGCGCCCAAGGCAGGCCGCCCAGCACGGCCACGAACAGGCCCCAGCCCAGCACCGCCAGGGCCTGGTTGTAAAAGGTCACGGACGGCGGCTCATGCGAGGCCAGCAGGGTGGGGGCCAGCACGGCCACCAGGCCAAACGACCACCACAGCGGGCGGTAACGGGCAGGGGAATCTTCGACAAAGGCGGACGTGGTCATGGGCGATATTGTCGCGGTAGTTGTCAGGAGCCAGAGGCGCGTGCGGCAAGGAAGTAAAAGGGCTTGCTGCGGCAAGGTTGAGCAAAAGCATCGACACTTGCGGTCTGCCGCTCCGACCTCCCCCCACGGCTTCTCACCACATGACCTCTTCAGCGTCCAGCGCCGCCAGCTCTTCGTCGACCTTGCTTGTGCGCGAGCGCCTGCTCCTGTGGAGTCTGGCCTCGATCAACTTCACCCATATTGTCGACTTCATGGTGATGATGCCGCTGGGGCCGCAGCTCACGAAACTCTTTCACCTGACAGACGCCGAGTTCGGCCTGCTCGTGTCGGCCTACTCGCTGGCGGCCGGGCTGTCGGGGCTGCTGGTGTCCATGGTGATCGACCGCTTCGAGCGCAAGCGCGCCTTGCTCTTCGTCTATGGCGGCTTTGCGATCGCGACCCTGGCCTGCGGCCTGGCGCCAAGCTATGGCGCCTTGATGGCCGCGCGCATTGCGGCGGGTGTGTTCGGCGGCGTGCTGGGTGCACTGGTGCAGACCATCGTGGGTGACGCCGTGCCCTTCGAGCGGCGCGGTCAGGCCATGGGCTTGGTGATGTCGGCGTTTTCCATGTCGACGGTGGCGGGCGTGCCGCTGTCGCTGTGGATGGCCAGCCACTGGGGTTGGCACATGCCTTTCTTCGCCATCGCGGCGGCGTCTGTCGCGATCTGGCTGATGGCCTGGCGATCGGTGCCCCTGCTGCGTGGCCACATGACAGGCGTGTCGGCCCAGCCGCCCATCACGCAGCTCAAGCGCGTGCTGGCTGAGCCCAACCATTGGCGTGCCTTTACCTTGTCCACGCTGATGCTGGCAGGCAGCTTCAGCATCATCCCCTACATCACCATCTACACCACCACCAATGTCGGCCTGGCGCAGGAGCAGGTGCCTTACATCTACTTCGCCGGCGGCATTGCCACGCTGTTCACGGCGCGTCTGTGGGGCAAGCTGTCGGACCGCTGGGGCAAGGTGGAGATGTTCCGCTTCATCAGCCTGATCGCGATCTTGCCGATGATGGCGCTCACGCATTTGCCGGTGGTGCCCATGCCGGTGCTGCTGCTGGTCACCACGGCCTTCTTCGTGTTCGTCTCGGGCCGCATGGTGCCCGGCATGGCCCTGCTGACCGCCGCTTCCGAGCCTGGCTTGCGCGGCTCCTTCATGAGCGTCAATGGTGCGCTGCAATCAGCCTCGATGGGCGTGGCGGCCTGGGTGGGCGGGCTGCTCATCTCGCGCTCGCCCGATGGCCTGGTGCAAGGCTATGGCCACACGGGCTGGCTGGCGCTGGTCAGCACGCTGTTCATCGTCTGGTGGGTGGGGCGGCTGCGCTTGCATACACAGAAGCCGGCTGCCTGAGAAGGGCCGCTTGACCTGTCTCAAGCGATAGCGGCTTTTGTTCACGACCTTGGCAACCTCCATACAAATACTGAGGCGATGCCCTTGTCAGGCCGCGCAGACAGGCGCACACTGGTCTTCCGGTTGACGGTTTTCAGCAATGAAATCAGCAGTAAGCCGCAACACATTTAGCGGCCTTGCCGCTGGGTCGCCGGCCGGATATGTCTTCAACGTTTCTGCTCTCGAAAGGAGGCAGTATGAATTTGACGATCAGTGGCCACCATCTGGAAGTTACCCCTTCGCTGCGTGAGTACGTGCTCACTAAGTTGGACCGAGTGACCCGTCATTTCGATCAAGTCGTGGACGTCAACGTCCTACTCACCGTTGAAAAGCAAAAGGAAAAGGATCGTCGTCAGAAGGCTGAAGTGACGCTGCATGTGAAGGGCAAGGACATCTTCGTTGAAAACGCTCATGAAGATCTCTACGCTGCCATTGATCAACTCATGGACAAGCTGGATCGCCAGGTCTGCCGCCACAAGAACCGCGTGCAAGACCACCATCACACTTCCCACAAGCGTCAGGATTCGTCCTGGGACGCTATTCAATAAGCACGCGCTGCCGCCGCAAGCCTTGAAACAGCGTGCTTGGTGTCGACCTGATTGCGGGTCGCCAGCGCAGGTAGGCACCAAGTTAACGGCCCTTCGGGGCCGTTTTTCATGGGCTGCGCTTTTTACGGTGCATCTAGAGTGGGTCATAACCCGGTCATCTGGAGCGTTCCGGGGCGATTTTTGGGAATATGCCTCTTGCTGCGGTGCAGCAACGGGTGCAGAATCCCTTAAATCGAGGGCTTGAGTTGACGGCCGAGGCCGCGACTGAGTCCCTATAATCCGCCCCTCATCCGTCCCGGAAGTGGTGGTCAAGGCAACGGAGCCGTCGCCCCCGCTTGAATCAAGATGAATCGACTATCAGCCATCCTTCCCGCTAGCCAAGTGCTGGTGGACGTGGACGCCAGCAGCAAGAAGCGCGTCTTCGAGCACGCCGGGCTGCTGTTCGAGAATCAGCATGCCATCGCACGCGCCACCGTGACGGACAACCTGTTTGCGCGTGAGCGCCTGGGTTCGACCGGTCTGGGGCATGGGGTGGCCATCCCGCATGGTCGCATCAAGGGGCTGAAGAACCCGCTGGCTGCTGTCATCCGCCTGAGCCAGCCCATCCCGTTTGATGCGCCCGACGATGAGTCCGTCAACCTGCTGATTTTTCTGCTCGTACCCGAGGCGGCCACGCAGCGCCACCTGGAGATCCTGTCCGAAATTGCGGAGCTGCTGTCGGACCGCGAGTTGCGTGAACGCCTCAAAACCGAAGGCGATGCGGCCCAGGTTCACGAATTGATCGAGCGTTGGCAGCCCTTGAAGTCTGTGGCCTAGTCTTTTCGGGCAAGACTCGTGCATCATGAGATCTTGTCTGTTGTTGACTGAAGCAGAACACTCGTGAGCGTCAAAGATCTTGCCGTCATCAGCGCCGAAGCGCTTTTCGAAGCCAATCGGGAGGCTTTGCGCTGGGAATGGATTGCCGGACACGCTCACCCTGAGCGCCGTTTCGACGAAGAAGCCGTGCAAACGGCGCAATCGGCCGCTGATCTCGTCGGATATCTCAACTATATCCACCCTTATCGCGTCCAGATCGTGGGTCGGCGCGAGGCGGCTTACTTTTCCAGCTCCACGACTGAAGACCAGGAGCGCCGCATCCAGCGCATCGTGACGCTGGAGCCGCCAGTGGTGGTCGTGGCCGATGCGCAGGCGCCGTCCGACAAGCTGGTGGCCATGTGCGGCCGAGCCGGCATCCCGCTGTTCGTGACGCAAGAGCCCGCCGGCCACGTCATCGACGTGCTGCGCAGCTATCTGACCCAGCATTTCGCCGAGCGCATCACGCGCCACGGGGTGTTCATGGACATCCTGGGTCTGGGCGTGCTGCTGACGGGCGAATCCGGCCTGGGCAAGAGCGAACTCGGGCTGGAACTGATTTCGCGCGGCCATGGTCTGGTGGCCGACGATGCGGTGGACCTGTATCGCGTTTCACGCACGGCCATCGAAGGGCGCTGCCCAGAGCTGCTGCTCAACCTGCTGGAAGTGCGCGGTATTGGCCTGCTGGACATCAAGTCCATCTTTGGTGAGACAGCGGTGCGCCGCAAGATGCGGCTCAAGCTCATCGTCCACCTGGTTCGCAAGGAAACCATGGAGCGCGAGTTCGAGCGCCTGCCCTACGAGCCTTTGTTCGAAGAGGTGATGGGCGTGCCCATCCGCAAGGCGGTGATCGCGGTGGATGCCGGCCGAAACCTGGCCGTGCTGGTCGAGGCCGCTGTGCGCAACACCGTGCTCCAATTGCGCGGTATCGACACCTATCAGGAGTTCATCGACCGCCATCAGCGCGCCATGGAGCGCGGCGGCAACTGACTGAAACCGACTGAGTGGCTGGATCAGGCCTGCTTGCTGGCCTTGCCGCTGCAGCCCTCCCGTTCGCACACCACATACAGCGCCAGGGCGTGGTCTTGCAGCTTGTAGCCGCGTTCCTTGGCGATTTCCTGTTGTCGGCGTTCGATTTCCGCGTCGTAGAACTCCTCCACACGCCCGCAGTTGACACACACCAGGTGATCGTGGTGCTTGCCTTCGTTGAGCTCGAACACGGCCTTGCCGGCCTCGCTCCCCGCTTCGAAATGGTTGCGCGACAAAATGCCAGCCTGCTCGAATTGCATCAGCACGCGGTAGACGGTGGCCAGGCCGATGTCCGAGCCCTCGGTCAGCAGCACCTTGTAGACGTCTTCGGCCGTCATGTGGCGTTGTGCGGACTGCTGGAACACTTCCAGGATCTTGATGCGTGGCAGGGTGGCCTTGAGCCCGCTGCTCTTGAGTTCTTCTGCGTTGGTCATGGTTGGGCTCCAGGGGCGGGCAACCGTGACCGGCCCCCGCTAGAATGCCCAATGATATCGGTATGCGCCTGTCGTGTGAAACGGGCGGGCCTTGTCCGGACACCAACTTTGCCTTCTCATCCATGACGCTGAACCTCATTCACCACTCGGCCTTCCGTTCAGTCCGCCGCGCGCTGCTGTGCCTGGCCCCTGTGGTCACGCTCTCGGCCTGCAGCAATTTTTCGCTGAGCAAACCCGAGACGCTGTTCGGCCTGCTGGAGCCCTACAAGGTCGATGTGGTGCAGGGCAATGTGGTGACGCAGGAAATCATGGCGCAGATCCAGCCTGGCCTGGGCCGCATGCAGGTCAAGGAGATCCTGGGCACGCCCTTGCTGGCCGACCCCTTCCACACGGACCGCTGGGACTACGTCTTCACCATCCACCGCCAGGGCGTGCCCGACCAGCAGCGCCGTGTCAGCGTGTTTTTCAAGAACGACGCCGTCGACCATTTCGACACCCAGCCCCTGCCCAGCGAGCGTGAGTTCGTCAGCTCCATCGACAAGCCAGTGAGCGGCAAGGACGTGGTCAACCTGACGCCCGAGCAGATCGCCGCGCTGCCCGTGCCGCCCAAGACCGAGGTCGTGAAGACCGCGCCGCAGGGCGCCGTGCGCGACTACCCCCCGCTGGAAACCGGCCGCCGCTGAGGCGCCGCCCTGATCGCCAGCCGTTCAACCTGACTCCACTTTTTGCCTGATTCCATGAGCACCGCCGCCAACGCCAGCCCCCTTCACCAGATCGCCATCGCCGGTGCCTCCGGCCGCATGGGACGCATGCTGATCGAGGCCGTGCAGAACGCCGGCGACGCGAAGCTGGCCGGTGCGCTGGACGTCGCCGCCAGCCCGGCCATCGGTGCGGATGCTGCGGCCTTCCTCGGTGCCAGCAGCGGCGTGAAGATCGCCTCCGATCTGCGCGAAGGCCTCAAGAACGCCCGTTACCTGATCGACTTCACCCGCCCCGAAGGCACGATGGCGCACCTGCGTGTCTGCCGCGAGCTGGGCGTCAAGCTGGTCATCGGCACCACCGGTTTCACCGATGCCCAGAAGGCCGAGATCCAGGATGCGGCGCGCGACATCGCCATCGTCATGGCACCCAACATGGCCGTGGGCGTCAACGTGGTCTTCAAGCTGCTGGCCCAGGCCGCCAAGGCACTCAAGGAAGGCTATGACATCGAGATCATCGAAGCCCACCACCGCCACAAGGTGGATGCCCCCAGCGGCACCGCCTTGAAGATGGGCGAGGTCGTGGCCGAGGCCGTGGGCCGCAACCTGCAGGAATGCGCGGTCTATGGCCGCGAAGGCGTGACCGGCGAGCGTGACCCGAGCACCATCGGCTTTGCCACCATCCGTGGCGGCGACGTGGTGGGTGACCACACGGTGCTGTTTGCCGGCATCGGCGAGCGCATCGAGATCACGCACAAGTCCTCCAGCCGTGCCACGTATGCGCAAGGCAGCCTGCGCGCGGTGCGCTTCCTGGCGAGCCAGCCCCACGGCCTGTTCGGCATGGACGATGTGCTGGGCCTGAAGTAATTCTCCAAACGAAGGATACGCATGGGTGGCTTGACGCAGTATTGGGCGCAGGGCGACGCGATCGGCCGCGCGGTGGCGATCATGTTGCTGATCATGTCGGTCAGCGCCTGGGTGGTGATCTTCTGGAAGGGCTGGTTGCTCAAGCGGGCGCGCCGCGACCTGACGCTGGGCGTGCAGGCTTTCTGGCGTGCCAGCGACCTGGCCAGTGCGCGTCAGGCCTTGCAGGGGCTGGACCGCGAAGCCGTGCTGCTGCCTTTGGTGGACGCAGTGAGCGAGCCCGCTGCGGCCGGAACGCTCGAAGCCCAGGCCCTGCCCGAAGCCCAGTTGACCCGTCGCCTGCGTGACAGCCTGCACAGCGTGCTGGCGCGGCTGCAAGTGGGGCAGGTGCTGCTGGCTTCAGTGGGGGCGGTGTCGCCTTTCGTGGGCCTGTTTGGCACCGTCTGGGGCATCTACCACGCCATGATGGGCATCGCCACTGAAGGCTCCGTGAGCCTCGACAAGGTGGCCGGACCCGTGGGCGAGGCCCTGATCATGACGGCAGCTGGCTTGGCCGTGGCCATTCCCGCCGTGCTGGCCTACAACATCTTCGGCAAGTTCGTGTCGGCCTGCGAAGCCGATCTCGAAGGCTTTGCCCACGACCTGCGCGAGACCCTGCTGGGCCGCCAGGCCAAGGACTGACAAGCCATGGCATTCGGGCGTCTGGAGCGACCACAGGGCAGCCAGCCCATGAGCGAGATCAACATGACGCCGCTGATCGACGTCATGCTGGTGCTGCTGGTGATCTTCATGCTGACGGCACCCTTGATGACCTCCAAGCTCAAGCTGGATTTGCCCAAGGCCGATGCACCGCCCGCGCCCAATGACAACCGGCCGATGTTGTCCATCGCCTTGACCGCCGATGGGGTGATCCATCTGGACGAGCAACCCGTCACTTTGCCGGCGCTCAGCGCGCAGGCCACGAACCAGGCCAAGAAGCGCGCCGATACCGAGGTGCAGCTGCGGGCTGACCGCGAGGTGCCGTATGGCCAGGTGGCGGAGTTGATCGGCCTGCTGCAAAAAGCCGGGCTCAACCGCATTGCCTTCGTGACGACGGCACCCGCTCCACTTCCATCACCGGCTGCGGCCGAGGGCGCCACGGTAGGCGCTGCCGCCGCATCGAAGTAAGAACTTGTCTGTCAAACCGACCTCGGCTATTGACGGACAAGTTCCAAACCTCGGGGCAACAAGCCATCTTAAGCCCGGTACAGGGACTGCACGCGCCCTGGCCCCCGACCTGGGCGAGGCCCTTGTCGGTGGCGAACGACAAGGCCGGACAAGCCGCGCATTTCACTGCGCCAGTCGCCCTGGCCGCGCGCACAATGGTTTCCAGACCGACTGTAGATCAGGACCAAGATGGCTGCCCCGAAGTTTCCCACCCAGCGGTTCGACAACGCCCAGGCCGCGCTGGACCATGTGACCAAGCTCTACGACTCGCAGATCGCCTACCTGCGCGATGCCTTGCAGCGTTTCGTGGCCGGCGAGAACTTCAAGCACCATGTACGTGCCAAGTACCCTTTCGTTCGCATCCACACCGAGACGGTGGCGCGTGCCGATTCGCGGCTCTCATATGGCTTCGTGGCCGGGCCGGGCACCTACGAGACCACGGTCACGCGCCCCGATCTGTTTGCCGACTACTACCGCGAGCAGTTCCAGCTGCTGCTGAACAACCATGGTGTGTCGATCGAGGTGGGCCTGGGTACGGATGCGATCCCCGTGCACTTCAGCCTTGCGGAGCACCAGCACCTGGAGGGCAGCCTGTCATCCGAGCGGCGCCTGCTGCTGCGCGATCTGTTCGACCTGCCTGACCTCGCGTCGATGGACGATGGCATCGCCAACGGTACTTACGAGACGCGCGGTGGCGTGAGGCCGCTGTCGCTGTTCACGGCGCCGCGCGTGGACTACTCGCTGCATCGCCTGCGCCATTACACGGGGACCACGCCCGAGCACTTCCAGAACTTCGTGCTGTTCACGAACTACCAGTTCTACATCGATGAGTTCGTGCGCATGGCCCACGAGCTGATGCGGCGTGCGCCCGACCCCAAGAATCCGCGTGATGACGACGACTGCATCGCCTTCGTGGAGCCGGGCAATGTGATCACACGGCGTGTGGGGCAGGCCATTGAGGCCGAGGATGCGCTGGGTGCGGTGCCACCGCGCCTGCCGCAGATGCCGGCCTATCACCTGATCCGCAAGGACCGCAGCGGCATCACCATGGTCAACATCGGCGTGGGGCCGGCCAATGCCAAGACGGCGACCGACCACATCGCGGTGCTGCGTCCGCATGCCTGGATCATGCTGGGCCACTGCGCGGGCCTGCGCAACACGCAGCAGTTGGGCGACTACGTGCTGGCCCATGGCTATGTGCGTGAGGACCACGTGCTCGATGAAGACCTGCCGCTGTGGGTGCCCATCCCGCCGCTGGCTGAAATCCAGCTGGCACTGGAAGGTGCGGTGGCCGATGTCACGCAGCTGCATGGCTACGAGCTCAAGCGCATCATGCGCACGGGTACGGTGGCGTCCACCGACAACCGCAACTGGGAGCTGTTGCCACAGCGCGAGCCGGAGCGCCGCTTCAGTCAGAGCCGCGCGGTGGCGCTGGACATGGAGAGCGCCACCATCGCGGCCAATGGCTTTCGCTTTCGAGTGCCCTACGGAACCCTGCTGTGCGTGAGCGACAAGCCTTTGCACGGCGAGCTCAAGCTGCCGGGCATGGCCAACCAGTTCTACCGCGAGCGGGTTGACCAGCACCTGCGCATTGGTCTGCGCGCCATCGAGCGTTTAAGGGTCAACATGGCTGGTCAACTGCACAGCCGCAAGCTGCGCAGCTTCGCTGAAGTCGCGTTCCAGTGAAAATCTAACCCAATTGGGTTGATTTGGTGTGCGTTGATCGCACTCAAGCAAACGGCCCGTGTACCGGGCCGTTTTTGCTTACTTCGCTTGCTGTGATCAGGCTGCGGCCAGCACCGGGGTTTCAGCGCTCGGGACAGGGGCCACTTCGCGGCGGATCTGCTCGCCAGCGAGTTCCTCGGCCACGCGCAGGTCGTAAGCCGTTTGCAGGTCCATCCAGTACTGCGGCGTGGTGCCGAAGAAGCGCGCCAGACGCAACGCAGAGTCCGGGCTGATACCGCGGCGCTCACGCACGATGTCGTTCACGCGGGGCGCCGGCACGTGCAGGCGAATCGCCAAGCCGCTGGCCGACAGGCCGTGTTGTTCCATGAACTTGGCGCGGAGAATGGCGCCGGGGTGCACTGCAGGTGAATTGCTCATAGGACTAACTAAGGGTTTTTCATAGATACTGAGCCAATCGTATGAGGTTTGTCTCAATTAGATTGTCAATACTTGGACAATTTGATGCGACTCATCTAACCATTTCAGGGGATGTTAGGGAAAGCTCTTACCTCGTTTACCGTTTGACGAAACAATGGCCCGACGTACCGAATCCACACCGCTGACTTTGCTGCCGGCTTTGAAGTCCCATTTGTGGTTTGCGAGCTGTCCGCAGCCATTTCAGCAGGCCCTGGTGGAACGCTCACGCTTGTGGCACATCCGGTCGGGTGAAATCCTGTTTTCGCGGGGCGAGGCGCAAGACAGCCTGTGCTGTGTCGTGGCCGGTGCCCTCAAACTGGGATCGGTCAACCCCAAGGACGGCACGCACCGCTTGACGATGTACGTGGAGCCCTATCACTGGTTCGGTGAAATCTCTGCGATTGACAGCCTGCCGCGTAGCCAGGACGCCATTGCCGATACCGACAGCACCGTGATGGTGGTCAGCGGGCCGCTGTTGCTGGAGTGGCTGCATGAGCACCCCGAGAACTGGCGTGACCTGGCCCGGCTGGCCTGCGCCAAGCTGCGCCTGATTCTCACGGCCATCGAAGACAACGCGAGCTTGTCGATCGAGCAACTGGTGGCGCGCCGTCTGTTATTTTCGGCGACGAACTTCGGACAGTCCACCAACCCCAGCGTGAGGCGGCGTGTGCGGCTACCGCAAGAGTACCTGGCGCGCATGTTGGGCGTGTCGCGCCAGACCATCAACAAGGCCTTGCGGGCACTGGAGCGCGAGCGCGTGCTGGCCTTGCACTATGCCGAGATCGAGATCACCGACATGGCGGCACTGGTGGCCAAGGCCGGCGCGATCGACCCTGGCCTGCGGCAGTCCATGCCGACCGAGGCCAATTTCAAGGATTGACTCGTCAGCGTGCAGAGCGCGGTTTGACCTTGGCCGCGGCCTTGCGGGCCTTGTCACGCGCCGCCTCGATGGTGCTGTCGGTGGCCAGGGCCACGCCCATGCGGCGCTTGACGAAACTCTCGGGCTTGCCGAACAGGCGGATGTCGGTGCCGGGCTCTGACAAGGCTTGGGCCAGGCCGTCGAACACCATGTCCTGCGCATCGACGCCACCGTAGATCACGGCCGAGGCGCCGGTGCTGCGCAGGCTGGTGTCCACGGGCAGGCCCAGGATGGCGCGGGCATGCAGCTCGAACTCGCTTTGCACCTGCGTGGACAGGGTGACGAGGCCGGTGTCGTGCGGGCGCGGGCTCACTTCGCTGAACCACACCTGGTCCCCCTTGACGAAGAGTTCGACGCCGAAGAGGCCTTGGCCGCCCAGGTTGTCGGTCACCGTCTTGGCAATCTCGCGCGCCTTGCGCAGGGCCTCGGGGCTCATGGGATGGGGCTGCCAGCTTTCGACATAGTCGCCGCTGACCTGCAGGTGGCCGATGGGTTCGCAGAAATAGGTGGCGACCTGGCCCTGTGCAGCGCCTTGGCCGGCGGCGCGCACGGTGAGCTGGGTGATCTCGTAGTCGAAGTCGATGAAGCCTTCGACGATGACCCGGCCATGGCTCACACGGCCACCAGCCATGGCGTAGTCCCAGGCCTTTTGCACGTCGGCCGGGCCATCGATCTTGCTCTGGCCTTTGCCCGATGAGCTCATGACGGGCTTGACGATGCAGGGGTAGCCAATGCCTGTGTCGATGGCGGCTTGCAGCTCGGCCAGCGAGTCGCAGAACCGGTAGGGGCTGGTGGGCAGGCCCAGGGTTTCGGCGGCCAGGCGGCGGATGCCTTCGCGGTCCATGGTCAGGCGCGCGGCGCGGGCGGTCGGGATCACGCGCACGAGGCCCTTGGCTTCGAGCTCTTCGAGCACGGGTGTGGCGATGGCCTCGATCTCGGGCACGACCAGATGAGGGCGCTCGGTTTCGATGAGGGTGCGCAACTGGCTCGCATCGCTCATGGTGATGGTGCGGCTGTGGTGCGCCACCTGCTGGCCGGGGGCGTGGTCATAGCGGTCCACCGCGATGGTCTCCACACCCAGGCGCTGCAGCGCGATCAGCACTTCCTTGCCAAGCTCGCCGGCGCCCAGCAGCATGACCCGTGCGGCCGAAGGAGACAAAGGGGTGCCGAGAGGAAGCGTCTGGAGGGCTTGCGTCATGGTGGTCCTGCGGGTTGGGGTGGGGCGTGGTCTGAGCCCCGATTGTCAGGCCTGCAGCGGCAAGGTCACCGTGAAGGTGCTGCCCTTGTTGACCTCGCTGTACAGGTGCAAGCTGCCGCCCAGCCGGTCGACCAGGCGCTTGACGACCGCCAGGCCCAGCCCCGTGCCTTCGGGCTGCGCAGGAGGGCTTTCTTGCGGCCGCACGTCCAGTCGCACCTCCAGCCTCACATAGGGCTCGAAGATGCGCTGCTGATCTGAGGGGGCGATGCCGATGCCGGTGTCGCTGACCGAGAGGTGCACGCATTGCGCGGGCTCATCCCATTCGATGCGCACGGTGATGCGGCCTTGTCTGGTGTACTTGATGGCGTTGCTGATCAGGTTGCACAGGATCTGGCGCACGCGGGCCGGGTCGCTGGTCAATGCAGGCGGTAAGGATGCGATGGCCTGAGGTTGTTCCAGCACCAACTCGATGGCCTTGGCCTGGGCCCTTGCCTGGTAGCTGTCGCACACGTCTTGCGCGAGCGGGAACAGGTCTACCTCTTGAGGCTGCATGCGCCAGTTGGGATGCTCCAGGCGGGTGTACTCGGTGATGTCGCGCAAGTGGGTGTCGAGCTGGCCAGCGGCCTTGCGGATGCGATCGATGGCACGCATCTCGGGTGGGGTGTGCGCTTTGATGGCAAGCAGGTCGATCGAGCCGAGCATGGCTTGCAGCGGGCTGCGGATCTCATGCGAGAGCATGGCCAGGAAGCGCTCCTTGCTCAGGTGCGATGCGAGCTCGGTGGCACGCAGGCGGCCCTTGAGCGCGGTGATGTAGTGCAGCGCGACGATGTAGCAGGGGTGCGAGATGAGCAGCGTCGCCCAGACGTGGGCATTGGGGTTGTGGGTGGCGCCTTGGTCTGCTCCAGGCCAGCCGTATCTGACCAGATAGAGCCCGGCCACGCCCGCGTAGTTGAGCCAGCACATCAGCGCGGCGTGGCGACGCAGGGCCACGAAGGCGCCCACGTAGTAGAGCGGCATGTACTGGGCGTTGGCGGCCATGGAATACAGGCCGGTGGGCGTGAGGTTACCTGCGGTGAAGTACAGCACGCCCAGGTAGTAGACGCAGGTGGGCAGCAGGGCCGAGATGACGATGGCGTCAAGCCAGGCGGGCCGCCAGTGCAGCATGATGGCCGCCAGCGCATAGACCAGGGCGATGAAGGGCGCGCCGATGTCGTCCCAAGGGGTGTTGAGGCCTTGGACGTGGTCGAAGGACCAGGTGCTCAGCGCCGCAATGGCGCTCAGGGCGCAGACCCAGCGGATCAGCCGGGCTTGCGCGTGAGCCTGGTGCTGGCTGCCGTCAGGCTCAGGCATGCTGGGGCATGAGCCGATCCAGGCTGCTTTGGATCGCGGCGGTCAGCACGGCAGGGCGTACTGGCTTTTCGAAGAAGGTGACGCCTTGCGTGCGCAAGATGGTGGCCAGCGTAGCCTCTGACGCGGTGCCATCGCGCAACTGGCCGGTGAGCAGCACGATGGGGGCGTCGGGTTGCGCCTGGCGGATGCGCTCGACCAGGGCTTGCGAAGTCTGACCGCCGGCAAGGATCAGGTCGACGACAAAGGCGTCGTGGTCCGTGAGCGGTTGGGCCAGCAGGTCTTCCGAGCGCGTGTAGGCATGGGCTTCGTAGCCCACTTCGTTGAACCAGTCGGTCAGGGCGCCGGCCGAGCCGATGTCGTCGTCCAGCACGGCGATGCGTGCCTTGGCCTGCGCCACAGGGTTGCGCAGTTGCAGCTGCTCCACCACGTAGCGGGGGCCGGTTCGCGCCTTTGCCTGCGGGCTTTGCGAGCCGGTGACCAGCCAGCCGTCCTGGGGCCGGTGGAAGGCGATGAGCCCTTGGCAGGATTGCGCTTCAGCGGAGGTGCACAGCGGCCCCAGTTCGATGTCGCAGGCCAGTCTTTGGCCGTCGATCAGCATGGTGGCCGGGTAGCTGGCCACCGCTGGCGACACGCCCAGTGGCGACAGGGCCTGGCCTTGCAGCACAGGGGTGTGGAAGACCGCGTCCAGCGTTTCGCCGAAGTGCTGGCAGATGGCCTGCACTTCGTTGAACAGCCAGACGGCGCCACGCAGCTTGCGGCGCGCCTGGCTGACAGAAATCGCGCATATTCGCGCGATTTCTGCGGCCTGATGCCGAGGGGCGACGCCGCGCCGCATCATGAGCGAGGACAGACAGGCGCTGGTCTGGGAGTCTTCTGCTTTCAATGGGGCTTTCATGGTTCTCAAAAGATGGCGTCGTCAAACAGTGCGGCCCGGTATACGCAACAAGGTAACAAAAATTCTTTTACGCTCAAAAGAGGCAAATATGACCGATAAAATGAATTGTGCGCTGAAATCATGATGTCCAAAGCGGCGCCTCTCAGGGATTTTTATCATGCTCGACGCTGGCAACAGGGTCGACAACCTGCCCAGCGGTGTCCGCATCGGGGGCGGGTTGGTGCCTTCGGGCTTTGGCAACCACCCCAAGGGGTGGTTTTTTCATTTCTTGCTAAGCTCATTTCATGCTCACACGAACCGGCCGTATCGGTGTCATGGCCGCCATGCCCGAAGAATTGCAAGCCTTGCTGGACCTCATGCCGGACGAGACCGCGCAACACCGGGCCGGCCGGGCGTTCTGGATCGGGCACCTGCATGGCCGCGAAGTCGTGGCGGTGCTCTCACGCATCGGCAAGGTGGCGGCGGCCACGACGACCACGGTGCTGATCGAGCACTTTGGCGTCCGGCAGATCGTCTTCACGGGTGTGGCCGGTGGCCTGGGCGATGGCGTGCGCGTGGGCGATGTGGTGGTGGCCGATGCGCTGGTGCAGCACGACATGGACGCCTCACCCTTGTTCCCGCGCTTTGAGCTGCCTGGCACGGGGCTCAGCATGTTGCGTCCGTCAGCGGATCAGACTGCAGCGGTGCGGGCCACGGTCGAGCAGGCGCTGGCCCCATCGGCGCTGGTGGCTGGCGACACGCTGGCCGATGTGCACCTGGACGAACTCGGCCTGGCTCTGCCCAGGGTGCACCAGGGCTTGATCGTCAGTGGGGATCAGTTCGTGCATTCGGCGCAAGCGTGCGCGGCATTGAAGCAGGCACTACCTTCCGCATTGGCTGTCGAGATGGAGGGGGCGGCGGTGGCCCAGGTCTGCCATGACTTCGGCGTACCCTACACCGTCATCCGCACGATCTCGGACCGTGCCGATGACCAGGCCCATGTCGACTTCCCGCGCTTCATCCAGTCGGTGGCGCGTCGCTACTCGCTGGCCATGGTCGACGCCTTGCTGCGCGCCCAGTGAGGGCGCAAGCTCACAAGGACAGCGAGGCCACCTGGTTGCGGCCTTGTCGCTTGGCCTTGTAGAGCGCGGAATCGGCGGCGGCGATCAGGTCTTGCTCGCGGGTGTGTTCGCGGGCGCGGCAGCTGGAGACGCCCACGCTGACCGTCACCGTGGCGGCCGTGCTCGAGGCTTCGTGCGCCAAACCCAATTGGGTCACCGCTTCGCGGATGCGCTCGGCTGCCTTGCGGGCTGTGTCGGCGTCGGCGCCCGGCAGCACGGCGATGAACTCCTCGCCGCCATAGCGCGCCACGAGATCGCCCGGGCGGCGCAGGCTGTCCTGCATGGCCTGCGCCACCTGCACCAGGCATTGGTCGCCAGCAGGGTGGCCGTAGCGGTCGTTGAACTGCTTGAAGTGGTCGACATCCAGCATCACGATGGCCACGTGGGCGTGGTCGTGCTGGGCACGCTGCCAGGTCTGCTGGAGGTATTCCTGGAAGTGGCGGCGGTTGAACAGGCCAGTGAGGCTGTCCACGCGCGCGAGCTGCTGCAGGCGGCGTTGCACATCGCCTAAATCCTTGAGCAGGTGCTTGCGGCGCAGCGAGAGCAGGTACTGGCGGCGCTCATCGCGCTCCAGCGCATAGTTGGCCATCAAGGTGAAGATCAGCGTGGCGCCGATCAGGGCTACCATGGGCGGGATCAGCCGGGGGTTGAAGGACTGCACCATCAGCACGCCGGTGATGTGGATGCAATAGACGATCAGGGAAAAGGCCACCGCATACCAAAAGCGCAGCCGCTGCACGAGGTTGCCGTAGACGATCACGACCATCAGGCCGACGTGGTAGTACTGACTGTTGGGCGCGTGGCTGCTCGACAGGATGTAGGCCAGGCAGGCCGCCGCGAGCACGCCGCTGAGCAGCACCAGGTACTCGACCACGAGATGCCAGCCCTTTTGCAGCAAGTACTGGCGGCACCACCACGTCAGCATCAGGCTGATGACGGCAAAGGGCGTGAACCAGGCCAGGCGGACCTTGATGGCGAGCTCGAACACATCGGGCACCATCAGGTAGTCCACCAGCAGGAAGCCGTTGAAGATGAACAGCGACAGCAAGGCGCTGAGCATGAAGTAGATCAGCCGCCGCTGTGCGCTGTCGCTGAGGAACTGCTGCTCCAGCGCAGTAGGAAAGCGCATCCACGACAAGGTTCTGTCGAAGGCCACTGTGGCGGTTGCCACCTCGTTGCGGTCGACCTCACCGGTCGGCTCGATGGCCTGCCTTGGGGGCAGCGTGATGCGGGTGGGCAAGGCCATGCTCAGCAGGCTTGCGCTGCGGCGCAGACGCGGTTGCGGCCTTCGGACTTGGCCTGGTAGAGTGCCGCATCGGCTTGCTGGAGCAGCCGGGCGATGCTGGCATCGGGTGCGTTGGCAGGCAGGCTGGCCACACCGATGCTGAGGGTGACACGGTCCTGCGTGGCGGAGGCTTCGTGTGGCCGCTGCAACTGCCAGATCGCCTCGCGCACGCGCTCGGCCACGGTCGTGGCGTCTGGCAGGCTGGTCTGGCTGAGCACGGCGATGAACTCCTCTCCACCGAAGCGGGCCACGAGGTCACCCGGCTTGCGCAGGTGCCGGCCCAAGGTGGCGGCCACCTCCTTGAGGCAGGCGTCGCCCACAGGGTGGCCATAGTGGTCGTTGTAGCGCTTGAAATGGTCGATGTCCATCATCAGCAGGGCGACATCGCGGTCGCCTTGCTGAGCGCGCGACCAGACTTGCTCAAGGAACTCGTCGAAGTGGCGGCGGTTGGCTATTTCAGTCAGAGGGTCGAAGCGGGTCAGCTCGTCCATGCGCTGGTTGCCGCTTTCCAGCTTGTCCATCAGCGTGTGCTCGTGCTTGAGCATCAGCCAGTTGGTGCGCTCCTCGTGCTCCTGCCAGTAGCTGCCGTAGAGGGTGAAGACGGTGGTGGAGACCATGATCAGCGCCACGCCCACCATCACGGGCACATTGGGGTTGGGCAGGGACTGCACCGCCAGGCCGAACATGAGCAGGATGAGGATGTCGATGAGCAGGGACTGCCAGAACCGCGTGCGCACCACGCCGCCGTTGTAGAGCAGGATCAGGCTGAGGCTGACCAGGTAGGGCGGGCCCAGCACGTCCTCGCTGCTCAGACAGAGTTTGACGATGATGCTGGCCGCCAGCAGGCTGTTGAGCACGCCGACCCATTCGCGCCAGACCACGGGGATCCTGGGGAGCAGGAAGGCGGTGAAGGCCAGGAAGGGGCCAAACAGCTGGAGCCGCAGTTGAATGGCCTGGCCGAACCGATCGGGCACCATCAGCCAATCGGGGCCGAGCATGCCAGCTGACAGGATGACGGACATCAGGATGCCGACATGCAGCAGCTGCAGGCGCTCAGCAGCTTTGTCCGCCTGAAAGTGGGCCTCCAGGGCGGGTGAAAAGCGCAGGGTGAAGAAGCCTTGATGCTGGGCGGCCTCGAATTCGCTCGTTGGGATGGCATCTTGGCCTGGCCTGCCAGACAGCGGCGCGCCATCGGCCTCGTCCTCGTGATTGAGGAATGAAGCGGTATGAGGCAACGGTGACAGTTGAACCGGTTCGATCATGCCAAGGCGAAAGCGCCGCCCGAGCAGGCGGTCGTTATCGCTATTTTCGGCTCGCTTGCACAGTGGCTTGACCGGTGCTTCCCGTGTGGCCGCGCGGCGGGGCGTGACCCAATGCACGTTTGGCGGTGGATTGTGGTCGTTGTCATCAGATCGCCCCTGAGCTTCTGCTGATGTGCAAGGCAAGCGGACGCTGTTGGCGCAGCGGCACGGTGTACACCGCCTGCACGAGGGGTGCGGCGCCATCGCTGCGCAGGGTTTCGACGCACAGTGCGGCCATGTGCCGCTCGGAGGGCTGCCATTGCGCGAGCCACCATGTGCTGTCGCCCTCAGGGGTGTGCGGATGGCATTGCAGCGACACGGTGTCGGGTGTCAAGGCAAAGCCGAAGCGATTCAGGGGCGTGGTCAAGCCCTGGCCCGTGGCTTTGATGAGGCTTTCCTTGAGCGTCCACAGGGACCAGAAGTGAGCCGCTTGCGCGTCGGGTGAGCCAGCGAGATCGGCCAGTGCGCGTGATTCCAGGGGCGCGAACTGGCGCAGGCCGACGTCAATGGGGGCGGGGCGATCCATCGACTCGACGTCCACGCCCACGGCGCGGTCCTGCGTCACCGCGAGGATGGCCAGATCGCGCGTGTGGGTCAGGTTGAATGGCCATGAGGCGCCTGCCGGGGTGCCCGAAGAAGCAAGCGCAGGCTTGCCTTGCGGGCCGGCATCGAAGGACAGGTCTTGGGGCGGCAGGCCTGTCAGCTGGCCCAGCACGGTCCTGACCAGGGCTCTGGACACGAGGTAGGCATGCCGGTCTTGCTCAAAGACGAAACGCGCCAGCCGGGCTTGTTCGGCTGGCGCGAGGAGCGCAAGGTAGGCGGCGCGGAGGTCTTCGTCGTGGCAGTCGCCCATGCGGACGGTCCACAGCGTGACCTGGGGCACCGTGTCATCGGGGACGGATGGCGGCATGGTGGCGGACACGCAGCACATTGTGCGCGTGTTTGCCGGCCATGTGCGCTCTCAGGCAGGTGCGTGCGCGTCTGCCGAATCGAAGGTTTGCAGATCGGAGAGCTCGTCGATTGACAGCACCATGCCCAGGTTGAGCAGGATCGCGAAGCCCGAGTTGACCTTGGCCATGCCGTCGATGAAGTCGGCGCGGATGCGGGTGCCGAAGGACGGCGGCGGCTCGATCTGGCTGCGCTCGATCTGGCGCACGGCACTGACGGCGTCCACGATGACGCCCAGCACGAAGGTGTCCTCATCGGCCTGCACTTCGAGGATCACGATGCAGGTGCGGCGCGAGACCTCGGTACGGGCGCGGCCGAAGCGTGCATTCAGATCGATGACGGGGACCACGGCACCGCGCAGGTTGATCACGCCGCGCATGAAGGCGGGCATCATCGGCACGGTGGTGAGGTTGCCCCATTCGATGATCTCGCGCACGCGCAGGGTGCCGACGCCGAAGAGTTCGCCGCCGAGGCTGAAGATCAGGTACTGGCTGATCATGTTGCCTTCACCGGGCTGGTGCGCATGGCGCCCGGCCTCGATGGCCTTGTTCAGAGTGAGTGCGCTCATGGCTTACTCCTCGAACTTGACGAACTCGTGCTGGCTGACGGGCTCGGCCTTGTCATGTTTGCGGCGGTTGCTGCCCAGCGTCTTGTGGGTGCTCGAAGCCGGCTTGTATGAGCTGGTCTTGGCGGGCGCCTGCGTCATGCGGGAGAGGGCCTGCTTGGTCTTGACGGCGGCGGACTGGCTTTCACCCGTGGAGAAGAAGCTCATCAGCTCTTGCAGTTGCTCGGCCTGGCTGCTCATCTCTTCTGCTGTGGCGGCCAGCTCTTCAGAGGCGCTGGAATTCTCTTGCGTCAGCTGCGACAGTTGGGTCACAGCCGTGTTGATCTGGCCGATGCCGGACGATTGCTCGTTGGAGGCCGAGGCGATCTCCTGCACCAGGTCCGATGTCTTGGAGATGGACGGCACGATGGCGTCGAGCAGTTCACCGGCACGTTCGGCCAGTGACACGCTGGACTTGGCCACTTCGCCGATCTCCTGCGCGGCTTCCTGGCTGCGTTCGGCCAGCTTGCGCACCTCGTCGGCCACCACGGCAAAGC